>JAFIGD010000006.1 GCA_020831625.1 Verrucomicrobiota bacterium | reverse complement strand
CCCCCCCCCCCCCCCCCCCCCCCCCCCCCCCCCCCCACGGGCGGGGTCCTCGTATCGCATATCCAAGGCGGGCTGAAAGTCCGCGCAAATCACCCGTGCGTCATGGCTCCGGTGATCTGTGCGGACCTACGGCCCGCATTCCCATCCTTTTCCCAAATACCCGGCCCGGGCACGGGTTCCGCTTGCGCGGTCCCCGTGCCCGGACCGGGCTGATATCGGCTCGGACCTTCGGCCCGAACAGAGGTGCCGGAATGCGTCAAAACTTGCTCAAGGCCAAAGAGCAAGCAGCGGGGTTTTGGTCCGGTTCTTTTTGGATGTCCGGATGGACTGAAACGCCTTTTCCGATGTTCGGAACGGGGCGGGAACCCTTTTCCGACGCTCGGAAAAGCCTAACCGGCACAAGATTTAAGGCGTTTATTGTTGAAAATGCATTGTTAGCCATACGATATTCAACAATAACGGGCGGAACGCCCGTCGTTGAGCTCCGGGTTTTCGACTCTCGTTCACGGTGGAGGAGTGCTGTTATCCCAAGAACTGACCGTTTTTTGTGTTTCTTCCTCTTTGATCGGGGTGTATGGAACTTGTGATGAATCCTTGCTCTTGATAGCCTTTGACTGGAGTCCCCCGGAATGAGCCAAACCACCGAAACCGCTTTTGAATCGTATGTGGAGGAGATCCTGCTTACACAAGGCGGGTGGGTGTCCGGCACGAACGCGGAATGGGACAAGGATCGGGCGTTGTTTCCGGCGCGGGTGTTCGCGTTTCTTCGTGATTCACAGCCCAAGTTGTGGGGGGAGATGGTCAAGCTGCACGGGGCCGGGTTGGAAGAGATGCTGATCACCACGCTTTGCAAGGAGCTGGACGCCAAGGGTTCGCTGCACGTGTTGCGGCACGGGTTCAAGTTCTATGGGAAAACGTTCCGGCTGGCGATGTTCAAACCCGCCCACGGCGCCAACTACGAGGTGCTGGAGCAGTACGGCAAGAACCGGCTGACGGTCACCCGGCAGGTTCCCTGTCATCCGGGGGACAACCGCACCCTGGACATGCTCCTGTCGGTGAACGGTCTTCCGGTGGCCACGATTGAGTTGAAGAATCCGGGGACGGGCCAGAACTGGCGGCACGCGGTGAAACAGTACCGGGAGGACCGCAATCCCAACGCGCCGCTGTTTGCGTTCAAGACGCGGGCGCTGGTGCATTTTGCGGCGGATCCGGACGAGATCCACATGACCACGCGGCTGGCGGGGGACAAGACGTTCTTTCTGCCGTTCAACCGGGGCAGTCATCCGGGACAGATCCAGTGCGGCGAGGGGAATCCGCAGCATCCCTCCGGATACCGCACCGGATATTTCTGGGAGGAGGTGCTCCAGTTCGAGAGCTTTCTGGATATCCTGGGTCACTTCCTTTTTCTGGAAAAGAAAGAGGAGAAGATCGAGGATGGCCGGGGCGGTCACCGGTTGTCGGTTCGCGAAAACATGATTTTTCCGCGCTATCATCAGATCGACGCGGTGCGCAAATTGGTGGCGACTTCCCGGAATGAAGGCCCGGGCGCGAATTACCTCATCCAGCATTCCGCCGGCAGTGGAAAGACCAACAGCATTTCGTGGCTGTCCCATCGGTTGGCCAGCCTGCACGATCCGAACAACGTGAAGATTTTCGACTGCGTGGTGGTGATCACCGACCGTCAGGTGCTGGACCGTCAGCTTCAGGACGCCATATACCAGATCGAGCACGCGCAGGGGGTGGTGAAAGCCATTGACCAGGATTCGAAACAACTGGCGGCGGCGTTGATCGACGGCACCAAGATCGTGATCACCACGCTGCAAAAGTTTCCCTTCGTGCTCCGGGGGCTGCTGCACGCGGCGGGTGCGGAGCGGGTGGATGATCCGTCCGGGGAGGAACTCGCGCAGGCCGCGGCCTGGGAGGCCGAAATCGCCAAGCGACACTACGCGATCATTGTGGATGAGGCGCATTCGAGTCAGACCGGCGAGACCGCCCGGGAGCTGAAGGCGATTCTGGGGGCCAACAGCGGGACAGAGTCCGCCGATGAAGAGGCCGACTGGGAGGACAGGCTGAACCAGGTGATGGAATCCCGGGGGCGTCAAAAGAATCTGAGCTTCTTCGCCTTCACCGCGACCCCGAAAGGAAAAACCCTCGAACTGTTCGGGCGCAAGGGAGCGAGTGGTCTGCCGGAGGCGTTCCATCTGTATTCGATGCGTCAGGCGATTGAGGAGCGCTTCATTCTCGATGTGGTGAAGCGCTATACGACCTACGCCACCTATTACCGTCTGGTGAAGGCGGTCGAGGACGACCCGGATTTGCCCAAGAAAAAGGCGGCGCGGGCTTTGGCCAAGTTCATGAGTCTGCATCCGCACAACATCGAGCAGAAGACGGAGGTGATGGTGGAGCATTTCCGGCACAAGGTGCGGGGACATCTGGGGGGGAAGGCCAAGGCGATGGTCGTCACCTCGTCGCGACTGCACGCGGTGCGGTACAAGCAGGCCTTCGACCGCTATTTTGAGGAGCACGGCATCAACGATGTCCGCTCCCTGGTGGCCTTCAGCGGAACGGTGAAAGATCCCGAGACCGGTCTGGAATTCACGGAGCCGGGGATGAACCCGGATTGCGTCACCGGGTCTCCCATCAGCGAAAAACAACTCCCGGCCCGTTTTGCGTCGCCGGATTATCAGGTGCTGCTGGTGGCCAACAAGTATCAGACCGGTTTTGACCAGCCATTGCTGTGCGCGATGTATGTGGACAAGCGGCTCGACGGGGTGCAGGCGGTGCAAACCCTCTCCCGGCTCAACCGGATGACAACGGGCAAGGAGGATCCCTTCGTGCTCGATTTTGTCAACGAGGCGGAAGACATCTACCGGGCCTTCAAGCCCTACTACGATGCGACCAGTCTGCAGGAGGAGTCCGATCCGCAGCGCCTGGAGGCCCTGAAGCACGAACTGGACACCGCGCAGATCTATCATTGGAGCGAGGTCGAAGCCTTTGCCCGGGTTTTTTACAAACCGCTGGCGCGTCAAACCGCGAAAGACCATGCCGGGATGCAGTTGCATCTCCAGCCCGCCGTGGACCGCTTCAAGGCCATGGAGGATGACGAAAAACGCTCGGAGTTCCGCGCAAAACTCAGCGGCTATGTCAGCATTTACGCCTTCATGAGCCAGATCATGCCCTACGTCGATCCGGCGCTGGAAATGCTGTACAGCTTCGGGCGGTTTCTGCTGCCCCATCTCCCGCTGGACCGCGATACGGAGCGGGTGAAGCTCGGCGACGAAATCGGGCTCCAGTATTACCGTCTTCAACGCATTTACTCGGGAGAGATCACGGTGCGGGAGGGAGATCCCGAAGGCGTGAAAAGTCCCACCGATGTCGGCACCGGCAAGGCCAAGGACGAGAAAGTGCCACTGTCGGAGATTATCAAGGTGCTCAATGACCGTTTCGGGACCGAATTCACGGAAGAGGACCGGCTGTTCTTCGAACAGATTCAGGAGAAAGCCAAGAACACCGATCAAATCGTCAAGCTGCGCCAGGCGAACCCCTTCGACAAGTTCCAGCTTGGACTGCGGCAGATGATAGAGGATTTGATGATCCAGCGCATGTCGGAGAACGACAAAATCGTCACCCGCTACATGGACGACAAGGAATTCGGAGACGCCGCCTTCGGGGTGCTCTCAAAATCGATCTATGAATCGATTCCTGTGTGTGATTAACAACCGGGAATGTCCCGGTCTCGCCCCCTTTTGAGGATGGAGGCGCGGAGGAGGAGGCGCTGGGAGAGGGGGGGCTTGGTGGGAGTCCAGAGGGTGGTGTGGAGGAAGTGTTTGTGGACGGCGGGGCCCCCGCGGGTGGCGTTCATGCAGACGTGAAACCAGCGTTCGCGGAGCTGGGCGAGGAGGGCGTCGGGGGGACAGTAGGGATGGGTCTGGTTGTGGTTGTGGAGGAATTCGAGCCAGTCGCGGGCGGCGGGGAGCTGGTCGGGGGGGACGCGGGCCATGCCGATGTCGCGGTTGAGGCGGCTTTGGGTGTCGGTGCAGGGGACGCCGAGGGCGGCGAACTGGTTTTGCATGATGCGGCGGGCCTGTTCGTCCATGTTGCTCCAGTCGGATCCGGTCATGCTGTGGGCGTGGACGCGGTAGTCGAGGAGGACGCGGGGGAGGTTGGCGCAGGGGAAGCGGTGGACGAGGCGGGTCCAGAGTTCGTAGTCTTCGGTGGGATAGTAGCCGCCGTCGTAGTGGAGATTGTTTTCGCGGAAGAGGTCGGTGCGGAAGAGGACGGTGGGGTGGGCGAAGGGGCAGTTGAAGAGGGCGAAGGCGCGGAGGGCGTCGTGGGTTTCGGGATAGGTTTCGCGGGCTTTGACGCGGTCGCCGAAGTGCCGGGTCCAGGTGCCGCAGAGGGCGAGGCCGGGGTGTTGGTGCATGAAGGTGACCTGGGCGGCGAGGCGTTCGGGGCGGGCGAGGTCATCGGCGTCGATGCGGGCGATGAGGGGGGCGCGGGCTTCGGCGATGCCGCGGTTGAGGGCACCGGCGAGTTTGAGGCGCTGCGGGTTGCGGAGGACGCGGAGGCGGGGATCGTTCTGGGCGGCGAGGATGTCGGGGGTGGCGTCGGTGGAGCCGTCGTCGATGGCGAGGAGTTCGAAGTCGGTGAAGGTTTGAGCCCAGAGGGAGTCGAGCGTTTCCTGCAGGGTGGCGGCGCTGTTGTAAACGGGGAGGAGGAGGGTGACGGCGGGGCTCATGGGGCGGTCAGGAGCTGGCGGAAGAGGGTGTGGTGGGTGTCGAGCCAGGCGGTGAGGTCGAGGTGTTCGACGGCGTGGGCGCGGGCGGCGGCGCGGGCGGCGGGGTGGCGGGGCCAGAGGTCGAGAATGGCGGCGGCGAGGGTGTCGGGGGCGGGGGGGTGATCGCGGTCGTAGTCGGCGGGGGCGGGGACGGAGGCACCGGCTTCGGGGGGGATGAGTTCGGGGAGGCCGCCGGAGGCGGAGTGGATGACGGGGAGTCCGCAGGCCATGGCTTCGACGACGAGGCGGGGGCAGGGGTCGTTGTATTTGGTGTGGAGGAGGAGGTGGGCGCGGCGGAAGAGGGCGGGGGCCTCGGCCTGTGGGTAGGGGGGAAGGAGGGTGAGGGCATCCTGGATCTTGAGGTCGCGGGCGCGCTGCCGGATGTGGGCGAGGGCATCGGATTCGGGGGCCCAGGTGTGGCGTCCGGCGAGGAGGAGGGCGGCGCCGGGGAGGCGGGGGCGGAGGGCGGCGAGGGTATCCAGGGCGGTGTCGACGCGGTACTGGAACTGGTGGGTGCCGGCGAGGAGGAGGACGGGGCCGCCGGGGGGCGGGGTGTCGGCGGGGGTGAAGACGGCGGTGTCGACGGGGTTGTGGAGGATGGAGGCGGGGCCGGTGCGGGGGCCGAGGAAGCGTTCGGCGCCCTGTCGGCAGAAGGCGCTTTGGTAGACGACGTGGTCGGCCTGTTCATGGGCGAAGCGCATGGGGCGGTTGGCCTGTTCCCAGCCGGGGCCGTGCCAGCCGGGGTAGGCGACGCCGTTCTGGTTGAGGACGAAGAGGCCGCCGGCGCGTTTGCAGGCGCGGATCTGGAGGTCGGCGTCGTGGGGGAGGGCGCTGCTGACGAGGTAGAGGAGGTTGGGGGTGTCGCGGCGGGAGGGGAAGCGGGTGAGGAGGTCCTGGACTTTCACGAGGCCGCCGCCGAGGATGTGTCCGCGTCCGGGGACGATGTCGCAGCCGTAGTCGATGCGCAGTTCGGTGCGGTCGCGGGCTTGGTGCCAGCGGCGGGGGGCGGCGGCGCGGCTTTGCAGGCGGAGCAGCTGGATGTGGAGGCGGGTGAGGGGATTCACAGACCCGTTTTCACTAAAGAAGCAAAGCGGAAAGTCAAGAGACGACCGGCGGGGGCGGTGTGTGTTTGGGGAGGGGTTCAGGATTTGAGACGGGTTAAAAAAACGTTTCTCGTGACAAGTCGGTATTTCGGGTTTATGTGAATGTTTTATGATGTGTTGCCAAGTCGTTATGATTATTTTTTGGATCTTTAGAACCGCCTCATTGGGCCCCGGTTTCGGGGGACGGTTGTGAAAAGTGAACCCGGGACATCCGGAGTCGGTGTGGTGGTTCTTCACTACAACCGGCCGGAGCTGGCGGAAGAGTGCCTGGAATCGTTGAAGGCTCAATCGTATCCTTTGGCGCAATTGGTTTTAGTCGACAACGGATCTGATGATCGGTTCGGGTCCGTCGTTCAAGAGATGGAGCCGTCGCCACACGTGTTGCATTTGGGGGAGAACCGCGGGTTTGCCGGCGGGGTGAACGCTGGGATTAGGTGGTTGAGGGAGCAGGAGGGGATTGACTACATTTGGTTGCTGAATAATGACGTGATTTGTGAGCCCGGGGTTTTGTCGAATATGGTGGAGATGTTGCAATCCCGTCCGGAACTGGCGGCTGTGAGTGCGACCCTGGAGGAATGTCAACCGGATGGACGTCTTGAATGGATCACGGGAGGGCGGTTTCCATTGCCGATGTTGATTCCGTTTGTCTCCCGGTCGGGGGACTCGGTGGATTATCTCTGCGGGGCCTGCATGTTAATTCGGCGGGAGGCGATGGACCAGGTCGGACTTCTGGATGAGCGGTATTTTTTCTTTTTTGAAGATGTGGACTGGTGTTTCCGGGCGAAGCGGGCCGGTTGGACGTTGGGCGTATGCCCGAGTGGCAGGGTGAAACATCAACGGTCCTCGACCATTGGAAACCTCCACCGGCTTCGTTCTGCCTCTTATCGGAAAAGTCACATTCGGTTTCTGCTGCAGTATTCCAACGCTCCTGTCTGTGTGGCGGTGTTGACGACGGTATACCGGTTGATCACCGACGGAGTGAGGGGGCGATGGCAATCGGTCGCGGGGACGTGGGAGGGATGGAAAGAAGGGTGGAGGGACGGCGGGCAGCCCCCCCGTTAATTTTTTCATGGCCGTTTTTACATCCACAAGCTTTAAAGAAGTGCTTTTCTCCTCTGCTGAAGCCGGTAAGGTGAATCCGGTGTGTTTTGTTGCAATCCCTTTGATTTAGAGTTTGTTCACGACGATGAAGTCCCTCTATTATTCTGAAATCATTTTTTACAAAGCCTGGGCGGAGTTGAAATCCGAATGTGGTCGAACCCTGGGGGGAGCGCTGTGGTGGTTTGCTGATCCTTTGCTGAGTATTTTCATTTACTACCTGGCTTTCGGGCTGATTTTACAAAGGGCCGGTGAGGGGTATGTCGCATATTTATGTGTGGGGATCGTTTTCTGGCGGTGGTTTCAAGGCAGTGTTTCGCGCGCCGCCTCTTCGATTCTTCGGGAGAAACCGCTTATGGCGAAAGTCTATATGCCGAAAGTATTGTTTCCGGTTATTTGTATGCTTGCGGATTTTTTCAAATTCCTGATTATGTTGTTGGTATTATTTGTTTTTCTTTGGGTGTCCGGAAATTCTCCGGGCATCACCTATTGGGCTGTTCCGGTGTTGCTCGTGATGCAATTCATGTTTATCGCATCCGTTTCGGGTTTTTTCGCGGCTCTGGTTCCCTTCATGCCTGATTTACTGAATATGCTGAATCACGGTCTGCATTTGATGTTTTTTTTATCGGGGGTCTTTTTCTCGGTGCATGAAATCGGATCCCCGCAATTGCGCGGGTTCCTTTTACTGAATCCGATGGCCGGCCTGATCACATCGTATCGGCTGGTGCTGCTTGAGAATCAATGGCCGGACTGGACGTATTTGTTTTATCTTTTTCTGGCAAATACGGCGGGGGTGCTGGCGGTGACGGGTCTGTTGATCCGCTTTGACCGGGTTTATCCTAAAATCATTCTGTGAGGAAACTATGAAAGGCTCCAATCCGGTTATTACACTGTCCCATGTCGGCCTCGCGTACCCCAAAGGGAGAGGGGGGAGGCCCTTCTCAAAGGAGCGGTTCTGGGCGTTAACGGATGTTACGTTCCAGGTGGAGCCGGGCGAAGTTCTGGGGATTATCGGCCGGAACGGGGCGGGAAAAAGCACCTTATTGAAACTGTTGGCGGGGATCACCCGTCCCGATCTGGGGACGATTTCGTTTTGCAAACAATCCCGCACGACGCTGCTTTCTCTTCAGGCGGGGTTTGAGCCGCATTTAACCGGCAGGGAAAATGCAATGCTCAGCGGGATGCTGCTGGGAATGCGACGAAAAGAAGTGATTGCAAAACTTGATCAGATTATCGAACTGGCGGATCTGGGCGATTTCATTGACCAACCCCTGCGGACGTTTTCTTCAGGGATGCGGGCCCGTCTCGGCTTCGCGACAGCCTATTATACGGAAACCGATATCATGTTGCTGGATGAAATTTTATCTGTGGGCGATGTGAAGTTCGCGCAGATGACGCGGGAGCGGATGACGGAGAGAATTCACTCCGGTAAAACCGCGGTGCTGGTGTCCCACTCTGAGGAGCTGGTCAAATCGCTGTGTCCCCGATTAATTTGGATTGACGGCGGGCGGGTCCGGGATGACGGGCCGACGGATGATGTCTGGAGAAAGTACCGTCAAAGTTTTGCGGGGACGAATCCGTGAGTGCCCGGAAACCAGACGATACAAATGCCGGGCCGAACGTGGCCGTGTTTGTGCTGGCCATGCATCGAAGCGGGTCCTCGGCGCTCACCCGGGCGATCAATCTTCTTGGATATGATCTCGGGACTCCGGAAACGCTGATGAACGCGAAGCCCGACAACCCGCTCGGATTCTGGGAGCAGGAACCGTTACAGCATTTAAATGACCGGATGCTCCGGAGCCTCGGCCGGGACTGGGACACCTTTGCTCCGGTGAGTCCGGCGCATTTGGTCGAGCTTAAGGAGGTGTTCGGCGGTGAAATGCGAAGGCTGATCCGTGAGGTGTTCAGAGAGCATCCCCGGATCGTCTGGAAAGATCCTCGCATACTTTTGGTGTTTGATCTCTGGCGGGATGTGTTCCGGGAAGAGGGGTATACGGTTAAACCCGTTCTCTGCATCCGGCATCCGGCGGCGGCGGCGCAGTCGCTGCGGAAACGGAATGACTTTCCGCTTTTGAAAGGTGTCGCGATTTGGGTGGCGTATCACGCCCGCTTTTTCGATGTTTTTGACACATTGGCGTTTTCGGTTGTGGATTATGACCGGCTGCTGAAGGATTGGAGGACGGAGCTTGGGCGCTGTTTTTCGGATCTGGGGTTGCGATGGCCGGAATCTGTTCCGGAGGCGGAATTGAATTCGTTTCTCCGTGAAGAGCATCGGCACAATACGCCTTTTTGTCTTGAGGCGGCCGATCAGCCTTTTGGATTTCCGGCGGAGGCTTTGTATCATGAGCTTATACGGCATGGGCGGAATCAGGGGGTAGCGGGCGGCCTTCGGGAGGCGCTGTCGATTTATGTGCGGAGCAGTCAGGTGTTTGCGGGGGATGTTGAAAACGCGATACAGACCTGTGACCGGCTCAATCAGCAGCGAGAAATCCTGGAAAAAGCGTATCGGGATCTAGAGGAGGCCTATGTGTCCAGGGGGGTACTGCTGGAAAAAAACGCGCAGAGCCGTCAGACGTTGGAAACCGAGTTCGAAGACCATCGCGTCGCATACCGGGAGCTTGAAGGCTGGGCTTTTCATTTGCAAAATCAGCTTCGGGACAAGGACCGGGTTTCCGAACAGGTGTCCGGGGAACTGAACCGGCTTCGCGCATCCTGGAGCTGGCGGCTCACGGGGCCTCTGCGCATGGGTGTGCATGGTTTAAGGCTTTCGAGGCGTTTCATTTCTGTGGCGTTTAGAGAGTTTCCTGCGGGCGTCCGTCTCTTGAAAAGAGAAGGTCTGCGGAGTTTTTGCGCGCAAAGTTTCAACCGCCTTCAAAAGGAGCGGGATCTTTTGGGCGCGGGGGGGGCGGGTGCCGTTATCGCACAGGTGGCTCCGTCTGTAGAGCCGTCCAAAAGCAATCACAGGATGAAGGCGCTTTTCGCCCGGGAGCAAACGAAACGGCTGGAACAGTTTCTGGCAGAGGATGAAAAAATCGATTTCACCCCGGACCGCGCGCCGGGCGTGGCGGTGCTGCTCGTGCTGTTCAACCGGGCGGAACTGACCTTGAGCTGTCTGCGGGCTCTGAAGGAGAATGCGGGTGAGCCTGTTGAGTTGATCATCATTGACAACGCCTCCACGGATCAAACCGGGGAGCTTCTTGATCGGCTTGAGGGGGTCACGCTGATTCGCAACACCGAAAACCTGCATTTTTTAAAGGCATGCAATCAGGCCCGGGATCGGGTGCAAAGTGAATTTCTTTTGTTTTTAAACAATGATGCCCGGATCTGCAGGGGGGCTTTGCAAGCGGCGCTGGATGTCTATGAAACCCAAGACAACGTCGGTGCTGTCGGCGGAAAAATAATCCTTTTGGACGGAACGCTGCAGGAGGCGGGGAGCATCCTTTGGAGTGACGGGTCTTGTTTGGGCTATGGGCGGGGAGGGGATCCCGAGGCTCCGGAGTATAATTTTCTGCGGCCGGTTGATTTCTGTTCCGGGGCGTTTTTGTTAACGCCGTCGCGTCTGTTCAAGGAACTGGGGGGCTTTGACGAGCGGTTTGCGCCCGCATATTATGAAGAAACGGATTACTGCATGCGTTTACGGGCCCTGGGGTATTCTACATACTATCAACCCCGGGCCTGTGTGGAACACGTTGAATTCGGGAGTTCGACGGCACCCTCCAAGGCGGTGGAGCTCCAGCTCCGAAACCGGGAGACGTTTGTAGAAATTCACCGGGACGCCCTGCGGGCTCATTTTGTGCCGGGAGCCGCCGCGGAAATTTTGAAAGCCCGTTTCGCGGCTCCCGCAGGGCCGCGGCTTCTTTATGTTGACGACCGGGTTCCCCATCCGGAACTGGGCAGCGGATTCCCCCGGGCCAGGTTGATTGTGGACCTGTTGGTGTCGTCCGGGTTTAACGTGACGCTGATCCCGTTGAATTTTCCCTTGGAAGACACGTATGAGCGCGCGCATGAGGTGGTTTCTCCGCGGGTGGAGGTGATGCGGGGCTGCGGCCGGCAGGATCTGAGCCGGTTTCTATCCTCCCGGCCGGGATATTATGATGTCGTCTGGGTAAGCCGCCCTGACAATATGACGCTGGTCGACCAGTATTTGGATGCCAAGCCTGAAGTGAAGGGCTCTTTTCGTCTGGTGTATGACGCGGAAGCGGTTTTCGCAAACCGGGAGCGTTCAAAAGCCGCGTTGTGCGGAGCGCCGCTTTCCGAAGCGGCCTATGCGGAGAAACTTCGGAAAGAGATCGAGATCACCCGTCATGCGGATGTGATCGTTTCGGTGTCGGAGGCGGAGGCGGCCGCGTTTCAGATTTATCGTGAAACCGCGCGCAGCGTGATTATCCGTCATGCGTTTTCGATTCCGCCCGCGACGGCACCGTTCACGGACCGCTCGGATTTGCTGTTTGTGGGAAATCTTCAGGTGGACGGTTCGCCCAACGTCGATTCGATTGTGTGGTTTGTTCAGGAGGTGTGGGAAAGCGTGCGAACGCAAATACCGGATATAAAGCTTCACGTCATTGGCCGAACCGGCGCGCGGGCGATAGAACAGCTCCGGGCGGAGGGCGTGCGGATGTACGGGGCTGTTCCGGATCTGACGGACTGGTATCAACAATGCCGGCTTTTCATCGCCCCGACCCGTTTTTCCGCCGGGATTCCCCTCAAGGTTCTGGAGGCCGCCGCCAACGGAATTCCTTCTGTGATGACCGATGGCCTTGCGCATCAGTTGGGATGGACGGGTGATGTGGACGCGGGGGTTGTGGCCGGGCATCCGAACAGAAGAGCGCTTGAGTTTGCCGATCAGGTTACGTATTATTACACAAATCAAACGGCCTGGAACCGCCTGCAGCAAAACGGACTGGAGCGGATCCGCACCGGGTACTCCCTGGAGACGATGCGGGGCGGCATTGAGCAGGCATTACACTTTTAGCCTCCTCTATAATCCGAAAAGCGGGATCAACAATTGTTCACACGTTATGAAACAGACTATTTTTATTGCAGGCATGGCCAAAACCGGAACCACCATTTTATTTTCGCGTGTTCGTGACAGTCTGGTCCGGGAACGCGACGGCACAGGCCTGGAAACATTTTTTGAGCCGTCCACCCTCGAAGAGCTGGAGCACATTTTAAGAGTTGGCCGGTCGATTCCGACTTTAACCAAGGCTTTGATCGGGCAGGACTCCGGTAATGCCGGGTTGATTCGGCGGTTCAGCCATCCTGTGCTGATTGTTCGTGATCCAAGAGATCAGTTTGTCAGCGCAATGCTGTATGATTTTTATACATTCCAACAAAACAACGATGTCGACGGCTTTCGCGCCGCCGCTGGGCTTTTGGAAGAAAAAATCAACAATCCCGGGGGCTTGTCCTGTACGGATTTGGTGAGAGGCATTCGTTCCGCGGCGTTAAGAAAACCGTTGGATCTATCCCCGGTGAAGATACTTTCGTTTAATTTCACTCTTTTGGATGCTTTCAGGAAAGAGGTGAAGCCGTTTGTGGTGCGTTATGAGGATATTGTCACCAATCAACTTCAACCGCTGACCGATTTTCTGGGGCTGGAGGCGCTGTGTCAAACAGAAGTGGATCCAGCTGTTCAACGGGTCCGGCGCACCAAAGGGTCCGGTGAATGGAAACACTGGTTTACAGAAGAGGATTTAATTGAATTCGAGAGGGAACTCGGTGAGCAAATGCGGAGATATCATTATCCGCAGTCGCCGCTTCCAAAGAGTCAGAGCATTCCCAGGGAAACCTCACTCGGCTATATTGAACAATTCCGGCCCAAACCGGCCGGGGGTTCTGAAGGGGTCCGGGAAAGATTAATCAATAAATTCCGCATCCTTAAATCGAGGGTGAATCCGTCATGACGGAAACGGCCGACTTTCCGAAGCCCCACAGGTTTGAACCGCTGTATGATTTGGATTTTCTGATTTACAGTTCGCATAAAACCGGAACGCAGACGCTGCACCGGTTTGGACGCAAGGATGATGGACAGGAAGGGTTAGCGGAGCCAATTTGTGAATGGTTTCAGCAAGAGATTTCTTTTTGACTTTTGAAACCGGTCATCAATGGACGAATCAAACAGAACCGCGCCGGTTAAATGTTTCAACATCACTTTATCGGGAAGGCGGTCCCGAGAACGGGCGAGAAGGTACCAGGTTTGTCTGGGGTGATGCCAGGGGATCCGTTGAAATGAGAGACCCGCATTTTGGATGAAGGTCCGCAGGGTTGCCGGGCGGTATTGAACGCATTCGGGGTAGGTCCAGCCTTTGCCCCGAAAGTCGGTTTTTGCCTCGATAAACGTTGCGGCGATGAGGCCGTCGGGTTTCATCGAGTTGTGGAAATTCCGCAAAGCGGTTTCGATCTGCTCGCCGTCGG
Source organism: Verrucomicrobiota bacterium (assembly GCA_020831625.1). Classification (GTDB taxonomy): domain Bacteria; phylum Verrucomicrobiota; class Kiritimatiellia; order SS1-B-03-39; family UBA6053; genus PXAS01. Next base: position 126,744 of record JAFIGD010000006.1, on the reverse strand, counting down.
CGTGAGAGAATATGGATTGGGCCAGAATGAAATCAAATGATTTAGAAAAGACATCGGTTTTGAAGTCGGTGTTATAATCAAATTCCGGTTTTTTTAAAGCGATGAGGTCCTTTCCGATTTCCTTTGATATGGCCGCTTCGATCAACCACGGATTCGGGTCGATTCCAAAGTATTTTCGCTGATCGAGGTAACTGAGAAAGAATTTCCCGGCGCGTAACGAACCGCATCCGAAATCGAGCAGGGTGTGGCGGGCGCGCAAACCCAAAGCGCAGAGCAGCCGAAACTGGGTGGCGCCCATAAAATCGTATTGATCTGGCGGTCCGACATACGCCGCGTAATGTGAATCACCCGGTTTCAAGGGTGATGCGTTTAACCGGTCCATGTTAAATTCAGGTTTTTGGGTTTTCCTTTGCGTCGCCGACCTTTCATCTTGACTCCGAACGCACATTTTCCATAAACGTTCTATATGAGTTCATACGATAAAACGAAAGAAATAAACGCGGAGGGGGGTGGAGAAATCTATCCATGGACGGAACAAAAAAATCGGGTTGCCGCATTGACCGCCGGGTATGAAAGACAGAAGCATCATGCGGTCACCTCACAACCGACGGCTCCTCTGAAAGATCATTTAGAGGCGAAAACAAAGGATTTCATTGCGCACCAGGTTCAATCGGAAAAATACTGGTTTCAAAAAATTGAACTTTTTCCGGGTGTGTACAGTCCGGGGTGGAGTGATCCGGCCTCCGAGAAGCTTCCTTATTATGGGTTGCCGGAGGATTTGAGCGGCCTCCGGGTGTTGGACATCGGTTGTGCGGAGGGGTATTTTTCGTTTGAAGCGGAAAAACGCGGTGCCCGGGAAGTGGTGGCGATTGATTCATTTCCGGATTCGATCCGGCGATTCAATATCGTAAAGAACGCAAGGCAGTCGAACGCGAATGCCTATTTGTGCAATGTCTATGACTTAAACAAAGCGCAGTTTGGAACCTTCGATCTGGTGCTCTTTTACGGGGTTTTTTATCACTTGAAGCATCCTCAACTCGCGCTTGAAGCGATTCGGGATGTCTGCACAGGCACGCTTTTGTTTCAAACCTATGTTCACGAAGACCCCAAAGTTCAGGGCGAGGCCTGGGCGCAATATAATCCCTACGGGCTCATGTCCGGTTCAAACAATGAAAATTTTGATCCCACGGTATTCTGGCTGTTTAATGCGACCGCGTGTATCGCCATGCTTGATCACGTGGGGTTTGAATCCATCAGGGTTGTGTCCGATTCCCCGAAACCGTTTGTGCTGCGGGCTGAATCCATCGAACAGAAGCCGGGGTGCCCTGTGAATCAGGCGACGGCGCCGTGGTGTTAGAGTGAGGCGGCCTGGCGGTTATGAGGTTCTGGTTCAGGGGGCCGCCTCCACGAAGCCTTCGAAACAGGTCTTCCACAGCGGGTCGAGCCGGGGGTAGGCGTGGGCTTCGGCGGTTTTCCGAGCTTCGGAAAGGAGGGGGGGGAGGGTTTCCGAACTTCGGAAAATGTGGAGGAGGCGTTCGGCGAGGGCGGCGGTGTCTTCGATGTCGGCGAGGTAGCCGTTTTGGCCGTCGCGGACGAGGTCCATGGCCTGTCCGACGCGGGTGGTGACGAGGGGGATGCTGGCGGCCATGGATTCGAGGACGGCCTTGGGGCCGCCTTCCTGGCGGGAGGCGACGAGGTAGGCGTCGAGGGCGTGGTAGAAGTTGGCGATGTCGGGGTAGGCTTTGAGGTTGCGGTGGGTGTGGGGGATGTTGAGTTTGCGGAGTTCTTCTTTGAGGTAGCCTCGGGCGGGTCCGCTGAGGAGGACGTGGAGGGAGGGGATGTCGTGGCGGAGGCGGGCGAGGGTTTGGGCGAAGATGTCGGGGCCTTTGATGAGCTTGGGTTTGAGGCCGTCGCCCCAGCCTTCGCCGTCTTTTTGGAAGGAGCCGATGACGAAGGCGTCGGGGGGGATGCCAAGGGCGGCGCGGGCGCGGCGTTTGGTTTCGGGGGTTTGGGGCGGGAAAAGATCGAGGTTGATGCCGATGGGGATGCGGTGGAGCTTTTCGGGGGCGATGCCGGTTTCGAGGAGGATGTGCTCCATTTCGGAGTGGCTGACCTGGAGGCGGTGAATGTGCTCGTGGTGCTGTAGGATCCGGGCGTACAGCTGGTCGAATTCGGGGTGGCCGGTGCCGGGTTTGCCGTGGAAGTAGGCGGTGGCGATGCGGTGGGGGGAGCGGATCCAGTCGTCGGCGAGGAGGAAGAACTGACTGCCGTAGAAGACGGCCTGGCCGGCGGCGTGGGGGTGAAGGAGGGGGGGGGCGCGGCGGATGTGGAGGCGGCGGGCGGCGGCGGCGAGTTCGCGCATTTCCCAGTGGATGACCCAGGTGGAGCGGTCTTCGATGAGGAAGAGGCGGCTGTGGGGCGCCCAGCGGCGGGTATGGCCGCGGAGGAGGCGGCGGACGGGTTCGCGGAGGTCGGGGGGCGGCATGTTAGTCCAGGAGGAGTTTGACGATGCGTTCGGCGGCGTGTCCGTCGCCGTAGGGGTTGTGGGCGCTGGCCATGGCGGTGTGGGTGCCGGCGTCGGTGAGCAGTTCGGTGAGGGCGGCGGCGATGGTGTGGCGTTGGGTGCCGACGAGGCGGGCGGTGCCGGCGGTGACGCCTTCTTCGCGTTCGGTGGTGTCGCGCATGACGAGGACGGGTTTGCCGAGGGAGGGAGCCTCCTCCTGGACGCCCCCGGAGTCGGTGAGGATGAGGTGGGCGCGGTCCATGAGGGCGACAAATTCGGGGTAGGCGAGGGGGGCGATGAGATGGAGGTTGGGGAGGGGGCCGAGGAGGCGGTGGACGGGTTCCTGGACGTTGGGGTTGAGGTGAACGGGGTAGACGAAGGCGGTGTCGGGGAAGCGGGCGGCGGTGTCGGCGATGGCCTGGCAGATGTGCTCGAAGCCTTCGCCGAAGCTTTCACGGCGGTGGCCGGTGATGAGGACGGTGCGCCGGTCGCCGAGGGTGTGAAGGAGGGGTTGAATGCCGGGGGGCGGTTGTTTGCGGACCTGTTCGCGGGCGAGGAGGAGGGCGTCGATGACGGTGTTGCCGGTGACGTGGATGTGGCCGTCGGGGACGTGCTCGCGGAGGAGGGCCTGGCGGTTGCGTTCGGTGGGGGCGATGTGGAGATCGGCGAGGACGGTGGTGATGCGGCGGTTGATTTCTTCGGGGAAGGGGGCGGTTTTGTCGCCGGTGCGGAGGCCGGCCTCGATGTGGCAGAGGCGGATGCGGTGGTAGAAGGCGAGGAGGCCGCCGATCATGCTGGTGGTGGTGTCGCCCTGGACGATGAGGGTGTCGGGGCGGAAGTCTTCGAGGACGGGTTCGAGGTGCTGGAGGATGCGGGCGCTGAGGGCGGCGAGGCTTTGGCCGGGGGTCATGAGGTCGAGGTCGTAGTCGGCCCGGAGGGTGAAGAAGTTGAGAACCTGATCGAGCATTTCGCGGTGCTGGGCGGTGAGGCAGACGCGGCAGTCGGCATCGGGGCGGGCGCGGAGGGCGAGCACAAGGGGGGCGAGTTTAATGGCTTCGGGGCGGGTTCCGAAGAGGATGAGAATTTTTTGCATTGGACGCTTTATGCCTTTTGGGGGCGGAAAGGTCAATGTTTTCGGCCTTTCAACCGGGAAGAATCAACCATGGATGAACTCGGATGGACACGGATGGGGAGAAGTGAATGTTTGACAGGATCAACCGGATGGACGGGATGGGTGTAATGAGAGGTGAGAGGTGAGGGGACAGAATTGATTTCCGCAAGGTGAGTGGTGGACGGACAGGGTGCTAAGCCATGAGGATCTGGAGGTACTGATCCGCAGTTTCGGTGAGGGTGGGGACGCGGATGTTTGCCTGAACGGCGGGGAGGTTTTGGGCGAGGTGTTCGAGGAGGGCGGGGATTTGTTCCGGGGTGTCGAAGGGAAGGCCGGCGTTTTGGACGAGTTCGGGGTGGCCGCCGCTGTTGAGATAGAGAACGGGGAGGCCGCAGGCGAGGGCTTCGAGGACGGAGTTGGAGCAGGGGTCGTTTCGGCTGGCGGTGAGGTATACGTGGTGTTGGCGGAGGAGGTCGGCGAGGGCGGGGGAATCCTGCGGGGGGATGTGCCGGATATTTTTGAGGGTGGTTTGAATGCGGCCGACGAAGGTGTAGTCGATGCGGGTGTGATCGAGGTGGGTGTCGAGCCATTGGTAGAGGTCGAGGCCTTTGTTGGGGTTGTCGGACCAGGAGGCGGAGATGACGCGGAGTTTGTCGGTTGGCCCGGGGGATGATCGGCCGCGGGGGTGGAAAATTTCCGGATCGGGGGTGTTGGGGATGATGCGGGGATCGCGGGCGGAGAGGCCGAGGGATTGGTGGGCTTCGAGGCTGAAGCGGGACTGGGCGATGGTGGCGGCGGCGTGCTTCCGGTTAAAATCGGAGATGAGCGCGTCGGTGCCGTCGTCAAAGCCGCGGTAGGTTTGGAGGGGGCCGTCGATGCGGTGGACACAGCGGGTGGCGGGGTGTTTTTTGAGGGCGCGTTCGAGCTTGCGGAGATTAAAGTTGTAGGAGTTGCAGAGGCAGACGGACGTGCCTTTGGGGAGTTCATTGCAGGCGAGGCGGAGTCCTCGGCGCTCGAATTCCTGGCAGAGGGCGCGCATGAACTGGTGGCCGCCGCCGGTGGGCGGGGGGGCGAACTCGTGAAAGACGGCGATGTCGGCGGGGGGCGGGCGGCGGAGACAGATCATGAGAGGGCCTCCACGGTGTCGCAGAGGTAGGCGGCGACGGTTTCGGGGTTGAGGGCGGTGTCGCGGAAGGCGGAGGCGGCGCGGTTCATGCGGGCGAGCTGGTCGGGGTCGCGCAAAATGGCGGCGATGCGTTCGGCACCGGCTTGGAAGTCGTCGGAGGTGTAGCGGTGGAGAACGCGGCCTTCTATGGGGGAATCGAAGGGCTGGGGCGGGAGGAGGCTGAGGTAGTGTTCGCTTTCGCGGAGCTGGAAGGGTTCGGGAAATTCGGTGAGGGGCGGGACATCGACGATGAAGGGGCGTCCGAGGGCGAGGGCTTCGGTGGCTTTCCAGGGGAGGAGGGCGTGGGGGAGGGTGTTGATGACGGGGAATTTGGATCTCAGGATGGCGCGGCGGTAGGCGCGTTGGGAGAGATTGGGGAAGATGAGGGTGTGGTCTTCGAGGGAGGGGTTGCAGCGGCTGGTGAGGCGGCAGGTGCCGGTGAGGCTGACGGTCTGAAGCGCCTCCCGCGTGTGGACTCGGGCCCAGTAGTGGGCGCGGTTGGGGGTGATGTCGGGGCCGTCGGGGCGGTAGACCGAGGCTTCCCCGTCGCGGCGGAGGTGTTCGTAGACGCCGACGATGTGACAGATGTCCTCTGTCCGGCCCTTCCAGGTTTCGTAGAGCCGGCGGGGGAGGGAGGGGTGCAGGTATTCCTGAAGATAGCCGGCGAAGGAGAAAAAGGGGCGGATTTTGGCTTCGAGGGGTTCGGCGCGGTTCGCGGCGAGGACGGCGCGGAGACTGCCGCGGTTGAGGTTGGTTTTGAAGTAGAGGTCGCAGAGACGGAGGGCGTCAAGGTCGAAGAGGAAGACGTGGTCGCTCATGTCGATGAACACGCGTTTTTCGTCGACCTCGAGCCAGGCACCGAGGTGTTCACGGGGTTGGGTGAGCGGCGGGAGAGGGCGGGGGGCGTCGGTGAGTACCGCGCCCCGGCAGGTGATGAGGGCATGATAGACGAAGCTGAAGAAACCTCCTTTGGCAAGGAGAGGGGGTTCGTAAAGGCGAATGCGCATGTGGAGGGCTTTAGACGGATGGGCGGGGTATTTTCTCGTTTACATGTCAGACCTTTTTGCTTAGGGATACCTTCCCATTTGTCAATTCACAACCCCTTTAACCCGGAACTTCCGGGAGTTCTTTTTTTGATGTCTTCACCTGTTGTCAATTCCGTTTCTCAATCCGATGGCCTGATGGTCACGGAGATTCGCGCGGGTCAGCCGTGGTGGAAGATCAATGTGCGGGAGCTGGTGGAGTACCGGGATCTGCTGATGCTGCTGGTGAAGCGGGATTTGACGGCGGTGTACAAGCAGACGATTCTGGGGCCGCTGTGGTTTGTGATCCAGCCCTTGGTGACGACGGTGGTGTTCACGGTGATTTTCGGGACGGTGGCGCAGATTGATGTGGGGGAGGTGCCGCACTTTGTCTTTTACATGAGCGGACTGGTGTTTTGGAATTATTTCGCTGGGATTCTGAATCACGGGGCCGGATCGTTGATCAGCAATTCGAATGTCTTGAAGAAGGTCTATTTTCCGCGACTGATTATTCCAATCTCAGGGGTGATCACTCAGCTGGCTCATTTGGGTCTGAATTTCCTGACCTTTTTGGGGTTTTATGTTTGGTATCTCTGGCAGGGGGCTGGTTTGGAACCGAACCGGTGGCTGCTCCTGCTGCCAGCGCTGGTTTTGCAGTGCGCGCTGATGGGGCTGGGGTTCGGGTTGTGGGTGTCGTCTCTGACGATTAAATACCGCGATTTGAAATTTGCGCTGCCGTTTCTGATTCAACTGTGGATGTATGCGACGCCGATTGTGTATCCGGCGGCGCTGGTGGTGACGCCGCTGTACCGAAAAATTCTCTGGCTGAATCCGATGACGGCGGTGGTGGAGTTCGGGCGGCACGGATTTACGGGTCAGGGATCGGTGTATCTCGGGGGCCTGGCGTTGAGCTGGGGTGTGACGTTGTTTATGTTAGTGAGCGGGTTGTTGCTGTTTAACCGAGTTCAACGCACGTTTGTGGATACGCTATGAGTGAGCCTGCGATTCGAGTGGAGGGTTTGTCGAAATGCTATCAGCTGGGCGCGATCGGACGCCACACGCTGGTGGACGAAATGCAGCATTTGTGGTGTAAAATACGGGGACGGGACCCGAGCGCGGTGATGGGGAAGGTCTTCAGTTCAGCGGTTTCGCAGCGCTCGGACAAGGAGTTTTGGGCCTTGAAGGATGTAAGTTTTGAGGTGCGGGCGGGGGAGGTGCTGGGGGTGATCGGCGGGAACGGGGCGGGGAAGTCGACGTTGCTGAAAATCCTGAGCCGGATTACGGAGCCGACGGCGGGCGGCGCGACGATTCGGGGGCGGGTGGGATCGTTGCTGGAGGTGGGCACGGGCTTTCATCCGGAGCTCACGGGGCGGGAAAATGTGTTCATGAACGGGACCATTCTGGGGATGAAGCGTCGGGAAGTGGCGGCGAAGTTCGATGAGATCGTGGCCTTCTCCGGAATTGAGAAATTTATTGATACGCCGGTGAAGCGGTATTCGAGCGGGATGTATGTGCGGTTGGCCTTCGCGGTGGCGGCACATTTGGAGCCGGAGATTCTGGTTGTGGACGAGGTGCTGGCGGTGGGGGATGCGGAGTTTCAGAAGCGGTGTCTGGGGAAGATGGGCGAAGTGGCGAATGCGGGAAGAACGGTGTTGTTTGTGAGTCACAATATGGCGGCGGTGAGGCGCTTGTGTTCGAATTGTTTATGGCTCATCGACGGCAAGGTGGCCCGGACGGGCGATGTGTCGGTGGTGGAGGAGTACCTGCACGCCAGCCATGAAGGGGCCCTGGCCGTGGGCGGGCGGGTCGACCGGGTGGAAAAAGAACATATGGTCTTGAGCGAAATTGAACTAGTGAATGGAAACGGCGGGCGGACGAACCGGGTGAACATGGGGGAAGGGATTGGGCTGCGGATGGTGGTTTGTTCCAAGGTCGATATGCCGGTGGCTTCGATTCAGTTCGCACTGTTTGATGAGAGTGGGAATCGAATCGCCGCGTTGCATTCCCAATTTACGCATCTGGAGTCTTTGTCGCTGAAAAAAGGAACTCCGGTGGAGGTGAGGGCGACGATTGCGTCCATGAATCTGAACAGCGGAAATTATTTTGTGAATCTTGGGGTTTCCGACCTGGTGCTGAAAGGAAACTCGTTCCTTCTGGAGAAGGTGTTGAGCTTTGAGGTTGTGCCCAGAGATGTTCACGGTGTGAATGTCACACCGCAAAAAGACGCGGTGGTGTTTTTTCCTGTTCAATGGGAGTTTTCAGGATGCGATGTGTGATACAAGCTTCGGTGCGTCATCGTTTGCAATTTGAGGGGCGGGTGACTCATGGCGGATAATTCGGTGCTGACTCCGCCCCTGATCTTTATCCTTTCCCAGCCGCGGAGTGGATCATCCATGCTGCAGCGTGTCCTGGGTTCCCATTCGCAGTGTATGACGACTTCGGAACCCTGGGTGTTGTTGCATCCCATATATGCCCTGCGTCCGAGAGGTCTGAAAGCCAAGTACTCTGAAGCCACCGCATATCGCGGGCTCATGGGGTTTCTGAGTGTGTTTGAAGACGGGGAAGAGGAATACTATCAGGCGCTCCGGCAGATGTGGAGCACTCTGTATGCAAAAGCCGCGGCGACGGCAGGGAAACCAATTTTTATTGATAAGACCCCCCGATATTATCTCATCGGTAAGGAGATAAACCGACTTTTTCCCGATGCGCTCATGATCGTGTTGATTCGAAATCCGATGGCGGTGCTCGTGTCGGTTTTGGATACCTGGGTGAAAGAGGATTGGGCGCTTCTGTCGAATCCACCTCTGAAACGGGATCTATTCGAAGGGCCTGGCTATCTGCAAAGCATCTGCGAGCAGGTGCCCGGGGTAATGACAGTGAGGTATGAGGATTTTGTCGATCAGCCGGAGGTGGATTTGCAGCGGATCTGTGAGCGTATGGGCATCGTGTTCGAACCGGGAATGCTGCGGTATGGACATTACCAAAAACCCGCAGGAGAGCTGGGGGATCCGGTGGGGGTGGACCGGGAGACGGCCCCGGTACAACACCGGAAAGAGCAATGGAAGGCGCGCATCGGCTCTTCGGTGGTGGTCGCCGGTGTGGCCCGGGGGTATCTGAAAGAGCTGGATGAAGGGCTGTTGCTGAAATGGGGATATTCGCCGGAAGAAATGTGGTCGGCGGTAGCCGCGGGGGAGCGGTGGTGGAGTCGCCGCCTGCCTTGGGATCTCCTGCTGCAGGTTCCGTCCTCCTTGCCGGGGAAACTGCTGAAGCCCTGCCTCATTTTGTTCGCAAGGTTTTTGGAAAGGCGCGGACCATGACCGAAACGCTTCTGTCGATTGTCACCATCAATTTGAATCATCGTGACGGACTGCAGCGCACACGCGACAGTGTGCTGACGCACATCGGCCCGGATATGGAGTGGATGGTTGTGGATGGAGGATCCACAGACGGCAGTGTGGATCTGCTGCGGGCGGAAGATCATCCTTCCACACGCTGGATCTCCGAGCCGGACTCGGGTGTTTATGAAGCCATGAACAAAGGCTGGAAGCTGGCGAAGGGAAATTTTGTGCTGTTTTTGAACAGTGGGGACGTCCTTGCGGACGGAGAGGTGCTCGGAAAAATGCGGGAACGTCTGCGCGACGGCCGGGCGGATCTATATTACGGGGACGCCTTTCGAAGAAACAGCCGGCAGGAATGGGTGGAGGTTCGGTATCCGGACCCGCTCAATCTCTCGCAGTTTTATTCCGGCGGATTGTGCCACCAGACTGAATTTTTCCGGAGACAGGTGCTAGAGCGTTTTTCAGGCTATGATGAGACTTACCGCATTGGAGGTGACTGGGAATTGCTGGTGCGGATGCTTCTGGCCGGTGTGGCCACCGAGCATGTGCCGTTTCCAATCGTGTATTATGAAGGCGGAGGTCTGAGTCAGAAACAGGTGGAGCTGCGCGAGACAGAAAAACTCCGGATGTATGCGGAGTCTGTCCCTCCGGCGGTGGACCGGGATATGAGGAATTTGATGCTGGCGCGAGAAGAGAACCATCGCTTGCGGGAGCTTGACCAATGGGTAAAGCAGGTCCGCAGCCGGAATGTTTTGGTGAATATGACAATGGTTTTGAAATGGTCGCTTCAAAAAGCGCGTAAACCCCGGGAGGCTCTGAAATGATCAAGATTCTGTACCCGTTTCATCAGGATCCGAACCCGTATGTGTTTGCGGTCCAGGAGGGCTTGCGTAAACGGGGAGTGGAGGTGGTGAGCCGGACCGATCTCTTCTGGGAGAACCGTGGGCGCGAATTTAATGTCATTCATTTTCAGTGGCCGGAGACCTTGTTCGACTGGCGAGTGCCTTCAGACATCGAACTGATACTCTTGGAAGAAAGGTTGAAAGCATTGAAGGGAATCATTCCGATGGTGTACACGTGGCACAACCGGGTGTCCCACCATTGCAAACCCGAGACGCACGCCAGGCTGATGCGGCTGTATCAACTGATCGCGGATTTCTGCGATGTGGTGGTTCATCTAGGACCGGTCAGCCTGGAGGAGGCAAAACAAACCCCGGGCTGGGAAGAAAAACGACATGTGGTGATTCCCGTCCCGATTTATGACCAGTTGTATGAACCGTATACGGGGGTTTCCCAGGCAGATGCGCGGGCCCGTCTGGGCTTGCCCGCAAAGGGGCGTCTAGTGCTGGCGTTTGGGAATTTCAGGTATCCACGGGAATATGACCTGGTACGGGCACTGAGATCCTCCGCAGGCGCGCAGCGGTTTGAGGTCTTTGCCCCGATGTGGTTTCGGCCCGGGCAGGCGGGATATTCGATGTTTCAGCCGCTTTACACCCTGCGGTCCTTCAGGACCCGCCTGCAGGTTCGGCGGCAGGGCATTCTTGCCAGAGATTGGAAACGGATAACGGATGCTCAGGTCGCGGACTGTTTTGCGGCCTCTGATCTGGTGTTCCTGCAGCGGACGGAGGAACTGAATTCCGGGAACCTCCCCATGGCCTGTTTGTTCCGGAAAGTGCTGCTGGGCCCGGCAACCGGAAATATGGGGGCCTGGTTGCGGGAGCTGGGAAACCCTGTGTTTGATCCAAACAATCAGGAATCAGTTCGTATCGCCTTGGAAAAAGCCTGGCAAGGCGTCTTGGATGGGCTTGGAGAACAAAACCATACCTATGCGCGCCTCCATTGGTCCACGGAAAAGATAGCAGAGTCTCATCACGCGCTGTATGAGAAGTTACGTACGGCGTCCCGGTGAAACAAGGGGGGCGGCCGCCGCGGTCCCGCAGTGACAGCTTAGTGTGGGGCTCCACACCATTTTCTCATCGTTTTCTCCGCATCCGCATCGCTGTAAAAATGTCGGAAATAGTCCGAAGAGATCATATCTTTCACATAGCGCTCCGGGAGCCGAACGGACGCTTTGAAAGATTTGTATATTTCTGAATAGTCTTTCCCTTCCGAATCATTTGCCCGGATCACGTGGAAATCGGCCAGATGGAGAAAGTCACGGACCGCTTTGGTTTTCAAGTCATCCGGGGTTTCAAGTTTCAGAAGCAAAGCCGGGGTTCGTTCGGAGGGGAATACCTGAAAATTTTCCTCAGGAAATGGTTTTGAAAAAACATCAATGTTGAACTGGGCGCGGAACTGATTCTCGAACCAGACGGCGGGAATATGATGGGGAAAGGTTTCAAGAAAACAGTTCAGGAGTTCCTGCAGAGAGAGAGGGGACTGTTCGGGGGTATACCCGGTGTAGGTCTTGAAATTTTGGAAGAAAGCGGAAACATTGCGGTCCACAGGGTTCCGGACCAGGCTGATGAGGTGGAGGCGTTTCGGGGGGGACGCGCTGTGCCAGTAGCGGTAAAGTTCCTGGACTTCTCCCTGCGGATAATCCGCGGCAAACCGGTGTGCATGCACCACAACTCCAGGATAACAGGCCTGAAGCGGCTCATGTATCGAGCGGGATCCGACTTTGCCCATCTGATAGACCAAAACCGGATCATGGGCCCGAAGCCTTCTGCAAAAACCGGTTTTCCAAATATAGAGATTTTTCAGGTGGCCCGGATATTCGCGGAATCGGGTCATGAGCGAGCGCTGTGGAGCATCATGTTGCATGCAAATTCCTTATTTTGAAAAGCGCTCTCCGTCAAGGTTTCTGCCTTGGAATCAAGGTTTTGAACCGGGGAAAGAGCTGAAAGCTGGTATCTTAGCCGGACATCTGCTATCGGAAGCCCATGCATAACGCGAGCAAATCAAAGGTGTCTGTCGTGATTCCCTGTCACAACTACGCTCGTTTTCTGCCGGAAACGTTGGAGAGCGTGTTTGCACAGACGGTGCAGCCGTATGAGGTCTGGGTGATGGACGACGGGTCGACGGATGAAACCCCGGCGGTGATTGCAGGGTACGGCGACCGGATTCGGTCAAAGCGGCTGGAGGGACGCGGGGCGTATGGGGCGCGGAATGACAGTCTGCCGCTTCTCACCGGAGATTTTTTTCTGAATGTGGATGCGGACAATCAACTGGACCCGGCGTTTCTCGAAAAGACGCTGGCGCTGCTGCAGTCGAGTCCGCCGGAGGTGGGGTATGTGTACACGCAGAGATCCTATTTCGGCGACCGGAAGGGGCAATCCTCTTTTCCGGAATTTGATCTGGAGCAGCTGCTGTTGCAGAATTATGTGGATATGGGCTCTCTGATCCGGATGGAGCATGTGAAGCGGTTTGGATTCGACGAGCGGTTTAACCGGGGCTGTGGAGACCATGCCTTTTTTTTGAAGCTTGCGGAGCAGGGAATATCTGGGAAACGGCTGGACGAGCCCTTGCTGCACTACCGGGTGCATGGCGGGAGCATCACCGGATCGGTTCGCCGCCGCTATGCTCAGGTGGAGATTCAGCGGAAACTGATGGAGGTGTTTCCAAGCTTGTATACGCCGGAGCTGGCGGCCCGCGCGCTGGCGGACGCCAAAAACCGGACGCTGGTCTCCCTGATACACAACCGATCCGCGGATGCGTCTTTCCCGGAGCGATGGCGTGACTTTCTGGTTTTTTCACGTACGAACTGGCGGCACGCGGAATGGCGCAGTCAGTTGCGTTATGTATTCAACCCCTCGATGGCGAAACAACATGATCCCACCTGACTTCACCCTTGGTTGCATGGAAAAAGCCCGGCGCTGCATCCTGAACATCGCCCGGCGGCGCTGTCTGCACATGAATCCCCGGCGCTGGTCGAATGGGGAGCTCCGAAAACTCTGCGCGTTCTTCGCGGGGGAGGTTGTGAATGTGTCGGGCTTTATGGACGAGGACAAGGAGAACGGGCATTACCGGGACTATTTTCCCAAGGCGGAGTCCTACACGATTACGAATTACGCTGGGTCGGGGGTGATTGGAGACGGGGCTCCGGGTTCGATTTATCTGGATTTGGAGGCGGAGCCGGATCCGGCGTTGGAGAAGAAATTTGACGTGGCGCTGTGTCACACGGTGCTGGAGCATATTGAAAAGATACAGCCCGCCTTCGCCAATCTGTCGCATCTCACCCGGGACGCGCTGATCCTGGTGGTGCCTTTTTTGCAGGACGAGCATTACCGGCCCGGGATTTTCGGGGACTACTGGCGGTACACCCCCATGGGATTGCAGGCCCTGTATGCGCAGCACGGATTTGAAATGGTGTATTGTTCCGCGAATGACACTCCCTGGTATCCGGTGTATCTGACTGCGGTCGGGGTACGGAATCCCGGGAGATATCCGGATCTGCCGCCGTCGCCCTGGGGCGGTGATGCCCGAATCGGCCGGCAGACCTACGTGTATCCGAAGTGTGTGTGGTAATGATGCCGAAGGTGTATGCCTATTTCCGGGACACGGAGGCGCGGCAGGAGGCTCTCGTCTCTGGCCGGAGAGTCGGCGGGGATCTCTTTGCCGGTCTCTATGATTTGGAGGCAAGGGGATGGGAGACGGACATCAATTTGCGTAAGACTCCGGGGACGGTCCCGCATCATGCGGGAGCATGGATATCGTCGTATCTGCACCGGCATGGCGGGTATGGCGGAGATTTCGCGAGTTGTTTGGCGACATTCCGGCGGGCAAATTCCGCGGATGTGGTGTGGTCTCACGCGGACACGCTGGGGATCCCGCTGAGTTTGTTCAAGGCGTGCGGCTTGTTGCGCCCCCCCTTGGTGTATACGAGCATTGGGTTGGTCGAGCGCTTCCGGGCCATGCCGGAAAGCCGTTGGAAGCGGCGTCAGCTGCGCGCGCTGGGCCGCTGCGCCGCGTTTGTGGGGTACGGGTGGGAGGAGACGGAGGTCTTGAAACAATGGTTTCCGGAATGTCCGGTGCATTTTCTTCCCTACGGCGTGGACACGGAACGCTGGAAGCCGCTGGATCGCCCCAAGACGGTGGATGTGCTTTCGCTGGGGATGGATTGGCAACGGGACTTCGGGTGTCTGTTGCCCTTTGCGCGGGCGCATCCGGATAAAAGGGTGAAAATCATCACCAGCCGCCATCTTCAGTCGGCCTTGGGCGCGGTCCCCGAGAATGTGGAACTGTGTGATCCGGTCCCGTTGACAAGGATTCCGGAGGAGATGGCTTCGGCGCGGGTGGTGGCGCTACCGGTGAAGGAGAACACCTATTCCGGGGCGACGACCACGCTGTTGCAGGCGATGGCGATGGGCTTGCCGGTGGTGGTGAGCGAGGTGGGGGCGATCCGGAACGGCTATCATTTCCGGGAAAAGGAATCCTGCGCGTTGGTTCCGCCCGGCGCGCCGGCGTTGTTCGCCGAGGCGTTGTCGCGACTGCTGGAGGATGAGAGACTGCGGGGCGCAATCGGAGCGCAGGCCAGAAAACATACCGCGGAAGATTTGAACTGGCGGTTGTTTCTGAAGGAATGGGAGGGAATTTTCAGGACGATTCTTATGGAAAACCCGGGAGAATCTTCATAGGGGGTTTTCATGATGGCATATACCAATGAAATCGTGGGAATGATGCTGGTTCGGAATGACGACCGATTTGTTTCGGTGGCGTTGCGGAATATGCTGGCTTTTGTGGACAGGGTTTATGTGCTGGACCACGGGTCCACCGATGACACCCGAAAGCGCGTTGAACAGGTGGCGAGCCGCTTTCCGGACAAAGTCCATGTGCAACGCATCGTCAGGCTGTAGGAAAGTCACGAATTTCTCACCCCGTTTTTTGGAAAGAGAATCTGGCTGTTTGCGGTGGACGGAGATGAGATTTATGACCCGAAAGGGTTGGCCGAACTGCGGGAACCGTTGCGAAATGGAACGTATGATGACGTTTGGCGTGTGTATGGCCATGTGTTAAATGTGAAGAGCTGGGATCAAAAACGGAATCAGGTGACGGGGTATTCTTCACCGCCCGCGCGCCCGATGACAAAACTGTTCAATCTGGAGTGGATTGAAAGTTGGAAAGGCTGTCCGCAACGGCTGCACGGGGGAGAGCTGCGACTCAAAGACGAACGGGGGCCTACGGAATCCGTGCTGGCTTTTTTCCATAAGCAGTCCTGGGAGGAAAGTTGTTTCCGGTGCCTGCATATGGTCTTTATAAAACGGACATCCGCCCGAAGCACCGGCGTTTTCCGGGGATGCCCGGCGGATGAAATCCATAAGGAGCTGCTGTGCGCGAATTTTATTCAACGGCTTAATTTTTTTGTGTATCAGAATTTGCGTGTACTGACCGGACGCTCGGGAAAGCACCGGGCGTATCGCAAGGGACCTTCCGTGACGCGGAGCACGGAACCTTTTTTTGTATATGAATCCCCGGAGTGGTGAACATGCTGAAAAAACTCCAGAATCTGTATGCCCACTTTTTTCAGGCGGACGCCGCGGTCCGGGCCCTGCGGCGGATTCGGCTGGGTCCGGAGGATGCAGCCGTTGATTGCGGGGCGAATGTGGGCGTGTTTACCGAAATTCTGGCGCGAAGGGGCGCGCAGGTCTATGCCTTCGAGCCCAACCGCCATGCGTTCGAGGTGCTGCAGAGAAAATTCCGCGACAGAGGAAATGTGACCTGCATCCCCAAAGGAGTCTGGTGCCGGGAGGACATTCTCCGGCTCTATGTGCATGAGCGGAACGATGAGGATCCGGTGGCTCATTCCACGGGTGGATCCCTGCTGTCGGAAAAGCCGAATATCTCCGCGCACCATTTTTTAGAGGTTCCGGTCGTGGATCTGGCCGTGTTTATCCGGGACCTCCCCAAGCCGCCCCGGGTTCTGAAGATGGATGTGGAGGGTGCGGAATGTGTGGTGTTGAAGCACCTGTTGGACGAGGGGGTTCTGGGGGAGATCGGCCATGTGTTTGTTGAAACACATGAAACTAAAATCCCGGAATTGGCCCCCAAGCTTGATGCGCTGAAGGAGGCGTTCGCGGAGAAAGGATTCAATCACATTGATTTGAGTTGGGGGTAACTTCACCCTGAGCTTTCCGGGAACGCGAAGCGAAGGAGGTCGATGAGAGATGAAAACGTCAAGTTTCAACAATTCCGCATTTTCCGAATGTCCTTTCGGCTTCCCGGTGCATATTGTTTGTCCGACACGGGATCCACTGGACCCGAAAGCTTGGTCGGGCACTCCGTTGCGCCTATATGAAACGCTAAATGATATGGGGCTTGCCGGCAAGGCCATCCACCCCAAACCGCCACCCTACGTTGAGAAATTCGATCAGTTGTCTCGTAAAATGTCCTCGGGGGTTTCATATGCGGGTGTTGCAAAAATCCTCGCGGAAATACTGGATTGGAAATACATGGCGTCGCTTACGAAAAGCTTATGTGCCACCGGGCCGGTTATTTTCATGGGGATCAGTCGGTTTCCCGCTCAAAAACCGATTCCAAACACGTTTGTGCTTGTGGATGCGGTATGGCACCAATGGATGCAAACGCAAATGAAGGACGCCTACCAACGTCTTTCCCCCAAGCAGAAAAAAAACATGTGGATTCAGGAGCGTCAGGTCTATCATGCCGCCACGCATGTCTTTACGTTTGCGGAATATGTGCGGGATGAGATCATCCAAACTTTTCAGCTTCCTCCTGAAAGGATCTCGGCCGTGGGCAGCGGAATCTCGTTGGATGAAACCTTTTTGCGCACCACTGCGCCAAAAGATTTTTCGATGCCAAAATTTTTGTTTCTCTCAAAAAGCCTTTCCGAAGAAAAGGGCGCTGATTTGCTGGTGGAAGCTTTCCGGCATGTAAGATCCGCATTTCCGAATGCGACACTGACGCTGGCGGGAAATGAGGCCTACGCGGAGCGTTTTGGCCACGAGTCCGGTGTGACCGGACTTGGGTACTTCACTCCGAAAAGCCCGGAAATCCGACAGCTTTATTCCCGGCACACCCACTTTGTCCTGCCCGCCCGAAATGAGGCGTGGGGGTATGTCTTCCTCGAAGCGCTGGCAATGGGACTTCCCGTAATCGGTCTGAATGAAAACGCATTTCCCGAGATTACTCGGAATGGCACATTCGGGTGGGGGATTCCCGAATGGACTTCGTCGTCCGTTGCAGATACCATGATGCTTGCGATTTCCCGCATGGAGGAGCTTGATGTACTATCCGAGAAGGCCCGCAATTATGTGCGGCTCAACTATTCCTGGGAGAAGACGGTTCGTACAATCCTGCGTGTGATCCAAGACTCGAAAGACAAAATTTCATAGGGGTGCCTCGGAGAGGCAACATTCTTCCCGGCAATGGCGCAATTCTTCTTTTTAAATAGCTGAAATATGTTATTGCTTTTCCATGGATACTTACCCGAAAATCACATTCGCAATTTTAAGCTGGAACCGCTTTCATTATCTGAAGGCGACGTTGGAATCCGCGTTGGCATGCCTTCAGTATCCCAATATGGAATGGATGGTTTCCGATAACGAATCGGATGAGCCCGGATTGGCGGAATATCTGGACGCGCATCCGCGTCTGGACCGGGTGCTTCGGAAAAAGCAAACCCACGCCGATGCGATGAATGAGCTGATTCAGGTGGCGCAGGGGGAGTATATTTTCATTTGGCCGGAGGACGTGCAGTTTGTGGTGAAGGGCGATTGGCTGGAGGATCTGGTCGAAATCATGGAGGCCAATCCTGACATCGGATCCGTCGGTGTGGACGGTCAGCGGCGCAGCACCTTGAACGGCTACTTCCGCCCTTCACGGGTTCATCAGGTGCAGTGGGCGGCGCGGGATCTCAAGGCCTTCCGGAAAGTGCGGACGCTGCGGACGCTGCAATCGAAGCGCGGGCTGAAGCTGTTCACGCTGGGCGGGGCCGCGCCGGGGGTTTGCGGTTCGGGGATCCCGACCCTGACCCGCACATCCCTGTGGCGGGAGTTGGGAGGATGGAAGACCGGCAAAGCCACCGGGGGATTGATCGATTCCTCGCTGGGGGCGGAGGACCAGATGGTGGAGACGTTTTACCGATCCGGACGACCTCTGCAAATGGGGCATTTGTACAGGCCGGTGGCCGCAGACATTGTGACGGACACGCTGGGTTGCAAAGCCAAAGTGCGGGGGCCTTACCGTTTCGGCGACTACATGCCGCCGCCGGAGGGGACGTTTTATTACCGGATTCAGGAGGCGTCCGCTTTTGAGGGCAGGGGCGAAGCGCAGCCCCTGTCGTTCAGTGACATCACCGAACCCATGGGGTTTACCCTTCCAAAGGATGCCGCCGGAGACCGTCTGAAATTCAGTTTTAACTCCTCCATTGTTCATCATATTGCCGAAGGCCGGACGCTGGAGCATCCCCTCCGGGATCCGGATGTGGTGTCCCGTATCACATAGGTTCATTCCCGTCTTTACACCCCCTATGATTTACCTCGCCTGTCTCATTGCATTTCTTTTCCCGGCAGGATTGACGCTTGCCGCATGTCGCTCGCTGGGTGTTGGACGTCCCGTTTGCGGACGCCGATGGTTGTTGCTGGCGGGGTTTAGTTTCGTGACAGTCCTGCTCCTGTTCCGTCCCGACGAGGAGCTTGAGGCCGGGGAGGACGCGGCGGCGTATTTCAATGCGGCCCAACAGTACCTCCGCACGGGCGCTCTCCACCTTTCCGATCCGGCGCTGGCGGAGTTGCGTCCGGAGGACCGCCCGCTCTTCCGATACGGGGATCACCGCTTCATGATCACCAAGGACCACACCCTTTGGGCCCGGGATCTGGGCATGGACCCGGTCTCCGTCTTTTTCTTTCCGGCATATTCCTTCCTGCTGGGCTTCCCCATGATGCTGGGCTTCCCGTACGGCGCCTTTTGGCTCTCCAGTCTGGTGGCGGTCGGATGCGGGGTGCTGCTGGCGGGTCTGGCGGTGAAGCTCACCGGACGGGGCTGGGCCGGCTGGCTGACGTATGGACTGTTTTTGCTTCATCCGGCGGTGGCATGGAATGCCCGGGCGCTGCGCGCGGAATGGCCGGCCTCCCTGCTGGTGCTCTGCGGTCTGGTCCTGTGGCTGCCCGTTGTGTTGGAGAAGCGTGCGGCATCATGGTCCAACGGCCTGCTGGCGGGGCTGGCGCTCAGCGGCGCGGTGCTCTTCCACATGACCGCCGTGTACGTCGTGATTCCCGCCCTGATCGCGGGAATCATCCTCACCCGGCGGGACTGCTTCTGGGCCGGGTGGTGGACGGGACTTGCGGCCGGTTTCGCCCTCTTCGCGGCGCAGACGGTTTGGGTGACAGATCCCTATTGGATTGCCGACAATCTCATGGCGCCCGGACGCCGCGGGCTGCTGCTTTCGGGTCTGGGAGCTCTGATGGTGTTCTCTTTCGGCGCGCGATGGATCTATCACCGCTTTTCCCGCTTCAAGGCGGTGCAACTGGGCATGGGGCTGTTGATGAGTCTCGCGGTGTTGGCCGTGGTGTTGCTGACGCTGCGTTTCCGGGATGAGCACGGGCATATCCCGTTATTGCCGGCGTGGACGGTGGCCTACATCAGCCTCACGGACTTTCAAGGGGTCCTGCGAACCATGTCCCGGGTCTGGTTCCTGTTCGCCTTGATGGGGCTGCCTGTCCTCTGCCTCCGCAGCGCGCTGGGCCGCTGGATCTTTTTCCTGCTGGCACCGGCCTCCATGACCATCGGCTGGGTGGTGAATTACATGTTCGAAACCCGGCGGATGGTGACGTTTCTGGTTCCGTTGCTGATCCTGGGGACCGTCAGTCTGCTGGATTGGGGTGTTCATGCCGCCGCCCGCCGCTTGCCCGTGCGCAATGCGCTGAAAACCAGAGCACCCGCCTTCGGAGCGGTATGGGTTTCGCTGATGCTGGCCGCGTTCGCGGTGCGGGGGCGCACACAGATTTATTCGACATGGAACCTGAAGGGGATACACGGATTTTACCGGACCCTTTCCGCCCGCATTCAGCCGGAGGCGGATTTCCTCTTTGCTGAATACACGCAAACCGCGGTGCCCATTGAAAAAATGACGGGACTTCCTCTGCTGCCCCTGGCCTGGGAGTACCGCAGCGAGGATGAGATTGAGCGGATTCAGTCGATCTGGCGGGACACGGTTTCCGATCATCCGGAGCGGCGTCATGTGTTGATCTCCCCCTTTGCCGGCTCCGCGATACCGGGGGTTGCGATGGAGCCCTTATGGACGGAATCGGTCCGCACCAAGACCTTGGGACGCGCCCGGCGGGATGTGCCGCAACCGGTGCACCGGTGGACGCGAACCCTGCATGCGCACCGGTTGCTGCCCCCCGGCGAGGTTGCGCCCCGGATCCCGTATGTCCGCGAATTTCATGGCAGCCGCCTCGGGATTCAGGGGGGCGCAAACCGGATGGGTCCCCGGGCCACCGAACTCCGCGGGAACCGGCTGGACACCGACGAGCCGGTCCGGATTCCATGGGGGGATACGCAAGAATTTGTCCTTCTGATCGCCTATCCGCACGGTGTGCCCGGGGCTCTTCCGGAGATCAACGGGGGCACCGTGCACCGGGTGAAGATGGGACGGCACTGGGAAGCACTCTGGGTTCAGGCGGAAGGCTCCGACGTCCTTTCGATGCGGAGTGAGCACTTTTCGTTTCTCGTGCAGCTCTTCGAGCGTCAGGGGAGCACATTGAATCCCGCTGTTTTACCGGCGGAAGCCGTTTCTTTCGGGATCGATGATCTGGATTCCCAATGGGTGCGCGCGGAAGCCGCGTTGCTGGTCCCGGAACATCCCGGCCTGTCATGGATCTGGATCTATGCGCAACACAGCCGATCCGATCCGGAGCCGGTTCGTGTGACGCTGTTCAAAGAAGACGGCTCCACACTGGGTGATCTCAGCGTCACTGCGGAATGGGCCTGGCATCCCGTTGCCGTCGAACATCCCGAAGATGCCCGGGGGGTGTTTGCGTGGATGAAGCTGCAGACCCTTCCCGCGTATGATCCCGGATTATCCAATTTCCCCTCTGATTTGGGGATTCGCATGCATCAGTTCGTTGTGGATCCACAGCCTTGACCGGAGGGATGCAATGAAGACTATTCTTTTTGCTGTTCTCTTCCTTTTGATGAGCTGTGCAATGTTTCGCGTGCGAACCGAGCCCTGACGCTCTTCAATTACGGTTGAAGTTTGTCTTCAAGCCGCCGGATCTGTTCCTCCAGCAGCGCGATTTTCTGCGCCAGTTTCCGGCGGTCGGTCTCGTATTGGGAGAGGACCAGAGACACGTGGAAGGCAATGAGGATCAGAAAGCTGAAAATCACCAGCATGATCGCGGAGGTGTAGTGCATCCCGGTGACCTGCACGAGCCAGCCGATGACGTTGGGCTGAATGGCGAACACCAGCAGGGCCAGTCCGGTTCCGATCCACAGGAGGGCATACCGTTCTTTGAGGGTGTTCCTCCGCACCGCTTCGAGGGTGATGAAAAGGTGGGTGAGGCTGACCACGCCCATGAACAGGCGTATTTTATTGGGGAGGACGGCACGTTCGAGGCCCGGGAAGACGGCGACAAGCAGTAACAGGATGCCGATCAAGGTGAGAAACATCGCGGGCAGGCGCGCCGGTCGGGTTTGACCGAACAGGACGATTGCGGTTGTCAGCAGCAGCACTCCCGGCAATCCGTAGGTGATCCATGGACTCATGAGAGTTTTTCCTCCAATTCTTTGCGGGAATAGCGGAGGTCCACCCCACGGGCGCGGTCGATGAGGAGGGCAAAGGTGACTTTGAAAGCGAAGTAAAGACTGCTGAAGCCATGGAGAGAGGAGGTGCCGCCTTGTCGTGCCCGGAAGGGGACGGCAACTTCGCTGAAGCGGTATCCTTGTCGGCGGAGGAGGGCCAGGGATTCGGGTTCGGGATAGTCGGAGGGATATTCGTGAGCGAAATAGTACATCAGGAGGTGATTGACCATCTGGAAGCCGGAGGTGGGGTCGGTGACGCGGTGTCGGCAGATCAGGCTGAGAAAGCGGCTGAGATATCCAATGCCCAGGCGTCGGAGGAAACTGTTGTCGAAGGAGTTCTCGGAGAGAGCCCGCGAACCGATGACAAGGTCTACACCTGTGGCTTCCATGTGTGCGCAGAGATCAGAAATAGACGCAGGGGGATGCTGTCCATCACTGTCGCAACGGATTGCATAGGTGTATTCGTGATGAATCGCCCAGCGGAATCCGGCTTGCATCGCGCCGGCAACGCCAAGGTTTACGGGCAAGTCCAGAACCACGGCTCCCGCCTTGCGGGCCACGGCGGAGGTGGCGTCCTGAGAGGCGTCGTTGATGACCACGATTTTGAGGCCCGGGCAATGGGTACGGACCTCCGCCAGGAGTGGACCCAAGGCTTCCTCCTCGTTGAAGGCGGGGATCAGGAGCACCGAATGAGAAAATAGATTCGACATCGTCTCCTTTTTCAGGTTTTCACCTGAAGGATGCAAGCGTTTTGCACGTCTTTCTTTCTATCTACATGTTTTGCACATCCTATGAAATTTACTGTGATCACACCTTCCTACCATTCGGCGGCCTATTTGGACCGTTGCGTGAAAAGTGTGCTGGCTCAGCGCATGGAAGGCGTTGATGTGGAATATTTTGTAATGGATGGCGGCAGCAAGGACGGAACCCTGGAGATTCTTCGGGGGCATGGCACCGCTATTGATCGCGTGGTTTCAGAGCCGGATCAAGGACCTGCGGATGCCATCAATAAAGGCTTTGCACTGGCAACGGGTGATGTTGTGGCCTGGCTGAATGCGGATGACGAGTATGCGCCGGGAGCCCTCGCGCGGGTGGCGGAGGTGATGACGCGTCATCCCGAGGCTCCGTTTTGCTTTGGACATTGCCCCATAATTGATGAATCTGGCCAGGAGATTCGCAAAGGTGTGACGCGGGTGAAGCGGGCGTGTTATCCGATTTCAAGCCGGTTTACGTTTCAGTGCATTAACTTTATTTCGCAGCCGGCGATGTTTTTTCGCAAGGCGGCTCAGGAGCAGGCGGGACTCTTGCGCCTGGACCTGAAAGCGGCGTGGGATTATGAATTTTTGTTGCGCTTGTGGCGGCAGGGAAAAGGCGTGGCGATCCCGGATCCGCCGTTGGCCTCGTTCAGGTGGACGGCGGGATCGATCAGCGGGCAGCACTTTCGCCTTCAGTTTGACGAGGAATATCAGGCGGCCAAAGCTGATGCGGGGAAGTGGCGTTTGCAAACGCTGATGCATTGGGGTGTGAAATGGGGGATCATCGGGATGTATTCGCTGATGACCCGGCGGTCTGCTTCAGGAGGGCATGACGGATGAGGGTGGGTGTGAACACTTTGTTTTATTTGCCCGGAGAGGTCGGGGGCAGTGAAACCTATTTACTGGAAATCTTGCGTCAGTGGAAACGGGCGGCGGTCCCGGAGGAGGTGGTGCTGTTTACACAGATCGAGAACCATGAAAAGCTTTCGGCTGAATTTGACGGGGAGGGCTGGTCCTGTGTGCTGAGTCCCTTTCGTGCGGTCAATCGTTTTGCGCGGATCGCCCGTGAGCAGGTGGAATTGCCGTATCGGGTTCGGCGTGCAAAATTGGATGTGTTGTGGTCGCCGGGATATACGGCTCCGGTGTTGGGCGGATGTCCGCAAGTTGTGAGTTTGCTGGATATGCAGTACAAGCGCTTCCCTCAGGATTTGACCGGACTGGCGCGGTTGACCACCCATATATTGGTTCAGGCGAGCGCGCTGGATCGTCGCAAACAGGTCCTGACGATTTCTGAATTTTCCAAGCAGGATATTCTTCGGTTTACCTCGGCGCACGCAGAGCGAATTCATGTGACCCCGCTTGCAGCGGATGCCAATTTCAGGCCTCCAGTCTCCGCGACAGAACCGCCAACCCCTTATCTCCTCTGTGTTGCTAACAGTTATCCTCACAAAGCCGTGGATAAACTTGTCGCCGCGTTTGGGCGCTTGGAGGACCGTATCCCACATGATCTGGTGGTCGTTGGCAAAGCCCGCCTGGGGGAGGCGGCCGTGCAGGCTGCCCTGCGGGGGCTGAAGCAACCCGGGCGAGTGAAACGGCTCGCCGGATTGAACCGACAGCAATTAATCACGCTTTATCAATCCGCGGATGTTTTTGTTTTCCCCAGTTTGTACGAAGGATTCGGATTGCCCGTCCTGGAGGCGATGCAATCCGGTGTTCCGGTGCTCACCACCCGCTGCGGATCGATTCCCGAGGTAGGGGGAGATGCTGTTTTTTATGCAGACGCTGAGGACATTCCTGCTTTTGCCGATTCCTTGGCGCAGTGTGTGGCGATGTCGAAAGAAAAACGCGCGCGGTGCATCCAGTCCGGATTGCACCGCGCGCAAGCGTTCACCTGGGAGCGGACTGCAGGGGGAACGCTCCAGGTGTTGCGGAAAGCTTGTGGCTTAGACCGCAGCCAGCTTTGACGCCGTTTCTTTACTGACCTGTCGAACAAGCGTGGTGGCAACGAAGGGTTTCGATACATAGCCGGCCGCTCCGTCCTGAATGACATCCGCGAGCACCTCTTTGTCAGGGTTTCCGCAGGTGACGAGGATGGGGAGGTCGGGATAGGCTTTGCGGAGCCGGTGGAAGACACCCGCATCCGGCCGCGCATCACGACCGAGCACCAGATCCAAGAGAACAAGGTCCACTTTTTCTGTTTTCAGCATCTCGACGGCTTCTTTTTCGCTTTCGGCACTGACGACCCGGAACTTTTCCTGTCGCAGGGTGGAGGCGAGCTGATTCAACTGCTGCATATCATCATCCACCACCAAAACGGAGGCTTTGGGAGAGGGAATGTCGGTGATGATTGAAACCGGCGGACGGGCCAGAGGCAGGTAGATACTGAATTCCGTCCCTTTGCCCAGGGTGGAATCCACCAGAAGGTATCCGCTCATGTAGTGGACAATGGCTTCCGCCAATACCATGGGGAAATTCGAGTCGTCTTTCCCGGAGGCAAACAGTTTATCCACCTGATCTTCAGTCAGTCCTTTTCCGGTATCCTGGAGGGTCAGGACCATATATTCACCGACCGGCACCATTTCCGATCCGTGAAAGGGCTGGTCCAGATAGACGGGTTTGGTGCTGAGCTCCAAGGGGGTTCCGGGGGTGTTCTGAAGTGCCGCGTAGCGGAAGAGCGTACGCAGGGCCTGAATCAGATACCTTTCGGAGGCCTGGGTCATAAAATCCAGTCCGCCGGGGATCCACTCGATTTCCAGAGCTTTCAAACTCGCGCTGCTGGCACGGAAGTCTTTGTCCGTCAACAAGGCTTCCATGAGTTTGTCGAGATAGACGGGCTTTCCGGGGAGTCGGTTCATCTCCTCCAGGTGCTGCAGATCCCGGGTGAGCTGGTCGATAGAGCGGGCACTGGCGGAGACCTGCATAAGGGAGAGGTCCATGGTTTCGACATCAAGGCTCTGTGCGTCTTCGAGACTGAGTGTGCTCTGAACGATGCGCTTCTGGATGTCGGTTGCGGCGGTTCGGATTTCCGGCAGCGCCTCCTTGCACATCAGCGCATACAACTGAAGCTTCTGGGCTCCGAAGAGTTTGGACATGACCCGATGACGGCGGCGTCGCGTGTGATAACTTTCGCTGACATCACGGATGAGGCCGGTGTAGACAACATCATCGGCGAAGCGGCCTTCTGAACTAAGGAACTCAAAGATGATGTCCTTGCGGGTATCGGTCTGTTTGAGATGAATTTCCTGCACAGATCCGGTCCGGAAGACGTCAACCGGTTCCTGATCGGCAGGCTGATGGGCTTCAACAGATTCCAGGTGGGAGCCGGTGACGACATCCCAGATATCCAGACCAGAGGCACTGGCGGTCTGCAGGCCCAGCAGCTTTGCAGCCTTGGGATTGACGGAGGTTAAGAGACCCTCTTTCGTAAAGGTGATGATCCCGTCATTCAGATCGCGGAAAATGGATGTGAGCCGGCTCATGGTCAGGTCCAGCACATCGATCACTTTATTGTACTGCTGTGCGATCTGACCGACTTCAGTGAAGGGTTCGACACGTACCCGTTTGGAGAGGTCTCCGGTACGGGCGTGGCGTTCCATGTCCTCCATGAGGAAGACCGTTTCGGTGCGGGCACCGTGTTCGCTGATGTTCAGGCCCGCATGTTCCTCTTCAGCGGTGACGCGGAAGGGGAATTTTTTGTTGATGGCCCAAAGGAATGCGAAGGCGAGGACAAAGGACCAGAAGCCGATAATGACAACGCCCGTGAGCTGGGTCTGGAACATGGCCACGCGGTCCACTTCGGCTCCGATGATCTCCGGATCCGCAAAGAGAGCTGCAGCCAGTGTTCCCCAGATGCCGGGAGTTAAGTGGGCCGGAACCGCACCAATCGCGTCATCAATCTTGAAGTGTTCCAGGACCCGGGTGGTCACCAACATGATCAGTCCACCGACGGCGCCGATGATGATCGCCGCCAACGGGCCGGTGATGTCGCAGTTTGCGGTCACCCCCACCAGGCCGGCGATGGCTCCATTCATGACCAGACCCGGATCGGGAAGTTTTTTGTAAAAAGGCGCCAGACACATGACCGCCACCATGCCCGCGACTGCGCCGAGCAGGGTGTTCATCATGATGAGGGGGACGCCATCGGTGAAGCCCAGCACCGAGCCGCCGTTGAATCCGAACCAGCCGAAGATCAGGATCATGGTGCCCAACATGGCCATGGGCATGTTGCTGCCGGGGATTTCGACGGGTTTGCCTTCAGAATTGAAGCGGCCCAGACGGGGGCCGACAATGATGACAACCGCAAGTGCCACCCAGCCGCCGGTGCTGTGGACCACGCTGGAGCCCGCGAAATCATGAAAGCCCTGGCGTGCCAGCCAGCCGGAGGGTTCGCCCAGCGCGTCCGATGCCCAGACCCAGTGGCCGACGAAGGGATAAACGAGAATGGAGAAGATGACGGTAATCACCACGTATGCGTAGAACCGCAGGCGTTCCGCAGTGGCACCGGAGATAATTGTCGCCCCGGTGGCGCAGAACATCGCCTGGAAGATAAAGACGCTGAAGAGCATGGGCGCGTCAAAGCCGGTCGGACGGAAAAAGAACCCGCTGTTCCCGAACCAGCCGCCGACCGAGCTTCCGAACATCAGCCCATAGGAAACCGCCCAGTAGAGCGCGACCGCGACCCCGAAGTCCACCACGTTTTTAAAGGCCACGTTAATCGAGTTTTTACTTCGGGTGAGTCCGCTTTCCAGGCAGAGAAAACCTCCCTGCATGAGGAAAACCAATCCCGCGCACAGCAGGATCCACAACATATCAATTAATTCAGCATCCATGGGAGGCTCCGGTTTCTTATTTAGGTGTTGATTTCAAAAAGGGTGTCAAAAAAAGAGGTGATGCGTTCGCGCTTGCGCAGCGCCCCGCGGGCGGTTCGGCCCGGCAGTTGGATTTCCTGCCCCTGCTCATTGAACTCGACGCTCAGGACCAGTCCGGGCATGGCCACATATTCCCGGGTGCGGAGAACTCCGTTCTCGAAGGTGGAAATGATATGCGCGTCCTGACGCTCGCCCTGTTCGTAGAGATAACGATACTCTTTAAAGTGGGTGTGGCGCTGTTCCCGGTCGCGGGTGCGGATCCGTTCGATATAAATACCGTGCCGGACCGGGCCGTCACTGGAACGGAAGGTGCGGGTCTGCTGATACCAGACGGATTCATCGGGACGGGAGACCTCCTCGACTTCGATGTCAAAACGCCGTGACGGCGGATCGGGAAGCGGAAAGGTGTCGATGGAAGAGGGCTGAGCCCAGGTTAGGGCCGAAATCATACTGAGAATGAAAAATGGACGAATCATAAATTTGAAACATGCGGGTTAAAACTCTTTTTCCTCTTTCAACGCCCCGTGAAAATAATCCACTTGGAATCCACGCTTTTGAAATGATTTTTTTAATGAAGTACGATTATGTATCTTTTTATTCTGTAAAGTACAATTTCGTAGTTTCTCCTGTGGTTTTGAAGCGCGGCGTGGCAAAGCCCCGTGTTGGAGAGCGGTGACAAAAAAATAACAACTTACAGCTTGCTTCCGGACAAAAATGCCATTATCTCTACGCCCACTTAACGTTCCAGCGTGGCTCAATGGTAGAGCGGGTGACTGTTAATCACTAGGTTGCAGGTTCGAGTCCTGCCGCTGGAGCCAATTTTCTAAAAACCCCGAAATCAGATGATTTCGGGGTTTTTTTGTGTGCCGTCGCGGCCTTGGGGAAAAAAGACATCAAATGTTCGACATTTCCGTTCATTTGTGAAATCCGGGAGTTTTAGGGTTGATTAACGATTGGACTATTATGTTTTTTTCATTATCAGTTCTCATGTCATGGGCTTCCTTCAAAATTCAATAAACGTAAATGTGCTTGAAAACAGGAATCTGCAGGTTTCCAAATGAGCTTTACTTATGAAGTCTTTTTTTTCATCGGGAACCCCGGGTGGAATTTCATTTTATCCGGGGGCTCGTTCGGGGCACTGGTGCTTTTATGCGCATATTATCTTCTGCGAGGAAGATTTTCCGCCGAAGAGCCGGACTCTGTGCCGCCTCCTCCCGGACCTGCGGGAAGGGAAACGCTGGCGGACGTGCCTGATATTTGGAGCTTTCGGCCCAAGCCGGGATTGCGTGACTCTCAGAATGAACCCGTGGTTCCGCCACCGCCGCCGTTTATCCCGAAACGGCCGGATGGCTTTTTGTCATCGCTTTGGCCCACAGCGCTTCAGGATCCCGCGTTTAACGCCGAGCCCTTTTTTTCGCTGTCCAGGGTTTTGCATCATGAAACGCATTCGGTGTATAAGCTGATCACGGAACGGAGCACCTGGTCGCCTGCAGACAGGGATTGCCTGCAGCGGCTTGTGACACGCGCGCAGATTCCGAACGAACGGGAGCATGCGGACTGTTTGTATTTCACCTGCCCTCCCGCGTCGATCGCTCCTGAAATTGTGGAACGGTGTGACGCGTGGGCACTGGTGAACGGGTTGATGAATATGGAGGGAAACAGCAAACCTGTTGTAACCTCTTTACAGATAAATGAACGGATGGGCCGCTGCATTTTCGGTTCGATGGAGTTGGGGTTGGCGAAAATGAATTCGCGGCGACGGCGGACTTCTTCGTCGGCACATCCGATGGCGAACGATTCCGAGGTCCGCTGTAAAGAAGTGGACGCCTGGTTGGCGTTAAGGCAGCAAAGCAATTTCACCTTGGCGGCTTTTAAACAGGCGTATGCAGATGGAGGGGGCGTTTCGTTTTCCCGCGCGGTGCTGGCGTTGCAGCAGGATCATGAGGCCCTGTGGGAGATGAACCGCAGAAAAGGGAACAGCAGTATTGTGTTCAAAAAAGCGATGCGGAAAATGTATGACGAGACGGATCGGGCGGTCATCCGGCGTTTGGCGGCGGCGCATGGCCGACCGGAGGAGGATTTTCGTTTTTATCAGGCGGGGAATCTTTGCGATGAAGACTTTATTGATCCGGGCCGCGCAGTCACCTATCAGGTTCGGGCGCGTCCCGGGGAGCGGGTACCCGGAAAAAAAGCGGGGACGTTTGGCAAAATAGAGCTGGTTGTGGTGAATGAGGGGGACACCGCATGGGTGGACCTGCCGGAGAAAGATGTCATGCCGGTCTATCTGGATGCATTTTATCATGCCTGCGGCGGAGATAAATGGTCTCCTGACATGTCTCCGGAGGCGTTCGCGGAGGCCATGGGGCAATATTTCGGCGATCGGCTGCCCGTGGAATATTTGAAGGAGGGAGAATGAATCAATACTTCTATCACCAAATGTCAGAAGAATTGGCGGAAAAACTGGATTTGCCTGTTTTGGCCTATCCGGTTCGCAAAGAAAAATCGCTGGGGTTTATTTTCGAAGGCAAACTGGCGATTTGTCGACTATTGGATGAGTTGGACCTTTATTTACGTGAACATCCAGAGCATGTCGCGGTGTACAGGGAAGCGATTGTGAAACTGTCATGGCTGGAGGGCTTGGAGGCCGGCCGCAGTGGTTTCATGGGGCATGCCGCACACTATCTTCGGCTGGGACTCGATTATCAGCCTCAAAACCTTTCCCTGAGGGCTGAATACGCCGCAGCTTTGCTGAGTTTGAACCGCAAGCAGGAGGCGTTAACGGAACTGGAGTTTTTGATCGGCCAGGCTTCCGGCGGTATTGAGCCTTTGATTTGGATGCTGGCCGCCCGTCTTCACACAGAAGTCGGGTACCCTGATTGGGCTCAGGAACTTTTGAAGGATTTGGTCTTGGTTTAGTCTGATTAGCCGAAATACTCCGGCTCGTTGCCGGGTTTCCACTTGATGTTGCAGCCGATGGAGGGCTGCTGTTCGGTGAAGACCTCTTTGCCGGCCAGCACGAGGTCGATGGCGGCGCGGAGGTCTTTGCCGGTGACGGGGATGTCGCTGCCGGGACGGCTGTCGTCCATTTGTCCGCGGTAGGCGAGTTTGTGGTTTTCGTCGAAGAGGAAAAAGTCGGGGGTGCAGGCGGCGGTGTAGGCTTTGGCGGTTTCCTGGGTCTCGTCGTAGAGATAGGGGAAGGTGAATCCGTAGGTTTTGGCCTGCTCGGCCAGCTTGTCCGGGGCGTCGGCCGGATGTGACTCCACGCTGTTGGCGGAAATGGCGACGATTTTCAGGGACGTGTCGGCATAGTCTTTGCCCAGTTTTCCGAGGGCTTCCTGAATGTGAAGCACAAATGGACAATGGGCGCAGATGAAGAACACCGCGAGGGGGTAGCCCTCAAAGTCGGAGCGGGAGACCGGTTTTCCGGAAACGGTGTCGGTGAGAGTGAAATCGGGGGCGGGGGTGCCGAGGGGCAGCATGGTGGAGGCGGTTTTAACCATGGTTTGAATCTTTCCGTACGGGTACAGGGGCTTTGCGGCGGTTGTTGGCGCGGAGAATGAGCCAGGTGGACGTGAGTAAAATGATTGCCGTTCCGAGGCTGAGTAATGCGTGGGTGATATCGCCGTGGTCGGCGGGTCCGGGATGTCCGGGGTGCGCGAAAGCCAGTGACGGGGCGAGACAGAGGAGTGTGTGTTTTTTCATAGCAGGGGTAACATAGTGCGAAAGCGGGGTTCGTCCAACTAAATTTTAGCTTTGCAGTCGTTGCGCGCCTTCAATGAGGCGTTTGGCGATGTGGCGGATGTCGGCTTCGGTGGTGGGCGTGCCGAGGCTGATGCGGAGGCTGCGGGCGGCCAGGGTTTCGTTCACCCCCATGGCGCGGAGGACGTGGCTGGGTTTTTCCTGCAGCGAGGCGCAGGCGCTGCCGGAGCTGGCGGTCACGTCCGAGAGCTGGGCGAGCCATTTGCCGTTGAGGCCGGGCAGGGTGAACATGGAGGTGCCGGGGAGCCGGTCGGCGGCCCCGCTTTGGATGATGACGTTGGGGAGGTGGCGGCGGACCTCGGATTCCAGCAGGCGGGTGAGGCGCTGCAGATGGGCGCGGCGGGCGTTGACTTCGCGGGCGGCGAGATCGGCGGCGAGCCCGAATCCGGCGATGCCGGGGACGTTTTCGGTGCCGCTGCGGAGTCCGTTTTCCTGACCGCCCCCGCGAATCAGGGGGGAGAGGGCGAGTCCGCGGCGCTTGTAGAGGGCTCCGACGCCTTTGGGGCCGTAGCATTTGTGGGCGGAGAAGCAGGCGAAATCCACGCCTTCGCTGTGAACGGAGAAGGGGATCTTTCCAAGCATTTGGGTCATGTCGCAGAAAACAAGCGCTCCGGCGGCGTGGCTGAGGCGAACGACTTCGCGGATGTCCTGGAGCACGCCGGTTTCGTTGTTGGCGGCCATGACGCAGACGAGGGCGGTTTTGTCGTTGAGGGAGGATTTGAGCGCGTTCAGGTCCAGACGGCCTTGCGAATCAACAGGCAGTTCGATCCAGTCGGCCCCGGCGTGGGTGCAGGCTTCGGCGGGCATGCAGACGGCGGGGTGCTCGACCGCGCTGGTGAGGATGCGGGGGCGGGTGGGCAGGAGGCGTTCCATGACCCCGAGGATGGCGGTGTTGCAGGCCTCGGTGGCACCGCTGGTGAAAATGATTTCATCGGGAGACGCCCCGACGGCTCGGGCGACCTGCTCGCGCGCGGTGTCGATCGCGGCCCGGGCTTTGCGTCCCATCAGGGAGGCGCGGTTGCTGGGATTGCCGTAGGTCTCGCACAGACAGTCCCGCACGAGGTCCGCGACTTCGGGAAGGCAGGGGGTGGTGGCGTTGTAGTCGGCGTAAATCATGACGAGTGACGAGTGACGAATGACGAGTGACGAATGGGGAGTGTCGAGTGACGAGTGGCGAATGGCGAATGACGCGTGACGAGGGTTCAGCCAATCTCGATCATGCGTTCGATGGGGATGCGGGCTTTTTGGATGATGTCGTCGGGGAGTTCGATCTCGGGACTGCGGTTTTTCATGCAGAGGTAGAGTTTTTCAAGGGTGTTGCGTTTCATGTGCGGGCAGGTGTTGCAGGAGGTGCAGCTGCCTTCTTTGCCGCCGACGGCGTTGGCGGGGGCCATCAGGAAGGTGGCGTGGGGGGCGGATTCGCGCATTTTGTGGATGATGCCGGGCTCGGTGACGACGATGTAGGTGGCGTGGGGCGGTCCGTTGGCCACGGCTTCGAGCAGGCGTTTGGTGCTGCCGATGACGTCGCCGAGGTCGCGGACCGCGCGGGGGCATTCGGGGTGAACCAGGACTTTAGCGTCGGGCCATTCCTGTTTCATTTCGGCGATGGCCTGTTCGCTGAAGATTTCGTGCACTTCGCAGGAGCCCTCCCAGAGGAGCAGGTCCCGGCCGGTTTCGCGGCGGACCCAGTCGCCGAGGTATTTGTCGGGTCCGAAAATGATTTTACGGTCTTTGGGCAGGCTGTTGATCACCTGAACCGCGTTGGAGGAGGTGACACAGTAGTCGGTGAGGGCTTTGACGGCGGCGGAGGTGTTGACGTAGTTGACGACAAGGTGATCGGGGTGGGCGTCGATAAAGGCTTTGAATTCGTCCGCCGGCGCGCTTTCGGCGAGGGAACACCCGGCGGCGAGGTCGGGCAGCAGCACGGTTTTATGGGGGGAGAGCACTTTGGCGGTTTCGGCCATGAAGTGGACTCCGCAGAAAACGATGATGTCGGCGTCGTTGTCGGCGGCTTTGCGGGACAGGTCGAGGCTGTCGCCGATGAAGTCGGCCACGTCCTGAATCTCGTCGATCTGATAGTAGTGCGCGAGAATGATGGCGTTCATCTCGCGTTTGAGCTTTTCAATCTCCGGGATCAGATCCACCTGAAGATCGCCGGGGGAACGTGTGAGCATGATCATGGCCCGACATTACTGGATCACCCGGATCTTACAAGTTCTATGCGTCTTGAATTGAAATTCAGGTATACACCGGCCGGGTGGCGTAGGGGAGGGGGTCGGGGAGGCCGGCGCGTTGGAAGCCGCGGAGGCGGAGGGCGCAGCTGTCGCAGACCCCGCAGGCGACATCGTTGGATTGATAACAGGACCAGGTTTGGTCGAGGGGGGCGTTGAGGTCGATGCCGGTTTTGATGATCTCCGCTTTGCTCATGTGAATGATGGGGGTGTGGATGCGGATATGGGTGTCGGGTTTGGTGCCGGCGTCGATGACGTGATTGAAATGTTCGAAGAATTCCGGGCGGCAGTCGGGATAGCCGGAACTGTCTTCGGCGACGGCGCCGATAAAGAGGGCGGTGGCGCCGATGACCTCGGCCCAGCTTACGGCCACCGCGAGGATGTTGGCGTTGCGGAAGGGCACGTAGCTGGAAGGGATTTCTTTGTTTTCCAGGTCCGCTTCGGTCACGGCCATGCCGGGATCGGTGAGGCTGCTGCCGCCGATGCGCGCAAGGTGGGTAACGTCGACGTTGAGGCATTCGGTCACGCCGAAATCGCGGGCGAGATCTTCAAAAGCCTGCCGCTCCCGTTGTTCGGTGCGCTGACCGTAATTGAGGTGCAGGAAGGCGAGTTGGTGGGTGCGGTTGGCGATGGCGGCGGTGACGCAGCTGTCGAGTCCGCCGCTGACCAGAACCACGGCTTTGGGTTGAATGGAGTTCATGTCCCTATTATTCACCGTTTACGCCGATGCGCAAGGCTTCAAACAGGGCAATCCCGACAGAGGTGCCGAGGTTGTAGGAGCGGACGGCGGTGCCGCGCATCGGCAGGGAGAGGAGTTGATCGCCGGCGTTGCGGAGGTGATCCTCGGAAAGGCCGCGGGTTTCGGGACCGAACACCAGCCAGTCGCCGGGGCGGAAGTCGGCTTCGTAGACCAGTTTGGTGGCTTTTTTGGAGAACCACCAGACGCGGGCGGGGTCCACGCCGTCGAGGCAGTGGTCAAGGGAGGGATGCACGGTGATGTCGACATGCGGCCAGTAGTCGAGCCCGGCGCGCTTGAGGTGCTTGTCGTCAATTTTAAAGCCGAGCGGTTCGATCAGGTGCAGAGCGGTGCCGGTGGCGGCGCAGGTGCGGGCGATGTTGCCGGTGTTGGGGGGGATCTCGGGTTCAACGAGAACGATGTGGAAACAGGGATCCGGCCAGTTGAAATGCATGGCCGGGCCTTAGAGGGTGACCGTTTCGAGCAGGTCGTTGCGGTAGAGGAGGTTGACAGCCTCGACATCCATACCGTGTCCGGCTTTGAAGGAGGTGATTTTGCCGAGAAAATGACCGCGCTCGATGAGGGCGATGGCGGCCAGTAGATCGAGAATCGCCCGGTGCCAGACGGCTTCGAGGGATTTGCCGTTGTGGATCAGTCCGGGGGTATTGACGTATTTTTTTTTGCCGGCGATGAGGACGTTTTCATTGGTGTAGCCGAGATTGCGGATGTCCGCGAAAATCTTACCGAAGGTTTGGCAGTAGAGTTTTTTCTGTGCGGTGGTGTTGGTGCGGGCATGGGCACCGCGGCGGAAGGTTTCGCGGTTGAGGGCGAGTTGGATGCGCTGGGTGCCGATGGCGTTGGGAAAATCGACCGCGCAGTCGAGATCGAGCGAGGGGCGGGCGGGGTCGGCGGGTTCGAACACCAGCAGTTTGCCGTTGGGCGCGCTCATGTAGACCGGTTCTTTGACGGTCACATATTGAAGCGGATAGCCGGATTCAGACAGTCCGGCGGATTCGAGAGCTTCGACGAGGGGCATGCTGCCGACATCGAAGAGGGGCGGATCGCCGGAGTCGATGCGGATGACCAGGTCGTCGATCTCCATGCCCATTTTCAGGGCGATGATGTGTTCCACGAGTCGGATGTAATTGTTGGGCGGCCCGCTGCGGAGCACGATGTTGCTCACGATTTGTCCAGTGGTCCAGACGTTGTGAATGCCGACCTGCACGCGGAGGGCTTCGGGATGGTCCACGCGGTCGAACCACCAGCCTTCGCGTTCGGTGGGGAGAAATTCGATGGTGCGGGTTTCTTTGCCGAAAAAGGTGCCCGGGCCTTGGACTGAAACGGGTTTGGCGATGGTGTTGCGCTTGGCGCGGATGGGGGCGGGCGTTTCCTGTGAGCGGTCTTCATCGACCGGGAGGGTCCGCATCTTTTTCCATGCGGTTTGGGCTTCAGATTCGGTTCCCGCGAGAATGCGTCCGGAGAGTGTGTCCATAGGATCGGGTCGAGTTCGTTTTTAGGAGGGAGGGAGATTTATTCTGTTATCCGGATCCGTCCGGGATTACAACCCGAAAGCGGGCGGGACTTTCTCTGATTTGAGGGGGCAAAGGTGCCAAGCAAAGGATTATTTGGACAGGATAACAGGATTTTCGGGATTCTTAAGGTATGCGGGTTAGGCGGTTTTGCGGCGTTCCCGGACGGAGTCGGCGAGGGTTGCGAGAATTTTTTCGGTTTCGGCGAGGTCGATACAGCCGTCGGTGATGCTTAGTCCGTAGATGTTTTCGCCGTCGGGCCGGTACTCCTGGCGGCCGCTGACAAGATGGCTTTCGAGCATGACGCCGACAATGCCCCGCTGTCCCCGCGCGATTTGTTCGGCGAGGTTTTGGGCGACTTCGGGCTGTTTGCGGTAATCTTTCAGGCTGTTACCGTGGCTGCAGTCGACCACTACGTAAGGCGGAAGATTGCGGGCCTCCAGGTCGGAGAGGACGGCGGCGACGGCGGGGGCCCCGTAGTTCGGGCCGGTGCGGCTGCCGCCGCGGAGGATCACATGCGCGGCCGGATTGCCGGTGGTTTGGAAAATCGCGGCGACGCCCTGTTTGGTGACCGAGGGAAACCAGTGGGGTTCGCGGGCGGAGAACACGGCGTCGATGGCGATTTGCACATTGCCGCTGGTGCCGTTTTTGAAGCCGACGGGCATGGAGAGTCCTGAGGCCAGTTCGCGGTGGACCTGACTTTCGGTGGTGCGGGCGCCGATGGCGGCCCAGGCGATGGCGTCGGCAATGAACTGGGGGATGATGGTGTCGAGAAATTCCGCTCCGGCGGGCATCCCCAGTTCACAGATATCGGCGAGCAGTTTGCGTCCCAGGCGCAACCCGTTGTTGATTTGAAAGCTGCCGTCGAGATTCGGATCGTTGATCAAGCCCTTCCAGCCGACCGTGGTGCGGGGTTTTTCGAAGTAGGTCCGCATAATGACTTTGATATCGTCCTCGTAACGCTCGGCGAGGATTTTAAGGCGTTGCGCGTATTCCAACGCGGCGGCGGGGTCGTGAATCGAGCAGGGGCCGGCCAGGACCAGCAGGCGGTCATCCTTGCCGGAGAGGATGCTTTCCGCGTCTTCGCGGCCTTTTTCGACCACTTCCAGGGCCTGTTGGGAAAGCGGGATTTCTTCAATAAGAATCGCCGGGGGTAAAAGCGGCCGCATGGCGGCGATCCGCGTGTCGTCGTGGTGTAAGATCATGTCGGTTCATTACAGGAGGCTTCTTGATTCGACAACTTGAAATTTTCCAGGACATTTAAATCAGCACCATCCAAACGGCAAGAGTGACGGCGATGACGCCGAACAGGATTGAGCGTTTACTGGGGGCGTTTCCGTCGAAGAACCAGGCGACGGGCAGCATCATGACCGGCAGGGTGGCGAGCACGGCCTGAACGAGGGCGGCGGGATGGGATTCGAGGGCGGTCATGAGAGTGAGGACGCCGATGACCGGGCCGAGGACGGTGGAGAGGGCGAGCCAGCCGATGAGATGGCCTTTGATGCGGCGGTGGGGGATGAGATCGTCGGGGCGGTGATGGATTTTGTGGCCGAGGGTGTGCCGGACTGTGAGCCAGAGAAGGACGAAGACGGCGCCGGTGGCGCAGCGGAGAAGGGTGGGCATCCAGGGGCCGAGGCGGACACCGGCGTCCGCCGCCTGCGCGAATCCGAGGCGGCTGACGGCGGCGGAACAGCCCTGGCCGAGGGTGGCGAGCAGGGCGGCGAGGATGCCGGTCCGGAGTTCGGCGGGGGTCAGATGCTGCCGTTCTTTGGGCGCGACCGCGAGGATGACGCAGACCAGAACACCGGTGCCGAGCGCGAGTTCTTTGAAGGTGATGGCGGTGCCGAGCAGGAGCCATTCGACGACCATGGCGGTGGGCGGGGCGAGGCTGGAGACGGCGAGCACGCCGATGCGCGGGCCCAGGCGGCGGTACACGGCGAAGAGGGCGATGTCTCCGAGGGCGAGGTGGAGAAATCCGGAGAGGGCGAACATCGCCGCGCCGGGCGGGATGCGCAGGGTGCCGAGGAGAGCCCCGATCAGGATGAGCAGCAGTGTTGCGAGGACGAGGCGGAGGGCATTGGCCTGTGCGGATCCGAAATGGCGGGCGATACGGGAGGAGCCGAAGCCGGCGAACGCCCAGAGGATGGAGGTGAGGAAGGCGAAGATCACGGAGCAGGTTCCGGAGGCGAATCCTGCAGGAGTCCGTCACGGCGCAACAGGGCGTCGGGATCCGGCTCGCGGCCAAGAAATTCGCGGAAGAGGTCCATGGGAGGGCGACTGCCGCCCCGGGTGAGGATGGACTCGCGGAGGCGGTCTGCGGTGGGGCGGTGGAAGAGTCCGTTTTCCTGAAAGACGCTGAACACATCGGCTTCAAGCACCTCGGCCCATTTATAGGAGTAGTAGCCGGCGGCGTATCCGCCGGAGAAGATGTGCTGGAAGGCGGGGGAGAGCGCGGTGCCGGGTTGACGGGGGAAGAGGGCGTATTCGGCAACGGCCTCCTGTTCGAAGGCGATGAGGTCCTCGCCCAGCGTTTCGGGCTCGGCGGTGTGCCAGGCGAGGTCGAGTTTGCCGAAGGTGATCTGCCGGGCGGCCTGGTAGCCTTTTTGAAAGCGTTGGACGGCCTGGATGCGCTCAATGAAGGCTTCGGGGATGGCTTCGCCGGTTTGGTGATGGCGGGCGTGTTCGCGGAGGAATTCGGGCTCGGTGAGCCAGTTTTCGAAGAGCTGGGAGGGGAGTTCGACGAAATCCCAGAACACATTGACGCCGGACACGCTGCGGAGGGTGCATTCGCTGAGCAGTTCGTGGAGGGCGTGTCCGAATTCATGA
This sequence comes from Verrucomicrobiota bacterium, assembly GCA_020831625.1. Classification (GTDB taxonomy): domain Bacteria; phylum Verrucomicrobiota; class Kiritimatiellia; order SS1-B-03-39; family UBA6053; genus PXAS01. Next base: position 88,202 of record JAFIGD010000006.1, on the reverse strand, counting down.
AACAAGGTGCGGGACTCGTCGAGAGTCAGGAGGGCGGGTCCGTCGACCGGCGGGGTGAAGTTGGCGACAATGGCGACATCGGGGCGCTGGACGGTTCCGTTCCAGAGGCCCTGACCGAGGAGATTGTTCATCCAGGCTCCGGGGCGTTTGGTGGGGCGTGGGAAGGGATCGATGTACAGGTGACCGATGAGGCGGTCGTCACGGCTGTCTTCAACGCGGTAGGTGGTGACGTCTTCGCGGTAAAGGGGGAGGTCATGCAGTTCGACAAAGCGAAGGGAAAACAGCCGGTTGCAGAGCGCGAAAACGGCCTGAAGGGTGTTGGTGTATTCAAAATAGGGGCGCAGAGCCTCCTGATCGAGCTGATAAGCGCTTTGCTTGAGCTTTTCGGACCAGTAGGCGTAATCCCAGGGATGAAGTGCAGTTTCGCCGGTTTCCTGTTCTTTGAGAGCGCGGATGTCTTCGAGGTCCCGGCGGGCGGCGGGCATGACCTTGGGGATCATACTTTCGTAAAAGGACTCGAGGGTTTCGATATTATGGGCCATGCGGCGTTCGAGGGTGTAGGCGGCATGGTGGGGATAGCCCAAAAGGCGGGCGCGGCGGTGGCGGAGGGAGAGCAGATCCCGGAGCACGTCCAGGTTGCTGTTTTCGCCCTGAATACAGCGCTTTTGGTAGGCTGTATACATGTCCCGCCGCAGGTCGGCGTTTGGACAGTAGGTCATAAAGGCGATAAAGCTGGGCATGTCCAGGGTGAACGCCCAGGCGTCGGGCCGTTCCTCCTCCCGCGCTTTTTTTCGGGCGGCGGCTTTGGCCCCGGCGGGAAGGTCCGCAATGATGTCTTCGTTTTCGATCCAGAGGCGGTAGGCCTGAGTGTCTTTGAGGACGTTTTCAGCGAAGCGGGGGCCGAGGATGCTGAGTTGGTGGTCGATCTCCCGGAGTTTGTCCTGTTTTTCGGGCGGAAGGGCGGCGCCGTTCCGCGTGAAGGACAGGCGGTGATTTTCGAGGGCAGTGGTTTGCTCCGGGGTGAGGCCGCATTCGGTGCGGCGGGTCCAGAGTTCGTCGATACGCGCGAAGAGTCCGGGATTGAAGCGAAGATCGCTGGAGAATGCGGACAGCAGGGGGGGGATTTCTTTGGAAAGCGCCTGAAGTTCGGGGGTGCCGTCGACATTCAGGAGGTGGTAATACAGCGAGGCGATGCGGTCCGCGCCCTCGTCGCAGGCTTCGAGGGGCAGCAGGGTGTTTTCAACGGTGGCGGGGTCGGGGTTGGCGAGAAGGGTGTCGATCTTTTCGCGTGCCCGGTCCAGCGCATTCTTCAGAGCGGGAAGAATGTCTGCCGGGCAAACGTTTTCGAACGGAAGGGGGTGATGTTGGGTCAAGAGGGCTGTGAGCGGGTTTGTGGCCATAAAATCGATATCCATAAAGCGGGAGTTTTAAGTTTACGGGGTTAAACAAGAGAGGATTCAGACAAATGCGTATGTCTTTTGTAAAAAAATAAATCTTCCCCTTAACAAATTCGGCGGCAATTTGTATGTTTCCTTTATCCTCTCAAACAGAAAGAGTCCAATCATGAACATTCAAAAAAGAACCAAACTTGAACATTATCTCAGTGTCTTTATCTCCGTGCTTGTGAATGGCGGGCTGTTTGCTGCGATGTTGATCTACATCACGTTTGACACCGAGCAGGATCAGAATCTGCAGCAGACCATGGTGATTGACCCGGTGGATCAGGAGGTGATTGACGAGGTGGAAGAGGAAATTGTGGAGGAAGTCACCGAGATGCAGGAAATGCAGGATTTCACAGATTTCCAGGATTTCGACGCGCAGATCGATACCGATTTTGAGCCTGAGCAGGAGGTTGTGAACGCGCCCACCGACACGGACATCAATCAATTAACGGAATTACTGTCGGATATCGCAAGTCCGGTGGTGATGTCGGGGATGATGCCGGGGCGGACCGCTTTGATGCGTCAGCAGGGGTTGCAGCGGTATTCCGGAGGAATGGGGGATCAGACGGAAGCGGCCGTGCAGCGGGCGCTCCGCTGGTTGCAGTCCACACAACATTCCAACGGTTCCTGGAATAAAGAGGGTACCGGCAGCGGAAACGCGGGATACACCGGATTGGCGTTGCTGACGTTTTTGTCGAACGGGCAGACGCCCTCCTCGGCTGAATTCGGGGAGACGGTCTCCAGAGCGATTCGGTATTTGGTGGAGTCGCAGGGGCGGGACGGGGCCATCACCGGCGGCGGTCGGGAAGTTTATTCGCATCCGATGGCGACATATGCGCTGGCGGAGGCGTACACCATGACCGGCAATGTCCTTTTACGGGAGCCCCTGGAGCGCGCGATTCAGGCCATTATCCGCGGGCAGATGGCCGACGGCGGATTTCCGGGGCCCGGTGGCGACCGGGGATACCGTTATGGCGGCGGGGGACGCAGTGACAACTCGGTAAACGCGTGGCATGTGCAGGCGCTGAAAGCCTGTGTGATTGCGGCGGATGTTCACAATATGAATATCCCCGAGTTGGAGTCCACCTTCCAAAAAGCCATGGACGGGATGCTGCGGCTCACCCAGCCCCGGGATAATATGCTTGGTTTTGGTTACACCAGTCCGGGATCCCGCGAAATTTTGACATCCGCCGGGGCCTTGTGTCTGCATCTTGCGGGTCGGCCGCGGGCTTCCCAGACCCGTGCGGCCTTGAATTTCATCACCCGTCACGGAACCCCGGCCTGGGGTGAATCCCCGAATCCCAGTGAATACGGCGGCACCATTAATCTTTGGTATTACACCATTCAGGCCTTGTTTCACAATAACCCGGACGGACGCCCGTTCCAGCAGTACAACCGCGGCATGGCCACGGCGCTGGTGAATAATCAGAATCCCGAAGGCTACTGGGAATGTTTCAGTCAGCGGGGGGTCGGACAGGGCAAAGTTTACAACACTACCCTCGCCGCGCTGGGGCTCATGGTGTATTACCGTTATCTGCCCACGACGCAGGCGGAACGGATTCAGCAACAGCCGACGACGCAGCCTCAAGGCGGTGCGGCGGATGATGATATCATCACGATTACGCTGTAATTTCCGCTCGCTTCCTTTTCATTCAGCGGTTAATTTCCCCGCATGAGTTTAACCCTTTCCAGGGCCCGGGATCTGTTGGGCCGCTTTTCCGAGTGCCGTGTGCTTGTGGTCGGCGATTTGATGCTGGACCGTTATGTGCACGGTCAGGTCGACCGAATCAGCCCGGAGGCCCCGGTGCCGGTGGTGAAGGTGCTTCGCGAACGAAGTGTGCCGGGCGGGGCGTGCAATGTGGCGTTGAATATTCAGGCGCTTGGCGGACAGGCCGAGTTGTGCGGCGCGATCGGCACCTGCGCCATGGGGGACGAGCTGCTGGGGCATTTGTCCCGGGCCGGGGTGGGAACTGAGGGTGTCTTCCGGGATGCGAATTTCACCACGGTGGTGAAAACCCGGATTCTGGCCGACCGTCAGCAAATGCTCCGCGTTGACCGGGAAAGCCCTGATTTGGGAGATTTAATGAAATTTCCGGATTTTTCGGACCGGTTGGAGCGGGTTTTGGGGGGCGCTCAGGGGGTGATATTGGAGGATTACGGGAAAGGCGTTCTACGGCAGTCGGTGGTTTCCCGGGTGCTGGAACAGGCCCGGGCCCGTGGGATGCCGTCGGGATACGATCCGAAGGACAATCACGAACTGGATGTGAAGGGGGTCACTTTCGCGACGCCGAACCGCAAGGAGGCTTTTCATGTGGCGGGAATCCGGGACCGGTCCCCGGATGTGGAGCCTCTTTTGGATGAGCATCTGCGGTCGGTTTCCGAGCGGCTGAGGGCCCTTTGGGTTCCGGAACATCTTGCCATCACCCTGGGGCCTCAGGGGATGCTGTTGAAGTCCGGGGATGCGGAGGCGGAACATGTGTCGACCCGGGCGCGGGAGGTGTTTGATGTCAGCGGTGCCGGGGATACGGTGATCGCGACGATTCTGATGGCGTTGTGCTCGGGAGCGACCTTTCGGGAGGCGGCGGAACTGGCGAATGCGGCGGCGGGGATTGTGGTGGCCAAGCTGGGAACCGCGACCACATCGCCGGCGGAGCTGTTGGCGGCTCTGGAGGAGGAGCAATGAGTGCGGTGGCGGTGATTCCCGCGCGCTATGGAAGCCAGCGGTTTCCGGGCAAGATGCTGGCGGATCTGGGCGGGAAGCCGTTGTTTGTCCGGACGGTGGAACGGGCTCGTCAGGCAAAACGCCTTTCGGAGGTTTGGGTGGCCACGGATGACGAACGGATTGCGGAAGCGGCTGAACGGGAGGGGATTCCGGTGAAAATGACCCGTGAAGATCATCCGTCGGGCACGGACCGGATCGCCGAGGCCGTCGCGGATCTGGATGCGGATGTGATCGTGAATGTTCAGGGCGACGAGCCGTTTATGGATCCGAATCTTATTGATCAGCTTGTGGAGAGGATGACGGAGGAGCCCGGCCTGGAAATGGCCACGGCGGCCACGCCCCTTCGCGCCCGGGAGGATTTGTTCGCGTCTTCGGTGGTGAAAGTGGTGTGTTCCGACGCCGGGCACGCGCTGTATTTCAGCCGCAGTCTGATTCCGTTTTGCCGGGATGTGGACCCGGAATCGGTTCTTGACCGGGGGGTGTATCAGCGTCATTTGGGGATTTACGCGTATCGCCGTGAATTTTTATTGGCGCTGGTCCTCCAGCCGCCGCATATGCTGGAGACGCTTGAAAAACTCGAGCAGTTGCGCGCCCTGGCGCTGGGAGCCCGGATCGCGGTGATCCGGACGGAGCAGCCCGCGCCCGGCGTGGACACGCCGGAGGATCTGGCGGCGGCAAAACGCTGGATGACGCGGTAGCCTATGCCGGTAAAGACAACCTTCCATTCTGCTTGCCTCGTTTGGAATCCTCTCTAATGTGGGCGGTATGCCGAAATCCAAAGCATCCTCCACAACTGACACGTCCCGCCGAACGGGTCGTCGGGAAATTATCGGGCTGGGCCTGCTGGCCTTTTCGGTATTGTTGGGGCTGAGTCTGATTTCGTACCGTCCGCATGACATTTCGGTGATTCAAAGTCCGCCAAACCAGCCCACCGCGAACATTATCGGGCTGGCCGGCGCGTGGTCGGCCTATTTGCTGTTTCTCTTGCTGGGCCTGGCCGGGTATGTGCTTCCGGTGGTGCTGGCGGCACAGGGGGTTCTTTGTCTGGCGGGCGACGAGCATGTTCCGGGGCTGAAACTGGGCCACAAACTGGGGTGGATGGGGTTGTTGCTTTTGTGTGCGGCGTGTTTGCTGGAATTGATGCACACGCCGGTCAGCCGGATGGCTTCGGAATTGAATCTGGCGTTCGCGGGCGGCGCGGTGGGCCATTTGCTCGGCTCGCTGGTCTTGATCCGGCTGATGGGTGAAATCGGAACGGGCATTCTGATCGCATTTCTGGTGCTGATCGCCGCCGTTTGTCTCTTTGATTTTGAGATCGCGCCGTTTTTCCGGGATCCGAAGGGCACTCTGGGGCCTTTATGGCAAAAAATGCTGTTGCTGCTGTCTCCGGGCGGGACCGGGCGTGAGGAGGACGATGATTCCATCGAATCAGTGGTTGTGGAAAAACCTTCAAAAAAACGGAAGAAACGCAAAGAGCCCGAGCCGGAGCCCGACCCCCTGGCGGACCCGCTTTTCCCGGAGCCGGTCGCGCCCCTGGATTGGGATGAGCCTGTGTCTGAATCGGTTCCCCCCCCGGAACCGCCCGCGCCTGTTCCTCCCAAGGCGGAGCCGTCCATTTTCAAGCGTTCCGCCAACGCGGCCCCAAAAGCCAAAGTCTCTCCGGCCTCCGCCGCTTCGGAGGACACGGGCGAGGTGTTCGATGCCGATGTGGATTCGGGCACGGGACAGGTCTGGAAACTGCCGCCGATTTCGTTCCTGCAGGAAGTGACCGGCGGGGTGGTCCCGGATGCGGCCCGGGATGAATTTCTGCGGCAATTGCTGGAGCGGACGCTCAATGAGTTCGGGGTGGAGGCCAAGATTACCGAGGTCAACCGGGGGCCGGTGGTCACCAGCTTTGAAGTGCTGCCCGCACCGGGTGTTCGGGTCGAGAAGATCGCCGGACTGAGTAACAATCTGGCCCTGGCTCTGAAAGCGGAATCGATCCGCGTGCAGGCCCCGATTCCCGGCAAAGGGGTGGTTGGCATTGAGGTGCCCAACAATAAAACCTCGGTGGTGTTTGCGCGTCAGATTATCGGCGGGCCGGAATGGGAAAAAGCCAAAGACTGGCGGCGGGGCAAAATCGCGCTGCCGCTTTGCCTGGGCGTGGATGTCAGCGGAAACACGCTGGTGGGCGATTTGGCGGACATGCCGCATCTGCTGATCGCGGGCGCGACGGGTTCGGGGAAATCCGTGTGTATGAATTCGCTGCTGGCGGGATTGCTGATGTCGCGGACGCCGGATCAGCTTCGTCTCATTCTGGTGGACCCGAAGATTGTGGAATTCACGGCGTACCGTGATTTGCCGCATTTGGTGGTGCCGGTGATCACGGATCCCAAAAAAGTGGGGCTGGGCCTGCGCTGGGCGATCACGGAAATGGAAAAACGTTACAAGCTTTTCGCGAAAGTCGGGGTGCGCAATATCCGCGGATACAACACCCGGGTGGTGGCGAAGCAGGGGGATTTGTTCGGAGTGGATGACGAGCCGAAAGAAAAGCATCCCGAAACGCTGCCGTATATTGTGGTGGTGATTGACGAGCTGGCGGACCTGATGATGGTCGCCCAGGCGGAAATCGAGAACTACATCGCGCGGCTGGCCCAGTTGTCGCGCGCGGTGGGGATTCATATGATTCTGGCGACGCAGCGGCCGTCGGTGAACGTGATCACGGGCACCATCAAAGCAAACTTTCCGTCCCGGATCGCGTTTCAGGTGGCGCAGAAGACCGACAGCCGCACGATTTTGGATGCGATCGGGGCCGACAAGCTTCTCGGCAAGGGGGATATGCTGTTCCTCGCGCCCAGCAGCGCGAAACTTCAGCGCGCGCAGGGCGCCTGGACTTCGGACGAGGAAATCGGCCAAATCGTGGATTTCATCAAAGCGCAGGGCTCCCCGGATTATGAAAACAAGGTGACGGAAAAGCTGACCAGTTCGGCCCCGGAGTTGCCCGCGCAGGATGAGGATGACGACCTGATTGAGCAGGCGGTTGAAGTGATCCGGCAAACCCGCCGGGCCTCGACCAGCTCTTTGCAGCGGCGTTTGCGGATCGGATACAACCGCGCGGCGCGCCTGATGGATCAGTTGGAGGAAAAAGGGGTGATCGGTCCTCCGCAGGGAAGTGATCCCCGGGAAATTCTGATTGATTTAGACGGGGAAGTTCCCCAAAATGACACGGACCTCGGGTCCCAACCGGATGTGGACAGCTGATATGGAAACGCTTGGAACAAAACTCAGGATTGCGCGCGAAGCGAAAGGACTGTCGGTTTCTGAACTGGGGCAGCTTACCCGGATCAAGTCGCAGCAGATCGAAGGCATGGAGCGGGATGATTTTTCAAAAATCCCGGCGCCGATGTATGTGAAAGGGTTTATCAAACTCTGTGCTCAGGCGTTGGATATGGAGCCGGACCCGCTGTTGGCCCTGTACGAGCAGCAGATCAATGAGACACGGCCGAGCAAACCGACGGTTCGGGAGACCAAAGTGCTTCGTCCGGCTCCGGTGCCGGAGCCTTCTCCGGAAAAAGTGCCGGAGCCGGGTGAACTGCGCCGCCGGGCCGGGAGTTTGCGTCCTTCCGGTTCGATTGACACCCCGCGCTCGAAGGGTCCGCCCCTGTCGGAGCGTCTGGCCGCGTTTCGTGAGAAGCTGCCTCCGATGCCGGACGTGCGGTTCACGTTGCCGGAAACCTTCTGGCACCGGGAAGCCCCTGCCGCCGGCGCGGTGCTCCTGGTTGTGGTGCTGCTGTTCACGGGCATCCGATCCTGTTCGCGCGCCGACCGGGCCCCGCTTCAGGATGAAGCCGGCGCCGTGCGGCTTCGGCAGCCTTTTTTGCTTGAACCTTCCCCCGTCCGCTTTTCGGTTCCGGAGCCCTCAGAATGAATCTACCCAACAAACTCACCTGCAGCCGTTTTGTCTTTGCCGCCGCCCTGATGGTGGTGTTGCAATTCGATTTTCCCTTTTCCAAAAGCCTGGCGCTGCTGTTGTTTGGGGTGGCAAGCCTCACGGATGCGCTCGACGGTCATTTGGCCCGGACGAAATACGGGGTGACCTCGTTCGGAAAACTGATGGATCCGCTGGCCGACAAAGTGCTGGTCACGGTGGCGCTGGTCGGGTTTGTGGGCATGACCACCCGGTATTATCTGCCCGGACGCCCGCTCGTGCCCGCCTTTCTGGTGGTGATCATTCTGGTGCGCGAGTTCATGGTCACCGGTCTGCGGTTGCTGGCGGTTGAAAAGGGCACCGTCATTGCGGCCGGGAAACTGGGAAAATGGAAAACCGTTTTGCAAATCACCGCGATTGTGGTTACGTTGCTGTGCCTGGTGGTGATGCGCGATTTCATGCGGAACAGCGGGGAAGTGACCCTGAAGCATGTCGAGTTCACCGCCCGCTGGCTGATTTGGTTTTTCATGACCGTTGCCGCGGTGTTGACCGTGCTGTCGGGCTGGGAATATTTTAGAGAGAATAAACAGATTTTAGATTGAGAGTTTTTTTATGAAACGAATCCTGATTTGCCTGTTCGCCCTTTGGATGGCCTGGATGCCGCCGGTGTCTGCCGAGTCGGCCGTGGCCCCGGAACCGACCCCTTCAGAGTCGTCCGTTTCGGAGCAGACTGTTTCGGAGCAGACTTCGGCGGTGACGGACGCGATCGGCACGCTGTCGGATCCGGTCGCGGACGCCGCCTCCGACCAGCTGCGCCTGGACCGGATTCTGGAAAGCGGCGGCGTGCTGGTGATCGTGCTGGCGGTCATGTCGGTTGTGGCCGCCGCGCTTATTTTGTATTTCTTTTTCACGCTGAACACGTCCCGGATTATGCCCTCCTCGTTTTTGCGGGATGTGGAGGTCATGTTGGAGCAGGGGCGGTTTGAAGAGGCGCTGGCGCTGTGCGAGCGCAACCGTTCGCCCGCGGCGCGCATTGTGCAGTCCGCGGTTCAATATGTGGAGCGGGTGGGGGAGCCGGACGCGGATCTGCTGCGTCAACTGGTGGAGGGCGAGGGTATTCGCCAGGCGGGCCGGCTTCAGGCTCAGATTTCGTATTTGATGGATATCGGAGTGATCGCTCCGATGGTGGGGCTCCTCGGGACGGTTATGGGCATGTTGACCTCGTTCAGCGCGGTGGCTCTGGACATTCACAAGGCGCGTCCCATGGAACTGGCCAACGGGGTATCCCAGGCGCTGGTCACCACTGCCGCCGGATTAATGGTGGCGATTCCCGCCATGGTCTTTTATTCGCTCTTCCGGGGGCGGCTCACGAAACTGACTGGCAGCATGGAGTTGGCGGCCACGAATGTGGTGACGCTGCTGGCGCATCGGAAATCCGAGGTATGAATTTCGCAAAAAACAAGCCTCCGGCTATTCAGTTTCAACTGGCGCCCATGATCGACGTGGTGTTTCTTTTGCTGTGTTTTTTCATGACCTCCACGCTCTTCGCGCAGTGGGAAACCGAAATGGATATCACGCTGCCCACAGCGGTCTCCGGACAGGTTCCTCAGCGCATGCAGGGGGAGATTATTTTGAATATATTTCCGGACGGCCGGGTGGTGGTCAATCAGCGGACGCTGGATGAAGCGGGGCTGGCGGAGTTTCTGGTGCGGATCGCCGATTTGTTCCCGGGTCACGCGGTGGTGCTGCGGACCGATGAAAACACACCGTTCCGGTATCTGATGCGGGTGATGGATCTTTGCCGCCGCGCGGATATCTACAACATCAGTTTTGCAACCGGAATTCCAGAGTGACACCATGAGACGGTGTGGACATCCCTTTTGGATCCTCTGGCTGGCAATTGGTTTGTCGCTCGTGACCCCCGTGCACGGGCGGGAAGGCCCTTCCGAGGACGAGCGGCTTTTGGCCGATGGACTCTTCGCGCGTGGATTTTATCAGATGGCCCTGCGGGAATACGAGAGGCTTTTGGAGGCTTATCCGGATTTTGAGGGCCGGGCCGCGCTGCTTTTCCGTGCGGCGGAGTCCGCCCGGCGACAGGATCGCCCTGCGTTGGCGCGGCGTCTGTATGGAGAAATTCTTGATCTGCCGGATGCCGGCGGGTTTGCGGTCCGGTCACATCTTCGGCTTGCCGACATGGCGTACGATGAGCAGGATTATGAAGCCGCGCGGGGGCATGCGGCCGCGCTCTTGGGGCTGAACCCGCCGCCGGATTTGGCCGCCGCCGCGCTGCACACGCTGGCAAGCGCGTCGCGTCAGTTGGGGAATGCCTCCGAAGCATGGGAACGGCAGATGGAACTCATCCGCGATCATCCTGACGATCCCCACGCCGCCTACGCCGCGATGACGCTGGCCCGGACCGCGCCCCGGGAATCCGTGGAACAAAGGCGGCAGTGGTACGCGGTCGCGTTGCGCAATCCTCCTTCGCCGGATTTGGAGGTGGAGGCCCTGTGGGGGCTGGGCATGCTGGAACTGGATGCCGGCACCGCAGAGGAGGCCGCCAGACAGTTTGACCGCCTTTGGCGCTCCCATCCAGATCATCCCCGGGTGCAGACCGGAAGTTTGACCATCGCCTGGGCCCTGATGATGGCTGAGCGTTTTGAGGACGCCCTGTCGGTTGCGTCCCGAACGCCGGAACGCCGGAAAGAGGAGCAACCGGATTCCTGGGTGTATTTGGAGGCGGTTTCGTTTCGGAATGCTCAGAAAGTTGAAGAGGCCTATGATCGTTTCCGCCGGTTGATGGATGACTTTCCCTCGTCCCGTTTCCGCGCCCGGGCCGCCTTCGATCTGGCGTTGATCTATGCAGAGCGGGAGGACCACCGACGTGTGATTGCGTTGTCGGAGGATTTGTTGGCGCTTCCCGAGCGGCGGGAGGACGCGCTCTGGCTGCTGGCGGAAAGTCAGCGCGCCCTGGGACGCACGGAGGAGGCGCTTCGCCGGTATGAGGAACTGGCGGCCCGGCGGCCGGTCACGGTCCGGTCCCGGGACGCGGCTTTTCAGCGCGCGCTGCTGTTGCGGCGGACCGACGCCCGGGCGGCCGCGCAGGCGCTGACGGAGTTTGCCGCCGATTATCCCGCCGACTCCCGGGCGTTCAGTTCGCTGCGCGCCGCCGGAACGCTTTGGGCGGAGCAGGGGCAGCCAAACGCCGCCCGCCGCGCCTGGAGGCTGGCGCTGGAACAACACCCCGGGAACCCCAACCGCATGGAAGTCGAATTTTCGTTGGCGCTGCTGGAACTTCGGGAGGGGGATTCACTTGCGGCCCGGACTTTGTTCGAAGCCCTGCTGGAACGGGAGCCGGAAGGTCCGAAAAGCACGTTGTCGGCCTACTGGCTGGCGGTGCTGGCGGCGGACAATCGTGATCCGGATGCGGAAACGCTGCTGCGAAAAGCGCTGGACCGGGAACAAACGGAGGATCACCGGCGGAATCTGCGCATGCGTCTGGCGCGGTTGTTGGAGTCAGAAGGCGATCCGGATGCGGCCGGGGTGGAGTTTATGGCCCTTCTGGAGGAGCCAAAAGCTCCGGGGCTGTCGGACACGCGCCTGGTGTGGATGTTGCGGCGGGCCGGTGAACGGGAGGCCGAAGCGGATGTTTTGCGGATTGCGGAGCGGATGCGGGAATCCCATCGCGCGGATTCGACCCGGGAATTGGGGTATTACGCCCTGGCGGAGGCTGAAATGTCCCGCGGCAATTCCGACGAAGCCATCGCGGCCTGGCGCGCCGGGCTGGAGTTTGTCAGCGGAAGCCGTCAATCCGCTGAGGCGGCCTACGCCTTGGGACGGGCGCTGATGGAGGCGGACCGGCTGGAGGATTCCGAGCGCTCACTGCAAACCGCCATGCGCCGGGCGGCGACGTCCGAGGATGCCGGGCTTCAGGCCCGAAGCATGATGGCGCTGGGTGATCTGTCCGCCCGCAGGGAGGCCTGGAATGAGGCGGCCCGGATGTACATGGGCCTGGCGGTGCTCTTTGAGGATCCCGAACTGAGTCCGCTCGCTTTGCGGCGCGCCGCCGCCGCGTTTCAGCGCGCCGGCCGCAACGAGGAAGCCCGCAGGGCGCTTGAAGAATTGAGTACCCGTTTTCCGGATCTAACCGAAGCGCCATGAACCCCCGCCGTCGAAAGGAAATCCAATTGAGCCTGCCCGCCCCCTCCCGATCCGTTGCCACTGTTTTACCTCCTGTTGCCGGGGGCGCCTGGGAGGTGCGCGCCCGTGCGCATCACAGCTTTGCCAGTCAGGTTCCTTTTGAAGAGGGGGAGGTGATTTGTTCCCGGCTGGTCCGGCATCCGGAAGGGATCGCCCGCGAGGATTACCGCCGGGAAGAGTGGAGTCCGGAATTGGCCGCCGCCGCAATGTTCCACTGGAAAACGAAATACCGGAAACCCGCGCCCAAAAAAGAACCGCCGTTCCGGGAGGAAAACGCGGAGGAACTTTTGCAGGATTTGCTGGAGCGCAAGGATGCCGCCACCGCCAACACTATTTATATTCTGGCGTTAATGCTGGAGCGTAAACGCATTTTTATCGAACGGGGCACGCTCCAGGATGTGGATGGCGGCCTGATCCGGATTTATGAGAAAAAAGACGGCGGGGAAACGTATATGATTCAGGATCCCAAACTGACCCTGGATCAGATCGCGGCGGTCCAACAGGAGGTGGCCCTTGAACTGGGCTGGATCAAACCGCCCCAGGCGGAAAGTCCCCCGGAAACGGAATCACCTGAAGCCGGGGAGGCGGAGGCCGAAAAAAACTCGCAAGAGGAGATTGACAATCCGCCACAAGAGAGGCTATGAAGCTCGTCTCAATTTTGAAGGGCCGTACACCCTGAACAGTATCCCCTTTTGAGGTGGCTCGGTAGCTCAGTTGGTAGAGCAGAGGACTGAAAATCCTTGTGTCGTTGGTTCGATTCCGACCCGGGCCACCACTTTTTTTGCCCGGAAACGCGGTTTTAAGTGGCACCCCTCCTTTGTACGTGTTAGCGGTTCCCGCATGAATGTACAACCCGACCTCCAGTCCAGCCTGCTTTGCGATGATGTCCGTCAGGAACGAAACGGAAAATTTATTCTGATCGGTCTGTTTGACGCCGTGGCCAGCCCGAATTTCCCGCTGCGCTATCCGCGGCTTTGCACCGTGAACCGCTGGTGCAGCGGCCAGGGACAATTCACCCAGACCACCAAAGTGCTCAAGCCCGACCGGGAGACTGTGCTTTTGCAGGGAAAATCCATACCGGTCCGCCTGAATGATGAATTCGCCACCGCGACGAATGTGGAACTGTTTCTGAATGTGGAATTCACCGAGCCGGGCACGTATTGGATCGAAATTTACCTCGAGGACCGCCTGAGACTCAGCTATCCCCTGCGTGTGGCCCAGGTGCAGCAGAACCAGCAGCCGCCGCAAATGGGATGAACCGTTTCCGTCCGGTCTGGATCCTGTTTCCGATTCTCGGAAGCCTCCTGGCCCTTGGATTCCGACCGTCGGAAACCGACTGGAAAACCTTTCTTCCGCTCGGGGCGGCATTAATTCCGCAGAAAAACATACCGCTGCCGGACGGATCGGTCATGCGGTTTCTGGGGGTGCCGGATGAAGAGGGACGCATCCGTTTTTGGCTGGGAGAGCGTGAGCTGACAAACGCGGAGGCCCGGGCTTTGGGGGTAAACACTTCGGGGCGGGGGATTTCGGCGACGGTCTCACTGGCGGAGGCCCGCGCCGTATGTGACCGCCTGACAGAACTCAGCGGATATTCCGCGCGTCTCCCGGCACTGGAGGAGTGGCGGACCGCTGCCCGCGGCGGAATCGACAGCGCGGAGGTTCCCTGGGGATTCGGGCTGGAGAATCCTCCCCGGGGCCTTCATTTCGCAGGTCAACGGGCTCCGCGAAACGCGGGGCCCCGCACGGGTTACGGCTTCCGCGATCTGGCCGGGGGGCTGTGGGAATGGACGCGGGAGGGGCGGGTCATCGGCAGCGCCTGGTCGGAGCGGAACCCTGAAACCTTGGCGCTTTCCTTTTCGGTGCTTCCGCCGGAGGCGTATCGGGATGCGGATGTCGGCATGCGGGTGCTGTTGGAGGCGGATTAGAGCTGGGGTCCAATTGCGTTTCCGATGATCCCGAGTCCCCGTTCCCACCAGGGGCGGGATTTCCATGTTTCATAGGTGATTTTCTCCGAGGACTCCAGATCCTGATCGAAGAGTTGCCGCATTCGGGACCCAAAATCGGAACACAGGATATTCACGTTGGCTTCGTCATTGATCCGAAACGAGCGGTTGTCGAAATTGGTGGAGCCCAGCGAGACAAGATGATCATCAATAATGAACAGCTTTGAATGAAAACGGGTGGGTTCGTATTCGAAAAGTTTAATTCCCGCCTCAAGCAAAGGCCCCCAGCGGTTCCGGGAGGCGAACCGGACAATGTTTTCTCCGGTCTTTTCGCCGGGGACGATCAGTTTTACCTCAACGCCTCTTTGCACCGCGTCTTTCAGGGACTGCTTTATGATCGGATCCGGATAAAAATAGGCGGTTTGAATGAAAATCGACTCCCGGGCGGCTCCGAACGCAAGCAGAAGGAAGGTGCGAATCCGTTTCTGTCCATCCGAAGGCGAACTGATGATCACCTGGGCGCGGTGATCGCCCGCGGGCTCAGGTTCGGGAAAATACGTGTCACTGAGAAGGATTTCGTTTGCGGCCCGCAGCCAGTTGTCCATAAACGCAGCCTGCAGTTGACTGACGACGGGGCCGGTGAATTTAAAATGGTTGTCCCGATATTTGGGACGTCCCCCGCCATCGGTTTTCCACCAGTCATCCCCCATATTCGCACCGCCGATGAAGCCGACACGGCCGTCGAGTATCATTAATTTCCGGTGCGTTCGATGATTGAACCGGCCGCTGTGGTACCAGGAGGCCTCCCGCCAGCGGAACAGCTCAATGCCGGCGTCCTCCATCCGGGTGAATTTATCCGGGTCGGCCGGGATCGATCCGAAATAATCGAGCAAAACATGAACCCGCACCCCGTTTTCCGCACGCTCAATAAGGGCATCGGTAATCCGCCCGGCGACGTTTTCGCCCCAGAACTCATAGATCTCCAGGCAGATGGATGCTTCCGCCCCCGCGATCGCGTCCAGTTTCGCGGGAAAAATCTCATCCCCGTTTTTTAAAGGGGTAATGCTGTTTCCGTCGACCATTCGATTGCCGGCATAAGCCTCCAGCAAACGTTCAAACGCCTCGGATTGCACGGGTGGAACATCTTCAGGGAGGATAAGTACCCGTTTGCTTTCGGGCCTGGCGTTAAAATAGAACAGACTCCCGGCGAGGGTGAGCGCGACGGTGCCGATGATAATGCCGATTCGTTTCAGTATCACCGGAGAGGCGGGTTTTTTTTCGGGAGTCATTGGCTTTGAGCGGGTGAGGGTGAATTTTTTCCGTCCAGCATCAACCGAATATTTTCCAGGGTTTGTTTGAAAGCATTCGGCGGTTCCGGGTTGAATGCCAGTGCCTGGTGAATGAGAAGCAGCGCTTCTTCAACCTTTCCAAACTCGGAGGCCAGCAGCCATGCCAGGTTGTTGAGGGCGGTCAATTGCTCCGGGTCGTGTTTGAGCGCCGCGCGGTAAGCTTTTTCCGCCTCACGGGGATTGCCAAGGGCCGCATGCACATTGCCCTGGTACGTCAAGGCGGTGGCGCGGAGGCCACCCTGTTCGGCCCGCTGATATTCGCGCAGCGCGAGCTGCAAATCTCCCCGCTGCTCATAGGCCACACCCAGATTGATCCGCTCCTCCGGGCTCAGGGGGTCGGTATACCTTCGCGTGGCGCAGCCGGCGGTGAAGAAGCCGATCAGCGTGGCCGTCAGGACGAGGGCGAGAGAAGCAGGAATTGGTTTTCGGTTCGGTTCCATTGTCGGTTAAACAGTCGAAGGGGGATAAAATCATCGGCCGGGGATTGCCCTATGACAAAGACACCGTTTTCGGTGATTCCGGTGACGGCGGTGAAGTGGGGGACCCGGCGGGTGCCCAGGCCTAAATCCAGCAAAACGATGGGAGGAAGTCCACGGTTAACGGTCTCCTCAAGATCTGCGAGGGTTCCGGTGCGCATGTCGGCTGAAAACCCGTGTTCCCGGGCCACCCGCGCGAGGTCGGTGATCAGCACGCCTCTGGCGGTGGGGCTGAAAATCCGGGCGCTGATGGTTTCCTCCGGGAGGTCCACCCCATGAAATATCAGCACGGAGGCCAGGGTGGTGGGTCCGCAGTGATCGGTGGTGTCGGACTGTTTTCTGAGATCCAGGCTTGGCGAGATCCCCGACGGAGCCCGGCTGGCGCAGCCAAAGGTGGTTTGACTGACCAGCAGGACAACGCCGATTGTTTTACCGAGGCGGAGAAACCGCCAAACCGCCGGTTTCATTGGTCAGGCGATCACGCTGGAATCCAGCGCCGGGTTGTCAACGCTGGCCAGACGTAAAATCAGGAGGACCAGCACAACCACCAGCAGCACTTCGACGACACTGCCGCCGGCCATAACGTTCTCGGAATGGATGGCCAACTGGTGCAGATCCTCGTCACTGGCGTGAGCCAGCCGGTCTTCGATTTCTTCGGCGGTGAATCCGATTTCCTGCAACCGGTGGCGGACGATTTTCGATTCCAGCACGGTTTGCACAGTTTGAAGATCCGCGGTGCGGCTGTCCTGAACGCCGATCATACTGGAGGGGATAAATCCGGCCGAGACCTGGGGAATCATTGCCTGAAGGGAAAAAACAAGGACAAGCAGGCGGGAAAGATCACGAATCCATTTCGGATAGACAGAGGTTTGAGAATTGTTCGTCATGGTGGCTCCTTGTGCTGTACGGTTTTGAGTTGGGGAAATATAAAAGTTGTGAAATCAACTTTCTTTGATTCCGGCCTATAAGTCAAGGGATTATCCATATTTGAAGTATAGGGTGTGCGCCGGGCACATCCCTTGAAATGCGGTAGAGCCTGTTGCATTTCCGCACAAAGTCTGTACTATAATTGCTATGCCGGAAAATGAATCGATCTGGGAAACTCTGGGGCATTTTTACACCGAGGTGGTTCTGTTTAATATTCAGAACGTCGGGGTGACCCTCAGTCATTTGGTTGTGGGGTTGTTCTCGGTGATTGTGGCGATGATCCTGTCGGCGGTGGTGCGGTCTATCCTCCGAAAACGGGTCTTTAAGCGGCTGAAACTCGACAAAGGCATGGAATACGCCCTGCTCAAATTCACGCACTATGTGATTTTGATCATCGGGATTTACATCGGGCTCCAAAGTATAAACATTCCGCTGGGGGCCCTGGTCGGGTTGTTCGCCGTTATCGGTGTGGGGATTGGTTTCGGCTTGCAGAATCTGGCCGCGAATTTCACCAGCGGTGTCATTCTGTTGATCGAGCGCCCGGTCAAGCTCGGCGACCGGGTGGAACTGGATGGAGTTTGGGGGGATGTGGTGCGGATCAATCTGCGCACGACCGTGATTAACACTCCGGATGATGTCTCGATTATTGTCCCGAACTCCAAATTACTGGATGAATACGTGACCAACTTCAGTTATGGAAATCCCCGGATCCGGATCCGGGTGCCCGTCGGGGTCGCCTACGGATCGGACGTGGAGCGGGTGACCCGGCTGCTGATCGAGGCCGGGGAAAAAAATTCCAAAGTGATGGCCGCACCGAAGCCCTCTGTTCTGTTCCGCGAGTTCGGGGACTCTTCGTTGAATTTTGAGCTGCTTTGCTGGATCCCGAGGGCTGATATGAAATTCCTCGTCATCAGCGAGCTGAATTACGCGATCGACAAAGCCTTTCGTGAGAACGGCGTGGAAATTCCCTTCCCGCAGCGCGACCTCCATTTGCGCAGCTCCAACGTGAAGCTCAGCGGCGGTTAGACTTTTGCGTCTTCCTGTGTGAGGATCTGTTTGGTTTCCCGAAGCAGGGGGAGCAGGAGGGAGTAGGGAACATCCTGCAGGGGCTGTTTTCCCTCGAATGCAATGGAAATCGCGAGCGAGGCGCTCTCCGCCAGGACCATGAACACCGGCTCCATGCGGACCGATCCGAACGCGATGTGCGAGGCGCTGATACACACGGGAACGGCCAGATTTTCGCATTCTCCCCGTTTAGGAACGATGGATCGGTAGCTCACCGGGTAGGGGCCGGCGGGCTTGAGCTGCACATCGCCTTCGTTCAGCACCTGTCCGTCCCGGATAATGCGCTGACAGTTGTGGCTGTCCATTTGATAGGAGCCCATTCCCACCGGATCTTCGGCGAAGCGGTGATGCTGGGTGTCGTGCTCGTTGAGCACGTAATCGCCCACCATCCGCCGCGCCTCGCGCACGTAAATCTGATTCGGCCAGTGACCGGTCTCCGCGAACTCATCGCCCGCCAGACCGAAGCGGTGATGGGCCTTGCGGATGTTTTCAGGAACTTCCGGGTCATTGGCCATGAACCAGTACAGCCCCTTCTGGTAGGTGACGTGCTGCTGGAAGATCTTTTCGCGGGTGGCGTAGTCCGACGCGGGCCAGGCCCAGTTGCGTCCGATGAAATCACTGGAAAGCGGCCCGTGGTTGTTGGTGTCGGTTTTGAAAAAGCCGTTGGGGGTCTTGTGGATCAGATAATCGAATTTGCCAGGAAACACGGTTTCTCCGTCTTCGTCCGGCAGCAGCAGCGCGTTGTAGCCCTGCTGGGGATGCCGGAACCAGCGGCGGGCCAGCTCGTACTCGTCGGGATCGTAGCCCCCGGGTTTTTCCCAGGGAATCCGGATCGCCGGATCATCGGTCATGCACATCCGGAAATTGTAGGCTTGAATTAGGCTGTCGCCCGACCCGGCCACCGCCGCATCCTCCTGGCGCACACCCGGAAGGGTGCCGCTGCGGGGATCGCCTTCGACACGGTAGGGATCCACGGGCGCGGTGAATTGATGTCCCTGACGGATTTGCACACCATTGATGGTTTCGCCATAGACCGAGTTGGCCTCGCGCCCGATGTGATGCGTCACGCCGGCCTTGGCGAGCAGGTCGCCCTCATAGGTGGCATCCATAAAATAGTCCGCCTTCACGGTCAATCCGCCCAGCATACGGGCCTCGCGGATGCGCTGATTCTCAACCTTGACCGTATCCAGGAACTGACACAGCCGGAGGTCCACCTGATGTTTGTTCAGGTAGGACTGAAAAACCTTTTCGGCTACATGCGGTTCAAACAGCCATTCCTCTTCATCCAGTCCGTATTCGGCGCCGACATCGCGATAGAATTGACGGGAGGCCCCGCCAATGACGTGTTTTTTGCCGAAATCGGTCCAGCCCAGACCGCCGGAGGTCATGCCGCCAATGAATTTTCCGGGCTGAAGCAGCACCACATTCAGCCCTTTTTCGCGGGCGGTTTTGGCGGCGATCACGCCGGCGGAGGTGGCTCCGTATATGCAGAGATCGGTGGAAAGGGTTTCGGTGGAGGGAACAATCCATTCGGGGAGAAAATAATGTGGTGTGGTCATAGAGGGCATGGGATTTGTTTCGTTCAGGGGGGTGAATTTAAATCTTCCTCACAGCCGGGCATCAAAATGCCGGGCATGGGGATAAGCGAGGATGCGTTCATCGGCGGTGAGGAGCGTAAGGTTATGGACGCGTGCCGTGGCGACAAGCATGCGGTCGGCAGGGTCCGCATGAAAGTCTCCCTGCAGAGCATAGGCCTCGCGGGCACTGGCATGATCCAAATCGAAAAAGGTCAGGAGCAGGTCTCTGGCACTGTTATCGATCCAGGTGTTCAGGGGACAGGGAATCCGGTACTGGTCCATGGTGACAAGGCGGGCAATCTCCAGCGTGGAAACGGAGCTGATGATGCGGCGGTTTGCTGAGGACATCAGCCGTGCTTTCGTTTTTTCTCCCAGCCGGTCCGGGGACTCGTGGGCCCAGATCCAGACATGCGTGTCAAGCAACAGGTCCATGAGGACTTTCCCATTCGGAGGTGAACCCTGTTCCAAACCAATCCGGCTCCGGGGCATCCTGTATCCGGAAGTCCACACCCGTGCCAAGCCTGACCTGCGGCCTTTGTTCGGGTTCAGCGGGATAGACGACCGCAAGGGGCTTCCCGCGGAGTGAGATTTGCAGAGGCTCACGCGTTTCGTTTACATCCTTCAGGCACCGAATCGCTTTGGCTTTGAAGTCAGAAATTAACATGGTTTTCATCAAAAAACTTTACCAGGTCTTTTTGACTTGGTCAAGATTGGTATCTTCAATTTTTGTGATGATGTGTGCTTCTGATAAAGTGTTTCCGACCGTCGGAAAACGCGGAGGGCGGTTTTCCGACGGTCGGAAAAAGGGGTCAGTTCAGTTCGGGAACGTCGACCCAGCGTTTTTCTTTCCAGGACTGCATGCCAAGTTCGGCGAGCTGAACGCCTTTGGCGCCTTCCATCAGGCTGTAGCGCCAGGGTTCGTCGAGGGCGACGTGGCGGAGGAAGAGTTCCCACTGGATTTTGAAGGCGTTGTCGTATTCGATGTTGTTGGGGACATCGGACCAGCCTTTGTAGAAGTCGATGGGCTGGGGAATATCGGGGTTCCAAACGGGCTTGGGGGTGTCGGCGGCGCTTTGGACGACGACTTCGCGGAGGCCGGCGACGGCGGAGCCTTTGACACCGTCG
This sequence comes from Verrucomicrobiota bacterium, assembly GCA_020831625.1. Lineage (GTDB taxonomy): Bacteria > Verrucomicrobiota > Kiritimatiellia > SS1-B-03-39 > UBA6053 > PXAS01. The sequence continues at coordinate 67,472 of JAFIGD010000006.1, read as the reverse complement.
ACCTGAACGGTGAGGAGGTCGTCGCGGCGGACGCGGGTGCACCAGGAGGAGTTGAACTGGACCATGGTGCCGTCTTCGAGGAGGAACATGGCGTAGGCGGAGTCGTCGGCGGTGCAGGGGAACACGGAGCCGTCTTCGGAGCGGCGCTCGGGGAGGTCGGTGGCGCCCCAGGCGACGAGGCTTTTGACGGGGCCGAAGACGTTGTCGATGACGTAGCGCCAGTGGCAGAACATGTCGATCATCATGCCGCCGCCGTCTTCGGAGCGGTAGTTCCAGGAGGGGCGCTGGGCGGGCTGGTCGGTGTCGAGTCCGGTGAAGACCCAGTAGCCGAATTCGCCGCGGACGGAGAGGATGTTGCCGAAGAAGCCGAGTTCTTTGAGCATTTTGATTTTGCGGAAGCCGGGGAGCCAGAGTTTGTCCTGGACGACGCCGTTTTTGAGACCTGCTTCATCGACGAGTTTGGCGAGGCGGACGGCTTCGGCAGTTTCGACGGCGGTGGGCTTTTCGCAGTAGATGGCGAGGCCGGCTTTGACGGCTTTTTCGATGAAGCCGGCGCGCTGCAGGGTGCCGGAGGCGTCGAAGAAGATGTCGAACTTGCCGAATTTGCCTTCGAGTGCGCCGTCGAGATCGGTGGTGTATTCGTAAGGTTTGCCGATGGCGCGTTTGCCGAATTTTTCGGCGAGGACTTTGAGTTTGTGCTCGCTGCGTCCGGTGAGGAGGACCTCGGGCATGAGGATGAGGTCGTTGGAGCCTTTGACGCCGCCCTGTTCGATGATGGCGGTGATGGAACGGTCCAGATGCTGGTTGGTTCCCATGCGTCCGGTGACGCCGTTCATGATGATGCGGATGGGTTTGATTTCCATAAGGGTAATGTGGTTTTGGGGTTGTGGTAGGGTGGGTGTTGAGATTTTGATCCGACCGATCCGACCGATCCGACCGATCCGACCGATCCGACCGATCCGACGGATTTAGAGGAAGAATTTAAGGTACGGTTCATCCTTGGCGAGGCGCTGGACGAGGAGGGCGGCTTCGCGGGCGTGGTAGTCGCCCCACATGCAGGATTCGTCGCAGGCGACTTTGCGGCCGGGGGGGATGTGGTCCCAGCCGTTGGGGAGGTGGTAGTTGCTGTGGAGGATGAGCCCGTGATGGTTGGCGTCGGTGCTGAGATAGGGTTCGTCGAAGACGGTGTTGAGGACGGTGAGGCCGGCCTGGGTGTAGTCTTTGCCCTCGTCGCCGAGATAGCGCCCGAGGCGGATGAGGCCCTGGGCGGCGATGACGGCGGCGGAGCTGTCGACGGATTCGTGCTCGTTGTAGGGATCGGCGGCGCGTTGGGTGTAATCGCCGAGTTTGTGGAGGTTGGGGGCTCCGGTGTCCCAGTAGGGAATGCCGTCGAGGCTGGTGTGCTGAATGTAGAAATCGCTGACGGCTTTGGCGGCGTTGAGCATGAAGCCTTCGATTTCCTCGCGGCCGCCAAAGGGGGCGAGTTCCTCATCGGAAAGCGTTTTGAGGAATTCGAGTTCTTCGGGATAGCCGGCGATGCACCAGGCGAGGCCGCGGGTCCAGGTGGTGAAGGGTGAGAAGCCCTGTTGACTGTTGGGGGCGCGGTAGTTGCCGTCGTTGACGTTGAAGAGGCTTTCGTGCGCGGTGCGGCCGCGGATGTCGAAGGCGTCGCGGCCCTCGCCGTAGAAGATGGTGAATTTGGCGGTGGTGCGGGCGTGCTGGACGAGGCGTTCGAGCAGGGAAATCGCCCGGTCGTTCTCCTCCATAAGGGGGTGGCCGAGCTGATAGCCGACGGCGAGGGCGCGCAGGGAGCGGATGGTGTCGGCGAAGAGGCTCTGGGGGCCGTTGAAGGAGTAGATGTAGCCTTCGCCGCTGGCGATGGGGGTCCAGCGGCGGGCCTGGGCGGCGCCGGAGAGTTTGAGAGCGAGTTCGTAGAAGTTGCGCTCCCATTCGTTTTCGGGGAGGCGGCCCTCGTTCATGAGGCGGAGCAGGTTGCCGTAGGTGCTGACGTTGTTGAATCCGTGGTCGTGCACGCCGAAGTGTGAGACGTGGGGGGCCATGAGTTTGACGGTGTTGTCGCGTCCGCTTTTGAGAAAGTGTTCATCGCCGGTGGCGTCGTACTGGAGGATTTCGGAGCCGAATTCGAAGCCCTGGGTCCATTCGGTCCAGCCGCGGGTGGTGTATTTTCCTTTGATTGTGAAGACCGGGGAGCCTTTGGAATGATCGTATTCGGTCTGGATCGCGTGAATCTTGGCGGCGGAAAGCTCCCAGAGGTTGTTGAGTTTGGGGAGCAGGTCCTGTGGCGTGAGGGTTTGGTTGATTTTCATCTTAGAATCGTTTCCCTTTTTTGAGGTGGATGATGAGAAATTCGGTGTCTTCGAGGGCTTCGTAGGTGTGGTCGAGGGCACCGTCGAACTGGAGGGAGTCGCCGGGGCGGAGTTCGTGGCGCTCTTTGGGAAGCTGAATGAGGAGGTGGCCTTTGAACACCCAGCAGACTTCAAAGTTGTCGGCATGGATCTCGGGGCGGGTGACCGCCGAGCTTTTGGGGGCGATGGCGTGATAGGCCCGGCAGTTGTTGTAGCTGATGCGGCGGAAATGAAATCCGCCGGATTCGTATTGCTTGCTGGTGGCGCGCTGGGCGGTGCGGGATTCGGCCAGGGCGATCAGATCGGTGGTGTTCAGATCAAAGACCCGGCTCAGCCGGAACAGGGTGTCCAGTTCGGCGGAGGTCTGGTTGCGTTCAAGTTTGGAAATGACCGAGGGGGAAATGCCGGTGCGTTCCGAGACGTCGGCCAGGGTCATTCCCGCGCGTTTCCGCAATTCTCTTACAATGGAAAAATCAAAGCTCATATTTCTTAAAAGAACATTTAGGGTGTCTTTTAAGAATGTAAAGAAAATATTTCAGATACATTCATTGATTTGGGAAAGGTGGGTAATGATGAGGTCTGGCCGAAGAGCTCCGACGTCGGGATCGTCTTTGCGCCACCGGAGGGAGCGGGCGTCGCCGGCGAAGAGGGCGGTTCTCATGCCGGTGGCGGCGGCGGGCATGATGTCGTTGCGCATGTCGTTGCCGACAAAGAGGCATTGTTCCGGGCGCAGATCGGGAAAGGCCTTGAGGGCGAGCTGGTACAGGCGCGTGGAGGGTTTGGCCTCCTGGAGGGTCCAGGACCAGACGCAGGCCGCGGGGAGGAAGCCGAGATCGGTCAGGGTGTGCCGGGTGAGGGCGGGGAAGAGGCAGGGGGTGAAGACCTGGGCGTTGCTGACGATGCCGAGGCGGATGCCGGCGGCCTGGAGCTGTTCGAGGGTGTGGATGAGGCCGGGCATCGGCCAGACCGGATTGAGCCGGCATTCCATATCGATGGCAAGCTGGGGGACGTTGACGTGAATTCCGGCCTCGCGCCGCCAGTGCTCCCAGATATCGAGAATCCGGATTTCGGGAAAAGAAATGCCGCCGGCTTTGAGGTCCTGATGGCGGTTTTGGATGAGTTCGTAAAAGCGGTCCAGCGCGGGGCCGGCGAGGTCCTGGGGGAGTTCGACGCCCTGTTCGCGCAGGGCCTCGGACAGGGCGTCCGCTTTGGGGGCGGCGGCGTTCACCCCGATGTCGCCGGAACCGCTGATGAAGCAGGTGCCGTAAATATCAAAGAGAACCGCCTGAATCTCTTTGAGCGGTTTCAGAAGGGGGGCTACATTTGTTTTGTGGACGGCAAGGGGTTTGGACAGACGTTGAATGCGTTGGATAAAGAGGGTTTCCATAGGGAATGTCATACGTGCGGGGAGACGATTGGCAAGGATTCTGTGGGTTTTCATACCGGTGCTCATGAATTTCTGACCGGTAAGCGCGAAATCGGGGTTTGCACGGCCGGGGCTTTTGTGGCAGGCTTCAGATCATTGAATCCAATGCTAAGCAGGAGTTGCATATGAAAATGTCAGAAGAGGAAATGAAAGAACGGGCGCGGTTACAGGAGGCACTGGTGAATGCGCCCGCCTATCGGCTGGCGTATCATGATCAGGATTTGTTGGACCGGGCGGACATGCGGCCGGTGCGTTTGCAGTTGGAACTGTTCAAGCCGGAGATTGCCCAGGCGGAGGAGGGGATTCATTCCACGATTGTGGTGTTCGGGAGCGCCCGGACCCTGCCGCCGGATGTGGCGGAGGCGGAGTTGGCCGCCGCGGAGGAGGCGCTGTCCGGAAGTCCGGAGGATCCGGGACTGAAAGCCAAAAAAATTCTGGCGGAAAAGAAAGTGGAGCAGTCCCGGTATTATCAGGTGGCGCGGGATTTCAGCCGTCTGGTGTCGTCCACGTGTCAGGAAAACGGCGAGTGTGAGTATGTGGTGGTGACCGGCGGCGGACCGGGCATCATGGAGGCGGGAAACCGCGGGGCGCATGATGTGGGCGGCAAGAGTATCGGCCTGAATATTGTGCTGCCGTTCGAGCAGGCTCCGAATCCGTATGTGAGCCCGGAGCTTTGCTTTAATTTCCGCTATTTCGCGATTCGGAAGATGCACTTCCTGATGCGGGCCAAGGCGCTGGTGGCGTTTCCGGGGGGATACGGGACGCTGGACGAGCTGTTCGAGACCCTGACCTTGATTCAGACCTACAAATCCCCGCCGGTGCCGATTATTCTGGTGGGTCAGACCTTCTGGGAGCGGGTGGTCAACTTTCCCGCCCTCGCGGAGGAGGGGGTGATCAGTCCGGATGATCTGAATTTGTTTGAATATGCGGAGGAGCCGGAGGAGATCTGGGCGAAAATCCGGGAGTTCAACCAGACAGCCAAGGCGTAAAAAGCGAGAAGTTACTCGGTCCCGGCTGATGCGGAATCGCTCATTTGTTTAGTGAGGATCTCCATGGCGTCCTGAAGATTCTGTACTTCATCTTTCAGGGTTAAGACCGCCTCCTGCTGGAGGTTGAACTGCGTTTCAATTACGCTGTATTTTTTTTGAATACCCTGAAGCCGCATGCAAATTTCCTCGAGAAAATCGATATAAGGCAGGGAATCAGGCTGGTCGCTTTCGGCCGGCACATGGCTGTTGCTTCGTTTTTTTAATTCGGTATCGGAAAGTTTGGGAACTTTAACAAGCCCCCGGCAGTCCGGGCATTGAATGGTGAGCCCCATTCCCCTTTTTTCGATGGCCATGTTTTTGCCGCAATGCGGACACGTAAAGAAAAGATCGTCTTCCGAGAAGGATTCGGTTTCGGGTGTCGGTTCGGTCATGAGTGTCTCCAGGCAAAGAAATGGGTTTGCGATTTGATGCCGACTTTACCTTGTAATGTCCAGATAATTGTAATGAGGAGTGCTGATGATCCGATAGGTTAATCATGAGTGTACTTGAAAAACTTCCAAATCCCAAACGTCTTCTGCTTCAGGCCTTGAAGCAGGGGTGGAGCGTGGAGGGTCTGTCCTGGGCCGCGGCGTGGGGTTTTACCGTTGGGATCTTTCCGATATACGGGGTCACCACCGGAACCCTTGCCACAATCGGTTGGGCGGGGAAGCTCAATCATGCGGTTCTTCAGGGTTTCAATTACCTTGTCGCGCCCCTGAAAGTGATGTTGATTCTGCCCTATATCGCATTGGGGGAAACGCTTTTGTTTGCTGACAAGCGATTTTCATTGAGTTTGTCGGAATTCACTTTACGGTTTCAGGAAGACCCGTTCGCCACGCTGCAGCAGTTCGGCATGACGTTTGTGCATGCGGTTTCAGGCTGGCTGGTGACCTTCCCGATCCTTTTGTTCGGGGTTTACGGAGTGATTCGTTTTCTTTTCTATTTTCATCAACGTGTCCGATACACCTCCAGGGAGTCTCTCTCATGAAAGCCGTCTTTGCTCTGCTTATTCTTTTGGTTGGGTTGTCCGCCTGGCTCCATCGTTTCGGGGGCACACCCAGGCATGATGCCACGGGTACTGATGCCTTATACCTCGAACATTTGGCCCGAAGTGCGGAACTGGCAGTGAATCCGCCCCCTGGCAGCGATGAGGAAACGGCCTTTGTTAAAAAGGTGATGAACGCCTTCCATCCTTTCAGTTATGGAAATGTGACCTTGAAATTCCCCGAGGCCTATGCGGAGAGCTTTTACTTCCGCGACGCGTTTCATGTGTTCACTGACCGGGACACGATGGTGGCCTACATGCAGCGCACCGCCCAGCAGAGTCCCGGCGTGACCTTTGAGTTTGAGGCCCCGGGCCGAAACGGAATTGATTTCTATCTTCCCTGGGTCATGGTGCTGCCCGCGAGGGACGGGGGAGATCCACAGCGGTCCGTCGGCGTGTCCCGTCTTCGCTTTAACGAAGACGGGCAGGTAATCTTTCATCAGGACTACTGGGATTCCGCAGATGTGCTTGTTCGGCGTGTTCCTGTTGCCAACGGGCTGATTGAGTTGGTCCGTCGCCGGTTCTAGTACTAGGTTTTTAGCGGGTGAGTTTAATACTCGTGCCCATAACGTTTTAACGTATCCGCTTCCGCGCCGGATAAGATCATCGGGGCTCACCCACAAAAACACCGCACAGGCGTTTGGGGAGAGAGGGGGCTAAAGGACAGAGGTGTCTACGCCGGCGGCTGAAGCAGGGTGAAGATTGCGAGGGTATGCAGCACACTGCCGGCGAGGACGAAGAGATGCCAGATGCTGTGGTTGTATCTCAGTTTGCGGCTGGCGTAGAAGACAGTGCCGAGAGTATAGGCCATTCCTCCGGCGGCCAGCAGACCCACTGTGAGTGTGGAAACCGCCTGAAGAAGCGGATGGAAGGCGATGAGCACCAGCCACCCCATGCCAATGTAAACGAAAACGGAGACGATCCCGAAACGGCCGGTAAAGAAAACTTTGAGAACCGCGCCGATCAGCGCGAGGCCCCACACCACCCCGAACAGACTCCATCCCCAGGGGCCGCGCAGGGGTCCAAGGGTGAACGGGGTGTAGGTGCCGGCGATTAAAATGAAAATAGACACATGGTCGAAAATCCGAAACCGGGCTTTGGCTTTGGAGGCGGGCAGGGCGTGATAGAGGGTGGAGCAGGTGTACATCAGCACCAGGCTGGCGCCGAAAATGGAAACGCCGACAATCATCCACGGATCGCCGAGCAGCGAGGCGCGGACCACCATCAGCACCAGCACCGGAACGGCGGTGACCGCGCCGAGGCCGTGGGTCAGTCCGTTGGCCAGCTCCTCCTTTCGGGAGGGCGTTTTGAGTTCCCCGCCGGCTTCGAGCATCGCATCCGCGCGTTCGCGGATGGCCTGTTTCACCGAAGGCACATTCGGGTGCCACTTGATCAGCAAAAGCGAAATCCAGATTTCCTCCACCGCCGACGCCGCCAGCAGGACCACCGCGCCGCGGAACAGCCAGGGGGTGAATCCGGCAAACAGCACCCATACGCTCACGCCGGCGACCGCGGTCGCGAGTTTCGCCGCTCGGGTGTGATAGGAGGGCAGGTGGCCGTGACGAATCAAGCACACCGATCCTGAGACCGCGAGGATCACCGGGACCAAAATGAAAAAGACCGCCTCCTCCCGCACCACCTCCGGCCACAGCCGCCAGCCGCCGGGAATCACAAACAGGGCGGTCAGCACATCGCCGAGGGTGTCCAGCTGCGAGCCCAACACGGTTTGCTGGTTCAGGGCCCGGGCCAGAAAGCCGTCGAGAAAATCGGTCACCATCATAAACGCGAACACGCCGAGAAAGATCTTCGGGGCATCCGCGAACGCCGCCCACAGGAGGAAGGGTGCCGCCGCAATGCGGGTGAGACTGACGGTATTGGGGATGTTGAGCCGTTGCATTCTCTCATCCTAATAGGACGTTCGAGGGAATACCAGACTTGTTCGCGATGTATTCCGTTCAAAGAGCGGAGCTGCAGCGTGTCATTGATATTGTTTCAAAACCGATAAGAGGGTATATACCGATGTCATGAAGGATCTTATCAGGCTTGTACTTCTCATGATATTTTCAGGCGTTACTTTGGCGAATGAAACGCGCGTATGGACTTCGTTAACCGGTCACACCTTTGAAGGGGACCTCCTGGAGCTGCTCGGTGAAGACGTGAGGCTTGAAAACGCCTCCGGTGTGTCAGTGTCTGTGAAGTTCACGGACCTGAGTGTGGGTGACCGTTATCATGTGATCCGACATGTAACTGCGCCGGATGACATTTTGATAAAGACCTGGAGAACCCGATCCGGGCATGAAGTGCTTGCGCATCTGCGTGATGTGAACGACGCCGGCGTATTGTTGGAATGGGAGAGCGGGAAACGACGTCTTCCGCTGGAGGTGTTTGAAGACGGGGATCAGGCTGTTTTGAGCCTCTGGCGGCAGACCCGAGATGAAAAATTGCGGATCCGGGAGGGGCAAATTATTGCTGAAATGTTAAAACTTCCGATCTTGTCGGTTCAACCGGGAGGACGGTTTGAAACCTTTAAACTTCCTATTCCAGATGATCTGCACGCATTGCTTCCCGAGGGTTATGAAGATAAACGTGAAATCAACGCGGGCCTTCGTGTGCCGGAAACCTTCGATCCCAGGAAAGTCCATCCCGTTTTTCTTCCCCTTGTCACCGGCAGTGGGCAAGGGAGGCATATACAACGGGGGCCGCACTATGCCAGACTCCTTGGGGATGAAGACTGGGTGGTGATCGCAGCGGGTTGGGATGATCCTGCTGATGACCGTAAAAACGCGCCTACTTATGTGGCGTTTATGACTCTGATGAGATATCTTGAAACGTATTGGCCCGGGTTCAGCCGATGGCCGATCGCGACTGGCGGGTTTTCAGGCGGGGCAAAATGGGCAGGTGCCATGGCTATGATGCTGAACGCTGACGGGTTTACGATCAGTGGTGTTTACATGGGCGGGTGTAACGAGGCCTTTGCTGTAAGGTACAAGGAGCATCTTAAAACCCGCACCGCCGACTGTGATCACATCGCGATGTTCATGAGCAACGGGCGTTCCGACAATATCGCGAACGAAAATCATGCGACCTCTATGATGGAGGATTTACGGCAAGCTCGTTTCAGGCATTTACGATTGGAGTTATATGATGGGGGACACCGGGAACACGCCCCCCACTTTCCTCTGGCACTGGCGTGGTTTCTGGAGATCAACCCTTTGCCGGAAAGTTCAGGCGAAGCTGCGGAAAAAAAACCGACTCCCGCTTTATTCGAAGATCCAAGTCAAAAGCAATGGATTCGGAGACTGCGGTCTGATTCCAGATTTTAATCGAAGCCATATCCTTCAGCAACCTGCCGGACCTGATTGCCTATGTAAAAAAATCTTTCCGGCGTTGAATTTTCGAAACGGCCTGCGTAGGGAATGCGTAACCCACATACTGGAGAGTTTTTATGCAGTGGTTTTATGTTGAGAACAATGAGCAGGCGGGTCCGGTTGAGGACGCTGAGTTTGCGCGCCTGCAGGTGCAAGGCCTGATTCTGGACCCTACCCTGGTGTATTGTCAGGGGATGGCGGACTGGATGACGCTGGCGGATGCGCGCTCGCAGGGTTTCTGGACACCGCCGACGACTTCTGCGGCCGCACCGCCCGCCGATGCGGTCCCGGCCTCTTCGAATCCTCTGGCCGCCGCCGGGTTTAAGCCGAAAATGGCGGAATCCGGAGGGATGATCGCCTGTCCGGCCTGCGGGGCGCGGGTATGGGAGAACGAACTGATTCCGATGGGGGACCGCTTTGTCTGCGTGCATTGTCGCGATGTGACTTTGCAGAAAATCCGTGAGGGCGTCGACCCACTGAGCCGCAATCTGCGGTATGCGGGATTTGGCACCCGCTGGCTTGGTTTGTTTATTGATGGAATTATCGCTCAAATATATCTTTCAATATTGAACTTCTTTTTTGGTCTAGGCTTCCAGGAGGCCTACTGGGAATCTCTGGAAACGCCCATGCTGATCACTTATCTAGTGCTTTCTTTTGGGGTGCAGACGGCGTATTTGGCATATTTTGTGGGCAACCCGCGCTTTCAAGCGACCCCGGGAATGATGGCGGTTAAAATCAAGGCGATACGTCCTGATGGCTCACGCATAACTTATTTGCGGGCACTGGGCCGTGAATTGGCCTCAAATATCAGTTTAATTTTTTTAGGGCTTGGGTTTTTGATGATGCTGTGGGACTCCGAAAACCGCACCCTGCATGACCGGATGGCGGACACGCGGGTGATTCATCGATGAGCCTGCCGGAAATCACCTGCCCGGTCTGTCACAAGATCAAATTTCCGCTGGCGCGTCCCGGCCGGGGAGAGCAGGTGTGTCCGTGTTCAAAGAAGAAGCGGATTCAGTTTCACCGTTTTCCCGCGTATGAGCGGGTGACGGTGCTGCCGTCGGTGGCGGACACGGGGTTTGTGGAGGGGGCGTCCACCTGCTTCCACCATCCGAATCACAAGGCGGTGGCGGTGTGCGCGGACTGCGGCGTTTTCGTCTGCTCCCTTTGCGTGGTGGAGGACCGGGGCGATTCGGTGTGCCTGTCCTGCTTCGCCAAACGTCAGCAAAATGCGCTGAAGGTGGATGCCGCCCCCGGGGGCGCGAAACGGATCGTGTACGACAATCTGGCGCTGATGCTGGCGGTGGTTCCGGTTCTGTTTTTCTGGGCGTCGATTCTCACCGCGCCGGCCGCATTGTTTGTGGTGATCCGTTACTGGAACCGTCACCCGTGCAGCGTGGTGCCGCGGACAAGGGCACGCTTTGTTTTCGCGGCGTTGCTGGCTCTGGCGCAAATCACCGGCTGGGTATTTTTCTTTATAGCGCTTATGGAGAACATGGTATGAGCGCGTACCGCAAAATCGCCACGGGGTCGGGACCGGGAGTCCGCACCTATCTGTACCGGGGCAGTGATCATTTGCTGCTGGTGGAGGGATCGGTTCAGGAGAAGTACCGCCGGTTTTTCTATAACGATATTCAGGCCGCAATCTTTGTGCCGAACCGTCTTCACGCCTGGGCCCTCGGGTTTTTCGGCGCGGCCTTCGTGGCGGTGGGGATTGCGTTTCATTTCAGTATGATTCCGGAACCCACCTGGTATTTTGTGGTTCCGGGCCTGCTGGTCTGGCTGCGGCTGGTATATGTGCTGATGCGGGGCGGGTATTGCACTTTTTATCTGCACACGGCGGCGCAGTACGCCCGCATCCGCGGAATCACGACTGCCGGCAAAGCCCGGAAAATTATGGATTTGATTGAAACCATGACCCCGCAGCCCTCTGAAATCCAGTCATGACCCCGCCTCCACCTGAAACCGTTTCCCGCGCCCGCTGCCGCAATCACGCGGACCGCGAGGCGGTGGCGCGCTGTCCGGAATGCGGGCACACGTTTTGCCGGGAGTGCATTGTCGAGCACGAGGGGCGGATGATCTGCAAGGAGTGCCTGGAAAAACTTCTGGCGCAAAAACCGGACCGCAGGGGGCGCATGTATCTGCGCCGCGCGGCGCTGTGGGGACTGTCGCTGATTTCGTTTCTGCTGACCTGGTCGTTTTTTCTGTTGCTGGGGCGGCTGATGATTCTGCTGCAGGATTTGCGCAGGGGGCTGGCGGGATGAGCCGGAAGCGGACCTCCGGGGAGGATTCGGCGTTTGTGCCGCTGCTGGAGGAGGCGGTGAGTCTGCTGGCCTCGCTGCCGGCGTCGGCCTGGGCGGGGTATCTGCTGGGGGTGCTTCCGTTCGGCGCGGGTCTGCTGGCGTTCTGTACGGTGATGTGGGAGAGCACGCTGGCGCCGCGCCAGCTCGGGGCGGGTGCGCTGGGGATGGCGGTGGCGTTTGTGTGGATGAAATACCGTCAGGCCGGTTTTGCGACCGCGCTGCTGGCGCAAATCAATCCGGAAACCGCGTGGGAAAACCGGGACAAACCGCGGCGGGTGTTCCGGCGTCAGCTTCTCCTCCAGCCTCTGGGGCTTTTTGTGCTGCCGCTGAGCCGGCTGGTGACCTTGCTGCATCCGTTTCTTTTCAGTTTTTTTCAGAATCTGACCGTGTGTGAGGCGCTGGGACCGGGGGAGGCGGGCTCGGTGCCCGAGCGGGCGCTGAACTACGCGGGGCGCAACCCCCGTCAATTGTCCATGTATGTGCTGGCGGGTCACAGCGGACTGTATTTGATGGTGCTGCTGAACTGGCTGATGGTGCTGGCGATTCTTCCGCATTTGTGGTTCAGCTTCACCGGCATGGAGAATCCGTTTGTGCGCGGCTGGCATGCGTACCTGCATGTGAGTTTCTGGATGAGTGCGCTGATCCTGACCGGACTGACGCTGGATCCGCTGAACAAGGCGTTTTATCTCTTGCGCGGCTATCGGCTGGCGGCGGAAAAGACGGGGATGGATTTGCGGGACCGCACCCGGGCGCTTTCGGCGGGTCTGACCCGGCTGCTGCTGTTGGGGCTGCTGCTGGCGGGAGGCTTGCCGGCCCCGGTGATGGCGGATGCGCAGGCGGAGGAATTGCGGGAAACCATCGAAACCGTGTCGCGTCAGCGGAAATTTCTCTGGCGGGCTCCGCCGGAAACGGTGGCCCCGGATTTTCGGGAGCAGGGGCCGTTCACGCGCGCGCTGTTGGACGGGCTGCAATGGCTGGGCGACACCCTGCTGGATGCGATCGAATGGTTCATTGAACAGTGGCGGAGGATCTTTCCGCGGCGGGAGCGGGATTTCTCCGACTCCGCCGCGTTGCTGGGCGGTTTGCAGAGCGCGGCGGAGGGGCTGATGATTCTGCTGGCGGTGATTCTCGGGGTGGTGCTGCTGGTGCTGGTGGGACGGGCGGTGATCCGCAAACGGCGGGCGCGTCTGTCGCAGGCCGCGCCCGCCGGAGAGGCCGCGCCGCCGGATCTGAACCGCGAGGAGGTGCTGGCCACCGAACTGCCGGCCGACGAGTGGATGAACATGGTGCGGGAACTGATGGGCAAAGGGGACACCCGGTTGGCCCTGCGGGCACTGTTTCTGGCGTATCTGGCGCGGCTGGCCGACCGGAATCTGCTGGTGATCACCCGCTACAAGTCCAACCGCGATTACGAAACTGAACTGACCCGCCGCTCCCACGCCGCGCCCGGCGCGCTGCCGGTGTACCGCGATCTGCGGCGGGCCTTCGAGTCGGTGTGGTATGGCGAGTATCCCGCTGAACCTTCGGCTCTGGAGGCGTTTTTGGCGCAAGTCATCGGACTGGAGGCGGAATCATGAGCCGGGGGAGCCTTCCGGGACGGATGGGGGTGCTGCTGATTCTGGCCGCGTTTGTGTGGGGCGTTTTTTGGGCCTTCGGGCTTCAGTTCCGTGGCGGCATGACCTATCCGCCGGGCTCCACGCTGCGGGCGGATCCGCGCGGGGCCATGATTCTGTTCGAGAGCCTCGAGGCCTTGCCGGGACTGCGGTCGCGGCGGCTGCTGGATCTCCTGCACCGGCTGGAGCCGGAGCCCGGTGAAGTGACGCTGGTGGTGCTGAACGCCAATCGCGACCTGGTCCGCTATAAACCGCTGGTGGAATTTGTGGAGGCGGGCGGCCGGGTGGTGTTGCAGCCGCGCGCGCAGTCGGAGCGGCGTCGGAGGGATGAGAAGGAGGAGAATGAGGAGGACAAGGATTCTGCACGTCCGGTTCGGGAATTGGAGGATGAGGATAAGTGGATTGCGCTGGATAAATCACTGGCGCGGCACCTGACAGTGCGCGGTCGGCGGGCGGGAGCGGACGGCGTGGCGGTCCGTACTTTTCCAGACGAGGGCGCACCCGCGTGGGTGGATTGGTCCTCGGGCCGGGTGTTTGAGCCGGGAGGCAACCGGGAGGATGTGAGGGTGCTGTATGCGACGCCGGAGGGTGCGGTGGTTCTCGGGGTCGCGGAGGGCGACGGGGAATGGTTGCTGCTGGCGGATGCGGCCCCGCTGCTGAATCAGGCGATGTTTTTTGAACCGCAGACGGAATGGCTGCTGTGGGCGCTGGGCGGCCGCGACGAGGTGGTGTTTTGGGAATATCCGATGGGCATTCGCCAGCCGCGGGGGATTATGACCCTGATTCGGCAGTACCGTCTGACTCCGCTGCTGGGGGTGATGATCCTGGTGTTTCTGCTCTGGGTCTGGCGGGGCGCGCTGCCGCTGCTGCCGGTTTTGCCGGAGTCCGAGGAGCCGGAGCGGCGCGCGCAGAGCCGTCTGGACGGACTCCGGGATCTGCTGAAGCGCTATGTGCCCGCCGAATCGATTTTAACGCGCTGTCTGGAGGAATGGCGGGCGGATCTTCCCCGCGCCGCCGCGAATCCGGAACGTCTGGAACCGCTGTGGAAGACCGCCGATCAACAGGCGCGGGCTCCGCTGCCGAAAATGAACCGCGGGGACCGCCTGCGCGAACGCTTTTTAATTCTTCATGACGATCTCAACCCGAAACGGACGAAACGATGAATACAGAACTCGAACCTTTGCAAACACTTTTGAATGAGGCCCGCCGCGAAATCGGCAAGGTCGTCCTGGGACAGTCCGGGGTGATCGATCAGTGCCTGACGGTCATCTTTTCCGGCCAGCACGCACTGCTGGAGGGGGTGCCCGGCGTGGGAAAAACCCTGCTGGTGAACACGCTGGCAAAGGTGCTCGGCTGCGAGTTTCAGCGCATTCAGATGACGCCGGATCTGATGCCGGCGGACATCATCGGCACCAACGTGTTTAACATGAAGGAACATGAGTTCACGCTGGTGAAAGGCCCGGTGTTCACGTCGTTCCTGCTTGCGGACGAGATCAACCGCGCCCCCGCGAAAACGCAGTCGGCGCTGCTGCAGGCGATGCAGGAGCGGTCGGTGGCGATTGACCGGGAGATTTTCAGGCTGGACCCGGCGTTCACGGTGTTCGCCACCCAGAATCCGGTGGAGCATGAGGGCACGTATCCGCTGCCGGAGGCGCAGAAGGACCGGTTCATGCTGAAGATTCATGTGACCTATCCCGATGAGGACACGGAGATCGATCTGGCCGGGCGTTTTCTCGAGGGGCACAGTCCGGAGTCGGTGTTGAAAGATGATGAGGTTCGGGCGGTGCTGCCGCCGGGCGAACTGCTCAAAGCGCGTGCGGCCCTCGGCGGTATTGCGGTGCAGCCGGAACTGGTGCGCTACGCGGCGCAGGTGATCCGCACCACCCGCGATCACGAGCACATTCTGGTGGGTGCCAGTCCGCGGGCCACGGTGGCGCTGCTGCTGGGCGCGCGGGTGTATGCGGTGCTCGACGGACGTGAGTACGTGATCCCCGACGATATTAAGGCGCTGGTGCCGGCGGTGCTGGACCACCGGCTGATTCTGCGTCCGGAATTCGAAATTGAAGGCCTGACGGTCACGGAAGTGATTCAGGAAATTCTGCGCAATGTCACAGTCCCCCGCTGACGCCAAAGCGCCGGTGCCCTCCGGCCGTCTGATCGCGCTGAGCCTCGGGCTGCTGCCGGTGGCGCTGCTTGCGGCGGCGCATCCGGCGGGTATGGCGCTGCTGATGCTGTCGGCCATGCTTCTGCTGTCGGTTTCGCTTGCGGACCGGGTCTTAAAGGCGCCGGGGCTGGCGGAGGCGCGGGTGACGGGCGTTCAGGAAATCCGGCAGGCGAACCATCAGACCGGAACAGTGAGGCTGCGGGTGGAGATGCCGGCGGCGGTGCGGGGGGCGGTGACGTTTGGGCTGGCCTTTCCGCCGCAACTCGGCGCGGAGACGGAAAGTGTCACCGGACGGGTTGAAGGCGATCCGCCGGGGGTGCGGGCGGTGTTTTCGTTCACGCCCTGTGAACGCGGGGAGTACGCGGTGCGGGAGGGGGCGCTGGAGGTTTCCAGCCGGTTGGGCCTGTGGCGGATGCGGCGGCGGATGGCGGTGGATCTCGTTTTCCGGGTGTATCCGGACCTGCGCCGCGAGCGGCGGGTGATGGCGAATCTGTTTCTGAACCGGGGCCAGAGCGGCCTGCGGCAGCAGCGGATCACCGGACAGGGCCGCGATTACGATCAGATCCGCGAGTACCGTCCCGGCGACACCCCGGCGGATATTCACTGGAAGGCTTCCGCCAAGCGATCCGAACTGGTGACCAAAACCTATCAGATTGAACGGACGCAGGAGGTGTATCTGGTGATCGACCACTCGCGGCTCTCGGCCCGTCCGCATCCGGGCGGCGAGGGCCGGCCGGATGAGCCCGTGCTCGAACGCTATGTGGCGGCGGCGAACCTGCTGGCTATGGCGGCGGTGCGCGAGGGCGATTTGTTCGGGTTGATGACCTTTGCGCGGATGACGGACACCTTTGTCCGCGCCGGGAGCGGCACCGCGCATCTGCGCACGGTTCAGAACAGTCTTTTTCGGCTGAAACCCGAGCCGGTCTATCCCGACATCGATGAATGGGTCCGTTTTACCCGCGTGCATGTGCGGCGGCGGTCGCTGATGATTCTGCTCACCGATCTGTCCGACGCCACCACCTTTGATCTGCTCGAAAAGCGGGTGCATCTGCTGTCCCGCTCCCATCTGGTGGTGGTGGCGATGATTCCGCTGCCGGGCGTGGCCCCGCTGTTCGCCGGACGGGAAGCCGCCGGGGATCCCTGGGAGGCTCTGGCGGGGCATCTGATGTGGCGGGATCTGCAGGGGTTCCGCACCCGCCTGCGCGCCCTGAATGTGCCGCTGCTGCTTCCGGGGGCCGAAACCCTGGCCCTGGACGTGATTAATCAATACCTCACCATCAAACAAACTCAACGCCTGTGATCGCCAGTCTTCAACGATTTGTTCTGCAACGCCGCCCGCTCTGGGAGGAATACGAGGCCCTGCTCAAGCGGCTGGAGGACGATGTGTCCCTGAAACTCGACCTCGACGGCATCCAGCGCCTGCGTTTTCTGCACGAGAGCGTGGCCGGGGATCTGATGCGGGTGCGGACCTTCACGGTGGATCCGGACACCACCGCCTATCTGGAATCGCTGCTGGCGCGGGGCTTCGGGTTTATCCACGAAAACCGCGGCATCCGGCTGCGGGTTCCGGTGCGCTCGTCGCTGATTGCGTTCGCGACGACGGTGAGAGCGCACACCCGCGCGCTGGGTCTGGTGGTGACCGCGCTGATGCTGGGCGCAATTATGGGCGGATTTCTGGTGGCGGTGGAGCCGAATGTGAAAGAAGTGATTCTGCCGTTCGCGCATCTGCTGGGCGATCCGGCGGAGCGGGTCGCGATGGAGGAGTCGGGCAATCCGGATGTGACCGAGGGCCACACGCGTTTCGCGGCGCACCTTATGGCGAACAACATCCGGGTGTCGATTCTGGTGCTGGTGCTGGGAATTTTTTACGGGGTGTTGACGCTGGTGGTGGTGTTTTACAACGGGGTGATTCTGGGCGCGGTGATTGTGGATTATCTGCTGGCGGGTCAGGGGGTGTTTTTAACCGCCTGGCTGCTGCCGCACGGGAGCGTGGAAATTCCGGCAATTCTGTTTTCGGCGCAGGCGGGGCTGCTCATCGCCAGGGCGGTCATGGTGCCGGAGGGGCGGCTTTCTGCGGCGGCGCGCCTGCGGCGGGTTCAGAAACCGGTGTGCGTTCTCCTCGGCGGGGTGGTGGTTCTGCTGGTGTGGGCCGGTCTGATCGAATCGTTCTTTTCGCAGTATCACGCGCCCATTCTGCCGTATTCGGTAAAAATCGCTTTCGGGGTGATCCAGACCGCCGGACTGGCCGCGTATCTGATGCTTGCGGGCACCCGCGGGGAGGAGGGCGAATGAATCCTGTCGGCACCCACCGCATGGAAATCACCACCGCCGACGCGGTCAGTTTTCACGTTCAACTCGCGACCCCCGTGGCCCGCGCCCTGGCACTGGGCGTGGATGTGCTGGTGATTCTGGGAATTCAAAGCATCCTGCAGGGGCTCTTTCACGTGTTGGTTTTGTTTGACGAGGACCTGTTTATGGGTCTGCTCATGATTCTTTTCTTTGTGCTTAATTTCGCCTATTTCATGCTCACCGAATGGAAATTCACCGGGCAGACCTTCGGGAAACGGGTGTTGGGCCTGCGGGTGATCGATTCCCGCGCGCGGCGTTTGGCCGGGTCGCAGGTGGTGGTGCGCAATCTTTTCCGGGTGATCGATATGTTCCCGATGTTTTACGTGGTCGGGGGGCTTGGCTCTCTGTTCAGTCCGAAATTTCAACGCCCGGGCGATCTGGCGGCGGGCACGCTGGTGATTCGTCTGCCGCGCGGCGAAGTGAATGCGGGCACCGACCGGTGGGACCGCAAGTACAATTCATTCCGGGGCCATCCGCAGGTGGAGGGCCGCCTGCGGCGGGAGACCACTCCAGAGGAGGTCGCTCTGTTGGTCGAGGCGCTCACGCGGCGGGACCGGCTGGATGCGGAGGCGCGGATCGCGGCCTATCGTGAACTGCGCGGATATTTTGAGCGGAAAATCCGCTTTCCGTTAAGCCTGACTGAGGAACTCGGCGATGAGGCCTTTTTGCGAAACCTGCTGGATTCACTGACCCGCAATCAGCGGGAGCTTTGAACGGTCAGGCGAAGAGGCTGACGAGGGGGATGATGTTGAGGCGGGCTTTCAGGCTGTGTTCATCGAGCGGTGTTTGCGGGGTGCAGATGAGTGTTTCCGGTTCGCCGGGGAGGAGATTGAGATAGTTTTTGCTGAAGCGGGCTTCGGTGTCTTTGAGTGAAAGATGTGTCCAGGGGGCGCAGACGTTTGTTTTCAATTCGATCTGAAATCCTTCCGCGTGCGGGGTGATGTCGCAGGTGATTTCGGGCGGGGTGAGGTTCCAGTATCTGGGTTTGCAGAAGGCTTCGAATCCGCGGGAGACTTCGCGTCCCGAGGCGTCGGTGACCCGTCCCCAAACCAGGAGATCCCGGTCGCCTTCGCGGGGGATATGTTTGACGGAACGGATCTCGATCGGCATGGGGGTGCTCCCGCCGCGGTCACGGTGCGTGGCGCAATCCAGTTCGGTGATGCGGCGGTTGCTCTGGGAGGGAACCGCGACGGGTTGTTCGCCCTGCTCAAGGGTTTCGCCGGCGCAGGTGGTGACGCGCCAGTGAAGGGTTCCGTGAAAGGTGACGGGCAGGTGATTGGAGACGTGGAGTTCCATGCGGTCGGTTTCGGGCCGTTCGAGCAGGGAGACGCGGACGGGGGCGAAGAAGGCTTTGGCAAAGAAGTGGAGCGCTTTCCATCGGCCGAAAACGTCGATGGACGACCAGGTGGCGCCGGGCCAGAGGTCGTTGATTTGCCAGTAGAGGAGCCCGTCCATTTGTCCCTGGATGCGGCGGGCGTGGTCGGCGGCGATTTGGATGCAGAGGGCCTGGGTGATTTGGGAGAGGATGAGGGTGGCCTCGAAGGAGGCGGGGGCGCGGAAGCGGTCGAGGAGGTAGGTGAATATGGTGAGATTGCCTTTGGGGGAGCGCTGGTGATAATCCAGCATCCAGTGTCCGATGCTTCGGTCTTCGGGCAGGGTGCAGGCCTCGAGGGTTTTGAGTTCGGGGTAGCTTTGAAATCCGAACTCGGACATAAAGCGGAAGCCCCATTCGCGCTGGGCCTCCATGGGTTCTCCGCCGAACCAGACGCTCCAGGCGTGGGCGTCGCCGCAGGCGGGGTTGTTGAAGTGATTGCGGTCGCCGTTGGGGGAATGGGGACTGCAGGGCCAGTAGGGTGTGGCGCCGTCCTCCCGCGCGACGACGTCGGGGAGAAGTTCGTCGAATAGAGGGGTGTAGGCCTGAGGGGGCATGGCGGTTTCGGTCCAGTCGTCGATGTCAAAGCGGACGAGTCCCTGTTCGAGTTCGTTGTTGCCGCACCAGAGGGCCAGGCAGGGGTGATGACGGAGGCGTCGGACGGCGTCGGAGGCCTCTTCGCGGACATTGTCCATAAACGCGGGATCGAAGGTGGGGTAGGTCGAGCAGGCGAACATGAAATCCTGCCAGACGAGGAGTCCGAGTTCATCGCAGAGGTCGTAGAAGAGGTCGTCTTCGTAGATGCCGCCGCCCCAGACGCGGATCATGTTCATGTGGGCGTCGGCGCAGGAGCGCAGCAGGTGCCGGTAGGTGTCGGGAGCGACGCGGGAGGGAAAGATGTCGCAGGGGATCCAGTTGCCGCCTTTCATGAAGATGTCGCGTCCGTTGACATTGAAGCGAAACGATTCGCCGTGGGCGTCCGGTTTCCGGATGAGCTTTAGCTCCCGGAGGCCGATTCTTTTTCGGACACGGTCTCCGCAGTCGAGTTCGAGGAGGATTTCGTAGAGAGGTTGTTCTCCCATTCCGTTGGGCCACCAGAGTCGGGGTTCGGGAATCGGTACGGTTATATCGATGGAGTCCGTTTCGGTGAACGGTTGTTCATGGATCAGGTCGCCATCCAGCAGGATATGAAGATGTCCCGATGCGGGGGACGACAGGTTTCCGGAAACCCGGAGTTGGACCCGGCCGGGTTGGGAATGGTCTTGTTGAATGCGAAGCGACTCGATCCGGTTTTCAAAGGCGAGCAGGGAGACGTTGCGCCAGATGCCGGCGGTGGGCGCCATGAGTCCCCAGTCCCAGCCGAACGCGCAGGCCATTTTGCGGACATAGCTTTTGCCGCGGTAGTCCTCGTGGTAAAGGTTCCAGCCCGGAAGGTGTTTGACGGCATCTTCGGCCCGCATTTTGTCGAGCGGGGAATGGAAGGTGAGGGTCAGGGTATTGTTGCCCTCTTTGAGGAATCCGTGGACCTCAAATTCCCAGGTGCGGTGCATATTGTCGGTTTCGCCGAGGGGGTGGCCGTTGAGTTCGAGAGTGCAGAGGGTATCCAGGCCCTCGAACTGGAGGACATGACGGGAGCTTTTCAGCAGATCGGCGGTGATTTCAAATGTCCGGGTGTAGACCCAGTCTTTTGTTTCGACCCAGCGGAGATCCTTTTCGTTGTCGCGGTACCAGGGATCCGGGAGAAGTCCGGCGGTCATGAGATCCGTGTGCACACAACCGGGGACGGTGGCGGGACAGGTGGTTTCGGGGGATTTGGCGGGGTGAAGCGTCCAGGGTCCGTTCAGATTTATTTTTTGCATGGGGAGGCTCCTCTAAAGCAACTCATGATCTTCTACAATTCTTTTGTGCAACAGGTGCGCACGGCCGGTTCGCAGGTCGGGTTGCAACAGGTGCGCATAAAAAAATGCGGAAAAACTCAAATTTTCGTGGAAGAATCAAATTATCGGGGGTGTGGGGGTTATGTTGAAACTCAAAACCCTGAATATGGAGGATACAGATATGTCGATCTACCAAAGTCAAAAAGCCGGTTCGAATGCACGAAAACGGGGGCTCAGAGTTCTTCCGAAGTCCTGCGGATATTTTGTTCATGTCACCAGTCGGGTGGTCCAGCAGAAGTTTTTATTTGGAAACGAAGAGAAGGCGGTATTCACCGATTTGCTGTTCCCCTGGGCTGATTTTTCCGGCATTTCGGTTCTGACTTATTGTTTGATGAACAACCACGTGCATCTGCTGCTGTGGGTTCCCAAAGCGCAACAGGTGCGGCCAGAGGAACTTTTTCGCAGGATGGAACGGGTATGGCCGGAGCGGAAGGTGGAAGCATGGATGAATGCCTACCGGGGAGCGCCAGGGTGTTTGCAAAAAGAAATGGAGGCGAATCTGCTTAGACGGATGCACAGTCTCCCGGATTTTATGAGGGTTTTAAAGCAGGGGTTTTCCGCCTGGTATAACAAGCAACATAATCTTTACGGGGTGTTTTGGGACGGCCGGTATCGGAGCATGGTTCTGAAAGACACCCCCGAAGCCTTGTTTTCGGTGGCCGCGTATATCGATTTGAATCCGATGCGGGCCGGGATCTGTAAGGATCCGGTCGAATATCGGTGGAGCGGGTACGGGCAGGCCTCCAGGGGGCAGGGTGTTTGCCGGGACGGCTTAACCCTGTTGATTAACTTCACAAAAGGCTGTTCTCCCCGTGAGTTGGGTTTATTGGCAAAGGTTCGCAAGCCGCAGTCTTTGCCTTGGAAAACCACGGAGTCTTTATACCGCGCATGGCTGTATGCCAAAGGACGATCGACCGAAGAAAGGAAGGGCTCGAAATCCAGACGGGGTTTCTCTTCTGAGGAGGTGCTCGCGGAATTTGCAAAAACGATCGAGGAGATAAACAGCCTGTGAAGGTTGGCTATATCGATTACATTGAGTGCAACAGGTGCGCACAATCATTGAGTGCAACAGGTGCGCACAATCAGTTGATTCGTGACAGGAGGTGTCGGGTGAGGGCTTGAAGGCGGCCGGGATTGCATTGGGCTTTTTCAAGATGCGCGATGGCGAGATCGGTGTGGCGTTGGGCTTCGTCGCGGCTTTTGTCCAGTCCCCAGAGGCTCACGGTGGTGAGTTTGTGGTTTTCGGCGTCACTGCCGGCGGGTTTGCCGAGAATAGCGGTGGCCTGGGTGGCATCGAGAATGTCATCGAGGATCTGGAAGGCGAGTCCGAGGTGCCGGCCGTATTCGCCGAAGGTGTCGACCTTGGCGGCGCAGGCTCCGGCGGCTACAGCGCCGACGCGGCAGGCGCAGGCAATGAGGCGGGCGGTTTTTTCGGTGTGAATATAGAGGAGCCTCGCCTCGTCGGGTGGGAGATCTTCGGCGGCAAGGTCTTCGGTCTGTCCGCCGATCACACCTGTTGAACCGCCCGCACGCGTGAGTTCGAGTACCAGGGCTCCGGGGGGATGAGGGAGGGGGGTAACGGCTTCGGCCATCCATTGGCAGGCGAGGGTGAGGAGGGCGTCGCCGGCGAGGAGGGCGTTGGCTTCGCCGTAGCGGATGTGGGTGGCGGGTTTGCCGCGGCGCAGGTCGTCGTCGTCCATGCAGGGGAGGTCGTCGTGAACGAGGGTGTAGGCGTGGAAAGCCTCGAGCGCGGCGGCGGGGAGAAGGGCGCGGGCGGGATCTTTGCCGAGGGATTCGCAGACGGCGAGGGCGAGAATGCCGCGGAGGCGTTTGCCGCCGTTGAGGGTGGCGTAGCGCATGGCCTCGTGGAGAACAGCGGGCTGAAGCCCGGCGGGCGGGAGGCGGCGGTCGAGTTCGCTTTCGACAAGTTGCCGTCCGGCGGCGAGCCAGTCGGCGAACGCGGTGTCGGGCGCGGTGAAAGCCTGCAGGGCGGACGGGACGGGGGCGGCGTTGACATTCATGGCTTCTCCCTATATAAAATTGGCTAACAATCAACTCTCCCTCTTAACGAAAGGATTCTGTTATGCCCACTTATGATTATGTTTGCACGGAATGTGATCATGCCCTGGAGGCATTTCACGCGATGAGCGCTCCGCCCCTGAAGGATTGTCCGGCATGCGGCAAGCCGGCGCTGAAGCGGAAGATCGGCACCGGGGCGGGGCTGCTTTTCAAAGGGTCGGGATTTTATATTACCGATTACCGGAGTGACTCGTACCAGAAGGCCGCGAAGTCGGATAAATCGGATAAGGGCGGCGAGAAAGCGGCCCCGGCGAAGTCCGAATCGAAGCCGTCCCCGGCGGCTTCGGCCCCGGTGTCTAAACCGGCTCCGGCGTCGACCTGAGGAGCGGTATGCCCCCCGAGAAGATCAAACGACCGGGTGTCGCCTGTCCGGTTTGCAAGACCCCGAATGATTTCGGACGCCCGTTCTGCAAAAACTGCGGGGCGAGAATCTACGCGGGCGGTCAGGTGCTTCCGTCGATTGAAAAAAAGAAAAATTCGCGGATGCGGGCAATTCAGGCAAGTGTGGCCTCTTTTTTGTGTGTGTTATTCGCGGTGATTTTCGGTCTCCTGGCCTGGCCGTTTGAACCTCTGGGCACGGTGGGATCTCCGGCAGAGGCGGCGCAGACGCAGCGGATTTTAATTCAATTGCAGCGGGATTTATCGATGAACACGCCCTGGCGCGGATATGCGGTTTCGGAATCGGGCTGGAACGTGTATTCGGAACTGAACATTCAGGAGCCGATGCAGTTGCGGGTTTCGGCGGCGGAGGACCAAATTGTGGCGGTTGCGCATACCCGGCTGTTCGGGGCGCGGCTCAGCACCCGGATTGTGATGGTGCGGTCGGAGGAGAAGGATTATTTTGTGCCCTACAGTCTCTGGATCGGTCATTTGCCGCTGCCGGTGCGTTATTCGGGACGGATAGCCCGGAGCCGCGCGGAATCGCTGGGGCTGCAGGTGGAGGAAATTTTCTGGGAACGGGTGCGGATTGAGCGGGTGGAGCGGGGGAACATGATTTTGACGCTGAAGGACCGGGGAGACGGTTGATGCGGGTGGTTTTGCAGCGTGTTTTGGAGGCGCGGGTGGAGGTGGAGGGACGGACGGCCGGTGAAATCGGTCCGGGCTTTTTGTTGCTGACGGGGATGGCGCCCGGGGACGGTGCGAAGGAAATTGAGTGGATGGCCCGGAAAATCGCGGGTCTCCGGGTGTTTGAGGACGGGGAGGGGAAAATGAACCTCCCGCTGGCCGCAGTGGACGGGAGCTGTCTGGTGGTGAGTCAGTTCACGCTGTTCGGCGATTGCCGGAAAGGGTTTCGTCCCGGATTCACGGGGGCGGCTCCGGCGGACGAGGCGGCGGCGGGGGTGGAGGCGTTTGTGGCGGCGCTTCGGGCGCTGGAGGTGAAGGTTGCAACAGGTGTGTTTCAGGCGGAGATGCGGGTGCATCTGATCAACGACGGGCCGGTGACGCTGATTTTGGAACGGGAAGCGGGAGCCTGAGATGCGGGGGCGGCCGGGGCTGTGGCTTCTGATTCTGTTGGGACTGTCGTCGATTGCGCGGGGCGCGGACGATGCGGCGGATGCGGATTGGGAGGATGTGGACTGGAAGACGGTGCGCACGGAGGAAAACCGGTTCGTGGTGAACGGATTGAATCCGGCGGACACACAGGGGGTGGCGATTTGGATGGAACAGACCCTGCGGCGGCTGGGGCGGGATTTCGGGGTGCGGGCGGGTTTTGATCCCTTTCATCCTCTGGTGGTGGTCCTGCATCCGCGGATCGAGGAGGTTTCGCTGCATCAGCGGGGCCGGGGCCGTCGGTTGACGCAGGAGATCCGGGCGCCGGAGGGCGACGGGTTCGACAGTTTGCGTTTTGCGGAGGTGTTTCTGGAGGCGATTCTGTATCGGATGTTTGATCAACAGGCGGCTCAGCAGGCGGCGGTGCCGCCGCCGGTTCCGGGGTGGTTGACCCGCGGGTGGGCGCCGGAGTTTGTGCCGGAGCGGCGGGGGACCGCACGGGCCCGGGGACTGGCCCGCTGGCGGACAGCGGATCTGAATCCGCCATACACACTGACCGGAGCCGGAGCGTCCGGTGGCGGTTCGGTGGAGGATGAGGTGTGGGCGGTGGCGTATTTGTTCGCGCTGGTGCCGCAGCGCGAAAGGATATGGCGGGAGATGCTGGCGCGGGGCGGGCTGTCGGCGGACTGGTGGCGGCGGGCGGCGGATGCGGGTTCGCTGCGGGAGGCGCATTTATCCTGGGAGATTTGGATGGCGGAGCGGGGCAGGCGGTTTTTGTCGGATCCGTCCGCGGGGGCATTGTTTCGGGAGCAATTGGCCCGGGAGCTGGTGTTTACGCCGGGGCGGTTCGGATTGGATGGCGAGGAGGTTCCGCGCGACGAGCGGATGACGCTGCCGGCGGTGGCGGAGCGGCTGGACGAAAACTGGGCCCCGCTTTTGCTGCAGGCCTGGCGGTCCCGCATGTCGATGCTCCGCTTCGGTCAGCGGGCGGAGCGTCTGCAGCGGATGGATCTATACGTGAAGGCGGCGGAGGCGTTGCTGGAGGCGAGGGGGCTGAGGGGCTCCCGGCGCGCGGAGGCGCTGGAGCGGTTCCGCCAGTTGTACGATATGGCGACAGAGATGGGGCGGGAGGATACCGAACGGAACTGAGCGTTTTTCCGAGCATCGGAAAATCAAATCGACGCGTTTCCGAATCTCGGAAAAAGGGGGGTTACTCGCCGAGGGCGACCTGGAGGGCGATGAGGGCGTAGGCGGTGACGAGGACGGGGTCGCCTTCCCAGTAGCGGTTGTCGTCGTTGAGCCAGAATCCGTTGCCGTTGGCGTCGATGCGCTGGCGGCGGACGAGTTCGTTGATGACATCGACGCGCCAGTTGACCTCTTCGCCGTTTTCGCGGGTGAAGATGTCCTGTCCGAAGGTGGCCATGGCTTTGGTGAGGACGTTGATGAAATAGTAGTAGCCTTCCTGATCCGCGGGCATGTTTTCGGTTACGGTCCAGTTGCGGGTGGACCATTCGAAGGCGGAGCGGACGCGGGGATCGTTGCGGTCGACATCGGCGTAGATGAGGGAGAGCATGCCGGCGTAGGTCATGCTGCCGAAGGTGCGGAAGGCCTCTTTGCCGTCGGCGGTCTGGCGGACGAGGCCGCGGGAGTCATCGGGGCGGTAGGCGAATCCGCCGGCGTCTTCGGGATGGTCGGAGACCCAGTCGGCGGGATTGCTCTCGCTGCGGTTCTGGATGGCGGAAATGAATTCGACGGCGGCCTCGCGGTCGAAGTCGACGCGTTCGCCGTCGGTGCGGAAGTCTTCGATGTCTTCGGTGAGTCTCATGCCCTCGATGGCGATGAAGGTGTTGGAGAGGTCGGCGTAGGCGCGGCCGGTGTTGGAGTCGTATCCGAAGCCGCCGTGATAGACATCGCCGCCGAGGTGCTGGGCGCCGGCGACGAAGCGGCGGGCGCGGAGAACGTAGGGGCGGGCCTCTTCGACGCCGGAGAGGTAGAGGGCGACCATGGCGATGGCGGTGTTGTAATTGCTGAGGCCGCCGCCGCGGCGGGTTTCATCGGGTTTCACGAAGATGGAGCCGTCGGGATGGGCGGTGGAGAGGATGTAGTCGACCCCGCGGCGGACGGCATCGCTGTCGCGGGTGGCATCATTCAGACTGAGGGCCCAGACGGCGAGGGCGGTGAGGGCGGGCCACTGGGGACTGCTCCAATGGCCGTCTTCATGCTGACTGGCGAGAAGCCAGGCTGCGGCGCGGTCGGCCGCAGCCTCGCCTTCGTGGCGGTTGCTTTGGGGAATCTGCGCGAAAAGCGGAGTGAGAAGGATTGTGAGCAGGAGTGTGAGGGTTTTCATGTGGAATGAGACGTTAATCTTTATGGTTTCGTTCAAAATGCATATGAATTATACGCCTGAAGCGATGAAAAGTTAAGGGGTTTCGTTATTTTTCATTATTCTCATCGGAATTCTTATTCACCTCTTTCATAAGAAAAGGAAAATATTGACACTTGATACGTATCAGGTTACATTTCCCCATGATCAAGAGTTTTCGTCACGCTGGGCTGGAGAAATTCTTCAGCACAGGATCCAAAGCGGGTATTCAGACCCAACATGCAAAACGGTTGACGCTGATTCTTGGTCGATTGCATGCATCCAGCGGGCCGCGGGATATGGACCTTCCCGGTCTGCGGTTGCATGAACTCACGGGAAACCGAAAAGGAACCTGGTCGGTCAGCGTGAGTGGAAACTGGCGAATCACGTTCCTGTTTCAGGGCGAAGATGCCATATTGGTTGACTATGAAGACTATCATTGAAGTAAAATTATGAAGATGCACAATCCCCCACATCCCGGAGAAATTCTTCGGGAGCTCTGTCTGGAGCCTCTCGGCATCACCGTCACGGATGCCGCGAAAGCTCTTGGAGTAAGCCGCAAAACGCTTTCGGCCATTCTGAACGGGAAAGCCGGAATCAGCCCTGAGATGGCGTTGCGGCTGTCCAAAGCGTTTGACACCTCGCCGGAGAGCTGGATGAACCAGCAGATGCACTACGAAATCTGGCTGGCTGAGCAGGAACACAAGAATCTCAAGGTACAAAAACTCGCAGTGGCAAAACCATCGGCTGGTGAGTACGTTTCGCGTCCCACAGCCTAACCGTTAGGCATAAGAAATGAATACCAACGAATTCGCTCAACTTTTCAGGAAGACGAAAGACGAGCTGTTGTTCGAATACGCGAACGGCAGCGAGACTTCTGTTTCTCGGCGGATCTCCGTCATGACGCTTGCTGCGGAGCAGAAGTCGGAAATTTTGCGCATCCTTGATGATGCGCTGACCGATGCACTTTTCACATCACTTATGGGTTTAGGTGGTGCGGCATCAATTGGGGGAGTTCAGCAAGGATACACTATTGCAGACGAAAACGGACAAGTTATTTGCCGGGCAGATGACGGTGAGCTTGAAACTAGTGATTGGCTTGCATTCCAATCAGACGGATAATGAAAAATGAGCCTACCCATCAGTCACATTGAACCTTGTAAATTCGGTCCGGTGGATTGAAACGTTGAACAATGAAACGAACATTTTGCATACTCGTGATGTTAATCATTCTCTTCTCTGGCTGCGCCCATACTGGAAAACGAGAAGCTGTTGATCGCCTGCAAGGTGTCTGGATAACTGACTGGACACTCACGGAGCCATTGATGGAGCAAGCCATTAAAGATGTTGTGGCTCGAAATCCTAAGGTAAATGAAGAGAGCCTTCGAGAAACCTTGACTGAGTTTCACAAAAACCAGAGGTTTGAATTTAATGGAAATCAGATTAGTACTAGCGTAGATATGTGGGGTACCTTCCGGGTTGTACGTGTAAAGGATGACAGGATTTTGATTCGTGAATTTTACGAAGGTTTTGAAGAATATACGGAAATAAACCCCCAAAAGTTACTAGAAGAATTCACTTATCCAAAACAGGATAACGAAGGATCTTCGGTCACTATCTGGCACGCAGATGTTCCGCTGATAACAGGAATCGAGTTTATAGATGATCATCGAATTAGAATTTATAAACTTGAGGCGGAAAAAGGAAAAGTAGCCGGTAATCGCAACTATGAGCATGCAGTAATGAAAAAGATTGACTGAAAAGAGAGAGATTCAAATGGCAATTGATCTGAATAGGCAACTTAAGTTTATCCATTCCCGCCTCCGAACAAATCGGGGCGGGTCATCGACCTGAAAAACAAATGAGATTAAGCGTCAACACAGTCTTTTCCCGGAAATCGAAAAATACATGGTGTATTGGCATCATGTCGGCCGCTGTTCTTTTTTTCATTGGTTGTAATAAAACTCCAACGGAATTACCCTATGAATTTGACGGTGAGGCCAGTGGTGCCGGATATATTTTCTTTGAACGTTTAACGAATGACAAGAAGGCGGGGATTACGATTCATATTCAACTTGCACGTGAAATTGATGGCGCCATAGATGTAAAATATTTAAGAAAGCTGCTGCAGGACGGGACACTTACAGTTTCGCTTTCAGATGAATTCCCGGATGCTTCTGTAAAAGTGTATGAGTTTGATATGGAGCCTTTTGACAGCCACAGATGGTATCATGGGCTCTATGCATACCGTATTGAACCCGCTTGGGTTGCTGTTTCCGGTGAAATTATCCTGTCGCTCCACCCAGCCAAAGAGGGGACACACTATCCATCCGCATCGGCTGAATTAACTGATGTTGTACTGTCACGCAGTAACTCACGCCAACGACAAATCATACGATCAGTTGAAATACCCAAAGTGACTGTGGGATATGGCCGGTTGTGAGAGGTTTTTTGTCTCGGAAGAGTGGCGGAGGGAATCTTAACTGTCCGCGTTACCCTCCGGAGCGGGATCATTCGTATTTTCGGAGCCGGCTACTGGCGAAAAGGAAGAAAAATCTAGAGCCTGTCCCAGTAGCCCTATTTTCGGTTTTTTTAGAAATGTATAGTGTTTGCATGTATACTAAAAATTACCTTAGACGAAAGTTTTATTGAAATCATTTGCAAAAACTATCGAACCACCCTTTTTTATGGCGTGTTGATGTGTCCGGGTTTTCCCGGCGGGTCAAATTTATCTTTTTTTCCCTGCTCTGCCTATGCGGCTTGCTGTTCTATTCGCTCCGCTTCATCCGCCAGGCTTTTCCGCGCCAGCACCCACAGGTTGTGGGCCATCACACTCCATAACAAAGTTTGGTGTCTGGCCTTAAAACTCTTATCCCGCATAACTTTTCTTAAAAACACATTCTTGAACACTCCGATTCGCGCCTCGGTGTTCCCACGGCGTTTCTGCGCTCCGGCATACCAGGTGTCTTTCATGTTTTCCCGAAGCTCGGCCGGATCTTTCGCACAGATCCCGTTTTTCACGTTTTCCTGCTTCAACCACTTCACATTGGGTTTCGACATGAATCCACGGTCAGTCACATAGCCGGTCGGTTTTCCCAGTGAATCCGTAATCCGTTCAACACTCTCCTGGACAAGCTTTGTGTCAGAAGGCGCACGATCCTGAAAAAGGTCCCAGTCCACAAGCACGCCGTCCCGCTGCTCCGCCACATACAACTTGTTACCGAATTCCACTTCCGCTCCGGCTTTCCCCCGCACCAGCACCTGCACATCGTTATCATACAAACTTAATATCTTGTCCGCGTTTGCCACTTTACGTTCCCCGATGATCCGCTCATGCGCCTGATCAATCGCGGCGGGCAATGTTTCGAGGACCTGGTCCATTCTCTTGAGCACCTGTTCGACCTGGGGGCGGGTCTTCTCGGTTTCTTGCCAGTTCTCGTCCAACAGTTTCCGATAGCTGTATCCGTGCCTTTTGACCACGTTCACAATCCCTTTGATCTCCCTCAGAATTTTCTTACGCTTCTTCTTTGAGTCTCTTCCCCGGCGCGACGCGCTCATGGCCATCGCCTTTTTGTTCACATCGGTAAGAAAGCTTTCCGGTTCGCCTATCCGATGTTTCAAACCGTAGGAACGAATCAAAAGGATGCTTTTCACCAGCGTCCGCACCGCGTCGATGAGTAAAACCCAATCGGTTGGAAAATGAATGTTCACCTTTACGCAGGTGCAGTCGGCAAACACGTCCCCAAGATCCAGGGGCTCGTTGAGCGTTCCAAGCCGTTTCTCCATATCCGGGTGGGCAGCCTGAAGTGTGAAATCTCCAATCGCGTTGGCCACGTCATACTCATCAAAATACTTCAGGTACCGGTTCACACTGCTTTTCGCGCTCGGCCTTAAAAGACCACCCTCATCACAGTATGTGAACCATTGAAGCAGTTTGCTGTCCGCCAGACGGACCGCGAACTCCCGAAACGACAGCCCCGTCAAACGAATGGCGATGGCACAACGAAAGGCATGGAGGAGTCTGGCCTGTAATGCCGGGGTGATGTCCCCGCCGCGGGCTGCCAACGCTTTGGCAACCTGCTCATGTTCCACACCGCTGCGGATAAGCATCTCGTCGATCCGCTTGTAAACCGCGACCTGATTCCGGTAGTCAAGGGCTCCATAAATGTTCGGAAATTCTCGACGAAGGGGGAGTTGAAGGTGTATGATGTTTTTCATGGTGGTTATGGTTATTGTTGTGGTGACAAACTTATAACACACCGTTTTCGGGTAATGGAGGAAAAAACGCCTCCTTTACCCGATCTTTTTTTTCGATTTAACCCTGTAAATACAGGCCATTAAAAAGCTGGGACAGGCTCAAATCTATGAAGAACAAAATCAAATACACTCATACCCCTTATCAGCGCATGATTCGGCGTCTCTTGGACGATTACACGTTTATCCACTCAATTGAAAGTGAGGCGTCAGATATAGAGGAAAGAAGCATATCTGATGAGCATTCCTTTCTAAAGAATACACGGAAAGAATTCTTGACATGCGTACATTAAAGCGTACGTGTCATGGTATGACGACTATTTCAGCCACCAAAGCCAGAAGCCAGTTATATCAATTGATTGATGCGGCAAATGACTCCCAAAGAGTTTAAAAAAGAACCCTTTTCAGAATCCTCCCCCGTATGAAAAGCTGACCGGAAATCTCAATGGCTGCTGCTCTCGCAGAATCAACATCCAGCATCGTTTGGTCTATGAAGTGCTTGAAGAACAGAAAACCGAACTTGTATTGAGGATGTGGTCCCACTACGAATAATGCCAACAATCCCCTCCAATGAACAAGTCATTGTGGATAGACGTTAGGTCTCAAAATGCCATGTATTGAAATAAGAACGAATATAAATGCGCCAATCCACGTCGTCTTTGATCTGGCTCGAAACATAGATTTACACCAACAAAGCCAAGCATCAAAAAAAGAGAATGCGGTGGCTGGCAGGATATCAGGACTGATCGAAGAGGGGGAGTGGGTAACGTACAGGAAAGGAACACATTGATTCAGCGTGTTGCGGAGCAAGAAGCACTCAAGAGCTAAGTGCAAAGTGAGCCTCGTTGGTTTGGACTGGGCCGCACCGACACCAGGAGGCCGTTTGTGTTCCTTCTGCATCACAGCTTGTCATTGGCCGCGAAGGAATCAGAAGAAACGAACCACGGATGGACACTGATGAACACGGATCCATGCATTCGGGTAAAATGAGATCGGGGAGAATGACCTCCCGTTCCAAAAATCCAGGAAAGAATCTAATTATGAAATATTCCGTTTTAATGGTTTGTGCTTTAATTTATTCGTCATGCTGTATGCATCATGAACGGTTCGGTAATAAAACCTTAGAACCTAATCCAGCCGTTTTTCAGCTGAAGTTGGCCGGTGTTCACGTCACGAATGAAGAAAGGTCAGCATTGAATGTTGTTAAACCGATTTTGATTAATGCATCAGACAATGATTATTTTCTCACGCAATTCTGGGCTTCATTAAGAGACGGGGAAATTAAAGAATTATCCTGGAATGAGGCGAAAAAAATGATTCTAAGCGGAGCCATTGTTGAAATTATGCAGTCACATTCCAGGGAAGTTGTGATGACGGCGAAAAATGGAGAGGTTTTCTCGTTATTTTCTCCAAACCTTGATGATGTTTTTGCAATCATCGATCAAGTAGACCCAAAAGGTGTTTTTATTCTGGTATATGTTGAGTGATATATATTTCAAGCATGTTACGAATACCGCCCCGCCAACCAGCCCATCCGCGCGGATCTGGCCGGCGGCGGTTCAGGGGAATATCCATTTGATTTCTGATAAACCGCAGATGAGGAACAGAACTCAATTTAATGGAACATTTTACCTTCTTTCCCAATCGCGATTTAGCACGTGCGCGCCGTGCCAGTTTGCGGAATGAGGGGATTAAAATCCCCAGGTACGTCAACCGTCGCTACGCGACGGGAAGCCGCTTTTCACCCTTAACCGTGGATTGAAATCCACGGCTATGCTTGGAAATGTCGCTACGCGACACAAATGCACAGCCCCGCCTGTTTCTGAAGCAACGCATTTGAATCTGTGATCCGTTTCGGCTAAATGGCCTTTCAAACTGAGGTCTGGAGGAAAATGTGCGAAAGTTAAGGGGTTTTTCAATTAGTGATTGATCCTTAGGGGTTTGGGTGGCATGAACGGGGGATGAACGAACTATCTGATCCCACTGAAAGGGTTGCGGAGGATTCTGTTGAATCGCCCGTGACAGAAACCGCCTCTGATGTCAGCACCGATGTGTCTGAACCGGCCGCGGCGGCCGAACCCGTGCCCGAGGAAAACGCACCTGTGGAAATCGTGCCTGTGGAGGCGGCGCCCGCGAAGCCGGCGCGTTCGCGGACGGAGCGTCGGGAGCAGGCGGCGGCGGACGCGCTGCGGGGATTGATTCGGGATTATATTCTGGAGAAGTGTCCGGATGTGCTGGAGCAGTCGGAGCCGCTGTCGTTCACGTTGAAGGTGGAACTGATTCCGGGCGAGCCGGGGGAGATGTCGTTCACGCCGCATTTGCGCAAGCAGCTTGGGCGTCAGGTGCAGACGCGCTCGCCGGAGCCGCTGTTGTTCGAGGAGGGGGCGATGTACGATTTTCAGGAGGAGAAGACGGATTGCCGTCCTTCGGATCCGGCGGAGGTGTTCGCGGGATATGACAGCATGGGGCGGCCGCAGTGGTCCTCGTACACGCAGGTGTTGCTGGACGCGCGGGACCCGGAGGTGGATCAATTGCATCAGTCGCGCGGGCGGCCGCTGGTGCGGCATCAGCGGGGCAAGGATTTGAAGGCGGAGCAGTTGGGTTCGTTCGGGAAGACGTCGAGGACGTACAGTCTGCTGGGTCAGGTTACGGCGGGTTTTTACCGTCTGCCGCCGGCGTTCGCGAAGATTGCGGGCGGGGAGAAGCTGGCGTTTTCGTTTCAGGTGGTGGAGACGCGGGACGCGCACGGGAAGCTGCGGCTGCGGTTGAACACGCTGGCGGGCGGTCTGCTGCCGGTGGAGGTGAATGATTTGCTGCAGGATCGGGATTTCCGGAATCTGGCGGCGGCGCGGGGCGAGGCGTTGCGGGCGCTGGAGAAGGTGGAGGAGAAGGCGCTGGCGGCATCGTCGATGCGGGACAGTGCGGGGTTTCAGGCGGCGATGCGGCGAATTCCGGGGGTGTTGTACGGATTGCGGGACGGGCTGGAGGGCAAATCACGGGGGCCGGGGCGCGGAAATCCGCGGGACCGCAAGCCGGCGAACGACCGCTATAAGGCGGATCTGCCGGAGGCGTCGGCCGGAGAATTTTTCCGGGATGCGGAGCGGAATTCCTGGGTGTTGGTGGGGGCGAGCGGGTTTGCGCACGCGTTTCAGGATTCGGGCCGGTATGTGACGAGTTTTCCGGTGAATCCGGGACTGATTGAGTCGCGGATTCTGTCCGAGCGCTGGCAACTGGGCGCGTCCGGGGCGGAGGCGGTGCTGGCGCGGGTGAAGGAGACCAACGCATGAGCAGAAGTTCGACGCAGTTCTGGCTGATGAAGAGCGAGCCGGATGTGTACGGGATCGCGGATCTGGAGCGGGACGGGCGGGAGCCCTGGAACGGGATTCGGAATTATCAGGCGCGGAATTTTTTGCGGGACGCGATGGCGGCGGGGGATTTGGCGCTGTTTTATCACAGCAACGCGACGCCGCCGGGGGTGGCGGGGGTGATGCGGATTGATTCGGGGCCGGAGCCGGACGGCCTGGCGTTTGATCCGGACAGCAACTATTTTGACGCGAAATCCGATCCGGAGGAGCCGGTCTGGATTCAGCGTCAGGTGGCTTTTGTGGCGGCGTTTGAATCGTTTGTGACGCTGGCGGATCTGCGGGAGGACCCGGAACTGGAGGGGATGCTGGTGACGAGGAAGGGTCAGCGGCTGAGCATCCAGCCGGTGGAGGAGGCGCACTTCTGGCGGATCTGCCGCAAGGGCGGGCTGACCAAAAAAGCGGTTTTGGAAAAAAGCGGACAATAATGCGTGTTTGAGTACGTTTAATGTCAGTCTGGTTTGAAACTCTATTTCAGGACAAATCAGGACAAATCAGGACAAATCAGGACAAATCACGACAAATCACGACGAATCAGGACGAATCAGGATAAATCATGAAGAAAATGTTCCGCTATATTTTACCGGTTTTGGTGGTGTCGTTGGCTCTTGGCGCCGGGCTTTTTCACCAAGCCAGGGTGGTGGGCGCCATGAGCCGACAGCTTGAACGGCTGGAGGGCGAGAACCGGGCGTTGACCGCGGAGCGGAACGGGTTGCGGGAGGCGAATGCGGATCTGATGGGGCATTTGGAGCGGACCCGTCGGTTGACGGCGAATTTGCCGGAGCCGATGATGGCGCCGATGTCGATGCGTTTTGCGGAACTGCCGCCGGTGATGGAGGAGGAGTTTATTGAGATGGTTGAGCTGGAGGAGCCGGACCGGGAACTGACGCCGGAAGAGCAGGCGGCGCGGGAGGAGCGACTGGCGGAGCGTGAGGCGCGGCGTGCGGAGTGGCAGGCCCGCCGGGAGGAAATGCGGGAGCGGGTGATCACGGAGGCGCAGGATCGGCGGGAATTTTTTGAACAGGTTTCGCTGGAGGGGCTGGCTCCGGAGTATGTGGCCGGGCATCAGCGGCTGCTGGAGGCGATGGATGAGGTTCAGGTGCGGATGGCGGCGCTGTCGGATCCGGACCTAAACCGGGAGGAGCAGCGGGACATGCGCCGGGAACTGGGGCAGTTGGGGCGGGAGTTGAACGGGCTGATGGGCATGCAGCGGGAAATTCTGTTGAATGATTACGCGCAGGCGATGGGATTCCAGGGGGCGGACGCGCGGGTGTTTATTGATTCGATCGAGACGATCAATGAGATGACGAATGCGCGGGGATTGATCTGGGGCGGCGGCCGCGGGCGTGGCGGGCGGTGAGGCGGAGGGCGGTTAGGCGGAGGAGGTGAACCACTGATGACACTGATGTTCACTGATCTGTGAGGCAGAGAGGGGTTGAACAGAAGGGAAGGAATGGAAGGAAGGGCGGTGAGGCAGGGGGGGGGACTATGAATGGGTGGGGGGGGCGGGACGTGGTGGCGGAAAAAAATTAATTGCCTTTCCATCGTGTTTATTTGTGGGTATTTGTGGTTGATGGATGTCGTTTTACAAGGTTCGGGACCGTGTCAAACTCTTGTGTCAAACTCTTGAGTGAACCTGTGAGCGGATGAAGTGCTTATTTAAGGATGGAAATGAATTGGAATGAACCTTTTGATTTGGGCGGACTGCGGGTGCCGAACCGGGTGTTGCTGTCGCCGCTGGCGGGGGTCAGCGATGCGCCGTTCCGGCGGATCTGCCAGGATTTGGGCGCGGGGTTGACGTATATCGAAATGCTGTCGGCTGCGGGAATGGCGCATCAGACCCGCAAGACGGATGAACTGGTGGCGCGGGACGCGGCGGAGCCGATTCTGGGGGCGCAGATTACGGGGCCTTCGCCGGAGATTCTGGCGGAGGGGGCGCGGCTGCTGATGGAGCGGGATTTGCCGGTGGATACGCTGGACATTAACATGGGCTGTCCGGTGAAAAAAATTGTGAGCCGGGGCTGCGGCAGCGCGATTGTGCGGGACCCGGCCATGGCGGGGGAGATGGTTCGGGCGGCGAAAGCGGCGGTGAATGTGCCGGTGACCGCGAAGATCCGCATCGGGTTCACGAAGAATCATTTGACGGTGGAGCCGGTGTGCGAGGCGCTGGGGGCGGCAGGGGCGGAAATGGTGATTATTCACGGGCGGACCCGGGACGACACTTACGGGGACGCGGTGCAGTATGATCAGATTCGCAAGGGGTTCGACGCGGTGGACCGGGCCGCGGGCGGGAAGAAAATCTGGAAGATCGGCAACGGCAATGTGTTTGATGTGGAGAGCGCGCGGAAAATGGCGGAGGAGACCGGTTGCGACGGGGTGTTGATCAGCCGGGGCAGTCTGGGAAATCCGTGGGTGTTCCGTCAGATTCTGGAGAACGACGAGACGCAGCCTACGGTGGGGGAGTGGGAAGATGTGCTGCTGCGGCATATTGATTACCACTGTGCTTTTTACGGAGAGGGTCATTATGCGGCCATCCGCTTCCGAAAGCATTTGCTGTGGTATGTGAAGGGGTATCCCGGCGCGAAGGCTGCGAAGCCGGAATTGAGCGTGATGGAGAGCATGGGCGCGATCCGGGAGCGGATCAGAGCGTTCGCGGCGGCTTTGCCGGCGGATTTGCACCGCTATCCGGACATGGAGGAGCGGAAGCGGGCGGCGGAGGCGGATCCGAAATTTGAGATGGACCGCGATCATGACCGCGGCGTGGAACACTATGAGGAATAGACCCCGTGCGGCGGCCGCGCCGCCGCCGCGGACGGCAGCTTGCACCTGTCGAGTTGCCGTTCGTCCCAGGAGATGAGATCCAGACTCCCGTCCCGGTGCTCGGCGAGCAGGGTGCAGTGATCCACCCAGTCGCCGGTGTTGTAATAGGTGACGTTGTCGCGCAGAAAAATCGCGGGCTGGTGGATGTGTCCGGTGATGATGCCCGCGGCTTTGCGCTCTTTGGCGAGATGGAGCATGGCCTCCTCGTAAGCCCCCACGTACAAGGAGGCTTTTTTGCTTTTGGATTTCAGGAATTTGGCCAGGGACCAGTAGGGCAGGTTGAGTTGGCGCCGGCAGGCGAACACGAAGGTGTTGATGAAGGTGGCGAGATGGTACATGCCGTGGCCGATGAAGGCGGTGAGCGGGGCCAGGCGGACCTGACTGTCGAAGTCGTCCCCGTGGCGGATATGCAGGAGGCGGCCGTCGGCGGTAATGTGGTCGACATCGTTTTCGATTTGGATGCCGCAAATGGATTCGCCGATGTATTTTCGGAGGAAGGCGTCGTGGTTGCCGGGGAGGTAGACGACGCGGGCACCTTCGCGGGC
Source organism: Verrucomicrobiota bacterium (assembly GCA_020831625.1). Lineage (GTDB taxonomy): Bacteria > Verrucomicrobiota > Kiritimatiellia > SS1-B-03-39 > UBA6053 > PXAS01. The sequence continues at coordinate 29,588 of JAFIGD010000006.1, read as the reverse complement.
CTTGTCGAGAATGGCGCGGACGACGCGGTCGCAGTCGGGGGTCCAGTTCCATTTGCGGCGGAGGCGGAGACCGTCGACGATATCGCCGACGAGGTAAAGGGTGTCGGCGTCGTGTTTGGCGAGAAAGTCGGCCAGGCAGTGGGCGCGGCTGGCTTTCATTCCCAAATGGACATCGGAAATCCAGAGGGTGCGGTAACGGGTCTTGCTGGGGTCAATGCTGAGCATAGGTGCTCCTGGTTCGGGAGGATTTGATTAACCACGAATGGACACGGATAAACACGGCTCTTGGGTGCGGGTGAAGTTACGGTGCAAATCCCAGAAGGCGTTGAAGGAGGCTTCGGGGGTGTAGGCCTCGGCGTGTCGGCGGGCGGCGGCGGACCATTGGCGGAGGCGGGGGCGGTCGCGGAGGAGGGCTTCGGTTTCGCGGACGAAGGTTTCGGGGCTGAGGCCGGTGACGATGCGTCCGGTCTGTTCGGGGAGGATGGCGTCGCGGGGGCCGCCCTGATCGGAGACGAGGACGGGGAGTCCGGAGGCCTGGGCTTCGATGATGACGCGGCCAAAGGTGTCGGTGACGCTGGGGAAAACGAAGAGGTCGGCGGAGGCGAAGGCGGCGGAGAGGTCGGCACCGTGTTTGAGGCCGGTGAAGAGGGCGGGGGTTCCGGCGAGGCGGGCTTCCATTTCGGCGCGGTAGGGTCCGTCGCCGACGATGACGAGTCTGGCGGGGTTTCCGCGCCGGTGGAGGTCGAGGAAGGCGTCGGCGAGGAGGGGGAGATTTTTCTCTTTGGAGACGCGGCCGACGTAGAGGAGGACGGGGGTGTCGGGCTCCGCGCCCCATTCGCGGCGCAGGGCTTCGTCGCGGCGGGCGGGGGAGAAGGTGCTTTGTTCGACGCCGCGGCCGACGACGCGGATGCGGTCGGGGTCGAGTCCGTGGGCGACGAGGTCTTCGCCGGTGCTGCGGGAGGGGACGGCGACGAGGTCCATCTGGCCGTAGAACCAGCACATGAAGGCCCAGGTGGCCTCCTCGAGTTCCCGGCTTTGGGTGAGGTCGCGGACGTAGCGGGGGAAGTCGGTGTGATAGGTGCCGCAGACGGGGGCGCCGCGGTCGCGGGCGAGCCGCATGCCGAGGAGGCCCATGGGGCCGGGGGTGGAGAGGTGGGCGATGTCGAAGGGGTGGCCGCGCATGAAGTCGGTGACGGCTTTGACATCGGGCACGGGGATTTCCAGGCCCTCGTAGGAGCTGAGCCGGAAGGTGCCGACTTTGGGGAAGCTTTTAGCTCCGGGGATCCCGGATTCAGTGCCGGCCATGTGAAGATAAAAGGGTTTGCCGAGGCGTTTCGCCTCTTCGGCCCAGCTTTGCAGGGTGAGGGAGACGCCGCTGAGGTGTTCGGGGGCATCGACGAAGAGGGCGACGGTGGGCTCGGCGAATGATGCGTAGGAAACCGGTTCCCGCGGAGCGGCCCGCACGGAATCGGTTTCCGGCTGATAGGACATGTGCATGCGGGTGAGCATGGTGAGCGCCACCTGTCCGGGGGTGGTGGGCTGCGGCCGGTCGGCGGGTGCTTTGGGCAGGCTCCAGACCATGGTGGCGAAGTTGAGAACATCTTTGGGGCGCAGGGTGCCGGCGCTTTTGAGGTTTTCGGCGACGGTTTGGAGGCGTTCGAGGAGCAGGGGGGTCATGCGGGACCTCCGAGGGTGAGCAGGGCGAGGGTGTGTCCGATCTTGACGGCGATTGAGCCGAGGAGGGCTCCGGCGAGGATGTCGGCGGGAAAATGGAGGCGGTTGTAGACGCGGGAGTATCCGACGCAGAGGGCGAAGAGGTAGGCGGAGACGGCCAGGGGCGGAAAACTGACGAGGGTGGCGCCGGCGAGAACGAAGGCACCGGCGGTGTGTCCGGACGGAAAGCTGTATTGATCGGGAACGGGGAGGAGGCTCTCGCGGTTCCGGTTTGTGTTCAGGTCGGTGTGGCAGGGGCGGGAGCGGCGGGTGAAGCGCTTGATGAGCTTGTAGGCGGGGAGTTCAATGAGAAAGCCGAAGGCCATGGTGAGCAGGAATGCGGTTGCGCCGGGGAGACCGAGGAGAAGGGGCGGAATGGCGAGGACGACGTAGGCGGGTCCGTCGGCCAGCCGGCTCATGGAGCGGTTCCAGTGACGGCCCCAGAGGGTGGGGCGGGAGGGGGACAGCGCCAGAAAAAGCGTTCGGTCTCCGGCACTGCATCGGTTGAGTAATCCTGTCCAGCTCATGATGACATGAAACCATATTCCTGTTTCCGGCTTATGTGGGGGATGTTAGGAATTCACTACAGGAAATTCAGGGGATTCCGGGACCCACCGGGCTCAAAATCCCTGCGCTGATGGTCTTGCATTGTCCCGGCGGGTTGAATAGGGTAATCACGTATTAACCGCTAATTTTGAAGGAATTTCTTATGAAGATTGATCAGGTCGCCGTTCAGCTTTACACGCTTCGCAATCATTTAAAAACACCGGAAGATATGGCGAAAACCCTGAAGCGGGTTCGGGAGATCGGGTACCGCTCGGTGCAGGTGAGCGGGGTGGGGGAGATTGATCCGGCGGAATTCGCGCGGATGTGCGCGGGGGAGGGGCTTTCGATTTGTGCCACACACGAGAATGGACAAATGATTTTGGAGACCCCCGAAAAAGTGGTGGAGAAGCTGGCGGCCCTTGGCTGTGCGATTACGGCATATCCTTATCCGGCCGGGATTGATTTCGGGAGCGAGGCGGATGTGGCGGGGCTGATTGAGGGGCTGGCAAAGGCGGGCAAGGTCTTCAAGGATGCGGGCATGACGCTGTGTTATCACAACCACGCCCATGAATTCCGGAAACTGAGCGGCAAAGTGATTCTGGACCGGATTTACGAGGAGACCCCGGCGGATGTCCTGGGAGCAGAGCTGGACACCTACTGGGTGCAGATGGGGGGAGCGGATGTGGTGGAGTACATCGAAAAGGTCTCGGGCCGTCAGCCGATTATTCATTTGAAGGATTGCGGTGTCACTGCGGAGAACAAAACCTGGTTCTGCGAAATCGGTCAGGGGAATCTGCCGTGGAAGCGGATCATTGCGGCGGCCGAGGCCGGCGGAACCCAGTGGTTCGCGGTGGAGCAGGATTCCTGCCCTGGGGATGAGTTTGAGAGTCTGACGATCAGTTTTGACTACATTTCTAAAAATCTGATTGAGGGCTGAGCGGAGCGATGCGCGGGGTATTCATTTCGCTGGAGGGTGCGGAGGGGTGCGGAAAGAGCACCCAGTCGGATCTGCTGGCCTCGTATTTGCGGGGAAAGGGGCTGGAGGTGGTGACAACCCGGGAGCCGGGCGGGACGCCCACCGGCGAAATGATCCGCGATATTCTGCAGCATCACGCTTCGGGTGAGGACATTGCGCCGGGGGCGGAGGTGCTGCTGTTCGCGGCGAGCCGGGCGCAGCATGTGGCGAATGTGATCCGTCCGGCGCTGGAGCGCGGGGCCTGGGTGGTGTGCGACCGGTTTGTGGATTCCTCGCTGGCGTACCAGGGCGGGGCGCGGGGACTGGGGATCGACACGGTGCTGGCGGCGAATGAAATTGCCTTGGCAGGGGTGTGGCCGGAGGTGACGTTCTGGCTGGATCTGCCGCTGGAGGCGGCGCTGGCGCGGGTGGTGGCGCGCGGGGCGCACCCGGACCGGTTCGAATCGGAGGAGACGGCCTTTCATCAGCGGGTTCACGATGCCTATGCGGATTTGGCGGCGCGGTTTCCGGAGAGGATCGTTCGTCTGGACGCACGGAAATCGCCGGACGGCGTGTTTGCGGATTTGCTGGAGGCTCTGGAGCCATGTTGTGAGCCGGGCCTGGAGGAGGGGCTGTGAACCTGCTGGATCAGATTTCGGTGCTGATTGATGAAAAGCGTTTGGCGCACGGCTATGTGATTCAGGGGGATCCGCTAACGGACGGGAAGCAGTTCGCGGTGGAGATTTTATGCCGGTTGTTTGAGCAAACCTCCTCCAAAAACGCCTCGGAACGGCACCGGATTGAGACGCGGATTCATCCGGATGTGTTCTGGGTGGAGCCGGCGAGCAAGCTGCGCAAGATTGTGAAGCGCGACATGGACGCGGCCATGAAGCGGATTTCCGAGAAGAGCTTTGAGGGGGGCTGGAAGGCGGTGGTGTTTCTGGGGGCGGAACGGATGAACCCGGAGACGGGGAATCAGTTGCTGAAAACTTTGGAGGAGCCGCCGGCGGACACGCTGCTGTTGTTGGTGACGGATGCGCCGGAGCAACTGATGATCACGATCCGCTCCCGCTGTCAGTTGTTGATCGCCCCGCGGGTGCCGTCGCCGCCCCCGCCCTGGGCGGATGCGCTGCTGGAGATTTTGCGGGAAGGTCCGCCGCGCAGTCTGTTGGACCGGCTGTTGCGGGCGGCGCGGTTCCGGAGCTTTATGGAGGAGGCGGCGAAAGCGCAGATTGAGGCGGAGGATGAAGGCGGGGAGGAGGAGGCCGCGGAAGAGGCGGATGTGGAGGAGGCGGTGCAAAACGCGCGGGAGACGGCGGTGCGGCGGCTGATTCAGCGTCAGGTGATGGAGGCGGTGGAGGCCTGGTACCGGGATGTGTTGATTGTGAAACTGACGGGCGGCACGGAGGGGCTTCGGTATCCGATGGCGGCGGAGGATTTGAAGCGTCAGGCGGAACCGCTGCAAACGGGCGATATTTACAAGCTGTTGGAGAACACGCGGTCGATCGCCGGGCGGCTGGAATCGAACACGCCGTTGCAGGTGGTGATGGAAAGCGCGGTGATTTGAGTGACGAGTGTGGAGTGACGAGTGACGAGTGACGAATGACGAGTGTGGAATGACGAATATGGAGTGACGAGTGAAGCGTGATGAACAAGACATCTTCTTCTGAAAACAAACGAAATCCGGCCGCGCATTTGCGGCTGGTGTTGTGGCGCGCCAACAAGGCGATTGAACGGATGGAGCATGCGCATTTGCAGTCGCTGGGCCTGGGACTTTCCGATTTCGCGATTTTGGAGGTGCTGTTGCACAAAGGGGGACTGGAGGGGGGCTTGCCGGTGAATGTGATCGGCGAAAAGGTGTTGCTGACCAGCGGATCGATCACCACCGCGATCCAGCGGCTGGAGGAAAAAGGGTGGGTGACGCGGGAGAAATCCGACGGAGACCGGCGGGTGGTGTGTGTGGTCCTGACCGATGCGGGGCGGGAGCTGATCGAGGCGCTTTTTGCGAAACACCTGCGGCGCCTGGAGGAAATTGCTTCCGTGTTAACGGATCAGGAACGGGTGCTTTTGATCGGATTGCTCAAAAAGCTGGGGCACCATGCCGGGTTTAGAGGGGATCACGATGCCAGAGGACCTGAACGTCATATGCGTTGAAGCATCGGTCGCAGGTGAAGACCGGACAGTTTTGAGCTGATGCCCTGGCCAGGATCATACGATCAAAGGGATCTTCATGATGAGGAGGGAGTTGTTCCGATCTCCAGCAGGTTTCAGCATCCAGATCGACCAGCTCGATGCGATAATACTCGCAGACTTCTTTTGCAAAGTGAAGGAGATTTTCTGCTCTGCAAGGAAGCGTTAATCGCCCTTTTCGCTGCTTTCGGGCGATTTCCCAAATGGATACGGAAAGAAGCGCGGGATTTCGGGAGGATTGAAAGGCTTGAACGGCTTCAGGGTTATTCCACTTTTCTGAAATTAAATCGATAAAGGCACAGGTGTCGAGGAGGTGGGAGATCATGTCTCGTCCTCTTCCCATTCCGGCATTAGGAGATCTTCATCTGTATATTGCGTGTTGATTTTCCACTCCGGCAAGGGCTCCATGGTCCGTAAAGGGGGCGGCTCTACAGGAACGATTTTAAACATGGGCCCTTTTTTGCCCCGCTGGATAATGATGTCGTCCCCTTCCTCCGCCGCATGAAGGAGTTCAGAGAGATGCGTTTTGGCGTGATAAATAGTGGTGATCATAACTTGGTCAAGTTAACTAATCTTTAAAAGATTGTCAAGATAGCGGCGCATCACCTGAAAATACTGCCGAGGCCCATGGCCTGTTTGTCGGCGAATTTGATGAAGAAGCGGCGGCGGCCGACGCGGAGGAGTGGGTAGAGTTTTCCGAGGAGCCAGACGGTGAGGAATTTATCGACGCGGCGGTAGCGGCTGTTGTGTCGGAAAAAGAGGCGGAAGAGGAGTTGAAAGCGGGCGCGGGGGAGGTGCTGGGGGTTGAAGTCGAGTTTGACGCTGTAGCGGTAGCGGTGCCGCCAGGTGCGTTTGTATTTGGCTTTGAGTTCTTTGAGGCCGTCGAGACGGTGGGGGTCGTAGGGGAGCAGGCAGTAGGCACGGGCGGCGGCGAGAATGCCGAAGGTGTCGCGCATGAAGTCGATGTCGTCGGTCGGCAGGCCGCATTCGAGGGCCAGGGCGCGCATGCGGTCGATTTTCCGCAGCGCCGCATGGGCTTGACGGATGGAGGCTTCGGTGTCGCGCACAAAGCAGCGGAGCACTTTGCGGAGGGTGTGGTTGACGAAGATGCGGTCCCAGTACACCATGAGCTGCGGGGGGAGGCGGGAACGGCGGAAGTAGATTTCCTGCCGCGCGAATTCGGGCAGGTATAGGAGTTCGCGTATGACCTCGTCGGAGAGGCGGAAGAATTCGAGAAGGGGCCTCAGGGGGATTTCGGGACGGCGTTCGGCGACATAGGCGGCGAGGGCCTGCTCGACACCGCAGCGGTCGCGGACCATGCGCAGGGCGGTGAAGGCGTTGATTTCGTTCCAGAGGCCTTCGGGCTGGAGATAGGTGATGCGGCGGAAGGCGGTCCAGCCGCCGGTTTGACACCACAGGTGGATGCCGAGCATGTTTTCGGCATCCTCCAGCCCGCGGAGCACGGCTTCGTCGTCGAATCCGGTGAAGGAGGGATATTCCCCGCAGCCCTCGTATTCCCGTTTGGCCTGCAGTTCCACGAGTTTGGCGACCGGGGTGCGGAAAAAGTGCCGGTTGAGCCGCAGGTGGCGGAAGAAATCGGATTCCCCGAATTTCATGGAGAGGACGAGGGCGGGGCTGTCGATGTTCCGGAGGGTTTTGTCGAGGGTTCGCGGATTCCAGATCAGGTCGCCGATCGGATAGGCCCCCACGGTCCAGGTGCGGAGGATGAATCGTTTTTGGTGCTGTTCAAAGAGCGGGAGGGTCTCGCGCAGGAGGCGGTTGGCCTGGGCGGGGGTTTTGATGACGAGCCTGCTGAGAAAATCGTTGTGGACATCGTGGGCGTCGCATTCGCCGAGGCGGAAAAAGATGCCCCGGATTTCCGGGAAATCGTTGAATACCGTGTCGCAGGCCTCGCGAAGAAAGGCGGCCACGGCGGAGGGGGAGGTTCCGACGGCGGGGCGGGTGCCGGCGGCATAAAAGAGGATGTCGGTGTTGAGGTAGATGTCGAGTCCCGCATTGCGGGCGATGGCAAACCATTCGCGGTAGGCGTCCTGATACACACGGAGTTTTTGTTGTAGAGGTTCCGGATAGGCGGGGTGAATGTACAGGTGGGCGAGGTCGTCCAGGGCGACGGCGTTGGCGCCGTCGGCGGCGATGCGTTCGCAATAGGTTTTAAAAAGCGGAGTCACGCGGGCGCGGGCTTCGGGGCAGAGTCCGCCGTTCCGCTCCAGGAGGGAGAAATCGATTTTGGACCAGTTGATCCGGTGGCGGGTGGCGGCGGTGAGAAAGGGGCCGGTCGCGTCGAGGATGCGCAGGGGCTGAGAAGGAAACGGCATGACGGTCCTTTTCCGGTTTCGGAATCGAAAAGCAAGGCGGGTCCGGTTAGAATTCGGTGAGCGGAGGGTGTTGACGGGATGAATTTATGTGAAACAGGTGTGTCCGGGGTTCGAAAGCAATGATTTTAAAAGGTTTAGCTTGCCTTTTGTCTGTGTTCCACTAATTCCTCCCGCTCGCATCGGGCACATTGCCCGAAACTGTCCGCACCGTGCGGGCAGCGTTTAGAAACCCAAACCCCAATAAAACTAGATGACTGACACGCTAGAACTTGAAGCCCAGCAAATGACCCGCGGGCTGACCGCCGCACAGCTTGAGAAAATGTATGATGAGTCCCTGAAGGAATTCAACGAGGGATCCATTATTGAAGGCATTATTCTCGCAATCCGTTCCAACGATGTGCTGGTGGATGTCGGATACAAATCCGAGGGAATTATTCCCAAAAACGAATTTAAGAAAATTGAGGAATTGTCCGAAGGGGACAAAATCGAAGTTCTTCTTGAGCGTCTTGAAGACGACAACGGCATGGTGGTGCTGAGCAAACAGCGCGCTGAAACCCAGAAGAACTGGGACCGGATTCTTGAAACCTACAGTGAAGGCGACCTGATCGAGGGCGTGGTTCACGGACGGGTCAAAGGCGGTATGCTGGTGGATGTGGGCGTGGAAGCCTTCCTGCCCGGTTCGCAAATTGATCTGGTTCCGGTGAAAGACCCCGATGTGTACATCGGCCAGGTGATTCAGTTCAAGATCATCAAAATCAATCTCGAGCGCCGCAATATTGTGGTGTCCCGCCGCGAACTGCTCGAAGAGCAGCGCCGCGAAATGAAAGCCCAGTTGCTCGGCGAGATCAAGATCGGCCAGCAGCGCAAGGGCGTGGTGAAGAACATCACCGATTTCGGCGCGTTCATCGACCTGAGCGGCATGGACGGTCTGCTTCATATCACCGACATGAGCTGGGGCCGCATCAATCATCCTTCCGAAATGGTCAAGATCGGCGACGAGCTGGAAGTGACCATTCTGGATGTGGACTACGAGAAAGAGCGGGTTTCGCTCGGCCTCAAACAGCAGTCCGACAATCCCTGGGAGGAAATCGGGGCCAAGTACCCGGTCGGCCACCGCATCCGCGGCAAAGTGGTCAATCTCATGCCCTACGGCGCGTTTGTTGAGCTGGAACCGGGTGTTGAAGGCCTGGTCCACGTCTCCGAGCTGTCCTGGACCAAGCGCATCGCCCGCGCTTCCGACGTGTTGAACGTCGGCGACGAGGTGGACGCGATGGTCTTGGCGGTGAATAAAGATGACAAGAAAATTTCGCTGGGTATTCGTCAGACCGAGGAAAACCCCTGGGAAATCGTGGCCAACAAGTATCCGATCGGCTCCCGCATTGTGGGAACGGTCCGCAACTTCACCAACTACGGCGCCTTCCTGGAACTCGAAGAGGGCGTGGACGGCATGGTTCACGTTTCGGACATGTCCTGGACCCGCAAGGTCAATCATCCGTCCGAAGTGCTGGAAAAAGGCCAGAAGGTCGACGCGGTGGTTCTCGAGGTCGACGCCTCCAACCAGCGCATCAGCCTGGGCATGAAGCAGGCGATGCCGGATCCTTGGTCCTCGGTTGCCTCCAAGTACGCCATCGGCCAGTTGGTCGAAGGCAAAGTGGCGAAGCTGGCTCAGTTCGGCGCGTTTGTGGAACTGGAGGAGGGCATCGAAGGTTTGGTGCACATCAGCCAGATTTCCGACGAGCGGGTTGAGAAGGTCAAGGACGTCCTCAAGGTCGGTGACGAGGTGAAAGCCCGTATCGTGAAGATGGACGAGGTTGACCGCCGTATCGGCCTGAGCATTAAAGCCGCCGAAGTCTCTGACGACGAGTTCCAGTTGGATGACAGCATGCTCGAAGGGCTGCGTCCCGGCGAGGACATGGTCGACCTGGGCAGCGCCTTTGATGACGCCTTCAGCGGCCTGGAAGGTCTGGAAGAGTGGCATCCGGGCGACAAATAAACGCCAAACGCGTATCGCGTAATGAAAAGCCCCGCTTAGGCGGGGCTTTTTTATTGCACGGATGAGGAGGGGAGGGGATCCAACGGATGGCTTGCGCCGGACCACGGATGAAGACAGGGGTTTACCACGGATAGCCTTGCCGGACCACGGATGAAGAACGGGTGTGGGGGGGGGCACAACACCGAAACAGGACTCCGTCACACCGGGGGTCAAGGGTAGCGCACGTCAGCGGAGCAGTTGGTCCGGTGATTGTTTTTGCAGTTTGCGGTTAAAGACGGATTCGACCTGGCGGGTGATTTCGTCTCCGACGGCCTCGAAGTCCAGTCCGGTGCCTTCCGGCAGGGCATTTTGGAGAGAGGTGACGGGCTGGTTGACGAGTCCGCAGCCGATGATGAGATTGAAGCCGTTCAAATCGGGGTTCACGTTGATGCTGAGTCCGTGCCAACTGACCCAGCGGGTGAAGGCGAAGCCGACGGCGGCGAATTTTCCCCGGTCGCACCAGGCTCCGGCCATCCCTTCGCGGCGGAAAGCGTCGATGCCTGAGGCCTGTGCGGTGTTGATCGCGACGGATTCGAGGGCGTGAAGGTAGCCGTGGGTGCCCATTTCGCGGGCGCTCAGTTTAAGGATGGGATACAAAACCCATTGGCCGGGGGCGTGGTAGGTGACATCTCCGCCGCGCGCGGCGTGGTGCAGTTCGATGCCGGCTTGTTGCAGGCGGTCTTCGGTGACCAGGAGATGCTCGCGGCGACCGCGGCGGCCGAGGGTGATGACGGGGGGGTGCTGCAGGAGCAGAAAGGTGTCGGGAATCCGGTTGGCGATGCGGAGCTGGACGAGGCGTTTTTGAAGATCGACGGCCTGTCCGTAGGGAAGGGGGTCGTGAAAGCGGCAGAATCCGGCGGGTGTCATTCCGCGGGGATCAGCTCCTGATACGCGGAGGGGGTCAACAGGTTCCCGACATCCGCAGAATCGGCGGGCTTGATGACAAACAGCCAGCCTTCGCCGAAGGGATCGTTGTTGATGGCCTCTGGAGCAGCGAGAAGGGCTTCGTTGACTTCGATGATGGTGCCGGAAACCGGCGCGTAAATATCGGAGGCGGCTTTGACGGATTCGATCACCGCGATCTCGTCGCCGGCTTCAACTTCGGTGTCGACGGAGGGGAGATCGACGAAGGTGAGATCCGCGAGCTGGCTTTGTGCGAAATCGGTGATGCCCACCCGGAGGAGATTGTCTTCAACACGGACCCATTCGTGGGTTTCGGTGTATTTCAGGTCTTGGGGAAGATTCATCCGGTGCTCCGTCCCGTGATTCGGGTTTTTGGGGAAATTGGAGGCGTGGGTCGGATTCGAACCGACGAAATACGGGATTTGCAATCCCGCGCATTAGACCACTCTGCCACCACGCCGTTGATGGGAAAACCCCTAACGGATTTCCAAGAGAAGTCAACCTTGGATGTGTTGGAAAAAATTGAAAAAGTTGAGAAAATCTTCTTGTTTTTGGTCGATGAAGTCTTGACGATTCATTTGTGACGGGTATTCTAATCCCTATAAAGTCTATCGTCTTTACGTATTATCATAGAACTGGCGTGAACGCGCCGCTAACCTCAGGAGAACAAGTATGTCTGTTTACCAAAATATTGTCGATACCGTCGGAAACACCCCTCTGGTCAAGCTGAACCGGGTTACGGAGGGCTGCGTCGCGGAGGTGTATGTGAAGCTTGAGTCCCGCAATCCGTTGTACAGTGTGAAGGATCGGATCGGGAAAGCGATGATCGAGGCGGCGGAGAAAGAGGGGCTTTTGAAGCCCGGCGGCACGATTATTGAGCCGACCTCCGGCAACACGGGGATCGCGCTGGCATTCGTGGCGGCGGCGAAGGGATACCGCTGCGTGCTGTGCATGCCGGAGAGCATGAGCCTTGAGCGGCGTCATTTGCTGAAAATTCTGGGTGCCGAGCTGGTGTTGACACCGGCGGAAAAAGGGATGCCGGGGGCGATCGCGAAGGCGGCGGAGCTGCATGAGCAGACGGAAGGGGCGTTCATGCCGCAGCAGTTTAACAACGAAGCCAACCCGAATGTGCATTATGCCACGACCGGGCCGGAAATCTGGGAAGACACCAACGGTGACGTGGACGCGCTGATTGCCGGTGTGGGCACGGGCGGCACCATCAGCGGCGCCGGAAAATTCCTGAAAGAAAAGAATCCGTCCTTCAAGGCGGTGGCGGTTGAGCCGAAAGGTTCGCCGGTGCTGAGCGGCGGTTCTCCGGGTCCGCACAAGATCCAGGGCATCGGTGCCGGTTTCGTGCCGAACAACTATCACGGGGATGTGGTGGATGAAGTGATGCACATCACCGAGGAGGAGGCCGGGGAAATGGCCCGCCGCTGTGCGCGGGAGGAGGGGATCCTGATCGGGATTTCCGCGGGCGGAAATGTTCATGCCGCGATTGAGTATGCGAAACGGCCCGAGAATGCCGGGAAGAAAATCGTCACCATCGGTTGCGACACCGGTGAGCGGTATCTGTCCACCTGGCTGTTCCAGCAGTATATTGGCTAAAGATGGAGCTGAACCACGGATGAACACGGATAGACACGGAGTTGTTCTATTTTTGTTTCATCAAAATTCGCTGCTCATTCAGCCCCAAAAAAAACGCCCGGTCATGCCGGGCGTTTTTTATGCGGAGGGTCCTGTCAGTAGGACGGTCCGGTAATGGGGCGGAAGGTCCGGCTGCGGGCGCGGGCCTGTTTGCGCCGTTTCTTTTCAGAGGGTTTTTCGTAGTGGGAACGGTTGCGCAGTTCGCGCAAGGTGCCTTCCTTGTCGAGTTTCTTTTTCAACCGACGCATTGCGCGGTCGACAGATTCGCCTTTTTTCAGTTTAACTTCGGTACTCATGAACGTATTCACCCCCTCTCATGTTCGGTAAAGATTTATAAATTGGTGGGGGCGCAGAGCTAGTGGAAATCACGGGTTTGTCAAGGATACTTTGTTTTTTGTAATGATCTTCCGTCTTTTCCGTCTTATGGTTATCTATGATTTATTCGAAAATCCTCAGTTTGTCGTTGTTTTGGTTGTTTATTGCGCCCGCATTGCCGGCGCAGTTTGTTTCGAATCCGCTTTCCCGCGCGGATACGGTGTCGGTAGAACCGGAGCCGGAGGATGAGCACAACACCACGTTTTCGCTGATTGCGGAGCGGGAAATCTTTGAGCCGGGGGAGACGGTTTGGCTGGGTGCCCGGTTTGAGATGCGTCCCGACTGGCATATTTACTGGGAACATCCGGGGGATTCCGGGATGCCGACCTCGTTTCGATGGGAGACGCCGGACGGTGTCGAGATCGGAGAAATTGAATGGCCCGCGCCGGTTCAGTTTGTGGAGGGCGATTTTATTGTTTCCTTCGGGTACAAGGACGAGGTGATTCTGCTGATTCCGGTGCGGACGCCGTCCAACCTGCGCACGGGCGAGACGCTGACGATTTCGGCGACAGCGGACTGGCTGGAGTGTAAAGATATTTGTCTGCCGGGTTCCGGCGAGGCTTCAATTACCCTCACCGCCGGGGAGCCCGGCGAGCGGGATCCGCGGTTTGAGGCGGTCCGGCGGGATCTTCCGCGCGCGTTCGAGGGATGGGAGGCGACCTATTCCGTTTCCGGCCGGGAGGTCGCGTTGAAGGTGACGCATCCGGCGGGTGTTGAACTTCCGCCGGGCGATCTGTCTTTTTTCCCGCTGGATGAAATGACCTGGGTTTTGCTGGACGGATTCCGGGTGGAGGTGAGCGGGGACGGGGTGATGATTCACGGCACTCTGCAGGGGGATTCGGTTCCGGAGCGTTTGCGGGGCGTGTTGGTTCATGATGAGGGATTCGGGGATGATATAGACGGCCGGGCGTTCAAAGTCGACGCCCGCGCTGAATCGGGACGCGGTGCTTCCGGGATTGTTTCCGGCGGCGAACCGGAGGCCCGGGGGCTGGTGGGCGCGTTGGCGGGCGCGTTTGTCGCGGGGATTATGCTGAATTTGCTTCCGTGTATTTTCCCGGTGCTGGGTTTGAAAATCTCCGGATTTGTTGAGCAGGCCCAGGGGGATTCCAAGAGCGTGAAGATTCACGCGCTGGTGTTTGCGGGCGGGATTCTGGTGTCGCTGTGGATTCTCGGCGCGATCGTCGGGGCGCTGGGCGCGGCCTGGGGCGCGCAGTTCCAGGATCCGCGGGTGGTTATCGCATTGCTCTTAGTGCTGACCCTGTTCACGATGAATCTGTTCGGGGTATTTGAAATGGGGAGTTCTTTGACGACGGTGGGCGGTGATCTGACCCAAAAGAAAGGGTATGCGGGCTCCTTTTTCCAGGGGGTGTTGCTGACGGTGATCGCGACGCCCTGCACGGGTCCGTTTATGGCGGCGATGATCGGCTGGATGCTGACGCAGACGGTGTTTGTGGGTTTCCTGGCCTTCACGGCGATGGGCATCGGGATCGCCTCGCCGTATGTTTTGCTGGCGTTCAGTCCTAAACTGATCGAAAAACTGCCGCCGCCGGGGATGTGGATGGTGACGTTCAAGCAGGGTTCGGCGTTCCTGATGGTGCTTTTCCTTTGGGTGATGCTGTATGTGCTCAACAGTCTGGTGCCTGGCGCGGTGATGGTGAGGGTGATTGGTGCGATGATGATGATCGCCTTTGCGGCCTGGGTTCTGGGAACCTGGGGCGCGACCCATCGCAGGCAGGGGGTGCAAAAGATTGCCAAAGGGATGACGGTTTTGCTGCTGATTCTGTCGGGCTGGATCGCTTTCGGGTATCACGCGCCGGCCTCGGAGCTTTCGGACAGCCTGCGGGCGCGGATTGAGGCGGGGGAACCGGTGCGCTGGATGGACGTGACGCCGGAATTGGCGGAAGAGCTTCTGGCGGAAGGGGTTCCTCTGCATTATCAGCCGTTCACGCCGGAGCGGCTGGAGCAACTTCTTGCCGAGAATCAGCGCGTGTTCATTGACTTTACGGCGGAGTGGTGCACAATATGTAAAATCAACAAGTTCACTACGCTTCACCGCGATGACGTGATGCAGGCTTTTCAGGATCACGGCGTGGTCACGCTCCGGGCGGACTGGACCGCACGGGATGATGTGATTGGCGACTTTCTGGCGCGATACGGGCGGAGAGGGGTTCCGGTGTATTTGCTGTATGCGTCCGGCGGGGACACAAAAATCCTGCCGGAGCAGTTAAGTCCGGGGATTATTTTTGAAGCCCTGGACACTTTGTGATGCCGTTGGAAACGATGGCTGAGTCAACCCGAAACAGAATGGAGAAATAACAATGAAGAAGAAATTAATGCAAATCCTTGCAGTGGCCGGCCTTTCGCTCGGTATCGCGACCGCGCATGCCGATGCGGCTCCGGCGTTCACGCTTCCCGACGGTCATGGCAACGAGCATTCGCTGTCCGATTTTGAGGGCAAGATTGTGGTGCTTGAATGGGTGAACCACGGATGTCCGTTTGTGGTGAAATTTTACCGCGACGGCCACATGCAGGCGCTTCAGGCCGAAATGGCTGAAAAGGGCGTGATCTGGCTGAGTATCTGTTCTTCGGCTCCCGGCACCCAGGGGTGGAAGTCGGCGGAGGACCAGCTGAGCACCATCGAAGAAAAAGAAATCAATGCCCATGCGGTGCTGATTGATGAAGACGGCACCGTGGGCCGCGCTTTTGGCGCCCGCACGACACCGCACATGTTTGTCATCGATACGGAAGGCAACATCGCCTATCAGGGTGCGATTGACAGTGTTCGTTCCACAAATCCCGCGGATATTCCCGAGGCCCGCAATTACGTGCGGGAAGCGGTCGCCGCGCTGCTGGCGGGCGAGCCCGTTCCGGTCGCGCAGACCCAGCCCTACGGCTGCTCGGTGAAATACAATTAATTCGGACTCTTTTCCGAAGTGAATCAGGCCCCTTTCGTGTTGAAAGGGGCCTTTTCTCTTCTCTTGACCTTTTCCCGGAAAAAGCACAGACTGTATGGCATGGACATTCCACTGCCGCCTTCCTTTCCGCTCGACGACGATGCAAAAATAATCAAGCTGTTAAGGCGCGGGGTGCTGATGCCGCAGCCCGCGTCGGTGTTTGTGGACGAGGATGTGAATGTGGAACGGATCGCGCCGGGCGTGGTGTTGCATCCGGGCACAAGGCTGGAGGGACCGGACCTTTCCATCGGGCCGGGCTGTGTGATCGGGGGCGAAACCCCGGCCACGGTCGTGGATTGCCAACTGGGACACGAGGTTGCCCTGAAAGGGGGCTTTTTCACGGGGTCGGTTTTCCTGGACGAGAGTTCATGCGGTTCGGGCGCGCATGTCCGTCCGGGCTGTCTGCTGGAGGAGGAGGCCGGAATCGCCCATACGGTCGGGCTGAAACAAACGATCTTGTTTCCGTTTGTGACCCTGGGCAGTCTGGTTAATTTTTGCGATGTGCTGATGGCGGGAGGGACGAGCCGCAAAGATCACAGTGAGGTGGGATCTTCGTTTATTCACTTTAATTTCACGCCTCACGCGGACAAGGCGACAGCCTCGCTTTTCGGGGACGTGCCCCGGGGGGTGCTGTTGGATCAGCCGCCGATTTTTCTGGGAGGTCAGGGGGGGGTGGTGGGGCCCTGTACGGCGGAGTTCGGCACGATTCTCGCGGCCGGCGGGGTTTTGCGGGAGGATATGAGCGAGGCGGGGCATTTGTACCGGTCCGCGGATGACGGCGGATTCCGGCATCAGGCTTACACGCCGGGGCGGATTCGCGATCCGATCAAGAAGCTGCGTGCAAATGTCCGGTTTCTGGGGAATTTGCATGCGCTGGAGCTTTGGTACCGGAGTTTCCGGCAGGCGCGGATGGAGGATGATCCCTATCGCGCCCGCTGCTGTGAGGGCGCGCTGGGAGTGATTGCGTCGGCCAAAGAGGAGCGGTTGCGTCAGATGGGGAAATGGATCGGGCTGCTCACGGCGTCCGGCGGGGAAGGGCCCTTGATCCAGGCGCACTGGCAGCAGCATGAACGGCGGGTGCGGGATGTGCTTGCGGCCCCGGAGACGGATGAGGCGCTGCGGGCCCTGGCGGAGCGCCCCGGAGACGGGAATTCGTCGGTTCCCGACGCGGTGCACCGTCTGGATGCGTCCGAGAAAAACCTTGTGTTTTCGCGTTTAAACGCGCATGTAGAGGCGGTGGTTTGTCTGTTCAAACCGTTCGTATAATTGAAGCCCCCCCGGAGAAATCTCATGGCGAGAATGTTTGGAACTGATGGTGTGCGCGGTGTCGCGAACACCGGTTTAATGACTGCGGAAAGCGTGCTGGAAATCGGGCGGGCGACCGCGTTTGTGTGCAAGCGCGCGCATTGTCCGGGGCGCAGGCGCCGGATTGTGATCGGCAAAGACACCCGGGTGAGCGGCTATATGCTGGAGAACGCGCTGTCGGCGGGCATTTGTTCCATGGGGGTGGATGTGTTTCTGCTGGGTCCGATTCCGACCCCGGGGATCGCGTTCTCCACGATCAGCATGCGGGCCGACGCGGGCCTGGTGATTTCGGCGTCTCACAACCCGTTTGAGGACAACGGGATTAAGATTTTTTCCCATGACGGCATGAAGCTGCCGGACGAGGTGGAGGATGAAATCGAGGATATCATCACGTCCGGGCGCATCAAAAACCTTCGGCCGGTTTCGAACGAGGTCGGCCGCGCCAAGCGCATTGATGACGCGATCGGGCGTTATATTGTTTTCTGTAAAAAAAGTTTTCCGAACACGCTTTCGCTGGAGGGCCTGCGCATTGTTTTGGATTGCGCCAACGGGGCGACGTATAAGATTGCGCCGATCATTTTTGATGAGCTGGGCGCGGAGGTCGTGGCGATTCACAATCAGCCGAACGGTTTGAACATCAATGACAACTGCGGTTCGCAGCACACGGATGATCTGATTCGCAAGGTTCGGGAGACCCGGGCCGATTTGGGGCTGGCGTTTGACGGGGACGGCGACCGGATCATCGCCGTGGACGAAAAGGGCGAGGAACTGACCGGAGACCACATTATCGCGATTCTGGCCCGGCACATGAAGCAAAACGGGGCTCTCCCGAACAATCATGTGGTGACGACGGTGATGAGCAACTTCGGATTTGTGAAATGTATGGAGTCGCTGTGCATTGAGCACACCATGACCCAGGTGGGGGACCGGTATGTGTTGCAGGGAATGTTGGAAAAGGGGGGCGTGCTTGGCGGCGAACCCAGCGGGCATATTATCTGTAAAAATATTCATACGACCGGTGACGGCATTATCGCCGCGCTGCAGTTGTTGTGGGTGATGCAGGCGGAAAAGAAAAAACTCTCGGAACTCTCCCAGGTGATGCAGCTGTATCCGCAAAAACTGATCAATGTGGCGGTGACCGACAAGCCTCCGATTGAAGAGGTGAAGTCGATACAGGAGGCGATCTCGGCGGCGGAAAAAACTTTGCGGGGCAACGGGCGTATTTTGATCCGCTACAGCGGCACGCAGTCGATGTGCCGGGTGATGGTGGAGGGGCCGGATGCGGCTGTGACCGAAAGTCTGGCCAATTCACTGGCGAAAACCGTGAGTGTCGCTTTGGGAGGGATGTGATCGGTTTGCCGCGTCTGTGTTTTTTTCGGTTGATCCTTTTTGCCGGGGTTTGCGCGACGCTCGTGCAGGCGTCCCCGCCGATGCGATCAGACTGGGGGCCGTTCTATGGTCGCTGGACGGATGTGCATGAGAATGACCGGCAAAAAATCGCGGGGCCGGTTTATGAGCGGATCGAGACGCCGGAGGGGTGGCATTTCGGGGCGTTGCGTCCTTTGCTGGCCTCCTGGAATCATGCGGGGGATGAGGTTCACCGGCGGGAAATTCTCTGGCCGGTGGCGAAACAGTCTTTTCGGGAGGAGCAGCATGTGTGGCGGTTTCTGGTCGCGTTCGGACTCAACCGGGATGTGAATGATCCGGGCTCCCGATACCGTGTTTGGGTGTTCCCGGTGTATTTTCAGGGGCGCGACAAGCACGGAGAGACGTATTTGGCGGTGTTTCCGTTCGGGGGCAGTCTTCATGAGTTTTTGTTGTGGGACGAGATCTCGTTCACGCTCTTTCCGCTCTATGTCCGCAGCCGCGTGCGGGATGTGGAGGCGGAGAGCTGGGTATGGCCGGTCTTTTCAAGAACCGAGGGGGATGCGGTCCGGCGGGGGCGGGTGTTTCCGTTTTACGGATACAGTGAGCGGGAGGGGCTCGGGCGCAAAGAATTCATTCTCTGGCCTTTTTGGACGTCTGTCGAATACACGCATCCCCGAATGGAGGGCCGCGGCTGGATTCTGTTTCCGATCACCGGACATCTTGAAACGCCGGACCAGGAAAGCTGGTGGATTTTACCGCCGTTTTTCAGGTATCATGTCGGAGAGGAGAAAAACCGGCTTTTCGGCCCCTGGCCGTTTGTACAGGTGAGTAAGGGAGCGACCGATAAATTTTATTTGTGGCCCCTTTACGGCCGCAAAACCATTGGGGACACCCGCCGGGATTTTTTCCTGTGGCCGATCGGGTCGCATGAAACCCACCGGGGAGGGTACACGGATAAGACCCGAACGTTTGTGGTTCCCGTTTATCAGTCCTTTCACGAGGCGGATTCTGAAACCGGGGAGACGCTTCGGGATTACAAGAAAGTCTGGCCGCTGTTTTCACATTCTTATCACCGCGAGGGTCCCGCGCGCCGGACGGTGTTTCCGGACCTCAATCCTTTCCGGGACGGACCGATTGAACGCAACTGGGCTCCGTTTTGGCATCTCTACCGCCGGGAGCAGGTGGGGGAGGCCGTGGACACGGAAATTCTGTGGGGATTTTATCGGTCTCTGAAGCGCGAGGACTACCGGTACCGGAGTCTGTTTCCCTTGATGAGTGTTGAAAGCGGAGACGGGGAGCGGGAGGTGAATCTGCTGAAAGGGCTGCTGGGCTGGCGGCGTGAACCGGGAAATAATCAATTGCGGTTGCTGTATTTTCTCCGCTTTGGTGGTAGGAGCACTGAGGAATTATGATTACCCGCGAACCTTATCAATGTCCAACCTGCAACAGCCTGTTCGCCCGCTGGGGCTATAACGGTCTGTTTTTCATGCAACAGGTGGGTCAGGCGGTGCTGATGACGCTCAAAGCGATCCTGTATATTCCGCTGATGTTCGGGAAACGAAACCGGGCCGAAGTGGTTTATCAGCTTTTTTTCACCGGGATCAAAAGTCTGCCGGTGCTGAGTGTGGTGGCGCTGTTCACGGGGATGATTTTCGCGGTGCAGACGGGAATGGAGCTGGCCCGGTTCGGTCAGGAGGTGCAGGTGGGCGGCGCGGTGACGGTGGTGATGCTTCGGGAAATGGGGCCGTTTATGACCGGTTTGATCATCGCGGCGTCCGTGGGGTCCAGTATCTCCGCGCAGTTGGGGACCATGACTGTGAGCGAGGAGATCGCGGCGCTGGAGATTATGTCGATTGACCCGATTCGATATCTGGTGATGCCTCGGCTGGTGGCTCTCCTGGTAATGATGCCGCTGCTGACCTTATACACCGATGTGCTGGCGGTGGCCGGCGGGGCGATCATCGGGTTCACCCAGCTTGGAATTGATCCGCAGGCGTATTTGGACAACGCGGTGCAGTATGCGGATGTGAAGGATCTTTATACGGGGCTGTTCAAGGCGTTTTGCTTCGGGGCGATTATTTGCACCGTGGCGTGCCATACCGGTTTCGCCACCACCGGCGGCGCGGTGGGCGTGGGCCGGGCCACGCGTCAGACCGTGGTCACCTCCTTCCTGGTGATTCTCATCACCGGGTTCATTCTCACCAAACTGTTTTACGGATGATTCGCTTCAACAATGTGATTAAGGTGTTCGGAGAAAAACCCGTGTTGCGCGGGTTTAATCTTCATGTGCATCCCGGCGAAACGATCTCCCTGGTGGGAACCTCGGGGGCCGGAAAAAGCGTGACGTTGAAACATATGGTCCGTTTATTGAAGGCCACGGAGGGCGAGGTGGTGATTGACGGCATCAATATCAACGAACTGGACGGACGCGAACTGGAGGAGGTCCGCAAGCGGTTCGGATATCTCTTTCAAAGCGCGGCGTTGCTGCAGTGGCTGACGGTGTTTGAAAATGTGGCGTTGCCGCTCCGCGAAAACGGAAAATTTCCGGAATCTGAAATTCATGAGCGGGTGGAAAGCGTGCTGGCGAAAGTGGGGCTGGAGGAGGCTGCGGAAAAGTTGCCGGCGGATATCTCCGGGGGGATGCAGAAACGGGCGGGGCTGGCCCGGGCGGTGGTCACGGAACCGGATATTCTGCTGTATGACGAGCCGACCTCGGGTCTGGATCCGGTGACGTCCCGCACAATTGATGAACTGATTTTCACCTTGCAGAAGGACCTGGGTGTGACCAGTGTGGTGGTGACGCACGATATGATCAGCGCTCTGACGATTTCCGACCGGATCGCCATGCTGCATCAGGGCACCGTGCTGGAAGTCACCCCGCCCCGTGAGTTTCTGCATTCGAAGAATGAAATTGTGCGGGGATTTCTCGATTCCCAGTGCATTAACCCCGATTTTTTTGATGATTTTCCTGAAAGGATTCTGAAATGAGTTCCAAAAAACGCCGTAGTGATGTGACCACCGAAATTGTGGTGGGCGCTTTTATGTTTGTGATTCTGGTGGTGCTGTTGACCCTGACCCTGGTGATCAGTCAGAACCGCTTTTTTGAGCGGGCTTATTTTCTGGATGTGCATTTCGAGAATATCGGCGGCCTCCGCAACGGGGAGCCGGTGTTTATGCGCGGGGTGCAGATCGGAAATGTCAACGAAATCAATGTGCCGAGCAGCGGGCGGGGCGTGAATTTAAAGCTCCGCCTGACCCGTTCGGTGGAGCTGCATGAGGATTATCGATTTATCATTGAACCCTCCTCGATGTTGGGGGGGATGCGGCTTCTGGTGGATGAGGGATCCGAATCCCGCCCGCTGTTGCCGGAGGAGGGCTATGCCGCCCTCAAAGGCCAGCCGGTGACCAATCTCCTTGATGAGGCCACCCAGACCATTCATTTGATCCGAGAGGCCCTTGTGGACGGCGGGATTCTGGAGGATATCCAGGGCTTCACCGGCAATTTACGCGCCATTTCCGAAAAAGTGGATCAAGGGGAGGGGACGATCGCCCGGCTGATCAACGATTCAGCTCTGCACGACCAATTGTTAGCCCTTACCGAGAACTTCAATGAGGTTTCGGCGGATGCCAAACGGGTGTTCTCCCGGATAGAGCAGGGAGAAGGCACGGTGGGCAAACTGTTGAGTTCGGATGCGCAACTTTATGAGGATCTCAGCGCCACGATTGCCGGCCTTCGGGAGTTTACGGAACGGTTGACCGAGGAACAGGGAACGTTGACCCTGTTAATGACCGAGGATGTGCTTTACCGCAAAGTGGAGTCTTTGGTGGATGAGGCCCGGGCGACACTGGATGACTTCCGGGAGACTTCGCCGATCACCACGTTCAGCTCAATCTTTTTCGGCGCATTCTGAGCCTAACGCTTACGCCAGGATCGACTTCATGGTGTTGGCGCTGTCCGCCAACAATTCATACTTCGAACTTTTCAGGGATTTATGCACCGCGACCGGAGATTTCCCGAGTTTGGAGGCCACTTGTTTCTGAAGTCCGTAGGTGCGGGTGATACACGGGTCCCTATAGTGATCAAACTGTAAGCGGCGCAATTCCCGGAGCACATCCGTCTCAACTTTTGTCAAGGAGTGCAGCGAATCGAAGACAAGACGTCCAATGGCGTTCAGGGCCATGTCAATGCGGCGGCCGAATCCCTGGTAATGGCTGCAGGCTTTTTGGGACTTCGGATTGGTTTCTGACGGGTTTTGCTGCATCAGCCGGCTGATATCACTTTCGGACACCTCCTGATCCATCGAAAAATCGAGTATATCATTTGCAAAATAGAGCCTTGTATGGGCCTGCCCGGTGTAGATCATTGCATCCATGCAGAGATAGGGGAAGATTCCCGCGTGGAAGGGTTTCACAGAGGAGACCCATTTTCCAGGCTCGATTTCTGTAATGGCCTGTCCTAAAAAGGGGTGGTATCTCTCGTTCAAAACTGAGAGGTAGGGTAAAAATTGCTTGAGGTGTTTGGGGGTTTCAAGGGTGATTGCGACTAAAATCATACTGCCTTTCGGGTCGTTCTGATGTCCTTTGATACGATTGGAATCTGTTCGTTCAACTGAATTAATGTTAAAATGTCGTTATTGAAACCTAGCGATACATTATTGTATCATAGATAGGGATCTCAGTAAAATTTGTCGGGCCCGCTCGCCGCTGAAGATGTGATTTCCGGGAATTCCGTAGAGCAGGACCACATCAAACAGGTTCGTTTGGAGGCTTTGCCGGAGAAGATCCTCGGCGGAGAGGGTGAAGCGTCCCGCCCGGCGCCGCAAGGTGAAGGCGATATCGCCGAACCCTTCAAAACTGCGGTAGATGACTTCGGTGCAGACGAGACGGTCGGCGCGGGTGAAATCGAAGCTGAAGTCATACAGTTTCCCTTCATGGGAAAAGGCGCGTTCGATAACCGATTTCAGATCACTTTCGCTGAGTGTGCGGGGGCGGAGGAGAACAAAAGCGTCCACCCGGAGGGTTTCACGCAGGGAGCGGAAGCGGACGCCGTCTTTTTTGGCCTCCAGAACACACAGGGGCGGCCGGGCGGCGAGCCGGCGCCGGGAATCGACTTGGATGCCGAGGGCCTCGCGTTGCCCGGTGTGACCGATGATCAGGGCCGAATGGGGCCAGAAGCCGGGGAGAAAGAGATTGCTGAGCGCGTCGTCGTGGCGGGTAATCAGAATATCACCGGGTTGAAGAACCTCGGAAACCTGGCGGCGGATTTTGCGGGTGACCCGTTTGCGGTGAAACGGATTCCGCATTTCGGCGATGGCGCGGCCGGAGGTTTCAAAAATTTCCCACATGATCCGCTGATAGGTCAGGCCGGGCTTCGCGCGCAGGCGGCTCCAGCGGTTTTCAAGCAGGGCGCGGGCATGTTTACGGGTCTGCCGTTCGATAAAGGCCTGTTCTTGATCCAGGAGTTCGAGGATGCCGGTATATTCGGCACAGTCCCTGAGCGCCTCGATTTGATCGGCATGCCGTTCCGCAAAGCGGGCGGCGTGAAGAAAGCGCAGCAACACCAGCGGATGGGTGGCGGTGCGATAGATCTGATCGAGACTGCCTTCGGGAATTCCGTAACGGGGTTCGGCCTCGTTGAGGAGTTTCCGGAGAGCGGGGGACGGGTAAAATTCGGTCACCAGATAGCGTGCGGCCCGCATGAGGATGCAACCCGAGGTCCATCCCAGGAGAAAAGCCTGAACCGCTTCGGGGTTTTTGGCGCGGTGCCACCGGGGGAGCTGTTTGCGGAGCTCTTCGAGAGAGAGATAGAGCGCGGTGCGGGCGTGGAGATAGCGGGCGTAGAGTTCCCGGATCTGTTCATCTTCGGACGGCGTGAAATAGCCGCGTTCCAGGGCCGGGGTCAGGCGCCCGCGCAGGGAGTGGATCTCGGATTCGCGCGGAAAGCCCGCGGCAGTGGCCAGGACGGTGCTGCGGACGCGGTTCAGAATCCCGGAAGTGGATGCGGCGGAGGACATGGGAACGCTATAGCCGATTTCAAAAAAGGATGGAATCAAAAGTGGACAGTTCTCTTCCGTGCCGCTAGGATTTACGGTATGACGCAGAATGAACACGATCAGCCCAGCCAGTTTTTATATGACACCGTCCGCCGCCTGCATCCCCTGTATCAGGATGCCGCCGAGGATCTTCCGGAGAATATCCTGTCGGATTATCCCGATCCCGCCGAGGTGGTTTCGGCCTTGCGGATGTTGATCGACCTGCTTTTGCCGGGCCGGATGAATCCTGGCAGCATCGGCATCGATGAATTCAGCGTTTTTTTATTGCGCCGGTTAAGCCACGCCTGGCGGCATCTCCGCCCTCAGATTGAGCGCAGTCTGCCGTTCCGCTGGTACGGACGGGCGGCCATGACCGAGGGGGAGATGCCTTCCGGTCTGGATGTCCGCGCCGAATCCCAGAGGATTCTGGAGGCTTTTTTCGGGTCGTTTCCCTGTATTCGGGAATTTGTGATTGATGATATCCGGGCGGCGTATGACGGGGATCCGGCGGCGTTGACCTATGCCGAGGTGCAGTTGGCGTATCCGGGGCTTCTGGCCATCGCGGCGCACCGGCTCGCGCACGAGCTGTACCGGCTGGATGTCCCGGTGGTGCCGAGGATTATGAGCGAATGGACCCACGCCAAAACGGGGG
Organism: Verrucomicrobiota bacterium; assembly: GCA_020831625.1. Taxonomy (GTDB): domain Bacteria; phylum Verrucomicrobiota; class Kiritimatiellia; order SS1-B-03-39; family UBA6053; genus PXAS01. Next base: position 4,583 of record JAFIGD010000006.1, on the reverse strand, counting down.
TGGATCTGCATCCCGGCGCGACCGTGGGGCGAAGTTTTTTCATCGATCACGCCACGGGAGTGGTGGTGGGCGAAACCACGGTGATCGGCGACCGGGTGAAAATTTATCAGGGCGTGACCCTGGGCGCGAAAAGTTTTCCCCTGGACGAAAACGGACTGCCGATCAAGCACGTCAAGCGGCATCCCACGGTGGAGAGCGATGTGGTGATTTATGCCAACAGCACCATTCTGGGCGGGGACACGGTGATCGGCAGCGGGAGCACCATCGGCGCCAACGTGTTTTTGAATGAATCGGTTCCCGCGAACAGCTTTGTGGCGGCGGTGCACCCCGAACTCCGGATCAAACCCCGGAAAGACATTTAACCCGTCCGCGGGCCGTGCCCGCATTCTTTTCGGCTCACATCATTTTCATGGAGCCTTTGGTGAAGGCCAGGTCCAGCACCATGATCATCGCGCCCTGGGTTTTGTCGAGATCGCCGGTGATGTCCTCAATGCCGTTGACAATCTGCTCCACCTGATTTTCGGGCACGGTGGCGATGATGGTCCGGCTTTGGTTGTGGTCCTCGTTCATGAAGCTCACGAAACTGGAGAACAGGGGAATATTGGAAATATATTTGCCCATGCCGATGGAGTCGATCACCGTGGCCCCGTCGATGCCCTCTTCGAGAAAATACTCCAGCAGATCGTAAAAGCGGTCCTCCTCGTAGAGGACCACCACGAGAAGTTTCTGTTTTTTCTGAAGCTTGGCGGGTTTCTCGTCCCGGGTTTTGCTGAGAAAGTTTTCGTACAGCACCGACCCGTCGGACGCGAGTTTGAGTTCGGCCACCAGATTGGTTCTGGCGATGACGGTCGAGATGCCCGCGAGCGCCTTGAGGTGTTCTTTGACCGCGTTTGAGGGGCCGATGAGAATGAAAAACACGGTGACTTTTTTGTTGTCGACCGCCTCGAAATCGATGGGATGCCGGCTGGTGACGATAAACAGGACGAATTCATCGAGTTCGTCGAAGCGGGCGTGGGGGATCGCGGCGCCGCCGCCGAAACCGGTGCTGCCCTGGTGTTCACGGTCGAGCAGCGCATTGTAGATGCGGTCCTCCCCGAGCGCCTTCAGGGCCGGCGCGGACATGGCTTTGTGGGCGGCGGCCTTCAGCAGATCTTCGCGGTGGCGGGCGGGGATGTTGGCCGTGCAGGCGGCTTCGCAGGTGATCTCATAGAAATTCATGATCGTTCTCCTCTTCGTCTTCGGGATCCGGGTCCTGATTGCCCTTGAGGATCGCCATTTTGAGCAGGGGCGGTCCAACCAGTTCATTCACAAAAACCGACATCAGGATAATATTGACCATATCGTTGAGCACCCCCACCTGGGACTCGGACAGGCGCTGCATCACCGGCGAGGTTTGAATGAGCAGCACCAGGCCCAGAGCGACCCCGGCCTGTGGAAGCATGCACCATCCCAGATTGGAGCGGATCGGCTCCTGAATGCCGCCGAGCTTGCAGCCCGCCCAGGCTCCGAAGTATTTGCCCAGCGCCCGGACGAGGATATAGACGCCGCCCATGAGGGCGAGGTCTTTGCGGGTGAAGACTTCCAGATTGAGTTCCGTTCCGGCAATCACAAAAAACAGGGCGTAGAGCGGCGGGGTGACGGGCTCCAGAATTCGGAACAGCCGGTGATTGCGGGCGGAGAGGTTGACGAGCACGCAGCCCATGGTCATGTTGGAGAGCAGGGGGGACAGGTGGAAAATGATCGCGGTGGCGGTGCTCATGAAAATGACCCCGAGGGTGAGGATCAGCAATTCGTTCTGGCCTTTTTTGTTGCGGGTGACGCGGTGGAGCACAAAGCCGCCCACAAGACCGAGCAGCAGCGAGACACCGACCTCGCGGAGGGCGTACATCACATCGGTGGAGCCGTCGCTGGTTGCGCCCATGAGTTTGCCGGTGAAGGAAAGAATCAGTCCGAACAGTAGGAGACAGCCGGCGTCGCCCAGCGCGATGACGCTGTGAATATAATCGATGAATTTGCCGCGGGCCCGCATGGCCTGGGCGACCGCCATGGAGGCGGCCGGGGCGGTGGTGGTGGCCACCGCGCCCAGCAACAGGGCGAAGGGGGCCTCCATGCCCATCAGCAGCAGTGCCAGGGTGACGAACACCAGCGTGGCGGTCACCTGGGTGAAATTGATCAGGACGGTGGCCCGGCCGATCCGGCGCAGTTTGGATTTGGAGAATTCGACCCCGATGGCCAGGGCGATGAGACCGAGCGCGGTTTCGGTGATGATGGCGAACGACTCGTTCATCTTGGCCGGGAAAATCCCGGTCACCGATTCGCCCACCAGCAGACCGGCGAGAATGTACCCGGTCACCTCCGGGAGTTTCAGTTTGGCGGCGAGTTTGCCGATGAAGTAGCCCAACATCAACAAAAGCCCCGCGGCGAACATGGGGTGTTCGCCGAGCAGGGCTTTCAGGGTCTCCGGTTCATGGAGGGCCGCGGCAATCACGGGAGCTTATTTCGCCATGAGTTTGCTGATTTGCTGAGCGAAGCGGGCGGGATTTTCCAGGTCGCCCCCTTCTGTGAGCACAGCCTGATCCCGAAGGAGTTCGGCATACTCGGTGATTTCGGGATCCTCGGCGTTCGCCTCCACCATGGTTTTGAGCTTGGTCAAAACCGGGTGGGATGGATTGAGTTCGAGGATGCGCGGAGCGACGGGAACGACCTGCCCCATGGCTTTCATCATTCGCTCCATGTTGGCGTCGATGCCGCTGTCGTCGGACACGAGCACCGCCGCCGAATCGGTGAGGCGTTTGGAGAAGCGGACCTCTTTGATCTTGTCGCCGAGACCTTTTTTGAGGGCCTCCAGAACGGAGGCGTAGGTTTCTTTCGCTTCGTTGAGTTTGGTTTCTTTTTCTTTTTGCTCTTCTTCGGAGTCGAGATTGACATCCCCGCGGTGGATGCCCTTGAGCGGTTTTTCCTCGTAGGTGTCGAGGGCGGGAATGACCCACTCGTCAATGGTGTCGGTCAGGAACAGCACTTCGAGATTGCGGGCTTTGAAAGCTTCCAGCAGCGGGGAGTTCTCCACCACCGCGCGGCTTTCGCCGGTGAGGTAATAGATTTCTTTCTGATCCGGCTGCATGCGGTCCAGATAGTCCTTGAGCGAAACGGTTTTGCCGGGTTCGGTTTTGGAGGACTCGAAGCGGAGCAGGTGGCTGATCTTGTCCTTGTTGGCGTGGTCGGTATGCATGCCCTCCTTGACGACTTTGCCGAACTCTTTCCAGAAATCCTCGTAGGCTTCGGTGTCTTTTTCCTGCAAGTCCTTGAGGGTGCTCAGGACTTTGCTGACCACGTTTTTGCCGATGCGGCGGACCAGCGGGTTGTTCTGGAGGATTTCGCGCGACACATTCAGACTCAGGTCGGCGCTGTCGACCACACCCTTCACGAAGCGCAGGTAGCCGGGGACCAGCTCTTTGCAGTCGTTCATGATGAACACACGCTTCACATAGAGGTGCAGGCCTTTGGCCTCGTCATTGTAAAACAGATCAAAGGGCGCTTTTTTCGGAATGAATACCAGACCTTTGAATTCGGTGGTGCCCTCGGCGGACCAGTGGATGATATTGCGGGGCTCCTCCCAGTCGTGGAACGCTGCTTTGTAGAAGGTGTGGTACTCCTCCTCGGTGACCTCGGACTTGGGCCGGGTCCAGATCGCCTTCATGGAGTTGAGCGTTTCCTCTTTGATCACGTCCTTATAGACGGGATCCTCGCCCTCTTTGGACGCCTCTTCGTCCTTTTCGGAGCGTTTCACGTCCATGACCACCGGGAAGGCGATGTAGTCGGAATATTTTTTCACGATTTCACGGAGTTTATATTCCGCCGTGAAGTCTTCAGCGCCGTCCTCGTCCTCTTCTTTGCGCAGATGCAGGGTGATGGTGGTGCCGTGTTGCTCGCGAGCGGACTCCTCGATTTCGTAGGTGCCGTCGCCGGTTGAGGTCCAGTGCCAGGCCTGGGTTTCGCCGGCGCGGCGGGTGAGGATCTCCACTTTTTCGGCCACCATGAAGGAGGCGTAGAAGCCCACGCCGAACTGGCCGATGAGTTCGGGCCGGTCTTTGGCCTCGGCCTCTTTCAACTGTTTGAGGAAGGCTTTGGTGCCGGAGTTGGCGATGGTGCCGATGTTGGTTTCCAGCTCGACCTCGTTCATGCCGATGCCATTGTCGATGATCGTCAGGGTGTTCTCATCCTTGTTCGGGACCAGCTTGATTCGCCAGCCGCCTTCGGGCTCGTGCAGGTCGCTGTTGGACAGGGCCTCGAAGCGGGCCCGGTCGATGGCGTCGGAGGCGTTGGAGACCAACTCGCGCAGAAAAATCTCCTTGTTGGAATACAGCGAGTGAATCACCAGATCGAGGAGTTGACTGACTTCGGTTTTGAAGGTTTTGGTTTGCGTGCTCAATGGGTTCTCCTGGTTCGGGTTAAAATCGGTGTCGGGCCTATAAGGCATTGAGACAAAAGGTCAAGCCGGGGGAGTGATGAGAAGAGTGACGAATGACGAGTGACGAGTGACGAATGACGAGTGTCGAGTGTAGAGTGACGAATGACGAATGACG
>JAFIGD010000039.1 GCA_020831625.1 Verrucomicrobiota bacterium | reverse complement strand
TCATGGAGCGAAAGGGATTGTCGGGAATCGAGGCATACCCATGCGGTCTGTCGAGCATTCCCGACAATTCCTTGCAGCCCATGAGATTGTGCGGATTCACAGCAAAGATCTCACGGCTTCAGGTTTAAGTAAACCTCACACCCTCGTCAGCCTCCGTTAAAAACACCGCATCGTCAAAGCGGCTCATGTGGACGCCGGTTCGAACCTCATGCAGATCAAAATCCGGATTCTCCAGTCCCGCCAGCTCACGCAGCAGCCGCACATGCCCGTTCATACCCCCCGCGAAGGCCAGCGGCAGCCCGCCCCCCATGCGGGCGTTGATTTCGGTGAAATGCGGCCGCCCCTCCTTCAGCAGGCACTGCACCGTGAACGGGCCGGAAGGCCCGAACATCTTCGCCAGCGTTTCGCAGGCCGCTGAAATTTCAGGGACATCCACGGTCACCGCTTTCGCCGCCTCCCCCCAGCGCACCTCGATCCGCTCGCGCGAACACAGCCCCAGCAAGCGCCCCGAGGGTCCGACAAACACATCCGTCGTGATTTCCGGTCCCGGCAGACACTCCTGCACCATCGCCTCTTTGACATAGCCTAGAAAAAAACGGCAGTCCTCTGCCGTCTCCACCCGGAAGACCCCCTGCGACGCGCTTCCCCGCCGCGGCTTCACAATCACCGGATACGGAAGCGCCTCCACATCCACACCGCCCGGGAACCAGGTCGACGGCACCCGCAGGCCCGCCTCCCGGAACAATCCCAGGGTCTCTTTTTTATCCAGGGTTCTGCGCAAAATCTCCATCTCGGGCAAGCCCACCCGCGCGCCGGCGGACTCGATCACCCCCCGCGCCGCCGCCAGCGCCTCCAGTTCCGTGTCGATCAAGGGAAACACCCCGTCCACGCCCTCCTCGCGGCAAATCTCCGCCAAAAACGGTCCATATTCCGGCGTTAAGCACCTCGGGGCCAGGAACGCCCGGTCCGCCTCCCGCAAGGCCGGAGCCAAGGGATCCACGTCACAGGCCAGGATCCGCACCCGCACCCCCGCCGCATCCGCCGCCGCCCGGAAGGCCCGCAACAACTCCACCCGACGTCCCACACTTGTAAACAGCACCGTCACCGATTTGATCTTCATTCCCGTAAACCTACCCCTCTGCCCTCCGCACCTCAAGCGCAAACCCGCACAATCCTATACAGTTTTTCTTCCATCCCCCCCCTCAACGGGCTATAGAACCCCGCATGAACATGGAAGACCTCAATCAACTCACCGCCACCGCCCTCAACGATATTCAGGCCGCCGACTGCAACGACGCCCTCGAAGCCGTTCGCGTGGCCTATCTGGGCCGCAAAGGCAAGCTCCCCCAAATCATGGCCTCCCTCAAAGAGGTTGCCCCCGAAGACCGCCCCGCCTTCGGCCAGGCCGCCAACCGCTTTAAAGTCGCTGTCACCGAGGCCCTCGAAGCGCGCAAAGCCGCCCTCGGCACCACCGCCGCGCCGGCAAACGCCCTCGATGTCACCCGCCCCGGCGATGCCCCGCCCCTCGGCGGCAACCACCCCATCCGGCAAATCATCGCCCGCGTCACCGAGGTCTTCGACCGCATCGGCTTCACCGTCGCCACCGGACCCGACATCGACACCGTCTTCAACAACTTCGACGCCCTCAACACCCCCGCCGATCATCCCTCCCGCGATCCGCAGGACACCTTCTACCTCGACGACGGCACCCTCATGCGCTGCCACACCAGCCCCGTCCAGGTCCGGTACATGCTCAACCATCCCCCGCCCGTGCGCATCATCGCCCCCGGACGCGCCTACCGCCGCGACACCCCCGACGCCACCCACAGCGCCAACTTCCACCAGGTCGAAGGCCTCTACGTCGCCGAAAACGTCTCCATGGCCGACCTCAAAGGCGATCTCACCCACTTCGCCCGCGAAATTCTCGGCCCCGGCGTCAAAACCCGCTTCCGCCCCCACTTCTTCCCCTTCACAGAACCCAGCGTCGAAGTCGACTTCACCTGCCACGTCTGCAAAGGCAAAGGCTGCCGCGTCTGCAAAAACTCCGGCTGGATCGAAATCGCCGGCGCCGGCATGGTCGACCCCCACGTCTTCAACGCCGTCGGCTACGATCCCGACGCCGTCACCGGCTACGCCTTCGGCATGGGCCTCGAACGCATCGCCATGATCCTCCTCGAAATCGACGACATCCGCCGCCTCTACGACAACGATGTCCGCTTCCTCCGTCAGTTTGCGTAGACGTACGTATTTTATTGACAAAGCGTACGACATCAAATATCATCACAATATGAAAGTAACCCCCTCCGCATTCCGAAATAATTTATACAACCTCCTCGATCAGGTCATCGAAGAGCAGGAACCCTTGCTGATTGAACGCAATGGACATGTTATCAAGGTCGTTTGTGAGCCCCCCCCCAGCAAACTGAGTCGGCTGGTTTCCCACAAGTGTATGAATGTGGATCCTGAAGAGCTGGTCCATTTCGACTGGTCAGACGAATGGAACCATGATCTACCTTGATACGCATGTCCTCATTTGGCTTTTTGACAATGACCTGAACCTGTTCACCCCGAGGGGGATTCAGCATATTGAGGATCACACGCTGCGCGTCTCGCCCATGGTTCGCCTGGAACTCCAATACCTCTACAAACTGGGCAAAATTTCCACACCTGCCTCGGAAATACTCTTTTCCCTGATGCGCAAAATCGGCATCCGCGAATGTGAACTCCCCTTTGGCGATGTCGTCACTGAGGCAATGAATCTGAATTGGACCCGCGATCCGTTCGACCGATTGATTGTGGCCCAGTCCATCCTCGGTTCCGGTCAACTCCTCACCAAAGACCGCCACCTGCTACAGAATGCCCCGAATACCTTTTGGTGACACCCACTGATCCTCCACACTCCTCGTTTGAAAGAAAGGCTCTTATGCTCGTCCCCCTCAGTTGGCTCAAAGAATACATTGATCTCCACGAAGACACCCAGGCGCTCTGCGATCTGCTGACCTTCTCCGGCCTCGAAGTCGAAGCCGTCGAGACCCACGGCTCCGACTTCGCCGACATTGTCGCCGCCGAGATCACCGCCATAAGTCCGCACCCGGATGCCGATCGCCTCACCCTCTGCACCATCGACTACGGCGCCGAGCCGCTCACTGTCGTCTGCGGCGCGCCCAATGTCCGCATCGGCATGAAAACCATCTACGCCCCGGTGGGCGTGACCCTGCCCAGCGGCCTCACCCTCAAAAAAGCCAAAATCCGCGGCATCGAAAGCCTCGGCATGCTCTGCGCCGAAGACGAACTCGGTCTCTCCGAAGCGCACGACGGCATTATGGACCTCCCCGCCGCCACCGTTCCCGGCACCCCGGCGGTGGACATCCTCGGCGGCCCGGAAATCGTCTTCGACCTCGAAGTCACCCCCAACCGCCCCGACTGCCTCAGCATCATTGGAGTCGCCCGCGAACTCGCCGCCCTCACCGGCCGCGCCCTCCGCCTCCCCGACACCCCGCTCCGTGAAGGCCTCACCCACATCCGCGAACACTTCGCGGTTGAGATTCAGGATCCCGCCGGCTGCCCGCGCTACACCGCCCGCTGCCTCACCGGTGCGCAGGTCGGCCCCTCCCCCGAATGGATGCAAAAACGGCTCCGGCTCTGCGGCATCCGCCCCATCAACAACCTCGTCGACATCACCAACTACGTGATGCTCGAAACCGGACAGCCCCTGCACGCCTTCGATCAGGATCTCCTCCACGGCGACAAAATCATTGTCCGCAACGCCGCCCCCGGCGAACCGCTGGCCACCCTCGACGATAAATCCCGCGCCCTCACCCCCGACGACCTCGTCATCGCCGATGCTGACCGCCCCCTCGCCGTCGCCGGCGTCATGGGCGGTGCCGACAGCGAAATCCGCGACACCACGCACCGCGTGCTCCTCGAAAGCGCCGCCTTCAGCGCCCCCCGCGTCCGCGCCACCGCCAAACGTCTCGGCCTCCACACCGAATCCTCCTACCGCTTCGCCCGCGGATGCGACATGACCCACGCCGAATGGGTCAGCCGCCGCGCCGCCTCCCTCATGCAGCAATACGCCGGCGCCACCCCCCTTCAGGGTGTCATCGACGCCTGGCCCGGCAAAACCGACCCCCGCACCGTCTCCTGCCGCTGGAAAAAAATCACCGGACTCATCGGCGTCGACATCCCCGTCGACACCATGCGCGGCTATTTCGAGCGCCTCGGTCTCGTCGAGGAGCACCAGGATGAACACGGCTGCACCCTCCGCATTCCCGGATACCGCGGCGAACTGCTCCGCGAAGTCGACCTCGTCGAGGAAATCGCACGCCTCAACGGTCTCGACGCCATTCCCGCCCCCGCGCCCTGCGCCCGCATTGTTCCCGAAGCCAACGACAAACCCGTCCGCCGCCTCATGCGCATCTGGAAACAGATCGCCCATCAGGGCTTTCTCGAGATCATGAACTACAGCCTGACCGATCCCGAAACGCTCGCCCGGCTCGATCCCGCCCAGTCCGGTCGGCAGGTCAAACTCCCCAATCCCATCAGCCAGGACCAGTCCGTCCTCCGCACCTCGCTGCTGCCCCAGATGGCCGACACCCTGGCCCGCAATCACGCCCGCCAGAACCACGAACTGGCCCTCTTCGAACTGGGCACTGTCTTCCTCAAAGCCGAAACCGGCGTCGAGGAACAAACCCGTGTCAGCTTCGGACAGCTCGGGCCCGTCCGCCGCCCCGCCCTCGACAAACAGCGCCCCGTCACCGACGAAGAAGCCTTCGCGCAGCTCAAAGGACAACTCGAAACCTTCCTCCGCAGTCAGCGCATGACCGACGTGCAGTTCGTTCCCTCCGAAGACGCCGCCTTCGAACCCGGCCAGTCCGCAACCGTGCTCCTCGGCAAACAGGAACTCGGCCGCATCGGACTCCTGCCCAAAGCCCTGCGCGAACGCTGGAAAATCTTCGAACCCGTCGCCCTGGCCGAACTGGTTCTCGACCGCCTGCCCAAAGCCAAACTGCCGGTCATGGCCCCGGTACCCACCTTCCCCAGCACCTCCCGCGATCTGTCCATGGTGGTCGACAGCCACCTCACCCACGCCGAAGTCATGGCCGTCATCCAACAGGCCAAACCCTATGAACTCGAAACCGTCGACCTCGTCGACATCTTCGAAGGCAAAAAACTCGGCGAAAACAAAAAGAGCCTCTCCTACCGCTTCACCTACCGGAGCCCCAAGAAAACGCTCACCGACGAAACCGTCGAAAAACTCAACGGCAAAATCGAAAAGCGCCTCGTCGACACCCTCAACGCCCAAATCGTCGGCCGCTGATGCCCGGCGCTTTCCCGGCTTGCCCGGGGAAGCGCAATCATCTCGTTCCACGACTGCCCCCCAAAAAAACAGCAAGGAACGTGCCCGCCCCGTTCCGCGCAGTCATCTTATTTCCCTTAACCCTCCCCGTCTATCCGAATCACATAATCCAGTCCCCGTTCAGGAATCCGCCCCCCCGTGGAATCCCCGCCGTTATCTTCACCGTTCTCATTGACACTGTAAACAATCCCCCGTTCCGCATCGTACCGAATCGGCCGCCCGTCAAAGGGATCCATCGGAACGCTCTTGATGAAATCCGGCACCAAATCCGCCAATTCCCCCGGCAATCTTCCGTTAACCCGACGATACCGGTGCAGTGCGGCTAACGTTTGACTCATGCGATTCAAAGAAACACCCCGAAGATATCCGGGGTGATAATCAATGAAGAAAATGGTTACTAAAATTCGCCCATAATAATTGTGCACCCTCTTTAAACCACAATCATCCAATGCCGTGGAATACGCTCTGATCTCATCAAGGGAACCCCACGATGAGTCCTCCAGGGTTTCCAGAAAAAGAGAGCGATTCATTTTAAGTACTTCTTCTTGTAAAGCCAAGGTCCGATTCGGCTGGTAAAAAAAGCTGTTCCAACGCGGAAGCCAGCCCAAGAAATCAGAACATAAGAGTTCAATATCGGAAAAAGCACTGGGTAAAATATCTTTAAAATAGAGAAATTCCATGTCCATTCCTTCGACCCAATATTCCGGATTCAAAGATGAACATCCCATCGCCCCCTTCTCAAGATTCTTCAGAAAATCCACAGGAAGGTTCTCAGGAAAAAGATGCAGCAGAATGATACCGGCATGTAAATAATAGTCCGTCAGCGCGCGGGCCGCTAAAACCGTCATCATTGAATTCGGCCGGGGCACCTGCATATCCACGACATATCGATAGAGAACGTCATACGTGTTCATTGCAGAGTCCACGTCCATATGATGACGGAGCCGCTGATACAAAACTCTCCCGATCTCTAATGCTCTTATGGCTTCATCCGCCACATACCCCTCACCGGGCGTCAAAGGCGAATAGATCACGCTGTAAGTATCCAATAAACCCAACAGCTCCTCTTCCAGCCCGTTTGTCTGCTCAAGCCAATCATTGATCGCCTCCCGATACGTTTCGGGTTCCGCCTCCCATTTAACAGCGTCCCGGTAACGGATCGCTTCATACTTCTCCAACAGCGTATCCAACTTCTCCCAAAACACCGTGTCACCCGGATGAACTTCCACCCTCTCATGCAAAACGGACCCGGATTCAAAAGGAGGCGCATCCCAGATCGGCAGCAACAGCGAAACCGCCCCGACCCCCAAAAATATCAGCACCCCAATCAACCATTTTCGATTAAAGATATGCACAAAAGTCTTCATCATTATACCACATTTTATCTGTCCGACTTAAAACCTAGCCCTACAAAATCCACGATGCAAGGCAAAGATAAAGAGCTTATTGACAAAAGTAGTATCTGTTTAGTACCATGAATGAGTTATACCCAAGAAAATCAGAGATCTGATACGTGCGATGAAAAAAGCCGGGTTTTCAGGCAGCGGGGAAAAAGGAAGCCACCGCAACTTTACCCATCCGAATGGAATGAAAATAACCCTCAGCGGAAATCCTTCTCAGGATGCGAAACGATACCAGGAACGCGAAGTTGAAAAAGTGATCCATAAGGGTACAGAATGAAAAAAAGTGACCGATAACTTTTTACGAAGAACAATCCCCCTACAAAACCCGATAAACCATGCCCATCTACATCCACCGCCTGCGGCCCGAAATTTTCACCCTGACCGACACCCTTGCGGTGCGCTGGTACGGGCTTGCGTATCTGGCCGGCTTTCTGATTGCGTATCTGCTCCTGAAGCGGCTGGCCCGGCGCGGGCTGCTGGACATGAACCCGGCCAAGGTTCAGGACTTCCTCACCACCCTGGCCGTCTTCGGGGTCATGCTCGGCGGCCGCATCGGCTATTTCCTCTTCTATCAGCCCCGCGTCCTGCTGGAGGACCCCGGACAGCTCCTGCGCGTCTGGGAGGGCGGCATGGCCAGTCACGGAGGCATCCTCGGCTGCGCGCTGGTGATGGTCTGGTGGTCGAGGAAGTACAAGGTCTCCTTTTGGAACCTGTCCGACAATCTCTGCGCGGTGGGCCCCGCCGGACTCGCCCTCGGCCGCCTCGCCAACTTCATCAACGGCGAACTCTGGGGCCGCCCCACCTCCGGCTCCTGGGGCGTCGTCTTCCCGCTCGAACGCCGGGAATTCTATCCCGGAAATGCCCTGGCCGACCGCCGCTACGATCTCGACTTCCTCCGCTCTCTGGTCGACGAAGGCCTGCTCATTCCCCGGCACCCGTCCCAACTCTACCAGGCGCTCGGCGAAGGCCTCCTGCTCTTTCTCATCCTCTGGTCCCTTCGCCAAACCTCCTGGAGCCGTGCCCGCGAAGGCCGCTTAAGTTTTGCATTTCTCGGAGCCTACAGTATTTTCCGCTTTATGGCCGAATTCTTCCGTGAGCCGGACCCGGACACTGAACTCCTCTTCGGATGGATGTCCCGGGGTCAACTGCTGACCGGGCTCATGCTGCTGATCTCGGTCAACCTTTTGTTCTGGTTCAAATCCAATCCATCTCCAACCCAAGGATAAACATCATGCCCGAAGAAACTGTACCCGAAACCGCCCCCGAAACGATGGATCTCGCAGCCGCCGCCGCCAATACCTATGATCGCTTCGCCGCCGGTGAAGGCATGGATGTTGTCATCGCCGCTACCCCCTATTTGGTAAACCTGGCGATCGCGATCGCCATCCTCCTGATCGGTAAAATTGTGGCCTTCAGCATCCGCAAACTCATCAAAAAAGTCATGACCGCCCGCAAAATCGACGGCACCATCATCGGCTTCGTCGCCGGACTGGTTTACGCGATCATCATGGTGGGCGTTGTCCTCGCCGCCCTGCAGCGGATCGGCGTGCAGACCACCTCCTTTGTCGCCATCATCGGTGCCGCCGGTCTGGCCATCGGCCTCGCTCTCCAGGGCTCTCTCGCCAATTTCGCCGCCGGGTTCATGCTCATCCTCTTCAAGCCCTTCAAAGTCGGCAACTTTATCGAGGCCGGCGGCACGGCGGGCATTGTGGAGGAAATCGACATCTTCACCACCACCCTCCGCACCCCCGACAACCGGGTGATCATCGTTCCCAACAACGCCATCACCTCCGGGGCCATCACCAACGTCAACGCCCGCGACACCCGCCGCATTGATCTCACCATCGGGGTCAGCTACAACGACGATCTGCGGGCCGTCAAAGACCTGCTTCTCAAAATTCTCGACGAGGACGAACGGGTGCTCAAAGACCCCGCGCCCACCGTCGGAGTCCTCGAACTGGGCGACAGCTCCGTCAATTTCTGTGTGCGCCCCTGGGTGAAAGCCTCCGACTTTTTCCCGACCATGATGGACCTCAACATGACCATCAAAGAACGCATCGAAGCCGCCGGCTTCAGCATTCCCTTTCCGCAGCAGGATGTGCACCTGCACACCGTGGAAAAATCCTGAATCCCGGCTTTCCAACCTTAACCACAAGGGTTAGGCTTCACGCCTAACCTTTTTAGTCTCATGAAATATGCGATTCTGATCTGCTGCCTGATTTCCGGCTTGTTTCCGGCCCTGTCCGACACCCTCCAGGTCACCGGCCGCGCCCGGACTCTGAACAGTCAAACCCATGTCCCGCGCGGTCTCTTCGGCGTCCACGCCACCCCGCTCCCCCCCGAACGGATCGAGACCTGGGGCGTGGAATCCGTGCGAACCATCGCCCACAACCCCGGCACCCCGCAATCCCCCCCGGAGGGAATCACCCATTTCGTCGAATGCTTCTGGGACCGCTATCAACCCGCTCTGATCGTTGAATCTCCCGACTGGACCCGCCGTCTCACAACCGTTGCAACCACCTACGGCACCCAATCCCGTCATCTCGACCGGCAGCCCATCGTCGAATTCTGGAACGAACCCTACCTAAACTGGGGCGTGCGGCCCGGCGTCAACTACAACGGAGCCTTCTACCGTCAGGATTCAGTCGAACCCGACACCCCCATGACCCTGCTTTATGAACAGGAGCCCACCGACCACCTGGTGTGGACCTCTCAACGGGTCGCAGTCCGCGCCGATAACGGCCGTTTTGACGCCCTCGCCACCCGTTTCATGCCCCAGGGCACCGAAGAAGGCGCAACCTGGACCTGGCGCAACACCCTTTACCGCGCGGAGACCCAACCCTGGGGCCGCGATGTCACCCAGGAGAGATTCTGGCCCGGGGCTCAAAACGTCAAATGGTACAACGCCATGCTGAAAGTCTTCGCCCCCGCCCTCAAAGCCGCCAACCCCGAGGTCTTGCTGGTGGCCGGCTGGGATTTTCACATCCACCAAAACGGATACGCGACTTGGGAGACCGTTCACCGGCCCACTGTCGACGCCGGCATCGAATGGATCGATGGCTATGCGGAGCATCACTACGGCGGCGACACCCGCATCGTGGCCGCATCCTATGAGATGCTCAACGCCTACACCCGCACCCGCCACGGACGTTTCCTCAAAGTCTACAACACCGAAGCCGGTGGCGATCTCGACCCCGAACGCCCCGGGCCAGCCCAGGGCGGCTACAACACCACCCCGCCCGCCATCCGCGACCGCGCCCACTATACCTACTTCATGCGGGACGTGCTCTATCTCCTCGACCGCGTGCCCGACAAAGCCGAGGCCCGCGCCGCCCACGAGGCCCATCACGGCAACGGCGTCGCCACCGGCTTCAAAATGCTCCGCAACTTCCGCGGCCGTCTCATGGAAACCCGCTCCCCCCATCCCGATATCTGGGTGACCGCCGCCCTGAACGACAACCGCCTCATCGTCGCCGTCTATAACGACCAGCGAACGCCCCTCAACATGCCCCTGACCATCACCGCGCCCCGCGGAAGCGAAATCACCGGCATCATCAAGCGCATTCCCGACGAAAGCCTCACGATGATCAATACCCCTCTTGCCGCCTCGGGAACCGCCTGGACAACCGGTGTCACCCTCGCCGTCCGGGAAACCGTCGTGTATGAAGTCACCCTCGGCGGTTCCCCCGACCCACTTTCCGTGATAACCCACCAGTTTTACGCCCCGCAAATCCTTCAGCGACTCCCGGCGGGCGAATCCCTCACCCTCAACCTTGATCTTCCCGCAAATACGGTCCCGAACGCAAGCCACGCGCACCTGCGCATCGTCCACGCCGGCCTGCGGAATCATCAACATCACTTTTTCCTCAACGGAAACCCCCTTGCCTTTCAACACAACGACATCGGCATCTTCGACGTCCCCTTCCCCAAAGAGTGGCTCGCCACAAAAAACGTCCTTGAAATCCGCGCCGCCGAAACCGCCCCCACTGCCCGGATCGACACCACAAGTCTTCTGTTAAGCCAGTCATTCGACTGAGGTCCATCTTTTCGACTTCAGAGCCTCCATCCCCCACCCTGTTTTCAGCCCCAAATACGACTTAACAGGTAAGAATTGTTATGATTTTTTCTTGTTGTGCGCATCCAATCATTCTAATAAGGAAACGCGATAAGTCGTCGGACAAAGACTCATCTAACGGAAGTGCCGTGAAAATCGGCCGCGGTCGCGCCGCTGTAACCGGATACGACGTTTTCAATCCACGTTCCGCAGGGAACGGAAGGGGAAACGAAGGTCAAGCCGGAAGCCAGAAGACGAGATGAGCCTCCCCGACATCCCTCCCGCAGAGGGAACTCAACTCAAACCCAAATCCCCCGCGTCAGGGGAAAGGAACATTATATGAAAACACATGCGTGTGTCATTGCCTTGCTGGCCGCTTTCAGCCTGCAAGCGTCCCAGATCACCCTCGAAGACCTGAGTTTCGCCTCCGGCAACCACGAGAACGGCGAACACCTCACCGGAACCGAAACAATCACGAACGATCCCTGGGGACCGGGGTCGGGCAGCATCGTCACCAAAAATTCCACCTTCACGTCCGGCAGCGGCGGGACCATCGGAATTTTCCAGAACACGTACAACCGCGCCTATGACCAACCGGACGGGGAGGGTTCGTTTCAATACGACTTCTGGAGCGGCTGGGCTTACTCGCGTGTGACCGATAACAGCACCGGCGGACTTGCGAACCAATACAGCGCCAAACCGGGCGCCGGTCAGGGAGGCAGCCAAACCTACGGCATCGCCGGCGGCCCCGTGTCCGTATCCTTCACGGCCCATCAAAATTTCAACGGCCGGGGCCTTTTTGTTGCCAACACCTCCTATGCCTACTTCAGCATGTTGGACGGAGACCCCTTCTCAAAACAATTCACCGGCGGGGACGAGGATTGGTTTTTGCTCACCATCGAAGGCCTGAACAACACGGCATCAACAGGTACGGTCAATTTCTACCTCGCCGATTTCCGCTCCGAAGACGTCAGCGAACATTATATCCTGGACAACTGGAGCTTCATCGACCTCTCCCCGCTCGGAACCGTCGACACCCTGGCGTTCACGCTGACCTCCTCTGACACCGGATCCTTCGGCATGAACACCCCCAACTTTTTCGCCATCGACAACATTGGCGCGATTCCCGAACCGGGAACCCTTCTTCTCCTTCTCGGCGGTGCCGGCGTCCTTTTCAGCCTTCTGCGCAAAAACAGGACCTGACATGAATCCCTCCCTCATGAAACGCCCCGCTCTCCGGGCTGTCATCCTCCTGACCGCCGGCCTGCTTCAGGCCCAGGGCCCCTACTCCGGCGGGCTCAACGACCCGGCGAACACCTTCGACGCCCCCGTCCCCGGTTTTATCGGCCCCCATGGGGAGGGAAAATCACGGTTAATGCAGCATAACGGGACCTATGCCAACCCCGACAACATCGTCAACCCCCTCTTTTTCGGGTGGGTGGCCTCCGTGGAGGATTACAGCCCGGCCCCGGGGGTCTCCCCCGATTGGACAGACCTGAACCAGGTCCTCGGTCCGGTCACGGGAGACAACTTTGCCGTCGTCTCTCTGGGGGATCTGAACAGCACACAAATCGGAGACGGCGTTCCGCCCGGATCCATCACCCTCGCATTCGACACCCCCATCCGCAACCTGTCCGGCGCCGACTTTGTCGTTTTCGAAAACGCCATCGGCGGAAAAACCTCCCTCTTTGCCGAACTGGCTTATGTGGAGGTCTCCAGCAACGGTACAGACTTCGCGCGGTTTCCCTCCGTGTCTCTCACGCCTGCAGCCGTGGGCTCATACGGGTATATTGACCCCCGGAACGTTTACGGCCTCGCCGGAAAACATATCAACGCCTACGGCGAATCCTGGGGAACCCCCTTTGATCTCAAGTCTCTGGAGGATCATCCTTCTGTGCTCAACGGGGATGTGAACCTGGACGAAATCCGCTATGTCCGGATCGTGGACATTCCCGGAAACGGCCATTTCAAAGACAGCTCCGGTCAACCCGTTTACGACGCCTGGGTGACCTGGGGCTCCGGCGGATTCGACCTTGAATCGGTCGGAATCATTTCCCGCGACATGGACTTCGCCACCTGGGCGGCACAACAAATCGCCGATCCGGATCAGCGGGAACCCAACCACAGCCCCCGGAATGACGGCATTCCCAACCTCTTCAGCTATGCTCTCGGCCGCTCCGGCACCCTTCCCGACGCCGCGCCCGTCTCCCGCGCGGTTCAAACCGACGGCGATATGTTCATCGAATTCACCCGCGACGAGCGGGCCGTCGATCTGATCCTGGAAATCCAGCTCAGCACCGACCTCCAAAACTGGAACCCCATCGCGCGCAGCGAAAACGGACACCCCTTTGAAGCCGTGGACGATCACGCCCCCCTCATCGAAGAAACCTCCGCTCATCACATCGCCTCGGTCGGTGTGCTCCGCCGGGTGCGGGTTTCCGCCGGCGGCACCGCCCCGCCCGTGCATTTCCTGCGCCTCCACATCACGCAAACAGAGGAAACCCCATGAGCCTCCCGGAACGCCAAAAAGGTTTCACGCTGGTCGAAATGCTGGTGGTGGTTGCCATCATCACCCTGCTCGCCGCCCTGACGGTCCCCGGAGTCCAACGGGCAATCATTCGCGGCCAACAAACACAAAGCATGAACAACCTCCGGCAGCTGGTCGCCGCCAACCTCAGCTACGCCATCGACCACGGCCAGTATGTCCCGGCATCCGACCGATGGAACACCGGACGCTGGCACGGCCGCCGAAGTTCAGTCAATTCACCGTTTGATCCGACACTGGGATTCCTGGCCGAATACCTCGGTGAAGACCGCCGGGTGGTGCAATGCCCGCGGTTTCAAAAAATGCTCACGGGCAGCCAGTCCTTTGAGGAGGGTACCGGCGGATACGGCTACAACGGCAGCTACATCGGCGGCTGGCCGGGCCGGGGCTATGATGCGAACGGATTGAAAATCTCCGCGCGACCCGGTCAAATCATGAACCCCCGCACGGTCATGTTCGCCAGCAGCGCCTACGCCTCCGGGAGCGGCATTCAGGAATACGCCTTTTCCGAGCCGCCTTTTTGGGATTTTGGACAAGGCCCCACGACCCATCGCCCATCCCCCAGCACGCACTTCAGGTTTCTGGGTGCCGCCATTGTGGGCTGGGCGGATGGCAGCGTCACCGCGGTCCAACAAGCCCCCGCCCCCCCGGGCATCAACCCCCACGGCGGCGATGCCGATGCCCACGATCTCGGCTGGTTCGGTCCCGATGAAGAAAACGGCTACTGGAACCCCATGCGGACGAGTCGATGACCCTTAAACAAGCCCTCCACTCCAAAATCGACCGAAAAACCAAGCCCCCCGGCTCTCTCGGAAAACTGGAGACCCTCGCCCTCCAAATCGGCCTCGTACAACAAAGTCTCACCCCGGAACTCTGCGCCCCCGCCCTTCTCGTCTACGCCGCCGACCACGGTCTGTCCCGCGAACCCGTCAGCGCCTTCCCGCGTGAAGTCACCGCCGCCATGGTCCTGAATTTCCTCGCCGGCGGCGCTGCCATCAATGTCTTCACCCGCCTGAACGGAATGGACCTGCGCATCCACGATGTCGGCGTGGATGCCGACCTCCCGCCGCATCCGCTTCTCATTCCGGCGAAGGTCGCCCGCGGCACCGAAAATCTGCTTCACGGCGCCGCCATGTCCGCCGCGCAACGCCAAACCTGCCTGACCCAAAGCGCCGCCCACATCGACACCGCCGCCCAAACCGGCTGCAACGTCATCGGCTTCGGCGAAATGGGCATCGGCAACACCTCCTCCGCATCGCTCATCATGCACGCCGTCACCCGCGAACCCCTGGAAACCTGCGTGGGTGCCGGCACCGGCCTTCAGGGACAGGCCCTCGACCAAAAACGCGCCCTTCTCCACCGCGCCGTCGAACGTCACGGCCTCCCCTCCTCGCCCGAAGCGATCCTCCAGGCCTACGGCGGTTTCGAAATCGCCCACATCGCCGGCGGCATGGCCGCCGCCGCCCGCCGGAACATGCTCGTGCTCGTGGACGGCTTCATCGCGACCGCCGCGTACGCCGTCGCGCTGAAAATGGAACCCGCCCTCTCCCGCAACGCCGTGTTCTGCCACTGCTCCGACGAACAAGGTCACCGCCGCTTTCTCGAACACCTCAACGCCTCCCCGCTTCTCGACCTCGGCCTCCGTCTCGGCGAAGGCACCGGCTGCGCCCTCGCCCTCCCCCTCCTCCATGCCGCCACCGCCTTCCTCAACGACATGGCCAGCTTCGACGATGCAGCCGTCCCAACAAAATAGCGGGGGAAGTTTTTATGATTCGCCGAGAAATCCACCTGTTCTTCACCGCCCTCATGTTTTTCACCCGGCTGCCCTGCCCGAAAAACATCGATCACGACGCGGACACCCTCAACGCCTCCCAAAAATATTTCCCGGTTATGGGCTGGATCGTCGGCGGCTTCGCCTGGCTCACCTGCTGGCTGGCCCTGCACCTCTTCCCCGCCGAAATCGCCGTCCTGCTTTCCATCTGCGCATCGGTCCTCCTCACCGGAGCTTTCCATGAAGACGGGTTTACCGACACCTGTGACGCCTTCGGCGGGGGATTCACCAAAGAACAAATTCTCACCATCATGAAAGACAGCCGGATCGGCGCCTACGGTGTCCTCGGCATCCTGCTCCTGATCCTGCTGAAAGTCCACAGCCTCACCCACCTCATCGAAAGCGTCTCCCCCCGTGTGCTCGCGGCGGTCTTCATCAGTGCCCACACCGGCAGCCGCTATCTCGCCGGCACCTTCGTCTCCTCCCACAACTACGTCCAAGACCTGGACCAAAGCAAATCCAAACCCATCGCCAAACGAAAACCCACCCGTTGCGAACAGATCCAGGCACTGATTTTCACGCTCATTCCCTTCGCCCTCTTCGGAACCCCGGCCGCCCTGCTGCTTCTCCCCCTGCTCTTCCTCGTCAAATTCGTGCTCGCCCCCCTCTTCACCCGCAAAATCGGCGGCTACACCGGCGACACCCTGGGCGCGACCCAGCAAGTGGCCGAGGTCTGGTTCTATCTCCTTTGCATGATGCCATGGAACTGGTTCTGATCCGTCACCCGCCCGTCGATCTTCCACCCGGCACCTGCTACGGACAACTCGATGTCCCTCCCGCACCCGGATGGGAACCTCAACTCGACACCCTGAAAGCGGATCTGTTCCGCGCATCCGATACCGTATTCAGCAGCCCCTCCCGCCGCTGCGCCCTCCCCGCCGAACACTGGTCTCAGCTCCCCGTTCACTATGCACCCGAGCTGATGGAACTCTCCTTCGGCGAGTGGGAGGGCAAACGATGGGATGATATCCCTCAACATCAACTGACCCCCTGGATGGAGGCCTACTGGGAAAAATCCCCGCCCGGAGGCGAATCCATGGCCGACCTGAACCGGCGGGTCTCAAACTGGCTGGATGAAGTTCCTCACCACTCACACTGTCGACTGATTGTCTTCACACACGCCGGCGTCATCCGCACCCTCATCGGCATTCTCAAAAACCACCCGCCCAAAGACCTCTTTCAAATCGACGTCCCCCATCTTCAGCCCTTTCATTTAGAGGTCTGAACGTTTGAGCCCTTTTGGGGTGGGGTATGGTTTTTCTGTTCCCCTGCCGTAATCTTAATC
Organism: Verrucomicrobiota bacterium; assembly: GCA_020831625.1. Classification (GTDB taxonomy): domain Bacteria; phylum Verrucomicrobiota; class Kiritimatiellia; order SS1-B-03-39; family UBA6053; genus PXAS01. The sequence goes on along the minus strand of JAFIGD010000039.1, from coordinate 32,325 downwards.
GTAATCTTAATCGTAATCGTAATCTAATTTCTCAATCAACGTCTTTAATCTCTGAAGAGCCGTTATCCCTATCCTCTGCCGCCTCTTCATCCTCATCCGATTCCCCATCCGTTTCCGGCTCCGCCTCCTCATCACCCTCCTCATCACCGGCATCCTCTTCAGCGGGTTCCTCCGCGGCATCGGCCATGGCCGCGGTCGCCTCCGCGATCCGTCGCGCCTCCTCCCGCTCCGCCGAAATCATGTCCGCCACCGCCGCCTCGGCCCGCTCCAGGGATTCACGCACAATCTCCTCCCGCTCCTCGGCATCCAAGGCCAACGCGATCCGGTAATAGCCGGCCGCCTCGACCGGACGCTCCAGTTTCATCAACACATCCCCCATGTGTTCCGCGATCACCGACTCGTCCGGCTCCAGCTCCGAGGCACGCTTCAGGTCAATATATGCCTCCTCATATCGCCCCATCTGATAGAAAATCCATCCCCGCGTGTCGATGTACGCCCCGTTTTGCGGCTCCAGCCGCAAGGCACGCTGCACATACCGCAAACCCTGCTCCAGATTTATCGCCCGTTCCGCCCACATATAGGCCAGATAATTCAGCGCCATGGCATGATCCGGATCCAGCTCAATCACCTCCGAAAACACGGCCATGGCCTCGTCATCCCGTCCCAGCCGCTCAAGCGTGGACGCAAAATCAAACAGAAAGTCCTCATGAATCCAGCGCGCGGGATCCTCTGTCGCCTCCGCAAGCCGGCGCGTCTCCTCAAAAGCCTCCAGAGCGGCGTCAAAATCGCGGCGGAAAAGATTTGTCCTGCCGAGCAGCCGCATAATCATCGGGTCTTCCGGACGCCGGTTCGCCAGCCGTTCCAGCGCGTCGATCAACACCCGCTCTCTCCGGTCTTTCAGCGCCTCGTCATCCTCGGCCCGGAACACCAGACGAATCTGATGCCGCCAGATCTCCTCCAAAAGTTCCGCCTCCGACTCGATCGCGCGAAACATCGGCTCCACCGCTTCCGCGGCCCGGTCCACCGCAAGCAGAGCCATGGCCCGCAGGGTGAAAAACTGCGTTAAATCCTCCACCTCCCCGCCTCGAATCCGCAACCGGTTCAGCCGGTCCAGCGCCTGCGCCGCGGCCTCGAATTTTTCCGCGCTCAACGCGAAAGCGCCGGCAAGCGAAAGCAGGTCCACATGTTCGGGATGATGCTCCAACGCGGTCTCAAGAACCTGAAGAGCCCGGTTCGGTTCGGCCCCCTGAAACAAAAACAACGCCAGCTTGCGAAACGCGTCCACCTCGTCCGGATCCAGCTCAACCACTTTGGAATAGGCGTCGATCGCCAAATCCTGACGCCGCGCCAACTCGGACAGCAATCCCTTCATGAAATGACCGAAAGGGTCCTCCGGATGTTCACGCAAGTAGGCGTTCAGAACGAATATCGCCTGGGAGGCGTTCTCACCCAGACTTTGCACAAAATGAACCAGAATGGTGTTGCGAACCTCCAGCGAACGTCCCGTCGCCTCATCCAGCTCCCGGTAAAGCGGCAGCATGGCCGCCGCCGAGGACTGCCCGACCAGCGCCGCCTGCAAAAAGGTGAACGGAGCATGATCCGGATACCGCTCCCGCCCCTCATTCAGAACCGACAACGCCTCGTCCCGCAGACTGTCAACGACCAGTGGCTCATCCGCCCTTGCCGCCTCCCGCAACAACAGCTCCGCATGAAACTGACGAATCCGGCGGTTCTCCTCCGCCCGCTCCGTCCCGCGGCGCGTCACCTCCAGCGCCCCGTCCGCGTCCTCCTGTCTCAAATACAGCCGGGCCGCCTCCAAATACGGGGCCTCCATCCCGGGAGCCAGCTCCAGAAGCCGCATCAGCAGTTCCAGAGACGCCTCCTCCTGTTCATCCAGCAAATAAAGTTTCGAGGTCCACAGCAACGCCGTAACATTCTCCGGTTCACGCTCAAGCAGTCTCCGCATCAACGTCAAAGCCCGCTCCGCCTCCCCCAGCTCCATCATGCGCCGGGACGTCAGCAAATACAGCGTCTCATTCTCCGGATCTTTTTCAATCGCCAGCAGAAACTGCTCCAGCGCCGCCCCGGGATCCTCCCGGAACTCATACATCAGCCCCTGACTGAAATGCGCCAGCGCCTCCGCGAAATGTTCATTCGCGGGCTCAAGGGCTTTTTCAGCATGTGACTCCAGCACGGAATCCCCGTACGAAGGCCCGCCGGACATGTTTAACGAAACACATCCCGAAAGCCAGATCGTCGGGGCCGCGATACAAACTGCCGCCCGAAGTCCGCGTTTACGTTTTGGTGTTAAACTGTGATTCTTCACACGCGGGCCTCGGGGTTGGAGTTAAACTTTATTTCTTTTTGTGCCGGTCTTTGCGACTGCGCTTGCGGCGCTTGTGCTTGGACATTTTCTTACGGCGCTGTTTCTTAATAGATCCCATCGTAGGTCCTTTTGTTGAAAGTTAAAGCAAGGTTTTCCCTTTTTCCGGATCAGGGAATGATCTTGTTCAACGAGAGTTCGATAATGCCCTCGGCTCCGGCGGCCTTGAGCTGCGGAATAATTTCCCGCACAACATGTTCTTCCACCACGGTTTCCACAGAGTGCCAGTCCGATTCGGACAGGGAATTCACGGTGGGCGCGTGGAGTGAAGGCAAAATTCGGATCACCTCGGCGAGGCCGTCCTCTTTCACATTCAATTTCAGTAAAACTTTGGTTTCCGCCGCCAGCGCCCCGTTCACCAGCATCGCGATCTGCTCAATCTTCGCCCGCTTGGTTTCGTCCGCCCAGGCCTTGTGACTGCAAATAAACCAGGTGTTCGACTCCATGATCGTCGCCATGATGCGGAGATTGTTCGCCCGCAGCGAATTCCCCGTCTCGGTCAATTCCACAATCGCGTCCACCAGCTCCGGAGCTTTGACCTCGGTCGCGCCCCACGAAAATTCAACATCGGCCTTCACGCCGTTCTCTTCAAGCCAGCGCCGGGCGATCCCCACCGCCTCCGTGGCGATCCGCTTTCCTTCCAAATCTTTCGGCTCGTGAATGTCGGATTTCTCCGGAACCGCCACCACCCAGCGAACCGGTTTCCGCCCCTGTTTGGCGTACTGCAGTTCGCAGACCCGGTGCACATCCGACCCGTTCTCCACGATCCAGTCGTGCCCCGTCAGCCCCGCGTCCAGCATACCCAGTTCCACATACCGGCTCATTTCCTGAGCACGGATCAGACGGATCTCCATGCCGTCATCATCCACCCGCGGCAGATAACTGCGCGAGCTGGAACTGATCGTGAACCCCGCTTTTTTGAAAAGCGCGTAGGTCGATTCCTGCAGGCTGCCTTTCGGCAGACCCAGAATTAGAGGAGAGGCGGTATCAGACATAAGAAAAGAAAGGTTTGTAAATCAAAGGGCAGTAAGCGATAAAGAAAAGGATGCCGTTTGTCGATGTCTAATCCTTAAAAAAAGTCACCGATTTCGAACATCCCCGGACGCGGAAGCCATAAAGAGGCTTGATTCAGTTCCGGGGCAGGTGTAATCGGACACCATGGACTCTTTTTTTGCTCTTTACCGGCCCTATAACATGAACGCCGGCTCCGAACAGGTTCTCAATCAGGTGGCCCTTGGCGTATACGATCAGGCCGTGGAATCGAATTGCCCCTGCTTTATTCAGGATATCCGCGACCTTGGGGGGCTGCGGTATGCGGCCGGCGCGATCGCGCTGCTCTGGTCGGAAGAACGGCTTGAAGCCTTCCAAAGCCACGGAATCCCCGTGGTCAACGTCTCCAATACCCGGGGAGCCATTGCCGGTGCCGCCAATGTCCTAAGCGATGACCGGGCGGTGGGTAAAATGGCAGCCGAACACCTTCTGGAGCGCAAGTATGAACACCTCATCACCGTGGGATACAAGGGACGTACCTGGAGTGACCAGCGCCTGGAGGGATTTCAAAAAGCCCTGAAAAACCGCCCCGAATCTCTGACCGTCGTCAATTTGGAACTCGACCGCAAAAAAAGCCCCTGCGGACCCTCCGCCTACGCGGAACAAATCTGGGAACAGCTCGCCCCGGAGCTTGAGGCCCATCCCCCCGCGACCGGGATATTCACGGCCAGCGACTGGCTCGCGTGGCCCATGATGGAAATGATGCGGCGGCACTGCCCCGACCGCATCTACACCTCCGGCATCCTCGGAGTCGACAACCTCCACGACAGCCTCTTCGACCCCCGCCGGACCGCCGGCCTCTCGTCCATCCTGCCCGGATTCCGGACCGCGGGCTCCATCGGTCTTTCCCTGCTCATGGATGCCGCGCAACAAAAAAAGAACATCAGCCGGATTTCCAAAAAAATTCCGCCGGAACGTCTCATTCGCCGCGCGTCCACCGCCGGAGACGCCTGTGCGGACCCCGTCATCGGCAAAGTCACCCGCGAACTCTGGGGCTGCCTCCGGCGCGGGCACGCCATCTCGCTTCGAAAAATCGCCAAAGACAATCAAATCGGACTGCGAAGCCTGGAAATGCGCTTCGAAACGGGGGTGGGTGTTCCGGCACGCACGCTCCTCGCCGATATGCGCGTCCAGCTCGGCAAGGAGCTGCTTACCGAAACCAACCTCCCCGTCGCCGATGTCTCCAACCGCTGCGGCTACGCCAACACCACCACATTCTCCAACACCTTCCGCAAGGCCGTCGGCATGACGCCCCGCGACTGGCGCAAGCAGTATCAGCACCCCTTCGCGCACTCAAACCGTACCGTTCGAATGTTTTGACCCGCTTATCTCAGGAATGAGCGATGCGGGCCAGTCACATCACCCGGTCCGTCAACACCCCGCCGCACTCAAAACGGCGCAGGTTGGCCGAAAAATGACGCACCAGCGTCAACGCCTCCCCCCGGTGCCCGCCCGCCACATGCGGCGTGATCCGACATCGGGGCTCCCGCCACAGCGCATGATCCGCGGGCAATGGCTCCGGCTCCGTCACATCCAGCCAGGCATGAAAGCCGGGATCGCGCGCAAACCGCTCCAAAAGCGCCTCCTGATTCACCGTTCCCCCGCGCCCGATGTTGTAAAACGTCGCGCCGGCCTTCAGAAGGCCCAGACGCGCCTCATCAAAAAAGCCCCGTGTCCAGGGACTGTCCGGCAGGATGTTCACCACATGATCCGCACCGCGCAGCGCGTCCGGCAGCTCCGCCTCCCGAACCATCCGCACCGGCTCATCCCCCCTCGGCATCCGCCGACACCCCGTGATCTTCATATCAAACGGCTCAAGCAGCTCCGCCAGCCGTTCGCCAATGGCGCCGAACCCCACAATCAACACACACTGCCCCCGGAGCGGAACACAGCCGCCCCGGTGCCGCAGCCAGGCCTCGCCGGATTCAAACCGGGGCGTGGCCAGGCCCTCCGCCAAACGGCGGGACTGCGCCAGCATAAAACTCAGCACATGTTCCGCGCAGGCCTCGTTGTAAACATGCGCGCTGTTCGTCACCGCAAGGCCTTTTTCCGCCGCCAGAGCCCGAAACGCCGGGGTGTCGTAGCGCGTGATCCCCGAACTGCTCACATGCACCCACCGCAAACGCTCCGCCACCGCCACCGCGTCGGGCGAAGGCTGTCCCAAAGCGATCTCCGCATCCAAAAACCCCTCGTCCACCCCGCCGGGCTCCAGAACCGTCCCCGATAACGCCGGAGGAAAAAGCAGCTCATGCGCCCGGGTCTCCTCCCGCAAACACGACAACGCATCCTCCGGCAGCCTGAAATCCACGTAAATTTTCATGCCGTCTCAAAGATGTTCAAGAATTTCCGCGCGTTTGGCATTGTACTCACTCTCGCTGATCAGCCCTTTTTCTTTCAAGACATTTAACTGTTTCATACGCCCGACTGAATCGTTCGCGGCCGCATCACTGCGGGATGTTGCGCCACCGCCGAATTCCGGACGCAACTCCCGCACCAGATGCTTTGCGGATTCTGTGACAACCGGAACGCTTTCACCGGCAACATAGGTCCCGATTTTTCGGGCATACCCCGCCTGAAGACATCCCGCGCCCGCTGCCGTTAAAGGCAAACCGACAAACGCGCACCAAAACTTAGTCGGGAATCCGGCTCCGCCGAAAGCGGAGAAGAAATCAACCAACCCGATCAACAGAAACACCGCGCCGACAGGCAAAAGAATAAACCCCGCCACCCGGAGTCCGGTCCGAATCGGACGGTTATGATCTTCAAATAATGGTTTCATACCTTTTACCTTCCATTAAATTTCAATTCGATCCGTAAAATCTCTAAAATGAACTTTAAGAATTGAATACCACATTACAACCCAAATCCTTTCTCAAGAACATCCCCGTCTTACACGATCCGGATGATCCGGTTATCCTGTCAAATAAAACGAGTTTCCTCTTGCACGGCACACGGTCCTCTCCTGTACAATGCTCCTTGGTACAACATCATAAAAGGAGACATCGGCTATGAATAAATTACTATGCTTGGGTCTGATCATTATTGGCGCGATTCTGCTCTACTACGGTTATAGTGAGGGCGCGTCTCCTGTGGGCGAACTCACCGAAGCCGTTACCGGCTCCCCGCCGGACCGGTCCGTCGGCAAAATGATCGCCGGTATCGTGCTCATCGTCCTCGGCGGCGGCGCATGGGGCCGCTGGCCGAAATAAAAATCCCGCTGAATTTAAGCGTCTGCCTAAACGTTTAACCTTGCGCTTTCGGCCTCTTCCCCGCAAGATCCGGCGGAATGACCGTCTATGATCTCAAACCCCGCTTCCAGGCCCGCCTGCGCCCGGTCTGCCAACGCCTGGCCGACCTCGGCGTAACCGCGAACCAAGTCACCCTCGCCGCCGTCGGCCTGTCCGCGGCCGCCGGAGGGTTCATGGCCCTCGCGCCCGCCTCCCGCCTGCCATGGCTCCTCCTCCCGGCCGTGTTACTGCTGCGCATGGCCCTCAACGCGGTCGACGGCATACTCGCCCGCGAACACAACATGAAATCGCCCCTCGGAGCCCTCCTCAACGAACTCGGCGATGTCCTCTCCGACGCCTTTCTGTACCTGCCGTTCGCGCGGCTGCCCGCATGGCCGGGCACCCTCGTGGTCATCCTCGTTCTCCTGGCCGGCCTCACCGAAATGACCGGCCTCATGGGCGCGGTGCTCGGGGGCGAACGCCGCTACGACGGCCCCATGGGCAAAAGCGACCGCGCGGTGGTCTTCGGCATTCTCGGTCTGGCGGTCGGCCTGGACATCCTCCCGCCCCCGGTTCCGTATTACCTCCTTTCCGCCCTCATCCCGCTCCTCCTGATCACCCTCTGGAAACGCGGGCATCACGCCGTGAAGGCCGCCGCATGAGCTTTATCACCGAACCCTCCCATCCCGTGGTCCAGGTCTCCGCGGCGATTTTCCTGCTCCTCGTTCTGGCGGGGTTGACCGCGAAAATCCTGCGGCGCCGCCACCCGGAACGGGATTTTCGCGAACTCGAATACCGCATCCGCAGTTGGTGGCTGATCTGCGCCGTTTTTCTCGGTGCCATTCTCGCGGGCGGATCCGCAGGCCTCATACTGTTCACCTTCATCTCCTACCTCGCCTTCAAGGAATACATTTCCCTCATCCCCACCCGCAGAGTGGACCGCCGTGTCCTGTTCTGGGCCTACCTCGCCATTCCCATACAATACACCTGGATTCAACTGGAATGGTACGGCATGTTTGTCATCTTTATCCCCGTCTACATGTTCCTCATCATTCCCATCCGCCTGGTGTCTCTGCAGGAGACCCGCGGCTTTCTCAATGCGGCGGGCACCATTCAATGGGGTCTGATGATCACCGTGTTCTGCCTGAGTCACGCCGCCTGGCTGTTTGTCCTGCCGCCCGCCCTGAATCCCGCCGCCGGACCCGCCGGGCTGGTGCTCTTTCTCGTCGGACTCACCGAATTCAACGACATCGCCCAATACCTCTGGGGCAAAAGCCTGGGCGGCCCCCGCATCCTCCCCGGGGTCAGCCCCGGCAAAACCTGGGCCGGCTTTCTCGGCGGCGTCCTCAGCACCGCCTTCGCCGCCCTCCTGCTCGCCCCCTTCCTGACCCCCTTACGGGGCTTCACCGCCTTCTTCATCGGCGCCGGCATCGGCTTTTTCGGCTTTCTCGGCGATGTCACCGTCTCCGCCCTCAAACGGGACCTGAACATTAAAGACAGCGGCGGACTCCTCCCCGGACACGGTGGCATCCTCGACCGGGTCGACAGCCTCCTCTTCACCGCCCCGCTCTTCCTGCATTTCATCCGCTATTACCACCCCGGTTGATGATGTTGCCTCTCCTCCGCGCCATCCTGTTTCTCGGGTTCGTCAAACCCTTCGTTTTGCTCCTCCTCGGTGTGAACGCCCGCGGCATCGAAAACATGCCCCGCCGCGGACCCGCCCTGCTCGCCGCCAATCACAACAGCCATCTGGACACCCTGGTCCTGCTCTCGCTTTTCCCCCTCCGCATGCTGCCCCTGCTCCGCCCCGTCGGCGCGCGCGACTATTTCCACCGCAACCGGGCCTCCGCCTGGTTCTCACGCAACATTCTCCGCCTGATCCCCCTCGACCGCAAGCCCTCCGCGGACGGCCCCCATCCGCTCTCCGAATGCGTCGAAGCCCTCAAAAACGGCGAAATTCTTCTCATTTTCCCCGAAGGCAGCCGCGGAGAGCCGGAGGAAATGCGGCCCTTTAAAACCGGAATCGCCCACCTCGCCGAAACCCTGCCCGAGATCCCCGCCCACCCGGTCTTCCTCCGGGGCACCGGCAAAGCCCTCCCGCGCGGCGAAGCCCTCTTTGTCCCCCACATCTGCGATATCGCCTTTGGCGAACCCCTCACCTGGACCGGCGACCGCCAGAGCTACATGCAAACCCTCCGCGAACGCTTCCAAGCCCTCGCCGCCCTCTATCCCGCCCCGCCGCCCCCCGAAACCTGAAAGCGCCAGGGCATCCGGCTCCACTCCGGTCCCGCGTAGTCCACACCCACCCTCGCCGACCGCGCCACCGAAGCCTCCGGCACGGGATTCCCCGCCGCCACCCAAAGCCCGGCTGTCCTCCCCAGCGGCAGTGTGTTCTCCTCGCCGCTCAATTCCAGATGTTTCGTCAAACGCCCGGGCCCCGAAACCCCTTCCATCCCCCGAATCAGTACCGCCGTCGGATACCCCTCCTCCCGGGTGGTGATATTCAACAGCCAATGCACCCCGTAGCACAGATACAAATAAATTACCCCCGGCGGACCGAACATCACCGCGTTCCGGCGCGTCATGCCCCGGTGCGCGTGCGAGGCCCGGTCCTCAAACCCGTCGTAAGCCTCCGTCTCCGTGATCATCCCCTCCGTCATCCGGCCGTCCCCATGACACCGGACCAGCCGCCGCCCCAACAGATCACGGGCCACCGTCACCGTGCTCCGCGCGAAAAAAGACGTTGCCAGCTGTTTATCCGAACATGTATACGCGGCTCTAATCATTCTGATCTCAGCTCCTGTTTCAGCAATGCAAAGTGATTGACAAGTTGATAAGAGAATCTACTCGCAAAAACAGTCGAAACTGGCAAACGTATAAAAGTGAAAAGCAAAAAAATACTATACAAAGACTGCAACCTTAAATCAGAATCCTTTAAAATTAAAGAGGTTCCGACAAATCAATACGGCGAAACCTCTCAAAAAATAGGGGTTTTCTCTTTTTTCTCGGGTGCCGGTTTTTTAGATTTGGGTTTTGAGACACAAGGAGATTACGCCATTCGCTTTGTGAATGAATACAACCTGCCGTTTATGCAGACTTATCGGTTCTCCAGAGTGAACATGGCTATCCCTGAACCCACGCATGGTTACAGCCTTGCGGATATCTCATGGATGCTTGAGGGTAAACATTTTGCGAAGCTGTCCAGACTTGTCCAACTGGAAAAAGATAATCTAAAGCCTGTTGGATTCATCGGTGGCCCCCCTTGTCCTGACTTTTCAGTTGGAGGAAAAAACAAGGGGCAACACGGCGAGAATGGCAAGCTTTCGGGTACATATATAGATCTGATCTGCACATTAAAGCCTGATTTTTTTCTGTTTGAAAATGTGAAAGGTCTGTACCGTACCAGCAAGCATCGTGCTTTTTTCGAAGAGATTAAATCCAAACTTCGTTCTGCCGGATATGTTCTGACCGAACGTTTGGTAAATGCTTTATGGTACGGTGCGCCTCAGGACCGCGAAAGGATCCTGCTTGTTGGATTTCTTTCGGGAAGTGAACGATTTAACTTCGATGTAGCTTCTAAAATCAGCTTGTTTCCTTGGAACTTGCATGAACGTGAGGATGCTGAAGTATTAAAAAGCCTTCCCTGGCCTGAAAGAACTCCCTTTAGGGAAAATGGTGGCATCCCCCCTCCTGAGGGTCTGCCCTTGGAGTTGACTGTGGAATATTGGTTTCAGAAAAACAATGTGTTGCAGCATCCAAATTCAGGCCATGTTTTCAAACCCAGGGCCGGACTTGCTAAGTTTAAGGTGATCGACGAAGGGGATGACAAAAAGAAATCTTACAAACGTTTGCATCGTTGGCGTTATTCGCCTACTGCCGCCTACGGCAACAACGAAGTACACTTACATCCATATCAGGCCAGAAGACTGACCGTGGCGGAAACCCTTGCAATTCAAAGCTTGCCTGCTGATTTTCTTGTCCCCCCAACCATTCCCTTATCCTCCATGTTCAAAACTGTTGGAAATGGAGTGCCATATATGTTGTCCAAAGCCATAGCGGATTCGATTTCCGTTTTCATTTCCGACAAAGGCTAATCCCATGAAATTATCAGCTTCGAATTTGGTTCAGTTTATCGCTCAACTCCCGAAAAACCTTCAATACCCATACATAAATCCACGCACAAGAACTCATGTTATCATAGAGGGAGTCGAAAAGCCCGAAGGTCCTGTCCGTATTAGGAGATTCAACCCGTCAAAAGGAGAGTCCGCCGCAAACGCTGTGATCGAAACGATATCTTCTGAAATGCTTTGGCGGGTGGCAAATGCGACCAGAGAAAATGTGCCGTTTAATCTCGATAGGATTCTTGCGGGGAGTTACAATACCCGATCCGCTTTAGAAACGCTGATCGCTCATACACCTCAGTTTTATTATTGTTATCCGGGCAGAGTGGAACAGATTCAAGACCGGGAAAGTATTAAACGGGGTCACAAGCATTTGATTTGGAGCCCGAATGAACCACATCCCGTTGGAGTCGTTGCCCAAAAAGAAGTGGACATGATCATATCCGAGGTTCCGGCAACCGAAGTTGTTTATGAAGCTGTGACGATTTCACCTTCTAGCGACACAGCCATTGACATTGACATACAGCGCCGACATGCCCAGATTCAAGTTGCTCTCTTTCTGATTGGAACACAATTAAATTACCGGACCTGGATTGCGCAAAATGACAAAGGTCTGCTTTATTTAAACAAGAGGATCTGTGAATACCCCGGTATAATTTCAGATTTAAGGAATGAGAAGTTGCTAATGGCTTACGATGAAGCCGCGCAGGCGGCTTTATTGATTGACTGCATTTGGTTCAAAAATGGTCGCTTAATGCCTGCGGTGATGGAAGTTGAGCATTCGACGGGAGTGCGGAGCGGGTTACTGCGGATGAAAAAATTTAAGGACCAATTGCCTCCATTCCCTTCCAGATGGGTTATTGTCGCTCCGGATTCTGATCGCGATCTTGTTCTTAGAGAATGCCAGGCTCCTCAGTTCAATGATCTGGACCCGAAATTTTTTCCATATTCAGCAGTGGAGGAGCTGTACTCCCTTTGCTTAAAGAGAAAAATAAGAGGCATCACAGAAGAGTTTCTGGATTGTTTTATGGAGCCAACCCTTGGTGCGGCCTGAAAGATTTCACGATGATCCTCGGCATCCTTTCCGACACACACGGCAATCTTCCCCGCACCGAAGCGGCGCTCCGCGCCCTGAACGACGCCGGAGCGGATCACCTGATCCACTGCGGCGACCTCGGCGGCGAAGACGTGGTCACGCTTCTGTTTGAACAACAGGAGGCCGGCACACCGGTGACCGCGGTCGTCGGAAATGTCGATGAGTGGGATGCCGGTCTGAGGGTTTACGCGAAAAAACTGGGGATTCCGCTCCCCCGCATCGCGCGAATCGATCTCGACGGCATCACCGCCGCCGTGTGCCACGGCCATACTCCGCGCGACATAGAAGACCTCATAACCCACCCTGATATTCACATTGTGTTTACCGGCCACACCCATGTCCCCCGTGACGAACAGGTTGACCAAACCCGTATTCTGAATCCCGGCGCCCTGCACCGCGCCGCCGTCCCCGGCTACGCACTGTTCGACACCGCCACGCACAAATGGACCCGCATAGCGCTCTAACGCTCAGCGTGGATACCAGACCTGCACCTGCTTCTGCTGCCGACCCCACTCCAGGGCCTGACGGTGGGAGCGGTAAAACAAATCCAGTTTATTCCCTTTGATCGCGCCGCCCCGGTCCTCCACCCGTCCCCAGCCGTACCCCTCCACATAGACAATCGTTCCGAACGGCAGCACACTCGTGTCCGCCGCCACCGTTCCCGGTCTCGCCCGCGTGCCCGACGCCGTCTGGCCCACAATTTTCCGCTGACCCCTCTGCGGTCCGGACGCCACCACCGGCGGCCCCAGCCCGAACCAGCTCCGCTTCCAGCCGCAACAAATCCCGCAGGGACAATACCCCGTCACCTCCATCCGCATCACCGTGTCCGGACGCCCGCGGGGACGCTGGAAATGACGGGTCGCGCAGCCGGTGCCGGACGACAGCAGCCAAAGCACTCCGAATAGTTTCAGCAAAAAGGAAAACCGGGACATTCCAGCTATCATACCGTCCCCTCCGCAACCTGCAAGCGGAAGCGCCGAACAAGTGTTACGCCCACCACACCCATCCTCCCTCCCGAAACGCCCGGAGCATCGCCTCCTCCTCCTCCCCGGTGTGTTCCGCCAACGCCTTGCACCCCTCCGGTCCGAACAGAGGCCGCTCCGCGAAAATCCGCTCTTCTCCCCGCCACCGCACCTTTTCCACCCGCCCCCGGTGAATCACAGCCTGCAGCCGCTCCTCCCGCAAACCGACCTCCGCCTCAAACCGGGGCGTCTGCCCCCAAATCCATTCCGGGGACTGCAGACGCGCCGCACGCTCCCGCGCCGCGTCCCCGTCAAGTGACGATGCCGCCCGCGCGCCGAAGCGCTTCTCCGCCTCAGACACCAGCGCCTCCACCACATCCCCCGCATCATGATCCGGCAGCCAATCCGACAAGTTTTTCACCCGTGCCGGAACACTGTTCACCGCATGGGTTTTCAAACGGACCCTGGGCGCCGATAACGCCGCGCGCATCATCGGCAAATCCGCCCTCCACAACAGGGTACCGTGATGCAGCACCCGCTCCTGTCGGTAGCAATACGCCGCCCCCGAGACCTTATGACCCTCCACCAGCACACCGCCCGTCGCCGCGGTTTCCGCCGCCAACCCGAACTGAGCCAACGCATCCCGCAAAATTCCGTGCAACACCTCCGGCCGATACGCCTTCCGGTCCACCACCCAGGAAAAATTCACATTGCCCGGATCGTGATACACCGTGCCCCCGCCCGAAACACGCCTCCCCAACAACAGCCCCCGCTCCCGGATCACCTCCAAATTGCATTCTTTCCACGGGTTCTGGTTTTTGCCCATGACCACCGCCTTCGGTCCCCGCCAAATCATCAACACCGGCACCCCGGCACCGCTCCCGTCCAGCAAGGCGTCCTCCGCCGCCAAATGCTTGAAAAGCCGAATTTCCGACGGCTCAATCAGATGAATCATCCGACGGCCTCAGAAACATTCGCACCCGCGGCCATTCCGTTTCAAAGTTCGGAGTGAACACCCCGGAACTCAACGCCGCATCGATTTCAATCGCGGTCCAAAACCGGCCCTCGTCAATCTCATCGGGATGCAGCGTGAACGGCCCCTCATGGCGGATCCAATAGCTCTGAATCCGCTCCGACTCCACCGCCGTCCGCCAAAGATAGCTGTACAGAAACTCGGGAGCCGCCTTCGAAATCCCCAACTCCTCACGGGCCTCCCGCCGCGCCGCCGCATCCGGTTCTTCGCCCGCGTCCACATGCCCACCCACCGACGTGTCCCATTTCCCCGGTTGAATATCCTTGGCGGCAGACCGCTTCTGCAAAAACACCGCCCCCGCGCCATTCACCACAAACACATGCACCGCCTGGTGCAGCAGATCCGGATTCCCGTGGCATTCCGACCGCTTTGCCCGGCCCACCCGGTTCCCGTCCTCATCCACCAGATCAAACCACTCCTCCCTCACCAGGAATCCCCCATCAGCGGCGGCGGAATGACAATCTCATATCCGCACGATTTACAAGTGTGCATCTTGTTCGCCCACGCAACCGGCACCTGCAATTTCTGACCGCAGCGGTAACAGAAAAACTTGAACGTTGGCGCACCCAACACTTCACGTGTAGGAGGCGTTTCGGGTGCCTGGGCCTCCGAAACCGCGTTGGCTTCCTCCTGATTCGAGGCCGTCTGTTTCAGTTTCTGGGACTCCGCCAAGTACGCGTCAAAAAAATGACTGGTCTGCAAGCCCTGGGGCAAAATCGGATTTGGCTGACTTTTCGCCTCAAGGGCATCTTCAACCGACTGAGACACAAATGCATCATCCGGAACCTCAATTTCCTCGGAGTCCTGATGAACCGCTTTAATGGACTTTGGCGCCAGAACGACCCGCTTTTTCTTTTTAATCTGTAAGGTTTTCGTTGCCATGGTTTTAATCTCCTCGTATGAGATATTTTCCCTACCACATCCCGCACTAGAGAACAAGCTTATGAAAACACCCGCTAAAATCGCCATCCATTCCTTCACCAATAAACCCTGGAATCTCGCGGAATGCCTCGCCCGCTACCAACAGGCCGACATCCCCGGCATTTCCGTCTGGCGCAATCTTATCGACCCCGCCGAGGGCGGCATCGGCCTCACCGAAGCCGCCAAACGCATTCACGACAGCGGCCTCAGCGTTCCCGCCCTCGTCCGCGGCGGCTTCTTCCCCGGCGAAACCGCCGCCGCCCGGCAAACCGCCATCGATCTCAACCGCCAATATCTTGATGAAGCCCAAGCCATCGGCGCGGGGATGGTCGTTCTCGTCGTCGGCGCCGTGCCCGGTCAACCCCTCGCCGAATCCCGCCGACAGGTCCGCGACGGCATCGCCGCCCTCCTCCCCCACGCCGACGCCGTCGGCGTCAAACTCGCCATCGAACCCCTCCACCCCATGTACGCCGCCGATAAAAGCTGCGTCAACCGCATGGCCGAGGCCCGCGAAATCTGCGAAGCCCTCCAACACCCCAAAGTCGGCATCGCCGCCGATGTGTATCACATCTGGTGGGATCCCGATGTCGAGGCCGAACTCCGCCTCTCCGCACAGCAAAACACCCTCTTCGGCTTCCACATCTGCGACTGGCGCGTGCAGACCCGCCATCTCCTCACCGACCGCGGCCTCATGGGCGACGGTTGCATCAATGTCGCCGGATTCCGCCGCCTGATCAACGAAATCGGCTTCGACGGCTTCCACGAAATCGAAGTCTTCAGCGAAGAATACTGGGCCTGGGATCAGGAAAAATACCTGGACCTGATCCTCGAACGCGAATTGGCCTGCCGCCCCGCAAACTGAAATTTTCCCAAAAAAGGTTTGCCAGAGAGGTCAATTCCGATATAGGTTTCGCTCTTTTCATCAATTTCAGTCCTTTTTCAACTCTCTTAGGAACAACAATGTCAGTACGAATTCGCTTAAAACGCATGGGGAACCGGAACAATCCCTTCTACCGCATCGTGGCCATCAACTCCGCCAACCCGCACGACGGTAAAGCCATTGAGTATTTGGGCACCTACGACCCCAAATCCAGCACCGGACGCGTGGTTCTCAAGCACGACCGCTACAAATACTGGCTCAGCGTCGGCGCGATTCCCTCCGACACCGTGAAATCGCTCATTCCCCGCGCCATCGAGCACGCCACCACCCTTCCCAAAGCCGGGGAAAAAGCCCAAGAGGCCGCTTCCCCGGAAGACGCTCCGGTTGAAGAAGCCGCCGCGGCCGCCGCGGAGTAAGTCTCCCCCATGAAAGCCGTGCTTCTGCACATCCTCAGAGCCTTGGTGGAAATCCCCGAGGCTCTTGAAGTTTCAGAGATTCACGGCAACGAAACCATCTTCTTTGAATTGCGCTGCGCCCGGGAGGATGTCGGCACCCTGATCGGAAAAAACGGGAAAACCATCAGCGCCATTCGAACCCTGCTCAACGCCCTCGCCCACCGCGAAAACCGGCAAGTGGTCGTCGAAGTCATCGAACCCTAGGGCCCCCGCGCCATGCTGCGCATCGATATCATCACCCTCTTTCCGGAAATGCTCGCCGGCTTTCTGGATCAGTCCATGATGAAGCGCGCCCAAACGCTGGAGGCGGTCGCCTTCCGCTTCATCAATCCCAGAGACGTCACCACCGATGTGCATCACACCACCGATGACCGCCCCTTCGGCGGCGGTCCAGGCATGGTCATGAAACCCGAGCCGCTCTTCGCCGCCGTCGAATCCGTCAAAACCCCTGAAAGCCGCGTCATATACCTCAGCCCCCAGGGCCGCGCGTTCAATCAGCGCGCCGCCGAACGGCTCACCCGCGAGCCCCACCTCATTTTCCTCTGCGGCCACTACGAAGGCGTTGATGAACGGGTGATCGAAGCCCTCGTCGATGAGGAAATCAGCATCGGCGACTATGTGCTCACCAACGGCGTTCTCGCCGCCGGGGTCATCATCGACGCCACCGTCCGCCTCCTCCCCGGCGTGCTCGGCGGCGCCGGCGCCGCCGAACAGGACAGCTTCAGCAGCGGCCTCCTCGATCACCCCCACTACACCCGCCCCGAAACCTTCCGCGGCCGGTCCGTCCCCCCCGTGCTCCTCTCCGGCAACCACGCTGCCATCGCCGCCTGGCGAAAAGAACAGGCCCTGGAGCGCACCCGGGCCCGCCGCCCGGACCTGCTTTAATCCTCCAACAGCTCAATCACCGCTTCCGCGCCCTCAACTTCCGCGAACTGATGCCGCACCGCCTCGCGGCGGTCACGAATCAGCTTGCCTTCAGCCCCCTGGATCTGTCCGATCGAGAGACTGCCCTGAAACACCTGTGAAAATCCGACCGCAAGAATCCCCAGCAGCAGCAGACAGACCAGAATTTCCAGCAAACTGAATCCGTCCCGCCCCTGATCCCGGAGCCGCCGCTCAGTCGGAGGTGCTGAGATCCGCGTCATGTCCCGTTCCGCCTTCCACGCCGTCCCGGCCGTAGCTGATGATCTCAAAGGCTTCGCCCGAGCGGCCGGGAACCAAATAAATGAACGGACGGTCCCAGCCGTCCAGCGGCACCCGGCGGCTGTCCAGATAGCCGCCCTCGGGATACCGGGGCGGAAGCGGAGGACGCGTTGGCTTCTCCACCAGCGCCTCCAGCCCCTGCTGCTGGGTGGGCAGCGTCCCCTGTTGCGCCTGATATAAACGCAAGGCCTGCGCCAGCGTCTCCATCTGCGCGCGGGTGCGGGTGACCCGGGCACCGTCGGTGTCCAGATTCAAGGCCACCAGACCGCCCATAATCGCGACGATCACCACCGCGATCAACACTTCAATCAACGAAAAACCTGCTTTGGATGTCTTCATATCAGCGCCTGCTCCCGGTATCCAAAACCGCCTGCGGAAACGCGGTCAGCCAAAATTGAACCCAGACTCTATACTCGTCGTCTCCATCGGGTCCGTCAAGTCCTTCATCCCCTTTAATCCACAGCAGCCCCAGGCCGTACCCGACACAGTCCGTCTCCCACCGGAGCATGATTTCCTGCTCCTCAAACCCGTCGTTTTCCAATTCGAACCGGGTATAGCCCCGCACGCCGAAGCGCGCCTGGGGGTTCACGTCATAACTCAACTGCAGCGTGTGCAGCGCGTCCGACCGATAACGCTGGTCCAGCCCCAGCGAACTGCGCGTGGCCGGATCCACAAGCCGTAATTCCGTATTAAACGTCTCAAACTCAGAACTGTCGGTGTTGAATTCGGTATCAAACCGGACATACAGCCAATCCACCAGCCTCAATTCCGTGTCGATCAACACATTGCCCAGATTGGGATCGGCATCGCTGCGGAGATCATATCGCGTGCTGACAGAAATATTGGCCAGGTCATGAATAAACGCCGGATTGTTTGGCTGCGGGCGCCGGGTCTGAAATTTGTTCCGCACCCCGAAGCGAATATCGTGCCGCTCGCCCAGCCGGTCAATTTCATCAAACTGATAAATCCGGTCCGGGGTCAAATCCGGTTCTGGAATAAACGTGTAATTCGTAAAAGGCTCCACCACGTGGCGCAGGCCCGTCCCGAGCCCGGTGGGCCCTTCATGCATAATACCATAGGCTTTAAACGAACTCTCCACTCCGATTTCCGGAAGAATGCGACTGTCCGCCGAAGAGGCGCGCAGAACCTGATTTGTCTCAAAACTGCTGGTGATCACCCCGGTCTCCGGATCGGTAAAACTCTCGGTGGTCACCACCGACTCCTGCCGGAGGGTCTCGCTGTAATACGTGTAGGCCAGTCCGGCCCGGGGGATGATGTTCAACCAGCCGTCCACTTGAAACGGAAAATACAGACGGTTTTCCGTATGGGCCCGGAAAGCGTCATAACCCTCGCGGTTCCGGTTTTCCCGCTGAAAACGGGAAAAGGTCCGTTCCAGATACCCCGCGCTGGATTCGCTTTCCACCATGAAACCCAAATCGCCCACCGCCGCCAGCGGAAACAGAAACCGGGCCTCCGGCATCCGGTTCACACTCTCGAATTCATCCTCGTTCAACTGACGCAGGGCCTCGACACTGGCCATCCACCGGGTTCCGTTCACGGAATACGTCGCCCGGGTTTCCGGCACCGGCTCATTGCGGAACTCGGAGCGGAAAAAATCCTGGACCACCCGGGCGTCACTCAAATACGCCGCGCGCACCCGAAGATTGTCGTTGGCGGAGAAATCGCTGCGATGAAACAAATCCACCCGGTACCGGTTTTCATCCAGCTCAATACCCTGAGCCCGCAGACGCTCCTCCTCGTTGCTGTTCCGATACGGACGCTGATCGTTTGCGTAGTACCCCCGGATTCGGGTGAAATCCCGGTCCTCCGCCGGATCGTACCAGAAAAAGTCCTGCCCGACCGCAATTCCCCGCTCCGAACGCAAATCCACATGGGTTTTGGTGCGGTACCCCTCGCTCGGGTAACGGTTATATCCGGTCAGCAGATAAAACCCGTCCCGTGACCCGTATCCGGGGACCACATCGATGTTGGTCGCCTGCCGCTGCTGGTCCAGCGACAACCTCGGAAGATAAAAAAACGGCACGCCGCGCAGGTAAAAAACCGCGTTCCGCAACGCAAACACCTCGTCTTCATACACATCCACGCGCGAGGCCCGAATCGCGAACTCGGGATTCTCGATGTCGTCGCAGGTCGTCAGCACCACCCCGTTCATCTGCATATGAATCGGACTTTTCCGCTCCGCCTCCTCCGCCCGGATCCGGAACGGATTAAACGTCAGCAGCAAACTCGGGAAATCCCCCGCCCCGGTGATGAAATTGTAATTGAGTTCCTCCCCCTCCCAAATTTGCCCGTCGTTCACAAACACCACATTCCCGCGGGCCCGGGCCTGCTCGGTTTGCACATGGTACCGGATCATATCCGCCCGAAGGCTTTGACGCCCCTTGCGCAGCTCCACGTTGCCCCGGGCGGTCACCGTGTTGGTGGCCGCGTCAAAATCCAGCGAATCCGCCTGGACATCCAAATTGCCGCGCCGGTCCAACGAGAGTTGAGCCGAACCCGTGGGGAGAATCCCCGTCAAAAAACACAAAAACAGCACTGCGGAGGAAAAAGAAGGGAGGGTTTTCATAAGGTAAGTCCCTATCAACCGATTTCAGAGAAAGAAAGCAAGCTTTCACCCCCGGCGCATGCGGATTTTTTTTCGAGATTCCACTTGCCATGCCCCGATTTCACCGCTAATCATTCCGCTCCTTTTCCGATGTTCGGAATCTTACCCAGACGATTTTTTTCAGGAGTTTCCCATGGCTAAATTAAACACCCGCGGCGCCAAGAAAACCACGCGCGGCAATAAAATCACCCGCAAAGGTCTGCCCAAAAAGAGCGGCGGCATCGGCCTGCACACCACCGGCATCAGCAAACGCACCTTTAAAACCAACGCCCAGCGCCGGAAAATCCGTTTTTCCGACGGCACCGTCCGCACCATGTGGGTCAAAGTGTCCGACCTCAAAGCCGGCAAGTTTGACAACCCCCGCAAAGAAGACTTCCTCGTCTAATTCCACCCCCCTTTAACTGACTCCTCAGGAGAATTCCCCCATGCCCCGCGATCTCATCAAACTCGTTTCCACCGCCGGAACCGGTCATTTTTACACCATGACCAAAAATCAGCGGACCAAACCCGAGAAGCTCGAAACCAAAAAATTCGATCCTGTCGCCCGCAAGCACGTGCCCTACCGCGAAGCCAAAATCAAGTAAGCTTCAGGGACAACCGCCTTCCAAACCGTCGCCTTGCGACGGTTTTTTTCGCCCATGCCGACTCTGTCCGTCCTGCTGCCCGTCTTCAACGAATCCGAAGCCATTGTGCCCGTGCTTCTGGAAGTCGGCGGAGTGATGGACCAAACCTTCCCCGGCGACTGGGAAATTCTGGCCGTCGATGACGGCTCCACCGACGACACCCCCGCGCGCATTCTTGAAGCCGCCAAAATCTTTCCCGCCATCCGCCTGATCTCCCTCGAAAACAACGTCGGGCAAAGCGGAGCCCTCTGGATGGGATTCCGTCAGGCCCGGTCCGAATGGATCGCCACCCTCGACGCCGACGGCCAAAACGACCCCGCCGATCTTCCCAAACTCTGGGCAGCCCGCGCCGACGCCGACGCCGTCTTCGGGTTCCGCGCCAAGCGCAAGGACACCTGGTCCAAACGCTACGGCAGCAAATTCGCCAACGCCGTCCGCAATCTCATCCTCAAAGAGGACATCACCGACACCGGCTGCGCAGTCAAAATTTTCCGCAAGTCTCTGACCGATGAACTCATGCCCTGGAACGGCATGCACCGCTTTTTCGGATCCCTCTTCCGCATGCAGGGCGCAAAAATCCTCCAAATGCCCGTCAACCACCGCCCCCGGGCCGCCGGCGCCAGCAAATACACCAACTGGGGCCGCCTCAAAAAAACCGTGCGCGATCTCTTCGCCATGCGCTGGCTGCGCTCCCGGTATGTCCAGGTCCGCCTGAAACCCGAAGCCACCCCATGACCCCTCCCGGCTCCGAGGAAACCTGGGTCTCAGCCCTCGCGGAGGCGCTTCAACACGGTCATTTCCAAAAACTCGTCCTCAGCCGCCCCCGGAACACCCCGGACACGCCCGACGCCCCTCAACAAATCCGCGTACGCCCCATTCAGCTCAAAGGAAAGCAAACCCTCACCTTTGTCACCCGCTTCGCCACCCGTGATGAAACCCGGAACCTCACGCACGAAGCGGGCCTCCGGGAAATTGCCGGCCTTCTCAACACCCCTTTCCGCAGTGCACACCTTTTTCTCGACACCGGAACCCTCCAGCTCGACTTCAGCAAAAAAGGCCGTCCCATGTTGCGCCGCACCGCCGCCACCGCACCGGCACCCGCGCCCGCAGCGGAACACGACCGCGCCAAACAGTACCTCACCGCCCCCTCCGCCCCCTGGCTTCAACCCCTGGGCGTCACCGATGCCGCGCAACAGGTGCTTCCCTCCATGTCCCGGAAATGGAAGCAGATCAACAAATTCGCTGAAATCCTCCAAAAACCGCTCGAAACCCTTCCCGACACCGGCCAACCCGTCCATGTCGTCGACTTCGGCTGCGGACGCGGACTCCTCACGTTCGCCCTCTACGATCAGCTCCGCAAGCAGATCGGCGACCGGGCCCGCGTCACCGGCGTCGAACTCCGCGAACACCTCGTGACCGAGGCCAACCACACCGCCCGCGCGATCCAGTACGATGGCCTCGCCTTCGCCGCCGGCGATATTCAACATTTCATCAGCGAAACGCCGATCAACGGCATCATCGCCCTCCATGCCTGCGACACCGCCACCGACCTCGCCATCTTCGCCGGCATTCAGGCCAACGCCGATTTTATCATCTGCGCCCCCTGCTGCCACAAAGAAATCCGGCCGCAAATCACCCCCCCCCCCGTCCTCGAGCCCGTCCTCCGCTTCGGCATTCAACTCGGACAGGAGGCGGATATGATCACCGACAGCCTCCGCGTTCTCCTCCTCGAATCCCAAGGCTACGAAACCAAACTCTTCGAATTCATCTCCCTGGAGCACACCGCCAAAAACAAAATGATTCTGGCCGTCCGCGGAAAAAACATCCCCGCAAAAAAAGCCGAGGCCCTCCAAAAAATAAACGAACTGAAAGCCTTTTACGGCATCAGCTCGCAGTGTTTGGAAAACCTCCTGAATCACGATTAATTTACAAGACCGTATCCGGCGGAATCACCGCGCCTTTCGGCACCACGATCACCCCGTCACTGACGGTGTAATTTGCATACACCCCGTCTTTTTTCTCTTTGGGACTCACCACCACCCGGTCGCCGATCCGCGCGTTTTTATCAATAATCGCGTCTTCAATGTAGCAGTCCCGGCCGATGCCCAGACGCACCCCGGAGGTCTCGTCTTTCTGTTCTTCCTCGTAATAATCCGCCCCCATCATCACCGTGTTCCGCATCACCGTTCCCTGCCCGATCACCCCGCGGACCCCGATAATGCTGCGCGTCACTTCGCGGCCGGACAGAATACAGCCTTCGCTCAACAAACAGTGGTTCACCACACAGCCCAGAACCTTCGAAGGCGGCAGGAAGCGCATCCGGGTGTACAGACGGCTCTCCACATCATACAGATTGAACTCCGGCACATCATCGGTCAGTTGCAGGCTGCTCTCCCAGAAATTGCGAATCGTTCCGATGTCCCGCCAGTAGCCCTCATAAATATGCGAGTACACTTTGGTGTTGTGAATCGCTTTCGGGATCACTTCCTTGCCGAAATCCTGGTCGTTTCCGTCCAGCAGCCGCTTCAACACCTCGGTATTGAAAATATAGATTCCCATACTGGCCAGATACCGCTCCTCTTCATAAAACGGAGCCTTTAACGCCGTCAATTCCGGCGTGTCGCCGGGCTTTTCAACGAAATTGATAATCCTGGACTGTTCATCCACCTGCAAAATACCCAGGGAACCCGCGTCCCGCCGGTCGGTGGGCTTGGTGGCGATGGTCACTTCCGCGCCCCGCTCCACATGATCCTCCAGCATCTTTTTAAAGTCCATCGAATACAGCTGATCTCCGCTCAGAATCACCACGTAATCCGCCTGGTCTTCCTTGTAGTGGCTCAGCGTTTTACGAACCGCGTCCGCCGTGCCGTTATACCACGCATCCCCCTCCGGGGTCTGCTGCGCCGCCAGAATCCGCACAAAACTCTGCGAAAACGAATCAAAGCGGTAGGTCGTCTGGATATGACGGTGCAACGACTCACTGTTGAACTGCGTCAGCACGTAAATACGCTTAATGTCATTGTTGATGCAATTACTGATGGGTACATCCACCAGACGGTATTTCCCCGCAATCGGTACCGCCGGCTTCGAACGCTCACTCGTCAAAGGTTGCAAACGCGTTCCTGCTCCACCACCGAGAATCACACCGATCACATTCATAAAAACTCCTGGGTTAAGGCTTCATACCGATACCATCATGCAGATTCTGAATCAAAAGTCAGGGAAAAGATTGTTAAATTTCAGCAATGAGCGGTGCAGGCTTGAATTTTTACGGAAACCGTTCAGGGGTGAAGTCTTTAAACGAACCTTCCCCTCAAAATCCCATGAAAACAATCTATCTCAGTGGTCCAATTATGGACGAACATCTCGGCACCGCCCGCGAATGGCGCGAGTCCGCCAAAACCAAACTCTCCCCGAAGTTCCGGCTGCTCGATCCCATGCGCCGTAATTTCAAAGACCGCGAGGTCGACAGCGCCAACGAAATCGTCGAGTTCGACCTCCAGGATGTCCGCGACGCCGACATCCTCCTCGTCAACTACAACAAAGCCTCCATCGGCACCTCCATGGAAGTCTTTTACGCCGCCCACGACCTCGGAAAATTCGTCATCGGCTTCAGCCCCTTCTCGTTTCAGGACTGCAGCCCCTGGATGGTGCGCTACTGCACCAAAATCCTTCCGGATCTGGAAAGCGCCGTCCACTACCTCAACACCCACTTCGCGGAGGCCTGAGGCCATGTCCATCCCCCCCGGCGAACTCGGGGCCCGCGTCCGGACCGCCCGCGAAGCGCGGGGCCTCTCCCAAAAGCAGCTCGCCGACCTTGCCGGCATCGGAAAAACCGCCATGTTCGATCTCGAACACGGCAACCCCGGCGTCCGCCTCAACACCCTCATGGCCGTGCTCGACATCCTCGGCATGTCCCTGCGTCTGGAAGACCTCGACACCCTGGATGCGGCGCCCGCCGCGCCCGCCGCCCCCGCCCACCCGTCGGAACCGGAACCCGACAGCCTCCCCTCCCACCTCCTCTGATGAACCCCTTCCGATCTCTCGGCGCGGACCGGGTTCTCGCCCTCACCGAACGCGAACTCGGACGGCGCGCCGATTCGGTCTGCCATCCTCTCACCAGCTACATCAACCGCGTTTTTGATGTGCCCATGGCCGACGGCGACGCGGTGGTCGTCAAATTCTTCCGCCCCGGCCGCTGGTCCGTCGAAGCCCTCGAGGAAGAGCAGGATTTTGTTTTTGCCCTCGAAGCCGAGGACGTCCCCGTGGTCGCACCGATATGCAACCGCGAAGGCTTCAGCCTCTTCGAGGATCAGGGCATCTGGTTCTGCATCATGCCCCGCAAACGCGGACGTCCCTTCGAGGATCCCGACCCCGCCACCTGGCGGGAACTCGGACGCACCCTCGCCCGCATGCACATCGTCGGCGACGACCTTATTCCCGAAGAGCGCCTCGTCTGGTCGCCCGAAACCGCCACCCTCACCCACCTCGATTTCATCCTCGACCACAGCCAAAACGCCCCCGCCGATCTCATCGATGACTACGCCGATCTCGTAGAAGAACTCGTGGACAGCCTGTCCCCGCTCTTCGAAGACCGCGACTACACCCGCATCCACGGCGACATGCACGTCGCCAACCTCATGAAACGCCCCGACGAAGACGGGATCTTCCTCATCGACTTCGACGACATGGTCTACGGCCCGCCCGTTCAGGACCTCTGGATGCTGCTGCCCGACACCGTCCCCAATTCCCGCCCGGAACTCGAACACCTCCTCTACGGCTACCGGCAAATCCGGGACTTCGCCGAAAACGACCTCGACCTCGTCGAACCCCTCCGCGCCATGCGCTTCGTTCACTTCACCGCCTGGTGCGCCCTCCAGCAGGCCGACGGCGGCCCTAACCGCCTCGCCGCCCACTTCGGCACCGAAGCCTGGTGGCGCGGCGAACTCTCCGCCCTCCAGGACCAGCGCGCCCGCATCCGCGAAACCCTCAGGATTTAATCCGGCTCACCCCAGCAAATTCCACCGCTTCGCGCGCTCCGGATTCGCCTCCGGCGGATGCGCATAATCCACCGCCACCGGATCCAGGTCAGGTTCAATCGCCGAGACCCAGTCCAGAATCACCGTGCTCTTCCGCCCCTCCTCTCCGTCACACAACAGCGGAGACCGGCCCCGGAACGCCTCGCCGAAGTTTTCGATCAGCCCCCAGTGTGTCCAAGGCAGCGGAGCAAAGGATTCCGCAACCGATCCCGTAAAAGAACCGCCCTTCAGATCCTCGATAAAAATCTCACCCGTCTCCCCCCGCAGCCGCACCTGTTCCGGCTGACCCGGATGCTCATTCCATCCCAGATTCATCCGAATCGCGCAGCCACGCTCACTCACTGCGTGCAGCACCGCGCCCGCCTCCCGGGTCTCCACCCGCACCGACGCGAAATTCCCGCAAAACGCGTGCACCAGATCCAAACGGTGACTGGGCGGAAACTGATCATTCATCCAAACCGCTTTCAACGCCCCGATCCGCCCCGACTCGATCAGTGCCAACGCCCGCTGAACCGACGGATAGCCCCGCCGGTAATACGCCACCCCCAGCATCACCCCGTTCGCCCGGCACGCCGCCACCATCCGCGCGCACTCCGCCGCGTTCATCGCCATCGGCTTCTCCACCAGCACCGCCTTCCCCGCCTCCGCCGCCGCGATCGCCTGCTCCGCGTGAACCCCCGGAGGCGTCGCCACATACACCGCGTTGATTTCCGGAACCGCCAACAGCGATGCCACATCCGGCACATACCGGCTGTTCCCGTGCCGCCGCGCGAAATCCTCCCCCTTCTCCCGGTCCCGCCGCGTCACCGCCAGCAGCGAATGCCCCGGCAGTTCATACAAAGGCGGCCCCGCCTTTTTCTCGCAAACATCACCGGCGCCGATCAATCCCCAACACATCTGTTCTTTCTTCATGTCCCTGTCATAAAGCGATTCACCCATTTTTTACAGCAAATTCATTGCAGTCGACGGATAAAAAGACTTAAAAGCCCGCCCCATAACCCCAGTCCCGACTGAAGAAGACACACCATGATAGACTCCCCATATTTTGTGGCCCTGATGATTTTCGCCGCCCGCATCTGCGACGTGGGCCTCGGCACCATCCGCCATGCCATGATCATCCGCGGCCTCAAACCCTACGCCTTTCTCATCGCGTTTTTTGAGGCCCTGATCTGGGTCTATGCCGTTTCCAGTGTATTGCAGAGCGTGCAGGCCCCCCTCAACTCCATGGCCTTCGCACTCGGCTTCGCCTCCGGCACCTACGTGGGCATGACCATCGAGGACTTCCTGAAAATCGGCGAGCAGGTGATCCGCGTCTTTACCCGTAAAGGCACGCTTGTGACCGAAAGCCTCCGGGCCGCGGGATACCGGGTCACCGTCTTTGAAGGGCACGGACGGGACGGCGTCGTGCATCTGCTCTTTGTGCAGTCCCGCCGCCGAAAAGTCGGCAAGGCCCAGCAAATCGCCCGCGGCGCCGACCCCGACTGCTTTATGATCCTCGACGACATCCGGTCCGTGCACATGCCCAACCGCAACACCCGCAAAGGCCGCGATTTGCTCCCCCTGGCCCCCCTGATCACCTCCGACAAAAAATAAAACGCCCCCCCCGTTGCAAGATTCTGCAATTTTGTGTGGAGCACCAAAAACCGTGAACCTCTACTCCACAACGACATCCGCCCCCGGGTCTGGGCCTACCTGGCGGGCATCGCGCAAAAACACCGGATTTTCGTGCGCGACATCGGCGGGGTGGCGGACCATGTGCATCTGTTTCTGGACATCCCGAAAACACTGACCGTAACGGAAGCCGCGAAAACGCTCAAAGGGGTGAGTTCAACGTGGATTAACGAACAGTGCTTTATTCAGGGACGTTTTCAATGGCAGGACGGATACGGGGCGTTCACGGTGGGACCGGAGGAAAAAGAAATCTTGTCCGCCTATATCCGCAATCAGGAGGAACACCACCGGGTGCGGACCTTTGCCGAGGAATATGAGGCCATGTTGCGGAAACACGGCATCGATTTCGATCCACGTTATCATTTGGGGTGACGGGTGGGGGATTGAAATCCCCCGGTCCGTCAGCCGTCGCTACGCGACGGGATACCGTTTTTGGGGCCAAACCGTGGATTGAAATCCACGGCTATGCGTGGAACCGTCGCTACGCGACGCAATGGGATGCCGGTTTTCGTCGCGTAGCGACACCCGACGAATAGCGGTGGGTTTACCCGCCGGAGGCGGGTTTCAACCCACGGAACCGGGTGCGCGAAGCAATGTGCGCCGCGTAGCGTCGCCTGACGGACCTGGGGGTTTTAACCCCCTCCCTCGCTACGTCCCCAATTCCCCCCCCAGGATCTCCTCAACCTTGGCTTTCCTCGCCCCTTTGAGGCATTTGGTGACTTGGGCGGGGTGAGGTTTGGGGGGAGGGTGGCGAGGATGGTGCTTGAGGTCGACTTGTCGTGGACCAGATTAACCATCCTCAGCCCTCCAGCCCTTTTATCACGTCCTCCAGAGAAACCAACGGCTGTCCGTAGGTTTCGGCTTTTGCTTCACGGAGAAGGCGCAGCAGTTCCCGGTCTTCTGAGTCTTGCTCTGCATAGAGGGACAGGGTTTCCAGATAATCGTCCACCGCCGCGTGAAAGGCCTTTTCCAGTTCGGGCACGGTTTCGGCCTCATAAGTCACCAAATCCTGGATAAACTGAATCTTCCCGTGAAGACAGCCGTCTTTCTGACTGAATTCTTCAGCGGTATTGCATTTCGACTCCAAGTAAGGTAGATTTCCCCATGACCTTAACCTTGGACATACCGGATGATCTCGTTCAATCCCTTGGCAACAACCAAGCGGAATGCGAGCAGCTTGCCAGAGAGGCTATCGCCATTCAGTTATACCGGAGCGGCAAAATCACACTGAGAAGCATGGGCCGCCTGTCAGGTGCAGGAGATGATTACTGGTCCGCCGAGACCTTGCGGGTTAAGTACGATCTCCCGTTGAATGTCGAGAGTGTTGACAAGGATCAGGAAGCGATTCAGCTCCTCCGGAAACGGGCATGAATCTTCTGGTCTCTGACACAGGTCCGCTCAACTACCTCATTCTGATTGAGTGCGTAGGTCTTTTACGTGAGATCGCCACGGATGTACTGTTGCCGGTTTCAGTCCTGAACGAATTGAAAAGTGAAATGGCACCGGATTCGGTTCGAAACTGGGCGTTCTCTCTTCCCGATTGGCTGCGCGTGGTGGAAGACCCTGAGGTTCACCTTGATCCATCCTCTTCTTTATCAAAGACGGATCTTGCTGTCATCCAGCTTGCATCCTTGGAAAATGCGATTCTGGTCATGGACGAAAGTCAGGGCCGGGAAATGGCGAGATCACTGAATGTCCCTGTCATCGGAACGATGGGCATCCTGTTGCTGGGTGCGGAACTCGGTCTTGTGGATTTCCCTTCCGCTCTGACTCTGCTCAAACAGACCAATATGTTTTTGTCCCCCAAAATTATCCAGGATGCATGGACTCGATACCGAGCCATACAACCTTAGAGTGCCTGATAGATTTGTCTGGCGGTGTGTTTATTCAACCACGGATAGGCGCGGATGGTCACGGATCATGCCCTGCCCTCCGATTGAATCAAATCGAATTGCAGTATCCGTGTGAATCCGTGTGCATCCGTGGTTAAAAATTAGACTTCGTTTTTTCCGCTTGAATGATCTTGATTTCCCCCCGTTTCCGCATCAGGTTCTTTTGTATAGGTCAAACCCACAACCAGCAATCCTCAACCAGCAATCCTCAACCAGCAACTCTTCTCTCATATGGGTCAGAACAGCAAAATCGAATGGACGCATCATGCCTTCAGACAAAATCCTGGAGGCATGGCATGAGCACTTTAACGCTTGAAAGAGAGACATTCGCCCGGTCGGTCGGTTTCACGAGCGATGCCATGGTCGTTTATCTCGATGACGGCCGGACACTTACCGTTCCTTTGGCATGGTATCCTCGACTGAGCATTGGCACCCCGGCCGAACGGGAGCATTACGAATTGATCGGCGGGGGTGAGGGCATCCATTGGCCGGATCTTGACGAAGACATCAGTGTGGAGGGAATCCTCGCCGGGCGCAGTTCGGCCGAATCCTCTGATTCCCTGACCCGGTGGCTCGATAAACGCCAAGAGGCATGAGGCCATCCCGCTTATCCAGTTATGCGCCGTGAAGCATCGCCTGACGCACCTGGGGGCAGCAAGGAATTTGAACCGCGGATGCACGCGGATGGACACGGATTGTGCATGGCAATTCAGGGGCGAAGGGGACGGGTTTGGAGGTTTCTACTGAGGAGATGTAAAGGGGAAGGCCATTTAGTTGCTGACGTAGTTTTGGGTTGGTTTCCCCAAACAACCACCAATTTTTCTTTCTGGATTCGCGTTTGTTGTTATCGCGTTCCGGTTTGACCCGTTCCAATAACCACTGGAAAATTTCAGGATAACTTTTGGACAAAGTGTCCAAGGTTAAACCGAAACAATCAATAACCAAGACATCCCGGCTTTTAGCTGTGATGTCCTTACCGTTACGATATTCCCTAATGATGTTTTCAGTACCGGACAATTTTCCAAGGCCAAGTTTTGTGGCATCTTCACGGGACACGATGAATCCGGATCCAAATAGTGAAACCCCACGGTTACTGAGATTTCCATTCGCCCGCAAAGCCACAGCGGAGGCGACATCCGGTCCGATGGTGAGATCCGCGCCGATGCGGCCGGTTTTGGTGAGGAGTTCGACGCTGTAGCCGTCGGTGCCTTCGTCTGTTTCCTGGGTGACGGTGTGCAGTTCGCCGTGGCCTTCGCCGGGGGCGAGGGAGGTCATGGCGATGCGGACGGCGGCACCGTCGTCGACCCAGGGGTGGTCGGGCACGGCGTAGGCGAGGTGGACGGGGGGCTTGCCGGTGAGGTGTTTTTCGAGGACGCGGCGGTTGAAGGTTTGCTTGAGGGAGTTGGTGGTGACGAATCCGAAGCGCCGGGCTTTACCCTGGGCGACGAGTTCGGCGGCGTGGTTCCACCAGTACATGACGAAGTCGCTGGATTCGGCGATGTCGTTGTGGACGGTGCGCACGGTGTCGGTATAGCCGTCGCCGAGGGCGTCCCTCATGCGGGAGGCGCCGATAAAGGGGGGATTGCCGATGATGTAGTCGGCCTCGGGCCATTCGGCTTTGCGGGGGTTGAGGTAGCGCACTTCGGGGACGCGGGCGGATTCGTCGGGCACGGGGAGTCCGGTGACGGGATGGGGCTTGGTGCTGCGTCCGTCCCAGTGGGTGACGGGGCGGCCTTCGGGGTCGAGCACGGGTTCGGTGCCGTCGGCGGTGATGAGGGCGTCGCGGCATTCGATGTTTTTGAAGTCGCGGATGATGGGCTGGGGCGGCATGACGTTGCCGCGGTTGCGGAAGTGTCCCTGCAGGGCCCCGATCCAGAGGACGAGTTCAGCGATGGCGGCGGCGCGGGGGTTGATTTCGATGCCGAGGAGCTGGTGGGGATCGACGCTTTCGCCGGCGAGGTCGAGGCTGGACTGGGTTTCGCCGAAGCCCTGGAGGGTGTCGAGCACCTCGCCCTCGATGCGTTTGAGGTGTTCGAGGGTGACGTAGAGGAAGTTGCCGGAGCCGCAGGCGGGGTCGAGAATGCGCAGGTGGCAGAGGCGGCGGTGGAAGGCCTTGAGTTCGCGGATGGACTCTTTGCGTTTGCCGTCGTTGTCGTGTTTGATGGCGGCGGCGAGCACCGCGTCCCACTCCTCGCGCACGGGGGCGATGACGGTGGGGAGGACGAGGCGTTCGACGTAGGCACGGGGGGTGTAGTGGGCCCCGAGTTTGTGGCGTTCGACGGGGTCGAGGGCGCGTTCGAGGAGGGTGCCGAAGATAGCGGGCTCGACGTCGCGCCAGTCGCATTCGGCGGAGGCGATGAGCAGGCGGATCTGTTCTTTGTCGAGGGGAAGGGCCCTGGCTTCGGCGAAGAGGCCGCCGTTGAACTGGAGGAGGTTGAGGCGGAGGGCGGTGGAATAGCCGCCGGTGTTCATTTTGCCCCAGAGTTCCTCGATCATGGGCACGAAGGAGGCGGGGTCCTCGGCGATGTCCTCCAGGAGGCGGGTGAAGGGCTGGAAGCCGTATTTGCCGAGGAGGTTGACGTCCTCGGCGAACATGGTGAAGAGGCAGCGCATGAGGAAGCGGGCGACGGTGTGGGGCTCCTCGCCGTTCTTTTCGAGGGAGAGGGCGAGCTTCGCCAGCTTGTCGGCGACCTCGCGGGTGACGCGCGCGGCGCGGCGGGAGGGGTCCAGCGCCAGCGGATCGGTCCAAATGAGGCGGAGGCGATCGCGGATTTCGGGTTTCCGAAGGTCGGAAAGTGCAACCCGGTGACTTCCGGGGCTCGGAAACGGGAGGTAGGTGCCGCCGGAGCGGGAGAATTCGGCGAAGATTTCGATGACGTGGCCGATGTCGGCGACGAGCAGAAACGGAGGGCGTCCCTCGTCGTGCGGAAGGGCGCGGATATAGCGGTCGGCCTGGTTGCGGGCCTTGATCATGGCCTGTTCGTAGCCGGGGGAGCCGCGGCGGCCGTGGCCGATCTTGCCGGTGCCAGTGTCGGAGCCCTGTTTGGCTTCGAGGACGAAGCAGCCGCGCTTGTAGAGGTCGATGCGGCCGGGGGCGGTGGAGCCGTCGTGTTTGCGGAAGGTGACGTCGCGTTCGAAGATGT
>JAFIGD010000038.1 GCA_020831625.1 Verrucomicrobiota bacterium | reverse complement strand
CGTAAAGGTACGTTCAAACCGGCAGTTTTAAACCACTTTCAGACTGGCGACGACAACGTCCTTTGTGCATGGAACGATGAAAGCAAAAACACAAGGCAATCGCAACTGCGTAATCACGGGATTGGGTGGGAAAGTTTCCTGGAGCAATGTGTCACCCACCATTCCGCTGGAATGGGCGCAATGTGCCGGCCCTATGTTAAAACGTCCGGTGCGGACCCGCACGCAGGGTGGTAACCAGATACAATAAGTTGTTGTGAGTTATACCCAGCGGTCGACGCGTTTGGCTTTGGGGGTGACGGCGGTGGCGAAGGTCCGCGCCCGGGCCCGGACCAGGTCGCGGCGTCCTTCCGGGGTGCGGGTGTAATGGAGGTCTGATTCGCCGATGCGTTTCCGCCAGTATTTCAGGAAAACCTCCGCCCTTGATTTGTTTTGGGCCAGAATCGACGGGACGGCGTGCAGGTCGCGCAAGCGTACGCCCGCCCAGTTCCGTCCCTCCCGCGCCACGACATAGCGGGGGTTTTCGACGGGGCCCAGCACCTCCGCCAGACAGTCTGCGAAAAGAGACTGTTCCTGAAAATCGCCCTGTTGAAGATGCAGAAAATGGGCCCCGTCTGTGAGCGGTTGTGAGCGGACCGGAAAGCGCTGTGGCGGACCCTTCAGGAGATCGCATTCGCAGAGCGCGTCGCGCAGGGCGAGGGCGATCTGCCGCACGCTGCCGTCCACCGGAAGGTGGCGCAGACTCAGCCAGATCAGCTTCAGGGTCTTCGGCAGCAGGTAGAGGAAGCTCACCAGCATCAGAATCAGGAGCATGATTAGAACGTTGCCGATTCTGTCGGTGCGGGGCAGGCTGTGGCTGAACTGGAGCGTGTAGAGGATCCAGGCGTTCAGCAGTTGCAGGATCAGTCGCTTCAGCGTGGCGGTGAACACCATAGCGCGGAATTTCGGGGGTTCCTCCGCGCAAATTCCCGGGGCGATACGCTCGCTTTCACCGCCGAGCACCGCAGTCCGCCAGCGTTCCCGCCATTTCTCCAGTGCCCCGAGCCTTTCCCGCATTTCCAGATTGTTCCGGTCGGGATGCAAATGGGAGGGGTGGACCCGGTCATCCTCCACATACCGGAGGCGCATGCGGGAGATGCCGTTGGCGATTTCGGCTTTATGGGCGTCCAGTCCCACAAAGGTGCCGAATTTCCGCTGCAGCTCCCACACATCGTCCATCCCCGAGGGCGAACGGGGTTCGACCGTCGCCACATGCCAGATCGAGGCGCATTTTTCCGGGTGCGCGGGGTCGACGCGGATCGCCCGGCCCCGCATCTGATTGGTCAGCATAAACGATCCCACCGCCGTCCCGAGGATCAGCGAATTGATCACCGGGGCGTCCCAGCCTTCTCCCAGCAGCGCCCGGGTGCCCACCAGCACGCGGATCTCCCCGGCAATCAGCAGACGGGTGAATTCAGCCACCCGGGCCTTGCCGGGGGAGACGATCTGCACAAAGGCGGGCAGGCAGGGGATGTCCCGGGCGGAAACCGCCGCCTCCGGGCACAGCGCCCGAAGGGCATCCAGGCGTTCCCGGTGCAGGATCATCAAACGGCCGGTGATCAGGGCGCAGTGCGACTGTGTCTCGGGCAGGGTGGAGTCGGCCAGATGGAAAAAAGCGGGCCAGGCACCCAGCGTCTCCGGGGGTTCGGCCCCGGCGGCAAAACCCTCATCGCGGATAAAATCGACGAGGACCACCTGCCGCAGGCTGTCTGTGCGAACCCGTGTCTCGGCATGGTGTATGTCGAGGATCGCATCCAGTTTGGAGGGGCAGAGCGAGAGCTGGCGCTGTTGCGACTTGAGGCCGTCGATGCGCAGTTCCCGGCGGGACAGCAGTTCCGCCGCCCGCAGCTCTTTGGTTAGACGGATACGCAAAGGACTGTCGGGCGTGCTGGAGATCCAGCGTTTTTCGAATAGAAATCCGTGCAATAAGACCTGCCACCATCTCCGGTCCATCGCGGGAAGCTCCTTCGCGCTCAGTTCAAGCGCCCGCATAAGTCCGGGGGGAAGAGGATCGCCTGTCTCCCGCATAAACACCAGCAGGGCCACCGCCAATTCTGGCTGTTCGAGCACCTCCTCCACCGGCGGATCCTCCGTTCCAGACCAGGGATGCGCCCGCACCGCGTCCCGCAGCGCCCCCTCGTTCCGCAGCCGTTCGATCAGTACGTCCACCCGTTCCTCCTGACGCCGCAGGAGCAGGCGGGCCTTCTCCCGGGGTTTCACCAGCCAGACCAGATCCTGATGCGGACACAGTGTGCCGGCTTTCACCAGTTCCGGCACCGAGATTTCCGTGTCAATCGCCCCGCACAATTCCACATACCTCCGCCATTCGGCACCGGTCACATCAAACGGGGGTGTCGCTGTCAGCGAAACGGTTGTGATGTCCGGGACCTCATCCAGCACCGCCGCGAGCGCCGTCCACCATTCCTGCCGCAGGTGGTGGGCCTCATCCAGAATTAAGGTCCGAATCCCCCGGGAGGCGATTTGTCGGCTGAGCCGCTGTATTTCATCCTTCCGCAGGGATTCCGTTTCCCCGCCCTCCTCATCCTCCTCCCCTTCGTCTTCGCAGGATTCCGCAGCGGCGTCCTCCCGGTGCCAGGAGTGCAGTGCCTGATAGGTGATCGAGGTGAACACCCCCGGCTCGCGCAGATCAACCGATACGCCCTCCGGCGGAAAGGGTTGATCCGGCGGCAGGAAATCGCGCAGCCGGTCCACCCACTGATCCCGGATGCTCCGCGTGGGTGAAAGAATGAGCGCCGGCTGACCCAGACGGCGGAACACTTCAATGCCCAGCGTGGTTTTACCGGCCCCCGGAGACGCCACCACATGCAGTTTGCCGTCCCCCAGATGCGACTCCAATTCCTCCAGCACACGCTGCTGGTACGGTCGCCAGGTTTTTTGAAAATGGAGATGGGAAATCATACCGGTGTCCCTATTCAGCCCAGCGTAAAACGCCTGGCTTCCAGGGGGGCGAGGTCGTCGGGGCGGGAGGTGAGAAGGAAGACCTGGCGGTCGGTTTGAATTTCCTGAACGGCCTCGAGCAGGGCGCGGCGGGCTTCGGGGTCGGACACGGCGAGGATGTCGTCGAGAAAGAGGGGGAAGCGGATGCCGCGGGTTTCGGTGGTTTCGATGACGGCGAGGCGGACGGCGAGGGCGAGATGCACGCGGGTGCCGGTGGAGAGCTGGGCGGGCGTGAATCCGCTGTCGGCGGAGCGGGTGTCGGTGATGACGAGTTCGCCGTCCAGCACTTCGGGCCGGATGTAGCGGCCGCCGGTGAAGCGGCCGAGCCAGGTTTCGAGCCCGCGGATGACTTCGGGGGTGTTTTCGCGGCGCACGGCCTCTTCGAGGGTTTCGCGGACGAGGAAGCCGGCGCGGCGTTCGATGAAGCTTTGCAGGAAGGCCTCGGCTTCTTCGATGCGTCCGTACAATTCCTCCGGACTTTTGCCGCCGCCGGCTTCGAGGACACCGACCCGGGTCCGGATCTCCGCGAGGGTCTTTTCGAGGGTTTCGAGTTCGGGTTCAAGGCCGCGGAGGGGTTCGATCACGGCATCGATGTCGGCAGGGTCCGAATTGTCGCCGAGGCCCAGCTCTTCGAGCTGTTGCTTGCCGAGCCGGATTTGCTCCGCGAGGGTGTCGGCTTTGTTGACCGCCAGGGTGTGCTCGGCGTCGAGGGCGCGGAATTGCTTTGCGGCGGGAAGGCGTTCGCGGAGGGTGTCCAGTCGGACGGCGGAGGTTTCGGCGGGGGGCGCGCCGAAGCGGTCGAGGAGTTCGCCGAGGTCGGTTCCGGCCTCGCGGACGCGTTGTTCGGCGCGGCGGGCCTGTTCGGAGAGGTCGAAGTATTCAAGAAAAACAGTGAGGGCCCCGGAGGGGCGGCCGTCGGCGGACGCGAGCCGGGCCTGTCCGTGTTCGGTGTAGAGGGCGGCGATTTCGGATTCGAGGGGCTTGAGGGGCGCATCGGGATCGGTTTGCGGGGGCTGAAGCAGGCGTTCGAGATCGTCGTGGGCGCGGCTGAGGGCGAGGCGGGCTTCGCAGACCTCGCGGGCGCGGCGGGTGGCGAGGTCGAGGGTGTAGCCGGTGTCGAGTTGCAGTCCGGTGGCTTCCCGGAAGGCCCGGGTCTGCTCCTGCAGGCGTTCCTGAAGGGTGGCGGGGTCGATGGCGGCGGCCTGGTCGCGCAGCCGCTGCACCTCTTCGCGCTGCTTGCCGAGCAGGCGGGAGCGGAGGACGGTCATGGAGAGCGTGAGCACCAGGGTGCCAAGGCTTAATATGAAAAGATATGGGGCTCCCGGGAGTTCTTCGTGCCGGGCGTAGAGGCTGTAGGACAGCAGGGCAAGGGTGACGGTGCCGGTGAGGAGGCTGAGGGCTTTTCCTGGGAAAACGGGCGCGCTTTCGCGGAGGCCGGCTTCGTTTTCGAGGGCCTGTTTGCGGGCGAGCTGTTCGCGGATCTGATCCTGCAGGCCGGGGAGCTGCTCGGTATCGAGGAGACGGAGCACTGCGGTTTCGTCGGCGGGGTTGTAGTCTTCGGGCAGGGAGAGTTCCCAGCGGCTGAGGCGGGATTTGGCCTCGTCCAGCCGCTGCCGGGCGGTGTTGAGGCGGGTCTGGTGTTCGGCCTCCGTGCGGTCGCGGGCGTTGCGGAGGCGGTCGAGTTCGGTTTGCAGGGACTGGAGACGGGCGCGGGCGGCGGCGGAGAGGGGAGCGGAGGCGGGGCTGCCGCCGTGGGGGGCGAGGGCGCGGAGGGTGTCGTCATGTTCTTCGCGCAGGCGGCGGAGGCGGTCGCGTGCCTGTTCGGCGCGGGTGAGGGCGTCGTCGGGCTGGCGTTCGATGCCGGGGTGCTGACGCAGGATCGCGTCCCGTTCGGCGGCGAGGGTTTCGGCGCGGCGCGCGGCCTGCCGGGCTTCGCGGAGGATACCAAGCTGTTCCCGACGGCGGATTTGACGGCGCAGGTCCTCCCGGCGGGCGGTGAGATCCTCGCAGCGGGCCTCCTCCTCGGCAATGCGGGCGGCCTCCCGTTCGCGCTCGGCGATGCCGTTGGCGAGTCCGGCGAGGGAGGGGGCGCGTTTGTTGACGTAGGGGAAGAGGGCGCGGAGATCGACGCCCCCGGCGAAGGCTTCGCGAATGACGCGGGTGTCGTCGTCGGCGGGGCCGGTAATGAGGTCGTCGAGGGCGAGGCGGTAGAGTCCGGGGCGGAGGCTTCGGGGCCAGGCGGCCTCTTTGGTTTTGCGGTCCACATCGGCGTGGAAGGCGGTTTCGGCTCCGTCCTCGTCGAGGATGAGTTCCGCGCAGACGCGGTCTTTGCCTTTGGCGAGTTCGGGACTGAGGATGCGCATGGCGGCGCGGGCGAGGGTGGATTTGCCGGAGGCGTTGGGGCCGATGATTGCGTTGAGGCCGGGGGCGAAATCTTCGAACGCGGCCTGAAACCGTCCGTCATGAAAGGAGCGGATGTCGAGGGAGCTGAAGCGGAGGCGTTTCATGTCGCGCGCCTCCCGGCGGTGAGCACCGAGGCCAGGGCGGTGCGGAGGGCGCGGACGGCGGCGAGGCGGTCGGTTTCGGGCGTGCCGCGGAGGACATCGAAGTGTTCGCCGGGCGGGATGCGGAGTTTGTCGCGGCGGTCTTCGAGGTCGGCGAGGAGTTGATCAATCAGCGTGTCGGCGGACGTGTAGGCGGCGGGATTTTCGGCATCTTCCAGGGCAAGGAGCAGGCGGGCGGCCTGACCGCGGGCGTCGCTTTGTTCGGCTTCGGCGGCGAGGTCGACGGGAGGGCAGTCCTCTGTGCTCATCACCTGCCAGGTGAGGGTTTCCTCGGTGACCGGGCCTTCGGGAATATGGGGGCGTTCGCCGCGGATGCGGAGATGGATGCGGAGAAAAAGGCGGGCGGTGCCGAAGTCGTTTTGGGCGAGGGCCTCCTCGATGCCGTCCTCAACGGACTGACCGTCGGTGCTGGTGAGGGTGAGAGATTCGTAGCGGACGGAGGAGACGGGAATGAGATCGGAGAATTGGAAGCGGGTGTTGTCCCAGGTGAGCCAGCGGAAGCCGTGGGGGCCGGGTTCGCCGGGGTCGAGGGCCTGCGGGGAGCCGATGTAGGCGGCGGGGGGATCGCTCCAGAGGCGGGGGAGATGCACGTGGCCGAGGACCCAGGCGCCGACGCCGCGGCCGCGCAGTTCGTCGAGGCGGACGGGATTGTAGGGGGAGGCGGCATCGATGTCGGCGTGGAGCAGGGCCACGGTCGGCCGGCTGTCGGGCAGGGCGTGGAAGCCGTCGAGCAGGTTGGCGGCGCGGCTTTTCACGAAGGAGCGGCCGAGGATGCGGATGCCTTTGAGATCGATTTCCTCCCAGGCGGTGTCGCCGAGGAGGTGAAGCAGATCGGGAAAGGAGCGGTGGAAGTCGCGGAGGGCTTCGGGATCATGGTTGCCGGCGACGGCGACGACGGGAATATTGTGCTGCTTGAGACGCTTCAAGTGATCGACGAGGGCGCGGCGGGCGGGGTATTGGGCGGCGCGGGAGTCAAAGAGATCCCCGGCGATCAGCAGGGCGTCGGCGGGTTCGGCGATCACCTGATCCACCACGCGGGCAAACGCGCGCAGCGCGGTTTCTTCGGGCGCGGCGGAGGAGTGGCGGCCAATGTGCGCGTCGGCCAGACAGGCGAAACGGATCATAGGGATTATTCGCTAGCAGGTTGCCCTTCAAAAGCAATGGTTTCGTGATATGGAATCCAGCCTTCTGCAGGGATCCATTGGCGATTAGCGGTTTGTTGACCGGGCTGCAAGACCGGGGCAAGAAACCGTTCAAGCTCGCCGCAAACTTGTTTGAAATCCTCCGGGACGTTGGCAATCTGATTTTTGCGCAGAAATGCGGCCCATTGTATCTGTTTTGCCGGAATGGCAGGATGATCAGGATTTAGAAGAACGGGGAATCCCACGGGAAAAACCTGGTTTCGATGGTGAAAGGTTCTTCTCACGGCTGCACACAGCATCTCGAAAGAGAATTGCTGCGTTCGGGAAAGCAGCAGGATATCATAAAAATCCTTCATTCGGCTGTTGCGTTCCCCGAGAAGCACCATGGCTTCGAGCTTTTCCGCAATGACGGTTTGAGGAGTATATCCTCTCAACCGTGCTTCGGGAAAGCCCAACATGGAAGGGAAGCTGATCTCTTCCGGCTCCGGAGTGACAATATCATCGAACCCTATATCGATCTGTATCGGGATGCGTGCCCGATCCAGATATATGTGAAAGGTAATCCGAACGCCTTGGTAGTCCGCATCCTCTTTGATCCGCTCGGCTTGCAGTGTCGTCGGGTCAAGCCGCAAACCATCCTCTGCAGGCTCAATGAAAAGAGAATGGATAATCTGGGTCAAATTCTCCAACCGGTTGGAGGTATACCCCAGCAGATCCACATCCCGGGTTGGGCGAAAGTCATTGCCGCCCCAAACTCTAAAAATCTGGGCTCCCTTGAGAACAAAACGACTGGCGTGCTCGGAAATGGAAAGCCGGTACAGGACACGCTCAATGCCAAAGTTTTTCAGAACTTCGTCAAATTGGAGTCCCTCCGCCCTCGCGTGGTTTAAGAGGCGCTGTTTTATGGAGGCGGAAAGATTTTTCATCATAGAATCCCGTCCAAATAGTAGCCCATGACCTTGGCCACACGGCAAATTCTCGCATAGTTCATCATCTTGTCCACCTGAATCTGCATGCTTTGTCGGTAGGTCCGAAGAGCTTCGATGACCAGCTCAGTACCAAGCTCATTACGGAATTTGACGCAATCCACCAGGGTTTTTTCAGGGTCGGTGACGGTGACCTTCACCCCGTCGATGAGATGGACCTCATGTCCAAGCTCATACACGGACCGCACGGCGCTGTGCACCTGAATCGGGGGGTAATCGAGCACGGGTGGATGACTGCCGCGCGGGAGGAGGATCTGAACACCCCGCGCAAAGTGGGTGGTGATTTCGTGAAAACTCAGCGCCGATACGAGGCAGATGACCGCCTTGGGGATCTTGGCGGCCACGATGACCAAATCCGGCACACTCAGATCCGGGGTGCTTTTGACTTTATACAGGCCCCGCGCAAGCTGTTCGAGCTGATCCGCCTCCACCATGTCCCGCAGGGTGCCGGGCCGCACCCCGAGGCGCACTGCCTCGGAAAAGCGCAGCACGCCGCCGTGTGTTTCAAACACGCGTTTGACTTTATCGCCTGTGGTATTCGGTTCCGGACATCGTATGCTCATGACAAAACCTCTGCACATGTTCAAGTGTGTAGAGGTTTTGTAACATTCGGGCGTGAGAAGTCAAGAAAGATGTCACATTTCCCATGCAATTATCAATAAGTGCATAGGTTTTGTATTAAACCCCGCTCAGCTCGGTCAGCAGTTCCATGATTTCGCCGCTGACGGTGGCGAGGTCGCGGTCGATCTCCTCTAGGGGGCGCGGGGGGACGTAGTGGTAGAAGTGGCGGTTGAAGGGGATTTCGTAGCCGACGATGCCGGGCAGGCCGTCTTTTCCGTCGCGTTTGCTTTCGTCGATCCAGGCCTTGGGCACGTGGGGCAAGACCTCGCGCTCGAAATAGTCCTGAACGGATTCCTTGAGCGGCACGTTCTCGTTGTCACGCAGGTCGCTGTTGGCTTCGGGATGGCCCTTGGCGTCGGTGCAGATTTCCGCCTCCTCGTCGTGTTCGGCGAGATGCTTCTGCAGGACTTTCATCATGGCGGCCCCCGGCTTGTATCCGTTCGTTCGCAACTGCTTTGCAAAGGTCTTGCGGGAGGGTATTTTGTCCTGTTTGAAGGCGTCCAGCGCCTTGACCAAGGTGCTGCGGTCGCTGACGGTGGCTTTCTGGAAGGCCTTGTCCTCCAAGAGGGCCGCGACGCGGGCGGGGTCCCGGGGATAGAAGCTGAGCTGCAAGGGGCGCTCAACGGTCACGCGGCGATAGCCGAAGTCGGTGCTGTCGAAGATTTTGCTGACGGGGCTTTCCTCGAAATTCCCGTAGAGGCGCACGATCTCCGCCGCGTGTTCCTCCTCAAGCTGCTTGCGTTTGGATCCAAGGGACTTCCGCATTTTGCCGTACATCTCGGCGGCGTTGATGAGCTGCACCCTGCCTTTGCGGGCCTTGGGCTTGTGGTTGTTGAGCACCCAGATGTAGGTGCTGATGCCGGTGTTGTAAAACATGTCGGTGGGCAGGGCGACAATGCACTCCAGCAGGTCGGCCTCCAGTAGAAAGCGGCGGATTTCCGATTCGCCGCTGCCCGCGCCGCCGGTGAAGAGCGGGGAGCCGTTGAGAATAATGCCGATGCGGGAGCCGCCCTCGGCGGGATCGCGCAGTTTCGACACCAGATGCAGCAGAAAGAGCAGGGAGCCGTCCGACACCCGCGGCAGACCCGGCCCGAAACGCCCGGCGTAGCCTTTGACCTTCTGCTCCTCCTTGATTTTCTTCTCCACCTTCTTCCAGTCCACGCCGAAGGGGGGATTGGAGAGCATGTAGTCGAAGCGCTGCCCCGCGAGTTTGTCCTCGGACAGGGTGTTGCCCAGATGGATGTTTCGCACGTCCTGCCCCTTGATCAGCATGTCCGCCTTGCAGATGGCGTAGGACTCCGGGTTGAGTTCCTGACCGAAGGGCACAATGCGGGCGCGGGGATTGAGTTCGTGCACATACTCCATGCCGGAGGAGAGAAAGCCCCCGGTGCCGGCGGTGGGGTCGTAGAGGGAGCGCACGGTGCCGGAGCGGGTCAGGGCCTCGTCGTCCTCGGTGAACACCAGGGCGGTGGTCAGCCGCACCACGTCGCGCGGGGTGAAGTGCTCCCCGGCGGTTTCGTTGGAGGATTCCGCGAAGCGGCGGATCAGCTCCTC
The DNA here is from genome assembly GCA_020831625.1 of Verrucomicrobiota bacterium. Taxonomy (GTDB): domain Bacteria; phylum Verrucomicrobiota; class Kiritimatiellia; order SS1-B-03-39; family UBA6053; genus PXAS01. The sequence continues at coordinate 38,994 of JAFIGD010000038.1, read as the reverse complement.
GAACACCAGCCCCATGGTGTGGTTGTCCAGGGCCCCGGGACTCAAATCCATGGAGGCGAACTTCTCCACCACCAGAAAGAGCAGGTTTGCGTCCGCCAGTTGCTGGCAGAATTCCGTAAACTTGAACTGTTCGAAGATCTCCCGGGCCTCGCGGCTGAAGCCCTGCACCATGCTGTCCAAATCCTCAAGAACCTGGTTGCTCGACAGGGTGGACAGCGTCAATTCCGACGCATTGTAAAAGCTCAATCCCGAAGCCCGCAGCAGGATCTTCTCCCGCATCTCCTCCGGCGTCTTCCGGTGCGTCACTCTCTCCGCGTACACCTTCGTTCGCGTCGGCTCCAGCACACACTCCAAGCGCCGCAACAAGGTAAACGGCAAAATAATCCGCCCATACTGGGACTGCTTGAAGTCCCCGCGAAGCAAATCAGCGACAGACCAGATAAAGGCGGCGGTTTCGGAGAAAGAATTATTCATAATTTAATTGTTCAGTAATAAGTGAAAATTTTCCGTTGCAGGTTTTGCATTTATAAACAGTAGGCTTTATCTTTAATGCAGAACAAATTTTTAAAACATTGTCACATTGTTCTTTACTTACACCTAAACCTATATATACTTCAGAAATTCCAGATGGTATGATATGTGACATTCCTCCTCTATTCGCCATTAGTCTCCATTCTTTTTCATAGGACCAATCCTTATATTTAGTAAAAAATATTTTATTCGTTAAGCTTCCATCACGTTTAAGAATTTCACCAAATGAAGCATGTGGTAGGATGTCGGAATATAGAACTTTTCCTAATACATCATATTCAGCTAAAAAACCACTTTTGGCATCAAAACCTAAACAAATACCATTGTGATTTTCAGCGTAATGAGCCCACATCAATAACGAAAACGGATCTTCCGTTAGTGACAAAATACCTGCATTATTGTTTTCGCTAGTAAATTTATGGTATAGTTTTTTATTATTCTCTTTTGTTTTAACTATATACTGCCCTGTATCGTCGACACAAGAGTCAATTAATTTTTTAATTTCACTCCATGTTTGCCCGAGAGCTATACATTCTTTGAATGTTGCTGAAATAAACTGATCAACCGGAATGTCATCATGGACTGGAATTTTGCTATCAAAAGGATCGTTTAATTCAGTTGGTTTTGGGAAATAAATCTTTGATGTTTTTAGAACATCAAGGCCGCGTTTTAGCTTCATGTATTTATATAAAATATTTGGCTTCATTTATATCCTTACCTCTTGGCTGAAATATACATTAATAGTTGTAATTAAATTGTTCAATATTATATATCAGGATTTCCGGAAGGTATAAATATCATAGAAGTTCCATCGTCATATATAGAAAAGTTTTCTTGGTGCGTTTCGTCATGCACCTTCTTCTCAAGTAATCTGAAATAATCCTGATTTTCAAGTATCGATAATAATTCATTGGTAAGAGAAAACTGAATCACGCCGTTTCTATATTTTAGATTCATGCCAAATTTCGGATTAACAGGTTGAAAAAAGTTTAAAACATTTGCGTAGTTTGATAGAGTCACCTGATACGAGTGTCCAAGTTTTAGAATATTTCCAAAATCAAGAGGTCTCATATTATAGTTCATCATATCTTCATCAGAATTTATTCTAATCATTCTTTTAAGTAACAAATCACCTAATCGGTGAAAACCTGAAAGATAAGAGCACCTAGAATAATAGTATAGAATATTCTTTATAATTTCGTGTTTTGTAAGATTTATTCTGAAGTCAGGTGGGTCAATTATGTTTAATGAAACTGGACTTCCGTTTCTGGGAATATGAGTTACGAATCCATACTTCGGTATGTTATTGCCGTACTCGGCTTTTTTCATGAAAATATCTTTATATGAACTTTTAGGGTGATTTTTTCTTCCTTTAGCTTCAGCTACAATACGAATTCCGTTTTTCTGTATAACAAAATCACATCTCTTTCGAGTTTCATCTATGATGCTGATGGAATTTCTGGTTACAGAAAAAAGTTTTACTGATGCCTCAATAGCCAGGCCGAGTGCAAATATTTCCGTTGAAAGCTTTTGCATTTCGTGCCTTTCATTTTGATTAAAAACAAAATTATCTAATGAGTTGTTTAGTGATCCATCAAGATCCAGATGAGCATGTGCAATTCTAATTGGAAAACTTCGATGTTTGCCCTGATAGTGTATTGAGGCTGATCTAAGAATGTCGATATAAGAACATTTTAATCCATTATTTGTTATTTCGTCTAGAACTGGTTTATTAAAATATGTTATATCAACTGGTATGTTTTGAAAAATATCTAACTTACATTCAATGGTGTTTTTTTTAAAAAGTCGCATAAAAATCCTTCTATTGATTACTCCACCACAACCCAAGCCCGTTTCAGCGGCACATCGGTGCGGATGTCTTCGGGCATTTTGTCATAGTGTTCCAGAAATTCGTTGATGAAGGTTTTAACCTGCACGCAGATGCGGGGTTCGCCGAAACCGAGGTTTCCGGGGGCGGCCAGCAGGTCGATGCCGCCGTCCCGACCTTTGTCGCTGTTGTAGACGGTGTAGCCTTTCGCCTGGTTTTTGTCGTGTTCGCAGTATTTTCCAGATCGTGTCAGCCAAACCGCCATGAGTGCTCCTTTAACCCGCATCATGCTGATCAGAATTGTTTCGGCAAGCGGGAAATGGTGAAATTTGGATTTTCAGATCATCTCTGACTTTTTGTGGGCCGGTTTCAGAGAAGGCCTTGTTTCCGCCTGATTCAGGAGCTTTTGCCGAATCGAGGCCGGAAGGTTGACTGGATGTTCTCTACTCTTCAAAGAATCCCGTCCAAATAGTAGCCCATGACCTTGGCCACACGGCAAATTCTCGCATAGTTCATCATCTTGTCCACCTGAATCTGCATGCTTTGTCGGTAGGTCCGAAGAGCTTCGATGACCAGCTCAGTACCAAGCTCATTACGGAATTTGACGCAATCCACCAGGGTTTTTTCAGGGTCGGTGACGGTGACCTTCACCCCGTCGATGAGATGGACCTCATGTCCAAGCTCATACACGGACCGCACGGCGCTGTGCACCTGAATCGGGGGGTAATCGAGCACGGGTGGATGACTGCCGCGCGGGAGGAGGATCTGAACACCCCGCGCAAAGTGGGTGGTGATTTCGTGAAAACTCAGCGCCGATACGAGGCAGATGACCGCCTTGGGGATCTTGGCGGCCACGATGACCAAATCCGGCACACTCAGATCCGGGGTGCTTTTGACTTTATACAGGCCCCGCGCAAGCTGTTCGAGCTGATCCGCCTCCACCATGTCCCGCAGGGTGCCGGGCCGCACCCCGAGGCGCACTGCCTCGGAAAAGCGCAGCACACCGCCGTGTGTTTCAAACACGCGTTTGACTTTATCGCCTGTGGTATTCGGTGCCGGATATCGTATGCTCATGACAAAACCTCTGCACATATTAAAATGTGTAGAGGTTTTGTAACATTGATGGGCTGACAAGGTCAAGGGGCTTGTGATAGGTTCCCAAGGATTCGGGTTGAAGTCCTGGGTGGAGTGTTTATTGTGTGGCGATGGAAATTCTGACCGCGATTTTGTGGGGCTGCTGGGAGACGCTGTTGATGATGGCGCCTTATTTGTTGCTGGGGTTTTTGATTTCGGGGGTGTTGTCGGTGGTGCTTCCGGTGCGGTGGGTGAAGCAGCATTTGGCGAAGCGGGGGAAGGCATCGGTGTTTAAAAGCGCGCTGTTCGGGGTGCCGCTGCCGCTGTGCAGTTGCGGAGTGATTCCGGTGGCGGCGTGGATGCGGCGTCACGGGGCGTCGAAGGGTGCGGTGGGGGCGTTTTTGCTGTCCACGCCGCAGACGGGGGTGGACGGGTTTTTGGTGGCGATGGGGCTGCTGGGGCTGGGGATGGCGATGTACAACATGGCGGCGGCGTTTGTGTCGGGCATTATCGTGGGTCTGGTGTTGAATTTATTCCGGGACACGCCGGTGGCGGAGGCGGAGCCGGAGGATACCGGCGCGGCGCGTCCGCCCTGGCCCCGTCGGGTGATCCGGCACGGGTTTGTGACCATTGCCGGGGATATCGCGGTGCCGCTGGCTTTCGGGATTCTGGCCTCGGGGGTGATCTCGGGGCTGGTGGATCCGGATCAGTTTTCGGCCTACGGCAGCGGGGTCTGGGCGAAACTGGCGGTGATCGCCATCGCCACGCCGCTGTATGTCTGCGACATTGCCTCGCTGCCGGTGGCGGCCTCGATGCTGGCGGCGGGTCTTTCGCCGGGAACGGTGGTGGTGTTTCTGATGGCGGGGCCGGCCACGAATGCGGCCACCTATATGACCATCGGCAAAATTCTCGGCAAAAAGGAAATGTTCGCCTATCTGGGGTGCGCGGTGGTGCTTTCATTGGTGATGGGTTTTCTGCTGGATGTGATTGCGCCGGTGCTGCCGCCGATTGAGGCCGCCTGCCTGCACGGCGAACACGTGCCTCTCTGGCAGATGCTTTCGGGCGTGGCGCTGGTGGCGGTGCTGATCAACGGAAAAGTTCAGAGGTCCAAATCATGAAAAAAACAATTTTAATGCTGATTTGTTTAATTGTCCCGCCTCTGTTCGGCGGTGAATTGGAAACGCGGATTTATCGGTTTGAGGGAATGGAGCCGGCGGAAGTCGAGGCGCAGGTGCGTCGGTTTGTGCCGCAGGGGCCCCGGGTGTTGGTGAATCCGGAGGTGAATCAGGTGATGGTGATCGCGGACGGAGAGACCCATGAGCAGGTGGCCCGGTTGTTTGAGCGGATGGACCGTCCCTCGCACCGGGTGGTTTTCTGGTTCCGGCACAATCAAAATGAGCCGCAGCATCTGGATTTGATGGACGGGGATTTCGCGAATTTTCCGGTGACCCGCACCCCGGTGCCGCAGGTGGTGAGCAACGCCAGGGCGAGGCTGCCGCATGAGTGGCGCGACGCGCCTTTGGTGGGGAGCGTGTTGCGCACTCATTTTTCGGTGTTGAGGGCGGACCCCGCGCGGGTGAGAATCCGGCTTACGCCTTCGGTGCTTTTCGGTTCATCTCCGCCGTATGAGGTGGTGAGTTTTTCGGAAATGTCCACCGACTTGATGATGACCGACGAGGCGTTTGTCGATTTGGCGGACCGTCTGGCGGAAAACGAATTCTACCGGATGTTTTTCAGGAGTGAGGGCTCCGCCGGACGTCACACCCCGGTGGGGTTGCTGATTTCGCTTGAAGAAGTGACGTCAGAGTGACAGCCGCTTCTGATACTCCGCCACCTCGGTGGGGATTCCGGTTTTTTTGTTGAGGGACTCGGCGAAGGTTTGGGCGACGGTGGCTTCGCCGTGGTTGAGGAAGATCCGTTCGGGTTTGGGGTCGAGGGCCTCCATCCAGGTTTGTAGTTCGCCGCGGTCGGCATGGCCGCTGAAGCCGTTGATTTGCTCGATGCGCGCTTTGAGTTCGAGTTCCTGTCCGAGCACGCGGATTTTTTCCGGTTTGCGGAGGATGATGCGTCCGAGGGTGCCTTCGGCCTGGTAGCCCACGAACAGGACGGTGCTTTCGGGGCGGGCGAGATTGGACAGCAGGTGGTGCTTGATGCGTCCGCCGGTGCACATGCCGCTGCCGGCGATGACGCAGATGGTGCCGCGGATCTGATTGATGGCTTTGGACTGTTCGCGGGTGCGGGTCATTTTCAAATCCGGGAAGTCGCAGGGGTTCACGCCCTGATCCAGCATGGCCCGGGTTTTGGCGTCGAAAAGGTTTTTATGTTTCATAAAAATTTCGGTGACGCGGACGGCCATGGGACTGTCCATGAAGACCATGGTGGGCGGAATGCGTTTGGCGCGCAGGAGCCGGGTGAAGTGAAAGAGAAGGTCCTGGGCGCGTTCCACCGCGAAGCTGGGAATGATCAGGTTGCCACCGGCCGCGTGGGTTTCGTTGATGACCCGGGCCAACTGATCCGAAATGGCCTCGTGCATATCATGGTCCCGGTCGCCGTAGGTGGATTCGAGGATCAGGGTTTCCGCGCCGTGCGGAATCACCGGGTCGCGTATGAGGGGCATGTCTTTGCGGCCCACATCCCCCGAGAAGAGGATCGACTTGGTTTCTCCGCTTTCCTCGATTTCGAGGCGGATGCTGGCGGCTCCGAGGATGTGACCGGCCTCGTACCAGACGGCACGGATGCCGGGGGCGATTTCCGTGGATTTCTCGAAGGAAACCGGGCTGAACTGTTGGATGGCGTCTTCGGCGTCGTCAGGATCGTACAGAGGCGTGTAGGGATGTTTGGGCTCACGGCCTTCCCGCTGGTGGCGTTTTTGCTTCTGTTTGAGGTCTTCCTGCTGGATGCGGGCGCTGTCACGCAGAATGATGGCGGCGATGTCGCAGGTGGCGGCGGTGCCGAGGATGCTTCCTTTGAAGCCCTGAGCGACCAGACGGGGCAGCAGACCACAGTGGTCGAGATGGGCATGGGTGAGCAGCACCACATCCAGGCTGGAGGGATCGACCGGAAAGGGTTCCCAGTTGCGGTCCTGAAATTTGCGTTCCTGCACGAATCCGCAGTCGATGAGAATGCGGGCGGAACCGGTTTCGAGGAGGGTGGAGGAACCGGTGACGTTGCCGGCGGCGCCGAGGAAGGTGAGGTGCATGGTGTGTCTCCTGGTAGGGGTTCGGTTAAGAGGCGAGGTGTTCGCGGATTTTCGCGGCGAGTTCCTGCAGATCCTGAGGGTCGGCGGGTGCGGCGTTGGCGAAATTGAGGTCTCCGACCGACTGGATGGGGACGAGGTGTAGATGGCAGTGGGGGACCTCGAGGCCGGCGACCATGAGGCCGACGCGTTGGCAGGGAACGGCGGCCTCAATCGCTTTGGCGATCGGCCTGGCCACGGGCAGCATGTCGGAGAGAAGGTCCTCCTCCAGATCAAAGATGTAGTCGGTTTCCTGCTTGGGAATCAGGAGGGCGTGTCCCCGGGCGATGGGGCGGACATCCAGGAAGGCCAGCCATCTGTCGTTTTCAAACAGTTTGGCGCTGGGAATCTCGCCGCGGATGATTTTGGTGAAGATCGTGCTCATAGAAGGGGTATCATCCCACAGTCCGGCGGATACGGCAATATTTGATTTCAGATTTCAGCCGCGGCACTTAGTCGGGTGTTTTCACCGCCTCCACCCATTTGCCGGGGATGTGGACCCTGAAAGGGAGGGACCTCGCGTTGATGAGGGAGCGTTGAAGTTCCAAATACAAGAGTTCCATGGCAGTTTGACCCATCTGTTGCAAATTCAGGTCGATCCCCTGTCGCCCTGAACCGGCGACATTGAAGAGGGCGGTTTCCGGAGAGTTCCGGCCGGCGGGAGCCCACGCCGGCACCTGGCGCATGCTGCTGATGACGGCATCGTATTTTCCGTTCCGAAGCCATGCCCGGTACTGTTTTTTCTGCTGGACTTCACTGCCCCCGTCCAGTTCCAGGGGCAGCTGATCCCCGGGCGGAACGCCGGCCAGGGTTTTTTCCACGTGATAGGCGGCCTTCCAGGCGTGCCCTGTTCGCCAGCCTTGATTTTGAGCATAGACCAGACCGATGCGCGAGTGTCCCCTCCGCCGCAGGATCCGCCAGGCGATACGCAGGTTTTCGTAATAATCAAACTGCACCGTGTGAAAGGCTGGATAGAGATGCTCGGGACCGAAGGTCACGATTTGAATGTCTTCAACGGGAACCGGAACGGCAAGCGGATCGGGTGTCAGTCCCGGCGGTGCGAGAAAGACACCGGTAATGCCCCGGTTCCGCAGCAAACGGAAAACCGCATCGGCGCGTTCGTTCTGTGCGCCGACCCAGTGGAGTTCAATGCGGATCCCCCGCTCCGCCGCCGCCTCATCCAAGTGGCTGTACCACTGACTATAAAAGGAATCCGCCGTTATCGCCCGTTCGGCATGCCAGTTGTGCAACAGCGCCACCCGGTTCCAGCGGGTGGAGGCCTGGCGGCCCCGGGTGCGGTAGTCCGCCAGAGCCCTTAGTCCCGCATCAGGACGATAGCCCCGCGCCGCCGCGTGGGCCCGCACCCGCTCCCGGGTCGCCTCGCTCACGCCCCGCCGTCCGCCCAGGGCGAGGGAGACTGACTGCACGCTCAATCCCAGTTCCCCAGCCAAACTTTTCATGGTGACACTCGTTTTCACAGCCGACACGTTGATAAACTTTACTGTTAAAGTCAAACCTTGCTTTGATCGGGCATTCGATTTCGTGTTAGGATGGGGGAATGAAAGAATTTACAAAACCGGATATTCGCGGGGATCAACTTCACAGCACGGTCTGTGTGGTGGGAGGCGGCATGTCCGGTCTCTGCGCCGCGGTCGCCTCGGCGCGCACCGGCGCGAAAACCATCCTGGTGCATGACCGTCCCGTACTGGGCGGCAACGCCTCCTCAGAGGTGCGCATGTGGATTTGCGGCGCCCACGGGAATCACAACAAAGAGACCGGCATCCTGGAGGAGCTGCAACTGGAAAACCTTTACCGAAACGCCGACAGAAATTTCTTTGTCTGGGATTCCGTGCTTTGGTCCCACGCGGTGCATCAACCGAATTTAACGCTGTTGCTCAACACGACCTGTCTGGATGCCGACCGGGAGGACGGCCGCGTCACCCGCCTGCGCGCCTGGCAGCTCACCTCGCAGACCCGGCTCACGATTGAGGCGGACGTATTTATTGACTGTTCCGGGGACAGTATTCTCGCGGCCGCAGTCGGAGCCCTCCACCGCATCGGGCGGGAAGCGCGAGAAGAATTCGGCGAAGGAATCGCTCCCGGTGTCGGCGACGAGAGAACCATGGGCAATACGCTGCTGATTCAGGTTCATAAAACCGACCGTCCGCAGCCCTTCACCGCCCCAGAGTGGGCCTATCGTTTCGAAAGTCCGGAGGATCTGCCCCGACGCATCCGGGGTGTTCATGCCGAAAACTTCTGGTGGCTGGAGCTGGGCGGTCATTTGGACACGCTCACCGATGCAGAGGTCATCCGCGACGATCTGGTCCGCGTCGCCTACGGCGTCTGGGACTACATTAAAAACCGCGCCCCTGAACGGGAGCAGGCGGAAAACTGGGCGCTTCACTTTCTGGGCAGCCTGCCCGGTAAACGGGAAAACCGCCGCATGATCGGTGATCATATTCTCACCCAGCACGACATCACTTCGGGCGGAATCTTTGACGATGTGGTCGGATACGGCGGCTGGAGTATGGACGATCATCATCCCGCCGGGCTGCTCTTTCCGGGCAGTCCCACGATTTTTCATCCCGCCCCCTCGCCGTACGGCATTCCCTTCCGCTGTCTCTACTCGGTGGACACCGAAAATTTGTTGATGGCGGGACGGAACATTTCCGCCACCCACTCGGCGATGTCCTCCACCCGGGTGATGGCGACCTGCGCGGTGCTGGGGCAGGCCGCCGGCACCGCCGCCGCTCTCTGCGCGCGCCACGGGGTCACCCCGCGGCAACTTCACGCCCGTCACCTTTCCGAATTGCAGCAGCAACTGATGGACGACGACTGCTGGCTTCCCGGCAAGTCGCGCGCGCCCGACGCCTGCTGGTTCGATGCGCGGCTTTCTGCCGACGGCGAGAACGCCGAGGCACTGCACGACGGGTGGGAGCGCGACCGGGAAAACGAAAAGCACGCCTGGACCTGCGAGGCGGGCGGGGCGGTTTCGTTCCGCTGGTTGCGCGAACAGGACCTGCCCGGACTCCGGCTGGTTCTCGACAGCAATCTAAGTCATTCCAAACGCATGGCCTGTGAGTATCCCCAGCCGGCAAGAGTCCACGCCCTTCCCGGCGAACTGGTGCGCGATCTCGATATCCAAATCGACCGGGGCGGTGAATGGACGACGGTTTACGAGTTGCGCGACAATCGAAAACGCCTTTTGGAGGTTCCGCTTCACACGAGCGGCACCGGAGTGCGGGTACGTCTGCTCTCCACCTGGAGCGAACAGATTGATCCCCGGCTTTTCTCCATTGATCTCTTGGCGAAGGGGCGTGACGACACCTATCGCGCTCCGCGGGGGGAGACGTGGAAAGAGGTGGTGGCCCGGGCGGATCCAAAAGACCTCCAGCCTCCCGACACGGAGGCCACGGGTCGGGAAGGTCATCGCCACGGGGCCTGATTTTTCAAGGAACTGTGGTTTTAAGAAGATTTTTTCTTTTTTCCTGTTAGAGTGAAAAGCATGTATCGCCTTTCCTCTTTTTTTGTTTTGGCCGGCTTTCTTGCGATCCCGATCTGGGCGCAGATGCTGCACCCCTACGAACCCACGCCGTTTCGGCGGGATCAGCTGAACGGGAGACCGTATGCGTATGACGGGATGTCGTTTCTGCACCGGTTGAGCTATCAGCCGATGCCGTATCTGGGGCGGCTGCGGCCGGTGCCGGACAAGGTGTTGCAGGGAACCTCGGGGAGTATTTCCCGCAATGACTTTTACACCCGGATTGAGGCGACGGCGCATATTCCTTTGGACGGGCCACTGTATTCGGGATACCGCTTCCGGCGGGATGAGGATTTTGACGGACGTTTTGACTGGAACCTGATCGGGCTGGGCGTGGAACTGGGTCAATGGCGGTTGTCGTACTGGGGCGATGTGGTCGCGGAGAAGGACTCCATCGACACGCATATGGATCTCGCCTGGAGAGATCCCGGGGCCGGCATGTTCCGTTTTGTGTGGGTGATGCCGGATATGATTTTCAACCGCAAGAGCGAAACCGCTGTTTATGAGCCCCGCCCCTACTCCGTGTTTATGCGGGGGGAGCGCCGGTTGACCGAGCGGGTGATGCTGAAGGGTTTTTTTCAGGTGGATAATCGGACGGTGCTGCGCGATGCGGAAGCGGGCCTGCTTTCAAAAAACCGGGCGCGGTCGGCGGGCGGCAGTGTGGAGCTTCAATTGACAGAGGATGTCGTTCTGGAGGTATATGCGGAGGGCCTGGGCGGCCAGCGCCGCCGTCAGGATTTGTTCGAGGCTCTGGTGACGGATTTTGAGTTTGACCGGGAGTATCGTGGCGCGACCGCCGAGTTGCGCTGGTCCTGCGCCGACGGGTTTTCGCAATGGACCGGTCTCCGGCGGCTTTCGTTCCGGGAGGCGTGGACCGGACTGTCGGATTCAATCCTGGACAGCGAGGAGGACCGCCGGGAAGCCACGTTGTATTGGGGGCGGGAAATTCCCATGCGCGACCGGGTGACGTTTATTCCTTCGCTGTTTCTGGGGTATCATGAGATTGATCAACTGGGTCCGCGCGCAGGCGCATCCGAGGAGGATTGGAGCGAGGCGGACATTTACGGCAAGTTCGCGCCCGCCTGGCGGTGGGAACTGCGTGAGGAGACCGGCGCGCATTTGACGCTTCTGTTGTCCGCGCGTCTGCACCGCGCCGCGTTCGGCGGGGGGAATGTTCAGGTGGTCTTTCCGTTTTAGCCCTGATGTTGTCAGAGATGAGGTCACAAAAAAAACCTCCGGGGAACCGGAGGTTTTTTTGATACGCTTCCCTGCGATTAACGCTTGGAGAACTGGAAGCGTTTGCGTGCGCCGGGCTGACCGGGCTTTTTCCGCTCTTTCATGCGTCCGTCACGGGTGAGGCAGCCGTTGGCTTTGAGGACCTCGCGGTTTTCGCCGTCGGCCTCCACCAGAGCGCGGGAGATGCCGTGACGCAGGGCACCGGCCTGGCCGGCGATCCCGCCGCCGTCGAGGCGGGCCTGAATGTCGAATTTGTCTTTGGCATCCAGGAGTTCAAGGGGCTGTTCGATGTAGCTGCGGAGGGATTCATCCGCAAAATAAATTGAGAACTCTTTGCCGTTTACGAAAACTTTGCCCACACCGGGGGTGAGGCGGACACGGGCGACCGCGGTTTTGCGGCGTCCGGTGGCGATAAATTCAGTGGTTGCAGTAGCCATGGAGGATAGGGTTCCTTAATTAGACTTCGAGAGCTTGGGGCTGTTGGGCCTGGTGAGTGTGTTCGGGACCGGCGAAAACCTTGAGGCGGCGGATCACCTGACGGCCCTGACGGGTGCGGGGAATCATGCCCCAGACCGCCTGGCGGACAATGCGCTCGGGATTGCGCTCGCGAATAAACGCGGCGGTGAATTCCTTGAGCCCGTTGGCGTAACCGGTGTAGTGCTTGTAAATTTTCTGTTCTTCTTTGTTGCCGGACAGGTGAACCTTGGCGGCGTTGACGACAATCACAAAATCGCCGTTGTCCACGTGCGGGGCGTAGGAGGGTTTGTGTTTGCCGCGCAGAATCTGGGCGATTTCGGTCGCCAGGCGGCCGACCGGTTTGCCGGCGGCGTCAACCACGTGCCATTTGCGGTCCAGTTCTGAATCTTTGAGAAACGTTGTCTTCATTTCAATTTTCCTTAAAAAGTGAGCCGTGACCGCAGCGAGGGTCCGGACAGGGAGGGCGGAAACTAGTCATAAGGCCCGCCGGTGTCAATCCCAAGATGAATCTTTTTTGAGGGTGCTCCGCCTTTTTAGAGGGATTTGGGGGCAATGAGGGATTGCGGAAGCCGCCGGGCTGTGTAGAATGCGCCGGATTATGTATAAAAAAAGCCCTCCCAGTCATCTTCGTCCGGTTCCGCTGTCCTCGTTTCTCTTCGGAGTGTGTTATTATCCCGAGCACTGGGACGCGGACACGCGCCGTCTGGATGCGGAGCGGATGCGCGCCGCCGGGATCAATGTGGTGCGCATGGCCGAATTCGCGGCCGAAGTGCTCGAACCCGCTCCCGGCCAGTTTGATTTCCGGATTTTTGACGACACCATTGCCGAACTCGCGGAGCACGGGATCCGCACGATCCTGGGAACCCCCACCGCCGCCCCGCCGCGCTGGCTTTCCGCCGCCCATCCGGACGCGCTGGCGGTGGATGCCGCCGGACAGCCGCTGCAGCACGGCTCGCGGCAGCACATGTCCCTGAGCCATCCCGCGCTCAGCGAGTACTCGCAGCGGGTGACGCGCGCCCTGGCCGAGCATTACGCTGAAAACCCCCATGTCATCGGTTGGCAGACCGACAACGAATTCCACTGTCACTTCTCCGAGGACCACAGCGGGGCTGCCCAAGAGGATTTCCGCGCGTTTCTTCGCGAAAAATACGGTCAGGATATCGAGGCGCTGAACCGGGCCTGGGGGAACAATTTCTGGGCGCTGACCTATAGTGATTTTGAGGAGATTTGCACGCCGCGGGGTCTGCGTCCGTGCTATCCGAACCCCACCCAGCAATTGGACTACGCCCGATTTCTGAGTTGGCGGGTGACCCGCTTTCAGCACGAACAGGTGCAGATACTGCGCACGTTCCAGCCCCGGTGGTTTATTTTTCACAACGGATGCTTCCCGCATATCGATTACCGGGGCGACTTCATCCGGGATTTGGATTTCCTCGGGTATGACTCCTATCCGGGGTTCTCGTATGATGTGACCCGCCGCGCGTCGGATCACGCCTACAATTTGGACCGCACCCGGGCCTGGTCCGGGAATTTCATCATTCCCGAGCATCAAAGCGGGCCGGGAGGGCAGGCACCCTATTTTCATGACAATCCAGAGCCCGGCGAGATCCGGAAACTGACCTACGCCTCGCTGGCGCACGGAACGGACAGCATTCTGTATTTCCGCTGGCGGACCTGCCGGTATGGGGCCGAGATGTACTGGTGCGGGGTGTTGGATCAGGATAATGTGCCCCGCCGCCGTTATGAAGAGATTCAGCGGATCGGCCGGGAAATGGCCGTTTTGGGTCCAGAACTGCTTGGGACCTCGGTGCGGATGGATGTGGGGGTGGCGTACGCGGATTACGACGCCATGGAAGCGAGGGCCACGATGCCTTTGGGTCTGCCGTCGCTGTCCAATCACGCCGAAGCGATACACCGCTGGTTTTTCCGCGGGCATTATGCTGCGGGTTGTGTGCATCCTGCGGATGTGCTCGACGGGCTGAAGATGCTGATCATACCTCACTGGGAAGTGATGGATCCCGACTGGCTTCCGCATTTGCGGGATTTTGTGGAGCGGGGCGGCACCCTGGTGCTGGGCGCGATTTGCGCCACCCGCGACACGAACAATCACGTGATCGCGGAAACGCCGCCGGGCTTCCTGCGGGAACTGGCCGGGGTCAGTGTCGAGGAGTACAGCCGCAAAAACCGTGCGGATCAGCGGTCCTGGGTGATGAAGTGGGACGACCGGGAGCATACCGCCGAGGGCTGGGTGGAAATTTTGGCCCCTGAAGAAGGAACGGAAGTGTTGGCCGCGTGGACCGCCCGCCATGCCGCCGGGAAACCGGCGGTTACCTGCCGCCGGCAGGGAAAAGGCCGGGTTTTGTATGTCGGCACGCTAATGACGGAGGCGTTTATGGAACGATTCGGCCCGGCGCTGGTCCGTTCGAGCGGCGCGGAGCCGGTGCTTCCGGATCTGCCGGAGGATGTGGAGGCCGCGGTCCGGTACGGAGACGGACGGGAACTGCTGTTTTTGATCAATCACGCCGACATGCCCTGTGAACTCGGCGCTGTTCCGGAGGGAGATTCGCTTGTCGGCGAACGACCTTCGGAAGGGCGACTGACCCTTCCGGCCTATGGCGTCTCGGTGCTGCGTTCCGGAAGGTGAGCCGCTTCCGGCGTTTCAGGTCCGGCCGCGCAGGGCCAGGAGCAGAAACAGACCGCCGAGCACCAGGCTCCAGCCGATCAGGGAGACCGCCAGCGCCCGGACCGCCTGGGCTTTGTGTTCGGGATTGCGCGGGCGGATCCTTTTCAGCCAGAAGACGATGTTGCCGGCAATGTCGACGCACACCACATTGATGCCCAGCAGAATTCCCGCGCCGGTGGCCAGGTGAATCTCGCCTTGTCCGAGAAAAATCCCCAGCGTCGCGGCCGGCGGCAGGAGGGCCACCGCGACCATGACGCCCACTAGAACGCTGGAGAGACCGGTGGTCAGCGACAGCGCCGCCGCCGCGCCCGAGGCCAGCGCGAGAGTGGCGGAACTCACGCCCGCGTGGGTGCGGGTCATCAGTTCGACACCCGGATCCTCCAGCGGAATGAACGTCCCCATCAGATACGAGAGCGCAATGGCCAGCATGACTCCAGCGGTCGAGGTCAGGAACGCCTTGCGGATCAGGCTGATATCCCCGAGGCTGATGGCCAGGCTGAGCGCGAGATTGGGACCGAGAAGCGGGGCGATCACCATGGCCCCGATAATCACCGCCACATTGTCCTCCATCAGTCCGATCGCCGCGACGACCGTGGACAGGGCCACCAGCAGCAGGTGATTCCGGTTGCAGACCGCGCTTTGGCTGATTTCCTCGTAGAGGGTTTCCCGGGAGGAGGTGGCGGACTGTTCCTGCTCGCGCTTTTTGTCGTCGCTTTTCGGCAGAGAGGTTTCGACATCGAGCACCACGACTTTGGCCGTGGGCTGCGCGCCCAGAAGATTCTCCAGGGTGTCCAGGGTGTTTTGCAGATGGTCTTTGCTCACCAGCAGCCGGGCCATTCGCATGCCGTCCTTCACGTCCGCATAGACCCGATAATCCTCGGCTTTCACTTTTTCCGCCAGTAAGGCAAGGTTTTTTTCACTGCCTTCCGTGAACAGGATTTCGATGTATTTCATTCCATAATCCTAGCGGATTTCTTTGGGTTGAAAATGAAAATCGACTCTCCGCGCTTGTCTTTCGCGCAAATAACAGGAAACATGGATTCCCATGTTGACCGCCGCCACCCTGCTTCCGCTCGCCTCCGCCATGCTGTACGCGCTGGCGGCGATGTTTTTGAACGCCGCCGGAAAGGCCGGGGTGACCGGACGGGTGACGACCGCCTTTTGCAATGTGCTGCTGGCGGTGTTTTTTCTGCAGTTCTATGATTGGAGCCTTTTCCCGGCGGTGGCGGAGCCCTTCTGGCCGGTGATCCTTCTGGCGGTGTTTTTTGTGCTGGGACAGGGGTTCACGATTCTGGCGCTCTCGCTGGGCGAGGTGTCGATTGTCTCCCCGGTCATGGGCCTGAAGGTGATTTTTGTGAATGTGATTCTGGCGGCGGGCCTGCGGGAAATGTTGCCGTTGAAGGTTTGGATCGCGGCGTTTCTGTCGGTGTTGGGGGTGGCGGCGCTGCAGGCGAACCCCGACCGGCATGTCCGGCCGCCGCACACGGTGTCGGCCATGGTCTGCGCGTTTGTTTCCGCCGGGTTTTTCGCGGGAGCGGATGTGGTGATCCAGCACTGGAGTCCGAAATTGGGCTTTGAACGGTTTGTGCCCCCGGCGATGGTCCTCTCGGCGGTGTTCGCGCTGCTGTTTCTGCTGCCCGACGGGGCCGGAATCCGGCGGCTCTCCGGAAAAGCCCGGAAGGTGCTAATTCCCGGCGGCATCCTGCTGGCGGGTCAAAGCCTGCTGCTGATTTTCGCCATCGCCCGCTATCAGCAGGTGGCGCAGATCAATATCGTTTACAGCAGCCGGGGGATTTGGAGTGTGGTGTTCGTCTGGCTGCTGGGACACCTGTTTGCCAATGTGGAGTTCAAACACGGCGGGAAAGCCCGCCTGGCGTACAGGCTCGCGGGCTCGGTTTTGATCACGGTGGCGATTGCGCTGGCGGTTTAGGCGGGAAAATAGGATTGCCACATCCGTTTTAAGTCCATTAAGGTTGGGATATGAAAACCTTTACGCGATCCCTGAGACGGTGGAATTTGTTGGTGTGTCTCGTTTCGTTCGGGGCGTTTGCCGGGGAGGACCTGCTGCCTCCCGATGTGCGGGAATCGATTGCCCGGCAACATGCGGTTCGCTTAGAGGTGGTGTACAGGGATTATCAGGAGGCTCTCGAAGCGCGTTTCCGGGCGGCGGAAGCGGCCGGGGACATCGATTTGATGGTTGAGATCGCGGATGAGCGGGACGCGCCGGGGGAGGGTGAGACCCCGGAGGACCTTTTGGTGGAGCGGGATGCGCTGCAGGCGGGGCTTGTGCGGGTGGAGCGGACACGGAACGAGCGGATTCTGGCGGAATTGAAGCGTCTCCGGGATTCTGATGAGGGGCATGCGGACGTGGAGGAGGCGGCCGCGGCGCTGGAGGCGGAACTGGCCGAGCCGCCGCTGGGACCTTCGCTGCTGCCGGAGGACTTTTTCTCGCCGGAACAGAATGCCGAGTGGCGGATGCGGCTTCCCTATGGACAAAGAGAAAACCGGAGCGGACCCGCTGCTGAAGAGGGCGAAACTTTTTTCCGTATTCATCAGGAACCGGGTCATTTCCTGGTGATCAGCCGGGAGTTGGTCCTTTTGGAGGGCGTGGACTACCATCTGAGTTGGGAGGCGAGAGGGGTGAGACCGGATACGCTGGCGGAAGAGGAAGGGGAGCCGGCGGTGTATGCGGTCGGGTTCGGGATTTCGGACGCCCGGTACCGGACGCTGGTTTCCGGCGCGAACGCCCGGGTGAACCGCACGGTATGGCAAATGGCCCCCGCTCCGGTGGATTCGGAGTGGGTGGAACAGCGGGGCGTTCTCAGAACCGGTCCGCACATGGATCAACTCATGTTCCGCACCTCAACCGGAACCGGAGAATGGCAGTTGCGGAATCTGCAAATCCGCAGGGTGTACTGAAGCGTTTTTTTGACGGGATCGACCGGATCGACGGGATGGATGGGAGCGGCGGAACTGCGCGGCGCAGCCGCTTTGGAGTGCTTTAGCGAATTTTATGAGCTACAGCTTTTGTGCCGCGGGGTGTGGGTGAGGCCGGGCATCGAAACGGGCTTGTGGGTTGGGGGTTTGAAAAAAAACGGTTTGACTCGGCCTGATCGCTTCCATTCAGTCAAAAACTTAACTATATGATCGATTCTGCACACCTTTGACATCATTATGAATCCATACCAGGTTTTCCCAAACGTTTTGCCCGTCGCCTCCGCCCGAAAAGCGGGGGGATTTTTGGTTTTAATTCGGCTGTTCGCTGGGTTGATTCTCGGCGTCGGCCCCGTTCAGGGGATGGCCGGAGACGTGATCACCCGGGGGGCGGCACCGGGCTGGGCGGATCTGTTGGAACCGGACCTGTCTCCGCTGACATCCAAAGAGGAGGAGGGGACAGGCGGTTCGTTTACATTGTTGTACGATCAGCAGGTTCATCTTCCTTCGGAAGCCTGGCTTTTTCATGAGGCCACCCTGCTTCAGAATTCCGCAGGGGTTGACGCCTCCTCCCGGCTGCAGGTCTGGTTCGATCCCGCCTATCAGCAGTTCGCGCTTCACCGGCTGAGGGTGCATCGGGACGGGGAGGTTATCGATCTGACCGAGCGCCAGCCGTTCCGGGTTCGCGAGCGCGAGCGCAGCATGGAGTGGAATTTGTACAACGGCCAGCTTTCCGCCGAAGCCTTGCTGGAGGATATCCGCCCCGGCGATGTGGTGGAATGGGTGTACTCTCTGCAGGGACACAACCCGATTTTCGGTGGACGGACGCACGTATCCTTCGGACTTTCCTCCAACATTCCCATGAGACGCTATCGGGTGCGGGTGTTGCTTCCGGAAGAAAATCCCGGCCGCTTTGAGGCGCGGCCATATTCGGGCACGCCGCCGGAGTGGGTGCGCCGGGAGGGCGCGGTGGTGGAGGCGGACATGCGGGACATGGAGCCTTCGCCCACTTATCAGGACGCCCCGTCCTGGTATTGGCCGTTTCCGGGCTTCAGTGTGAGCGATTATTCCTCGTGGGCGGAGGTGGTGGAGTGGGCCTTGCCCTTGTACCGGATTCCGGAGCCTTTGCCCGACATGCTGCGCGGGCCTGTCGCGCACATGAACGGACTGCCGACCGAAGAGGCCAAAATTCTCTACGCGCTTCGATACGCGCAGGACACCCTGCGTTACGTTTCGATTCATGCCGGGCTTCACTCCCACAAGCCCTATCCGGTCGAGGATGTGTTGCGGCGGCGCTTCGGGGACTGCAAAGACAAGGCGGTGCTAATGATCACCCTGTTGCGGGCCGCCGGAATCGAAGCGTATCCCGCCCTGGTTCACACCCGGCTGCGCCAAACCATTGCGGAACATCTGCCGTCTCCCCTGTGGTTCGACCACGTGATTGTCGGTATCCCCGGAGCTGACGGGGATGTGATTTGGCTCGACCCCACCGATTCCCATCAGCGCGGCCCCCTTAACACCGTTTTTGTGCCCGCCTACGGAAAGATTTTGTGGATCCGCCCCGGCGAAACCGACTTGCGGAAGATGACCGGCGCCGGCTTTGACGCCAGTCGTGTCCATGTGACCGAGCGGTACGTGCTGCCGCAACAGGCGGAGGAGCCCGTACGGCTGTATGTCACGACGCATTTCGAAGGGATGGAGGCGGAAATAATCCGCGCCCAGCTCGCCTCAACCTCTCTCCGCGATTTGCAGGACACCTTTCAGGATCACTATGCCAAACTGCACCAGTCTGCGCGGCCGGAGGGGTTGCCCTCGGTTGAGGACCGGGAGGATATTAACCGCGTCACCCTCCTGGAGACCTGGGTTCTGGACGATCCATGGAAGACCGGAAACGGAGAGCGTTTGCCTTATCTGGAGTTCGAGCCCTATTTCGTGAACCTGCTCAACCATGTCCCGGCATCGCTGCGCCTGGGCCGGTATTTTGCCCTCGCGCATCCGAAGCACGTGAAACACGACATCGAAATCGAGTTTCCGTTTTACACGGAATTTGAACTGAGCGAGTTTGAGCGGGCCACAGAGGATTTCCGTTTCCGGTTTCATGAGACCCAAACCGGGAACACGCTCGTGTTGTCGTATTTGTTTGAGACCTACCGGGATCACGTTCCCCCGGACCGTCTGGCGGAATACAAACAGGTCATGGAGGAATGCTGGAACTGGGGAAGCTACTGGGTGGCGAATCCCTGGGCGCATCAGGCTCTGGAGGAGGGACCCGCGCGTTTTCTTCCCAATTATCCTCTGATCGGGTTTGGAATTCTGTTGTGGGGTATTTTTCTGTTCGGCACCTTGTCTTTCGGGCACCGCCCGCCACCTCCCCCTGCGGACCTGGACGGCGCGCACCCGCCGCCGCTTCCGCCGATGCGCATTGGCGGCTGGCTCATCCTGCCCATTCTGTCACTGTGTTTCGGCATCGCCCATCGGCTGCTCAACCTGGTGAACGAGATGTACTGGGACTATGATATGGATGTTTGGCAGTCCCTGACGTCTCCGGCCTCTGAAGCGTACCATCCCTTATGGGCACCGCTGTTTTTTCTGGGCTTGTTCGATCTTGCATGGGGGTTCGGAGCGTTCCCGGCGCATTTGATTGTGATCTTTCGACGCAAGGCCCGGGCAAAAACCCTCTTTTTCCTCTTTTATGCAATTCTGCTTTCAATCGTGACCAGCCAATTTCTCCTGATTCGGGGACTGGAGGGGCACATGGAGCCGGGCCGCCGGTTCGAGGCCCTCGGCCAAGTGATCGGAGCGGTGATCGTGTGCTCCGTCTGGATTCCGTATTTTCTGAATTCGGTCCGCGTGAAACGGACCTTTGTCCGCTGATTCTTTTGTGCCTCTTGGCTTGAATCCTGTCCCGGGAACTGTCAGAAACGTTAAGATGTCTACATTTCAAAAATTCTTTTCCTGCGGGTTGATGTTGGTTTTATTTTCGGCGGTGAATGACCCTGTCCTCGCCGAACCGCGCACTTGGCACAGTGCCGACGGTCAAACCGTTGAGGCGACCTGGCTCTCGTATGACCCCTCTGTCGGCGCGGTTGAAATTCAGGTGGTGAACGGCGGCAGGTTTGTGTTGCCGGTGACCCGCCTGAGTGACGCGGATCAGGAATGGGTTGTGGAGGCGGACCGCGCCCGGAAAGAAGCCGAGCGGAAGTTGTTTGAGGAACTCAAAGCCCGGGCGGGAACCCGGCAGAGGTTTGAAGTGGTCGGCAAGCACACCACGAGCTACCACGCCTATTTTCCGAAAAACTACAACCCGGAGAATCCTCCGCCTTTGATCATCATGTTTTCGCCCGGCGGGAACGGCAGAGGGATCATTTCCAATTTAATCCAGGGCTGCGAGGAACTGGGCTGGGTCGCGGTCGGTGTGGACACGCTCAGAAACCGGGCGGATGAGCAGGAATTCACGGAGCGCTTTGACGAGGTGTTGCCGGATATTCTGGCGCAGATTCGGCCGAACCCCGACCGCCTGTATATGGGCGGATTTTCGGGTGGAGCCTCGCGGGCGTTTGGGTATACGGCGGCCTATGAGCAAAACTGGCGGGGGGTGCTGTCGTTCGGCGGATGGCTGGGCGGGAGCCGGAATCCTAAAGAGACGGCACAGAATATGCGGGTTGCGATTGTGAACGGCGACGGGGACCGGGGCGCGAACGGCTGGGTGGAACATGATTCGAAGCTGCTCAAAAAACGCAAAAACACGGTGACCGTCATCACCTTTCCCGGCGGCCATGTTATCGCGCCTCCGGAAGTGGTCACCGAGGCCATGAAATGGCTGCAATCTGAGTGAGGGAATCCCCGACATTTGCGCAGCGTCTTTCCGTCGCAAAAAGTAATTGAACCACGAATGAACGCGAAAGGACACGAATGCTTTGGGGCGGGGAGGAAAAAAGACCACGGATGAAGACCACGGATGTTTACCCGCCGCAGGTGGGCTTGGGGCAACGCGAGAAAAAGAGCGGAGATGCTTTGGGGCAGGGAGAAAGAGAAACCACTGATAACACTGATGGACACTGATCTTTGGGGCAAGGAATTTTGGGGGCGGGGGGGATTCCTGCCGCACACCTTGGTGACCGGAATTTTTCACAGAAGGAAACGAAGAGAACGAAGCCGGGCCGCTGATTTTTTGACGGGATTGACCGGATGGATGGGGTGGGGGAGGGCGGCGGAACTGCGCGGCGAAGCCGCTTTGGTGCTTTAGCGAATTTTATGAGCTACAGCTTTTTGCTGCGGGTTGGGATGAGGCCGGGTGCCAACAGTGGCCTTGAAGGGCTTGTTCTGTTTCTTCCGGCTTTTCCGAAGATCGGAAAAAGTTTCCTGTTGTTTTCCGAGCATCGGAAAACAGTTGTCAGATCTGTTCCTGTCGTTTTGCCTTTCTTCCGTAAAAAAACAAACCACTGATCCCAGATTTTGGGAGCATATTGTGTGGATTAAGTTTCGGAATTGTTATAACCATGAATTTTATGAACTATTCGTCAGTCTTGATGGTTTTACTGTTCGTTATGGTGGGATGCCGATCACAATCTAATTTAGTTATGGAGATGGATCATTCAGGGCATCTTCGATGGAACGGACAATCTGTTGCGAACCACACTGAATTACGCAGTAAAATTCGGCACAGTTTCAAAAAATATGAAAATCGGGTTCATCCTGTTATTTTTCGCCTAGGGTCAGATCTTACTGTTGAGGATATACGCCGGACACATGATGTTTTCCGTGAGGAGGGTTTTTACAATTTTCAATATGAAACCGAGACGTGGAAAACTGAACCGCAACTGGACCTCCTACTGGAGCCGATGTATCTACTTCATTCCAGTGAAGAGCTAACTTTGTTTCCTTTATTCGGAAAGGAAGAGTTGGTTTTTCTTAAAAATGGACTGTTTATGGTGCAGGGCTCGCTCCGGCCGCCATTACAGGAGAAAGATTCTCGTAATAAATTGGTGATTCTTTGTGGTGCGGGGGAGTCTGTGGAATTACTGGTTTGGGGTATACGGGTCGTGCAAGCCACTGGATATTCTCAGATCATGGTCCTAATCATAGGCAAAGATGAACCCTGGCCTGACATTCTGCAGGAACAACCGAATAGTCATGGTGAATGAGTTTTGGCGCTCCTGTTTGCCTGGCTACTGCATGGGCCAGGAGTCGAGGAGTTTCATGTAGTTGGTGCGCTCGAAGAGGTCGGGGTTGGGGACGCGGTCGCGGCTCATGCAGCCGATGAGTTCGTCGAGATTGGCGTAGCCTTTGGCGTTCATCCATTGCTCGAGGCCCTCGCGGAGGGTGATGAGGTGGCGGGGGCCGTTTTTGAGGAGGGCGGCGGTGGTCATGACCGCGTTGGCGCCGGCCATGAGGGCTTTGACGGCGTCGAGGGGGCGGTGAAGACCGCCGGTGAGGGCGAGATCGGCGGTGAGGTGCGGCCGGAGCATGGCGATCCAGCTCATGGGGAGCAGCAGATCCTCTGAATCGCTGAGGTGCAGGGTCCGCTGGAGGGTCAGGTCTTCAGGATTGATCTCGGGCAGGTAAAAGCGGTTGAAGAGGACGAGGGCGTCGGCGCCGGCTTCGGTGATGCGGTGAGCCATGTTGGCGAAGGAGCTGAACCAGGGGCCGAGCTTGACGGCGACGGGCACGTTCACCGCCTGGCGCACGCTGCGGACGACCTGCTCGTGGCGGGCCTCGATTTCCTGGCCGCAGACAGCGGGGTCGGAGCCGATGTGATAGAGATTGAGTTCGATGGCCTGCGCGCCGGCGTCGACGAGTTCTTTGGCGAAGAGGATCCAGCCGTCGGGGCTGACGCCGTTGAGGCTGGCGATGACGGGAATGTCGAGGGACGCGCGGGCGGAGCGGATGAGACCGAGGGTGCGGTGGCTTTCGCGCTCGTAGAGGGAGGGGTCGGGAAAGAAGCTCTGGGCTTCGGTGAGCATGTCGCTGTTGAGGGCGGTGAAGGTGTCGATCGCCTCGCGTTCGCGACGGAGCTGCTCTTCGAAAACGGAGGGGAGCACCACGGCGGCGGCGCCGGCGTCCTCGAGGCCCTTGAGGCTGTCGAGCTTGCCGGTGAGCGGCGAGGCGGAGGCGATGAAGGGATTGGCGAGTTCAAAGCCGAGGTAGCGGGTGGCGAGGCTCATGATTAAGTTTCTGAAAGGGTTTTAAGAAGGGCGTAGCGGTTTCGTGCGGCGGTCTGGGCTTCGCGGGCGCGGGCGTCGGCGAGGGCGGGATCGGCGAGTTCGGGCAGGCGGAAGCGGAGTTCGTTTTGCAGGAAATCCTTGAGGGGGCGGTTCGGCTCCGGGGAATCGAGGAGGAGGGCGGGTTTGCCGGCGGCTTTGAGGCGGGGATCGTAGCGGAAGAGCGGCCAGTGGCCGGTATCAACCGCGAGAGCCTCCTGGGTGAGGGCGCGGGTGAGGGAATAGCCGTGGGCGATGCAGGGACTGTAGGCGAGGAGCAGGGAGGGGCCGGGGTAGGCTTCGGCCTCGCGAATGGCGCGGAGGGCCTGGGGCAGTTTGGCTCCGAGGGCGATGTTGGCGACGTAGACGTTGCCTTTGAGAATCGTCTGCAGGGCGAGATCGGTTTTGCCGGTGGCTTTGCCGCCCACCGCGAACTTCGCGGCGGCGCCGAGGGGTGTGGCTTTTGAGGCCTGACCCCCGGTGTTGGAATAGACCTCGGTGTCGAGCACGAGCACGTTGACGTTTTCGCCGGCGGAGAGAACGTGGTCGAGTCCGCCGAATCCGATGTCGTAGGCCCAGCCGTCGCCGCCGATGATCCAGACGGAGCGGGGGATCAGGTGGTCGGCCAGTTCGAGCAGCGCGGCTTTGACGGAGCTGTCGGGCAGGGCTTGCGCGCCGGTGAGAACGCGTGCGAGCGCCTGGCGGGCGCGGGTGAATTCGGTGGGGGTTTCGGGGAGGACGTCGAGCAGGAGGCGGGCGTCGTCCGGCAGTTCGAGGGCGGGGGACAGGGTGCGGAGGGCGGTTTGCGCCTGGCGGGTGAGGGCGTTGACGCCGAGGCGGAAGCCGTAGCCGAATTCGGCGTTGTCTTCGAAGAGTGAATTGGACCAGGCGGGGCCGCGTCCGTGGTTGTCGGTGGTCCAGGGGGTGGTGGGCAGATTGCCGCCGTAGATGGAGGAGCAGCCGGTGGCGTTGGCGACAAGCATGCGGTCGCCGAAGAGCTGGCTGACGAGGCGGAGGTACGGGGTTTCGCCGCAGCCGGCGCAGGCTCCGGGGAATTCAAAGGTGCCGGGGAGATACTGAACGCCGCGGACGGTGGCGGGATTGGTCTGGTCGTGGCGCACCGGAATGGCGTCGAAGAGCCGCTGGACTTCGCTGTGGTCGGTTTTTTCGACGAGATTGAGGGCTTTGCGGCTTGGGTTGGTGCGGTCTTTGGCGGGGCAGATCTCCACGCAGAGGCCGCAGCCGGTGCAGTCGGGCAGGGAGATGTTGAGCAGATAGCGGAGGTTCTCGCCGGGATCGACACCGCGCAGGGGCGAGGCGGGGACGGCGTCGGGCACCTTCGCGGCTTCGGCCTGTTTGACGGTGATGACGCCATGCGGGCAGACGAGCACGCAGTGGCCGCACTGGATGCAGAGGTCGGGCTCCCAAGCGGGGACGATGGGACTGAGGTCGCGTTTGTTCCACTTGGCGGTTCCAGTGGGCCAGGTGCCGTCGACGGGCAGGGCGCTGACCGGGAGTTTGTCACCTTTTCCGGCGAGCAGAGGGCCGGTGACGTTGCGCACGAAGTCGGGCGCGTCGGCCGGGACGGGATTTTCGCGCGGGGCGCTTGGGGGAAGAACCCGCGGGAGCGGCACCGGGTGAAGGTGGTCGAGGCAGGTGTTGATGGCGGCGAGGTTTTTGGCGACGGTGTCGGCGCCTTTCGCGCCGTAGGCGTTGCGGATTTCCTGTCGAACCGCCTCCAGGGCCTCTTCGCGCGGGAGGATATCGGTGAGCGCGAAGAAGCAGGTTTGCATGACGGTGTTGATGCGCCCGCCGAGTCCGGCTTCGCGGGCGACGCGGGCGGCGTCGATGACGTGGACCCTGAGGTTCAGCCGCTGGATATCCGCGACCATTTCTGTTGGCAGAAAGGAGAGCAGGGTGTCGGGACCGTGGGGGGCATTGAGGAGCAGGGTGGCCCCCGGTACGGCGGTCTCGAGGAGGTCGAGGGTTTTGACGAAACTGAAATGGTGGCAGGCAATAAAACTGGCGGACTGGATGAGGTAGGGGGCTCGGACGGGGCGGGGGCCGAAGCGGAGGTGGGAGACGGTGCGGGAGCCGGCTTTGTTGGAGTCGAAGACGAAATAGCCCTGGGTGTGGAGCGGGGTGTGTTCGGAGAGGATGCGGAGGGTGTTTCGGTTGGCGCCGACGGTGCCGTCGGACCCGAGGCCGTAGAAGACGGCGCGGGTGGTTTCGGGGTCTTCGAGGTGGAAGGCGGGGTCGACGGGCAGGCTGAGGTGCGTGAGGTCGTCCTCGATGCCGACGGTGAAGCGGGGCCGGGGGGCGTCGAGGGCGAGTTCGTCGAAGACGGCGCGGACCATGGCGGGGGTGAATTCTTTGGAGCCGAGGCCGTAGCGTCCGCCGGTCACGCGCACGCCGGGGCGGGCGCTTTGCAGGGTGGCGGCGACGTCGAGGCAGAGTGGCTCGGCGGGGGCGCCGGGTTCTTTGGTGCGGTCGAGCACGGCCACGGATGTGACTGAATTCGGCAGGGCGGCGAGAAAGGCTTCGGCGGGCCAGGGACGGTAGAGGCGGACGGTGAGCACGCCGACTTTTTCCCTTTTGCCGTTGAGATGGGCAGAGGTTTCGGCGGCGGTGACCGCTCCGGAGCCCATGATGACAATGACGCGTTCGGCATCGGGGGCTCCGGTGTAGTCGACGAGGTGATATTCGCGGCCGGTTTCGGCGGCGAGGCGGTCCATTTTGGCTTGGACGATTCCGGGGAGGGCGTCGTAGAAGCGGTTCGAGGCCTCGCGGCTCTGGAAAAAGACGTCGGGATTCTGGGCGGTGCCGCGGAGGACGGGGCGGTTGGGATTCAGGCTGCGTTCGCGGTGGGCGCGGAGGGCTTCGGGATCGATGAGGGCGCGGAGGGTGTCGTCGGCAAGGCGCTGGACGGGCGCGAGTTCGTGGGAGGTGCGGAAGCCGTCGAACACGTGCAGGAAGGGGATGCGGCTCTGGAGGGAGGCGGCCTGGCTGATGAGGGCGAAATCGTGGGCCTCCTGGACGGAGGCGGCGAAGAGCATGGCGAAGCCGGTGGGGCGGGCGGCCATGACATCGGAATGATCGCCGAAAATCGACAGCCCCTGAGTCGCGATTGCGCGGGCGGCGACGTGGACGACGCAGGGGGTGAGTTCTCCGGCGATTTTATAGAAGTTGGGCAGCATGAGCAGCAGCCCCTGCGAGGAGGTGAAGGTGGTGGCCAGCGCGCCGGTCTGCAGCGCGCCGTGCAGCGCCCCGGCGGCGCCGCCCTCGCTTTGCATTTCCACCACTTCGGGAATTGCGCCCCATAGGTTGGGTTTTTGCTGATGACTCCATTCATCGGCCAGTTCGCCCATGCGGGAGGAGGGGGTGATCGGGTAGATTGCGCACAGTTCGCTCAGGCGGTAGGCGACATCCGCGGCCGCGTGGTTGCCGTCGATACAAACGGTGGGGGATGTGATGGAGGGACGGGGCATTCTTAGGTGTATACCGCCTAATCATGCGGGGTCAATCTCTTGCCCCGGGACCTTCCCCATTTTTTGACAGGATAACAGGATGGGCAGGATAAGCGGGTGGGTTGCACGGTCTTGTCCTGAACATGGAGGATTCGTTCAATGATTCGATTGAGGACTGGGTGGATGTTCTCTCAACCGCTTTGTCCCGGGACACGGCTGATTTTTTAGTGTCGAAGTCTGACACTGGAAGATAATTTAAACAAGCCCAGCGGATGGCTACGCCGGACAACGGATACGAACACATCTTTAAAACCAGCAAAAAACAAGGCGTATAATGTGCCGCGTTTTCGTGAGGGTCGGTTGTGTTTGATTCTCTGTCAACCTTGACAGGGTCCCATTTTAATTCATATCGTTCGATCGAATGAATGTAACCACCGATCTATTGAATCAGGCCCTGTTGAGGCTTTTTCAGCCGGGGCTTACCTTGTCGTCCTATGCGGCCCGCAGCAGTGCGTTCGCGCGAGCACTTGTTGGCTGTGATTTAACCGCGTTTGCGGCGTATACTCCCGTGGCCGGGGAACTCGCGGTGGACTTTGACGACTGCATTCCGGGGCTTGCGGAGAGCATAGAGGGGTTTGTCCGTCACATGGCCAAATACCCGTTCTCGGATTTTGATCCGCGGTCGACAAACTGGAAACCGTTTCTGCGGGGGGACTTTGTCTCGGAACGTCAATTTCGGGATCTCGATGTCTATCAGGAAGGTTTCAGACTGGCGGGGATAACCGACCACAGCGCAATTCCCATCCGCACCGGGGAGGGAAAGATACTTTATCTGGGAATTGAGCGGTGCGGAGGGGCATTTAAGGCGGATGAGGTCCGGCTTTTGGACGTGATGCAGCCTCATTTGGAAAACGCGCGGGCTCTGGCTCTGGCGGGGGCGGCGGTGTCGCTTGAGTCGATTGTTCCGGAGGATTTTCGGGATGAGGGGCTGACGTGCCGCGAGTCGGAGGTGTTTCACTGGATTATCCAGGGAAAAAGCAACGGCGAAATCAGCGTGCTTCTCGGGTTGCGACTCGCGACGGTGAAGAGCTATGTGTTCAATCTTTTTAACAAGCTGGGGGTCTCCAACCGCCATGCCGCGATTTTGAGAGGGCTGGAGATCGTTCAGCGCCGTCAATTGCCTGAAAGCTCTCCGGCCCGGGCGTTTACCCGGGTTTGCGCAAAAGCGCCGGTGTCGAGTGCCGAAGTCGGGAATTTGAATGTGAAGCTGTAAGATTCTTCGGAGGGGGGCAGAGCGGGAGAGAAATTTTTCATAGCTGTTTAAAAAGGTTTTCAGTGGGAGTACCAACCAAAGTTGGGGTGGGCGGGGGGGATTTACAGGCGACGAAGGGTAAGGATTAACCTATGCGTAACGGGATAATTGATTCACAACACCCTATTCAATACTACCCGAAGGAACACGCATGAAAAACCTCCCACGATTGAACCCGGTCATGATGTTGACCCTGCTCTGTTTATCCGCCGCCCCACGGCTTCACGCAGCCAATGTGGATTTGGGTGGACCGGGTAATGATGTGAGCGGCACCGACTCCCACAACACCGCCGGCGGCACGGACAACGATGCGTCCGGGGATGATAGTTGGAACACCGCCATTGGCTATGACAACGATGCCGAGGGAGGCAACAGCGCCAACACCGCCCTGGGCAGTGCCAACCTGGCCGTCGGCAACGACAGCCTCAACACCGCCATCGGAACGGCAAACGAAGCCGAGGGAGATGGCAGTTCCAACACCGCCCTGGGCAGTTTTAACGACGCATTTGGGGATGACAGCGCCAACATTTCGGCTGGGTGGCGTAATAACGCTGCGGGGGATGGGAGTGACAACCTTGCCCTCGGCAGTCGAAACGCCGCCGGGGGAGATGACAGCGCCAATATTGCGATCGGGTTCCGAAACACCGCCGAGGGCAACGATCAGGAAAACCTGGCCGTGGGGCATCGAAACACGGCGGAAAACACCTCCATTGCTGTTGGCCGCAACAATGAGGCGGTAGGCGACCGGAGTTCCGCGCTGGGGGTCAACAATTTGGCCGTGGGCGACAGCAGTACGGCGGTGGGTAGGGGCAATGTTGCCGTTGGCAACAACAGTTTCGCGGCAGGCAGACGGAATGAGGCTCTGGGAGTGAACAGCACTGCGGTTGGCCACGGGAATACAACGGTGGGGAACAGAAGTTCCGCCCTTGGGTATGAGAACACCGCCGTGGGCAACCGCAGCACAGCCGTCGGTTACGATAATTTCTCGGTGGGGAACAGAAGTTCCACATTGGGGTATGGAAATCTCGCGGCCGGGAATGACAGCGTATCGGTAGGGAATGCCAATCAGGCCATCGGCAATTCGAGTTCCGCGTTGGGCGTGGACAATTTCTCGGGTGGGGACGGAAGCGTGGCGATGGGCAAAGACAACCAGTCTTTGGGCAGCAGCTCCACTGCGGTCGGGATTGACAATATCTCCGACGGCATTGGCAGCATCGCCCTGGGGGCCAATAACTTTTCTGCCGGAACCGGAAGCAATGCGGTGGGTTTCGGGAACAATGCGATTTCCGACGCATCCAATGCGGTGGGATTAAACAATACCGTTACCGGACTTGGTGGCAATGCGGTTGGATTAAGCAATGAGGTTATCGGAGTTGGCGGTAATGCTGTGGGGCTTGGGAATACCGCTTTGGGCGACGGAAGCAATGCCATGGGTCTGGGAAACACCGCCGAGGGCGAAGGCAGTATCGCCATCGGACAGGGAAACAGTGCAATGGATGCCGGCGCCAACGCGCTTGGTTTGGGAAACAGCGCAGTTGGAGCTGCAAGCAATGCGGTGGGATTGGTGAACAGCGCTCTCGGGGATGAATCCTCCGCCATGGGCGGCGGAAACACCGCCGTGGGTCACCAATCCTCGGCCATGGGATTCACCAATACCGCGGAGGGCTTCGGCAGTGTGTCGATGGGGCGCAACAACGAGGCGCTGGGTGACCGCAGTTCCGCGATCGGGGTGAACAACCTGACCCTGGGCAACAACAGCACCGCCGTGGGGCGTGGCAATGTGGCAGTCGGCAACAACAGTTTCTCCGCCGGACGGCAGAACTTGGCCGAAGGCGCGAACAGCCTGGCGGTCGGTCGGTTCAATGAGGCGCTGGGAACCCGTTCCGTCGTGCTTGGCTTTGAGTCCAATGCTGTGGGCGTCGACAGTTTCGCCGCCGGCACATCCGCGAATGCGGCCGGCGAAGGTTCGATTGCCATCGGTCGCAACGCCAACGCGGCCTCCGCCGGATCGGTGGCCATCGGCGACGGCGCGGTGGCCCTTTCCTCCGTCGCGGTGGGCGTGGGGGCACAGGCCACGGGAACGACCACCACGGCGGTGGGTGACTTCGCGGTGGCTTCGGGTGACAATTCCGTCGCATTGGGCGCGAACAGTGTCGCCGCTGAGGATAATACCTTCAGCGTGGGTGCTCCCGGAAATGAGCGGCGGATCACGAATGTCGCTCCGGGGGTGGGGCCCAATGACGTGGCGAATGTCGGGCAGGTGAATGCGGTTCAGGTCGACCTAAGCGCGGCTCAGGCTGGGATCAACGCCA
Organism: Verrucomicrobiota bacterium; assembly: GCA_020831625.1. Classification (GTDB taxonomy): domain Bacteria; phylum Verrucomicrobiota; class Kiritimatiellia; order SS1-B-03-39; family UBA6053; genus PXAS01. The sequence continues at coordinate 8,164 of JAFIGD010000038.1, read as the reverse complement.
ATGCGGCCCGGCTGGCGGACCACGAGGGCCGTTTAAACACCCATTCGCGAATGATCAGTCAGAACCGGAACATGATCAACGAAAACAGAGCCCGCATTGAACAGAACACCGCCGCGATTCAGCAACTGGACCGACGGGTCAATGACGTGGAAGGCAAGGCGTACAGCGGGATTGCCGCGGCGGCGACGCTGGCCGCGTTGGTTCCGCCCTCCGCCCCCGGCAAAACCACGGTGAACGCCGGCGTGGCCTATTACGAGGGCGAAAGCGCGGTGGGTGTGAATCTGACGCATCATGTGGGCGGCCGCCGCGTTGAAAACAATCGGGTTTATGTGAACGCCGGCGTTTCGGTCACCTCTGAAAGTACGGTGCTGACCCGGGCCATGGTTGGAATGGAATTCTGAGAGAGCTGAGAGGGTAGAGGTGAGTGGTGAGGGTGCGGGGTGATGGAGTCCTGTTTTGGTGTTGTGATGGAATTCCATCAACGCATCACCCAATACCCCATTACGCCCGCCGCCGAGACGCCTCGCTTTAAATTCCGATTCCCATCAGCGGCGGGGTTTGTATCAGGCCTCTTGAACTTAATCGTCATCTTAATCGTAATCCTAATCGAATCCGGTTACGATTCCGTGTAAGTATTGAAGCCTCTGCCCAGAAATTCCACCTCTCACCTCTCTTCCCTCATGTTTCATCGCGCGGTTTTCATTTTTATTTTTGTGATTTCCTCACTGATTTCTGCAGAATTGCCAGTGACGGAGGTCCACTTTGAAGGGGAGTGGCCGGTTTCCGGGCGGGCGCGTCAGGGGCTGGTTTCGGAGATACAACCGGGTCAGCCTTTTGATCCCGAAGCGGCGCAGGCGGCGTCGAACCGTTTGATGGAGGCCTGCCGCACGGCGTATCATCCGCTTGCGCGGGTGCGGTGGTCCGCCGGGCCGGATGATGAAGGCGCCGGTTTGCGGGTCCGCTTTGTCGTGGATGCCGGACCCAAAGGCGTATTAACGGAAATCGAGTTCAGCGGTAATCATTCGATTCCGGACGCGGCGCTGATTGAGGAACTGCAAACCGTGCCCCGCAGTGGACGGTGGGCGCGCCTGACGGGCAGGGATGTTTTGCTGATCGAGACCTTGGCTGCGGACCAGCAGGCTTTGGCGGAGCGGTATCAGCGGGAAGGGTTTATGGACGTGGAGATCGGAGTGCCGGATCTGGCTTATATCGGCGAAATCCTTGACGGAGGCTCCGCATCCCTGCGGCGGGAAGGCCGGGGCAGGGATGCCCTGCGTCCCGCTGCCGGCTTCCGCCTCACCTGGCCGGTTGTGGAGGGCCCGCGCTATGTGATCGGCGCGGTGACGGTGAACGGGACCGCCAACGAATTTCTGGCCCGTTCGTATGCGGGGCACCCCGCCTCTCCGGCGCGGATTCAGGCCGCCGGGCGCGAGGTGCGGGCCAGGCTGGACCGCCAGGGCCATGCCTTCGCGGAGGTGGAACTGACCCCGGACTGGCAGCCGGAGAGGGCGCGGGTGGATTTGGATTTCAGGGTGAATCCCGGTCCGGTTTCGGTGCTGCGGGAGGTGCGGGTGGCGGGGAACCGGCGCACCGATGAGCGGATTCTTCAGCGGGAGCATGTGTTTCAACCGGGGGACCGGTATTCCGGAGACCGGATGAACCGCTTCGCCGGGCGTCTGGAGCGGACCGGGTTGTTTGATCAGGTGACGTTGCGGGCGGTTCCGGTCGGGCATGGCGAGGCGTTTGATTTGGCGGTGGAAGTGGAGGAGGCACACACCGGGCGGGTTGAGGCGGGCGTGAGTTGGGGGGAGGTGGAAGGGCCCGCCTTTGTCACCACCGTGCGCGAGCGCAATTTTTCGTTTCGTCCGCCGTTCCGGGGGCAGGCGCTGGAACTGGACGCGGGTTTGACGGCTGGACCCAAAATCCTTCGCGTGGAGACCGGTTTGGGAACTCCCCGGCTGGCGGACAGCTTTTGGACGCTGTCCACCCGTGTTTTTTACGAGGATAATTCGTTTATCAGCAATCGATATGATCAACAGAGTTTGGGGGGCACGGTTTTGGGTCTGCATCCGTTCGGCCGCAGGCAGACCCTCGGGGCGGGCTGGGCGTATTCGTCGTTTGCGCTTAAAGATATTGATCCGGTTTTGAATGAGTCGTTAAGCGACGCGGACCGAAAGGTTGAGGTTTCGGGTCCCCGGGCGGTCTGGCGGTATGATGCGACCGATCAGGCGTTCCGGCCGCAAAGGGGCGCGCGGGTTCGGCAGGATGTCCTGGTCGGTCTTTCCGGCCTGGGGGGCGACACCGAGATTGTGGAGTGGAATGCCCGGGGCGAGTTATATTTCAAGCTGTGGAACGAGATCGTCTTGCGGGTGCATGGTCAAACCCGGCACGTGTTTCCGGTGGGCGGAACCGAGGAGGTCCCACTGACCCTGCGGACGTTTCTGGGCGGCGCGGACACGCTGAAGGGGTTCGAATACCGATCCGTATCGGCGTTCGATGACGACGGTGAGGCCCGGGGCGGGGAGGCGATGTGGTGGGGCGGTCCCGAGATTCTGATCCCGGCGGCATCACGGTTGGATTTAGCCTTCTACATCCATGCGGGCGACGTGTCCGACACCTCCGGAAGCTTCAGCGGGGACGGGCCGGTGGCCGAATGGGGCATCGGCTTCCTTATTCGCGCGGAAAATTTCCCGGTGCGGCTTGATGTGGCGTTTCCGCTCAGCGTGCCGGAGGACGATCCGGTGAACAATGTCGGCGAAGCCCGCTTCAGTTTTTCGGCCGCGTATCGGTTTTAAGCGGCTTCCGGCACCGGCGCGACCGGGGCTTTCCGTGTTTTTTTGATGACAAAGAAGAGCAGGACGGCGGCGGCAATAAGGAGGGGCACCCCGATGAGGGGGCGAACGGCGACCCAGGCAATGGCGATGGTGACGAGGGTGAGCACGCCGGAAATGAGACCGGTGATCAGACCGAGACCGGCGCCGACGATGCGGCCGAGGAAGGGCAGCACATCGGCCATGATGCGCATCGGCGCGAGAATCATGCCCATGCCGGAACTCATGGCGATCCAGCCGACCAGGCGCAGGATCCAGGTGAGGATTTTCACCTCCTGCTCGGCCTGGGCGATCATGGCGGCTTTGCTGTGTTCGCCGGTCTGCACCCGGGTGTAGGACCGGCCGCCGGAATCGGTCCAGGACTGATTGAGGCGGTTGCCCTGGAGTCCGGCGAGGATGCTGACGGTTTGCGCGGGGGCGGCCTGGAACTGAACGCGGACATCGCCGACCTGCGGCGCGGAGGGATTGGCACCGATGTAAATGTACTCGCCGTGGAGCTGTGCGCCTTCCGGGAGGGTGACGTCGTCCGGCCGAAGGGACAGCGTCTGCATGCCGCCGATGCGGGAGATGATTTCGGAGGCAAGCGTCAGGTTGCCCAGGGTCACGTTGGTCGCGGAGGTGCGCCGGTCCTGATAGGGCATGCTGCCGGGGTTGCGCCGTTCGGCGACTTGTTCATAAAAACGGCTGCTGTCGATCACCCGTCCGGACCAGGTGGTGTCGTAGCTGTAGGTGGTGACGGTTTCCTGTCCGCCGCCGACCTTGGTGCGGGTTTCGCTTCGGGAGGACTCCTCCCATTGGTACATTTCCACGCTGCGCAGCAGGTGAATGCTGTCGGTCACGGTGAACCCGAACGCGGAATCCTCGATCGTATCCGGTGTTTGGGTTTGACCGGAGACATGGACCAGCAGGGTTTCGGCAGAGGCGGGCGGGTTGGAGGCCTGAATTTCGACGGCGGCGAGACTGACTTCGCCCAGCTGTTTGTATTGCTGGACGGCGCGCCCCTCGTTCCACCAGAGGAGCACAAAACTCCCGAGAAACAGGACAAATCCGAAAAGAATGCCTTTGATGGAATTACCAAGGCGGCTGATCCAGCTCTGCGAGGTGACTTTCGTTGCCATAAACAAATCTCCCGTGTTGCTTTTTGTACAATAGAAACCGTTAATACCCATCGAAATATTTGCTGAAAGTCAAGGGGATATTCGCTTACAGCCGCAGGCCGTTTTTGCCCCGCGGGTGAACATCACCAATGATCGGAGGAGTCATTCAGGGACACGCCCGCGCGGCTCCGTAAGCGAACGGTGCTGTGATTAGTACTTTAATATCAGGCATTCGGCGATTTGCGGGCCCAAGTTCCGGTAGTAGTCGGGGGTGACAGGGCGGGGCGGGCTGCCGGGGAGGTGCGCCTGGAAGCGGGAGAATTCGACGGTCTGGGCAGGGCAACCAAGTTCGCGGGTGAACCAGGGAGTGGCTCCGGGTCCGTTGAGCCGGCTGTGCTCCCAGGCGAAGGGCTGTATGGGGACTGTTTTGAAAAAATCCTCGGTGAATCGGCGCATGTGCGCGTCTGTTTCCGGGTCGATCTCTCCGGGATGATAGACGGTGAGGCCGCCGCCGCTGTGTTGGGGACTTGACCAGCCCATATGAAAATCGAGCGCGTGGAGGGGGCGGTCGGCCTGGGCTGTGTTTTTGAAAAATCCGGCGGCGGCGGCGCTTTCCGGCAGACAGGGGGGATTCCAGGCGCGGTTGATGTTGCCGCCGTGCTCCTCGTTGAGGGCGTCGCCGCGGTGCATGAGATCGCCGCGCCAGCCCCGGTACAGTCCGTCGGGGTTGAGGCAGGGGACGACGGCCCAGGTGAAGGCGTCAGCTTCGGGCGGCAGGTTCCGCATCAGGGCGTCAATGGCGTGGAGTCCGGCCCATTCGCCGTAGTGCTGATAGGCGGTGAGCAGGAACAGGCCCCGGGACTGGCCGCGGGCGGGGCGCAGGCAGGCGTGGAGCGGTCTGCCTTCAAGAGATCCACCGATTTTTGTCACCGACCAGGCGGGGTCCTGCTCCAAATGGTCCAGCAGGGCTTCATATTGACAGGCGAAATAAGGGATGCCGACGGAGAGCCAGGCGGGTTGTTCCAGGGCGGGGATATCGACTTCGACTCCGAAAGGGCGGGGGCGCGGGGCCGTGATCCGCTGCCAGTCCCCGCCTCGGGGCTGTAGAAAGATCACTTGAGCGAGCACTTCGCTGAAGTTGGCGTTATGCGGATAATCGAATCCCGGCCGGGGCGGAGTTTCACGGTGGGGCCAGAGGATGTCGAGGGAAAAGGCGGGGCCGCGGGGGAGGTGGAGCAGAAACACGTATTGGGCGTTTCCGGGTATGCTTTCGGGGGTGTCGGGTCCGAAGACCGGCCGGCCGTTTTCGGTTTCCAGCCGTGTCGCGCATTCAAAGGTTCCGCGGGGAAGCCGGGCGCGGGTGAGCTGTCCGTTCATTGGGGGGGCTCCGGGCGCCAGCCGGCGGTGAACCAGCGTTGGAGCGCGTGGGTCAGAACCGGATCGGGGGGCGGGGATTGATGGATCATGCGGGCGATCATATGGTCGATGAGCGTGAGGTGGGCGTTGCCATGGTGGTGGTTGCGGGCGTGCCGGGCGGCGGTGAGGTCGCCGACGCAGAGTTTGGCGGTGAGGCCTTCGAGGCGTTCGCGGTAGCCGCGGGTCCAGAGCCAGTCGCAGGCGGCGTCGAACCAGGCGGCGACCTGTCGGGGGTCGGTGAGGGGCTCGCTTTGGGCTTCGAGAACTTTTCGGAAATCTTCGAGCTGCCGAGGGGTGTCGAGGGGGCGGGGGCCGGCCTCCTGCTGAATGAGGTAGGGGCGGAGGGTCAGGCCGGCCACGCGGCGGGTTTCGATGGAGGCCTCGACCAGATATCCGTCGGCGGTGTGCGGGGGGATGTTGGCGCCGTCGGAGGCGGCGGGCCGAAACACGAAGTTGCCGGTGCTGAAGATCACGGGCACGGGGGCGCGGCCCTCGGGGGTCAGCCAGGTGATCCCCTGGGGGACATGCGGGTGGTGGGCGACGACCATGTCCGCGCCGGAGAGGGCGTAGCGGAGGAGTTGTTCGTACCAATAGAGGGAGGGGACGGGAACATATTCCTTGCCGCCGTGGGCGATGACGAGGCAGAAGTCGGATTGGTCCCGCATGTCCCGCACGGCGCGGTCGGCGGCATAGGCGAATCCGTCGGCCACGCCGGGGGTGTCGCGGCCGGCCTCTCCGTCTTCGCGGTCGGAGAGGTTGAGGACTCCGACGCGGAGTCCGCGGACTTCGCTGTAGGCGGGCCGCAGGGCGGCGTGTTCGTTGTCTCCGGCGCCGACGGAGGCGAGTCCGGCCCTGCGGCAGGCGTCGAGGGTTGCGCGCATGCCTTCGGTGCCGTAATCCATCATATGATTGTTGGCGAGGGTGGCGAGATCGAAACCGGCGGCTTTGAGGGCGCGGGCGGATTCGGGGTCGCCTTTGAGGTTGGGCCCGTCTTTGGGGACCGGCGTTTCCCCGCCGAGGACGCATTCCAGATTGACGATGGAGAGATCGGCTCCTGCGATGTGTTCGGCCAGTCCGCCGTAGAGCTGTTCGGGTGACCGCCGCGCGGCATCCTCATGAATACGGATGGAGGCCCAGTCGCCGGCGATCAGCAGGCGGGGGGAGAGGGCGGGGGCGTCCAGGAGGGAATACGCTCCGTCCGGTGTGAGGCGGAATTCCGGTGCATGCAGGGTGAAGGAATCAGAAGGGGGTTGGGACATATTCCGGGTGTTTCGGGTTGATTGCGTTTCGATGTTTAATGCGGAAAAGCGAAAAAGTCCGTGCAAAAACGGGGCGGATTCCGCCAAAGTTTACCCCGAAATCCGTCATGTCGGCCGGGGGGGGGCTTGTTTCCGGCGGTGACGGAGCTGGGTGGGGGCGTGTTTAAAGCGTTCGCGGAAGGCGGCGTTGAAGCGGCTTTGTTTATTGAATCCGGTGAGCCAGGCGATCTCGCCGATGGAATGATTGTTGTTGACGACGAGGTCATAGGCCTGTTCGAGCCGGGCGTGAAGAATGACCTGTTTGACGGATTTCCCGAGGGTCCGCCGCACGTGACGGGACAGCGTGCGGGGGGAGACGCCCAGCCGGGCGGCGAGATGCTGAACCGAGGGCGGGCTGCGCAAATCGTTTCGAATCACGGCGAGGGTTTTTTGAACCAGATCGTCCTCAACCGCAAAGGCGTCGGTGGATTGACGCATCACGACTTTGCAGGCGGAAATCACTTCTGTTGTCGGCCCGCCGGCGGGCTTTCGCTGAGCGACCCTGAGGTCAAGCGCCATGGCGGCGCGGCGGCCGACCTGTTCCCAGTCGGGGCGGATGCTGGAGAGGGGGATTTTGCTGAGGATGCAGAGTAAATCATCATCGTCGACGCCGAGGACCGCGAGATGATCCGGAACGGTGAGGCCGGAGGCTTCGATGTGTTCGAAGAGGAACTGGGCGTGCAGGTCATTGCAGACCATGACGGCGCAGGGGAGGGGCAGGGCTTTGAGCCAGGCTGTGAAGTGTGCGGGATGCTGATCCTGATCGTACACCCGCGCGGGGGAGAGGTTCTTTTCCCGCAGCGCGGTTTGAAAGCCCTCCAGCCGGACAGAGGATGTGGGCCAGCCGCGCTGGCCGAGGTAGGCGAACTGACGGTACCCGCGGTCGATAAAATACCGGGCGGCGGTCTCCCCGATCCCGCGGTCATCGGCGTGTATCCAGTCCACCCCCCGGGGCGGCCGCCAACTGGTCACATTCACGACCGGGAGCCCCAGCGCGAGGCAGCGCCGCACGCAGTCCTCTTCCTGAACAAAAAACGCGCCGATCACTCCGACCCAGTCCTCTGTTTCTCCGGGAGCGTTCAACAATCTGCGGAGCGCATCGGGCTCGGTGATCAGAACCGGCTCCCAGTTGGTGGTTTTTCTCACATGTTCGAGGACGCCTTTCGCGATGGAGCGGCGCCAGTCCTCACGGCTTTCGAAATGCAGGATCAGTTTGGAGACGGAGGGAGGATGCATGGTCTGAAGGCTTTTAGAAAAACAGGTTCGGGAAGGTGAATCAAGTCCTGTTTGTCTGATTTTGGGTTAAAATTTGTCGTTAAACAGGGATATACGCGCGAGCCGTCATTAGTGTACTCTTAATGCATATGAGAAAATTCATTCTGATTCTGACGTGTGTACTCGGTTGGGCCTCCTGCGGATTCGCTCAGTTAAGTTATCCCTTTCCGCAAATGGTGCCGGATGAATACTTGGAGCCGGGGTTTCATCGCTCCGTGGACGGGGCCGCGTTTCCGTCGGCCATGCG
>JAFIGD010000089.1 GCA_020831625.1 Verrucomicrobiota bacterium | reverse complement strand
AAAACCCGGTCCTGACGGACCGGGCTGTGTAAAGTCGGGCCCTTGGCCCTGCATTTGTTTCATCATAATCCTAACCGTACTCCTAACGCGGATTTCATCCGCAACCGAGACCACCACCCGCTCGAAAGCTTGTTGACGGCCACGGATCTTCACCCATTCCGAGATGCGCCCATCACTTTAAATCCTATTGGATCGGAAGACCGAAAATATCAACAGCCTGATCGGATTGATTTGGAAAAAGACTCTGAGTGTCACCGGAAGGATTCAGCTCACGATGAAACTCAGGATTTAGCGCAAACAGGAAGCCGTGCTCTGTAATTTGGAAAGTAAAGCCGAGTATTTCTGAAAACAACTGCAATGTATCGGGTAGGGAAACATTTCGGATATTGCTTAGGCCTCCAATCGGGCGGATCCTTCGCGGGGTCCATCCTGTTACCGTCAGTTCCGCGAGTTCCGGAGTCAGATAAAAGGGAAGAGTTTCTCCGGTCAATTCTTCCAAGTAGTTTTGAAGGCTGGCAAACTTAGTTGCCCAGGATTCCGTGGGGGTCTGAATGCTTTGGTTGACCCCGAACATGGTGCTGAAATCGATTAAATTTTGAATAGTGGTGTTTTCGACTTTTTCCCGCCATACGGAGCTGTCAGATTTAGAGTGAATGGCTCCCGAATTTTGGCAAGAAGTCTGCAGCATAAGTAGACTCATTATCGCTGGACAGATGGATACCGGAAATTTGTGACGAAAAATATAGATCAGAATGCTGCAATTTATCTTTGGGCTGAACGTGTTGAAAATCATATAGGAATTCTAACGATAAAGCCCCCTTTGTGCAATGCTTCTGAAAAAGTAATCTGTTGGAGCCTTGGGCCCGATCCAATCTCATCCTGCTCCAAATTTTCGCGAAACCCAGGCTGAGATTTTTCGTCTTGCCGTCTACCAGTCCGTGTACCAAACCACATTTATTCCCTGGTTTCCTTGTACAAAATCCTGGATTGTCGGCGGATGGAGGTGCCTTCGGGTTCATCCCAGGTTTTGCTGACGCGGGCGAATTTTCCGTCGATGACGGAGATGTGATAACGGGTGGGATGTTCGGTGTGGCGGGCGGGCTGCAGGACGATGGAGAACCACACGCTTCCGTCCCGTCCCTTCTCGGTTTCAATGCGGATGGTGGACAGATCGGGGGATTCGATGCCGGACAGGGCTTCGGCGGGGATGTCGTGAATCTCTTCCCCAATGTGCAGGGTGGCCTTGGCGATGTGTCTGCGGTCCTCGGTCAGTTGCATGCTGACGTTGCATGCGGGCATCCATTCTCCGATGGCCGGCGTTTCGATGGTGGAGGCGATGACGGGCAGGTACATCGGGGCGGCGTGCAGGGTTGCTGCCAGTGGAAGGAAGAGAGCGGTGACAGGTATTTTCATGGTGTTTCTTCGATTTGATGGAGGGCGGTTTTGGCGGCTTCGCGGACAAAATAGACGGTACGGAATGGACCACCATCTGAGCTGACAGAGGAGGTGGCGGGGTCTTCGAGAAGGCGGTTAAGTTGGGGGATGTGCTTGCGGGAGCGGAGCTGACCGAGGTGGAGGGCGGCGGTTTCGCGGTCGCGGGCGCTGTTACTGGCGAGGAGCTGCGCGGCGGCGCGGATGCCGTGCTCGCGCAGGATCTCACGGTCCGGCAGCTCGGCGGCCTCCACGATGTTCAGCTCGAGGAGATCGATGGCGGTCTCGGTGCCGCTGCGGTGGCGGAACACGAAAAGCGATTGATGCCGGGCGGGTTCGTTTTCCCGGGCCGGAATCTGATGCCGCAGAACATAGCCGATGGCGTTTTGGTACCAAAGGGACCCGGCGGTGGAGAATTCATCGAGCAGGTTCACGCCGAGGTCCGCCATGCTGAACTGCGCGGAGTGTCTCCTCGTCCGCATGTAGAGGACGTTCTCATCCTGATCCGGCCAGGGAAAGCCGACGATGAAGGTAAAGTCGTCTTGCGCGAAGATCCGGGGCGGGAAAGGCCGGGTGGCGCGGGCGGTTTGGGTGAGAATGAGGAGGAGGCAGAAGAGAAAAGGTTTCATCATATCGTTGAGACGATTGCGGACAGGAGAATCTTAGAGATGATTCTTCAGATTTTGGGATAGACTGTTCCTTTGCTTGCCGAAGGGTAGTTCCATGATGGTTCAGGGGCCAGAAGCAAAGCTCACTGTGCAGTCGTCGCCACACCCGCCGTGACAAGCACGGGGGCGGCGAAGGCCCAGAACCGGGCTATCTGTCCCAGAGTCATCGCTCCCCTCCGGCAAGCGGAGGGGTGGCCAAGGGGTATGGCCGGGCTTTCATTCTGACGGGTGCGGGAGATATTTTTCCCGGGCGAGTCGCCAGAAGACGACAAGGAAGGCGGTGAGGGGGATGGCGAGAATGAGCCCGAGGATGCCGCTGAACGCTTTGCCCCAGAAAAACATGGCGAAGATGACGGCCATGGGGTGCAGGCCGGTTTGTTTGCCCATGATTTTCGGAGTGAGGTAATAGCTTTCGATGGTTTGTGTCACGCCCAGGACCACGAGCACGCTGATGAGCAGGCCGGGGCCGCCGCCGGGTTGGAACCAGGCCAGGGGCATGACGATGGCCAGGCCCACGATGTTGCCCAGATAGGGGATGAGATTGAGGAGGCCGAAGAGAAGCCCCAGAATGAAACCGTACGAAAGGCCGGTCAGGCTGAAACCGACCGCCATGATGAGTCCCTGAATCAGGGCGATCAACAATTGCCCCCGGAAAAAAACGACGACGATGTCGACGAACTGCCGGGTCAGGAACATGATGTCCTCCCGTTGTTCCTCTTTCACGAAGGAGAGGAGTTCGCGCAGATTTTCAAACGAGAACGGGGGGGCGATGAGAAAAAAGATGAGGTATACGGGAAGGACAAGCCAACTCAGGAACCCCATAAACGCGCTCAGGATTCCGAGCAGTCCCTGGGCCCCGCCGGCGGCAAGGTTGAGCAGGGGGGCGGATTGGTCTTTGACCCAGGCGTCGATTTCCTCCTGACCTCCGGCGCGTTCGATCACGTTTTCAAGCGCGGGGGCGTTTTCGGCCGCCCAGGCCTGCAGGCGTTCCCAAAGTTCGGGAAGGGCCTGGATGAGATTGTTGATTTGCACAATCAGCAGACCGCCGAAGCTGATGATGAGCAGCAGGATGGGGATAAAGAATCCCAGCAGGACGAGGATGGCGGCGGGGGCGGTGGGGAGCTTTGTTTTCGCGCGGAGCCAGGAGACCGCGGGACGGAGAAGAAGGCTGAGGATGCCGGCGGTGGCGAGGGGCAGCAGCACGCTTGAAAAGGCCGACAGGAAACGGATGACCGCCAGGAACATGAAAAAGACCAGGGCGGTGAGGGTCAGCAGCGCCAGCCCTGTCAGGGCCTGGGTGATGATGCGGGATTGACGGTCCGAGAAGGTGATGTTCATGGCGGGGGGCGATCCGGGAATGGTGGAAAATAAACGGCGGGTCTCAATCCCTAGGTTCCGAGAACCGGAAAAGCAAGGAAAGGCGTTTCCGATCATCGGAACGAATATTTGTAAAAAGGGTTTCATTGGTTGATTTGATGCCGGAACGGCGCATAGTCTGCGCCAGTATGTGTGGTCGGTTCACCCTTGCGAAAGATGCGAAGGCGTTGAAGGAATGTTTTCCGGAGATGCCGGTGGATGCGCGGATGCGGCCGCGGTACAATATCGCGCCGACACAGCCGGTGAGCGCCTGGCTGGCGGATCCGGAGGCGCGGATGGAGATTTTTTCGTGGGGGCTGGTGCCGCCGTGGTCAAAGGATCCGGCTTTCGGCGCGAAATGCATCAACGCGCGGGCGGAAACCCTGAAGGAAAAGGCGAGTTTCAAGGTGCCGTACCGGCGGAAGCGCTGTCTGATTCCGGCGGACGGCTGGTATGAGTGGAAACGGGAAAGCGGGGGCGCGAAATCTCCGGTTCGTTTTCGGCGTAAAGATGACGGCGCGTTTGTGTTTGCGGGGCTGTGGGAGGAGTGGCACGACAAGGAGGGCGGGATGATCCTCAGTTGCGCGGTCATCACCACCCGCGCGAATGCGCTGGTCCGCCGGGTGCATCCCCGGATGCCGGCGGTGCTGCGGGAGGAGGATGTGCATGCCTGGCTGCATCCGGAAACCCGGGAGGCGGATCTGGACCGGATGCTGGAGCCGGTGGCGGCGGATGAATTCACGGTTGACCGGGTGTCGCCGGCGGTGAACCGCGCCGGGGTGGAAGGCGCGCATTTGATCGAACCCTGGCACCCGCCGCCCCGGCCGGTGCAGGGCGATCTGAATTTGTTTGATTAGGGGGCGGAGTTTAAAGGGATGGTATTCCCCGTGGCGGGGAGGGAATGGCATCCCTTCAGGATGCACTTCATGGAAAGGGCGGGTCAAGGGGCGTTGCCCTGACGCGTATATTTAACGCGTGGTTAAACCGTCGCTGTTATGTGCAATGCGCAGGCCGGATTTCCGGCGCAATGTCCGCAGGAGCTTTTTTGCTTTTGGGAAACGCGGGGAAGCCGGGTGGGGCGCAGCAGGCGAAGGCCGTTGAGGCAGACCAGCACGGTGCTGCCTTCGTGGGCGATGACCCCGAGGGGGAGGGGAATGCCGCGGAAGAGGGCCAGGAGTCCGAGCCCCACGATGATGCCCATGGCGAAAACAAGGTTTTGAATGACAATCCGCCGGGTGCGGCGGCCGAGGGCGAAGGCCTCCGGCAGACGGGAGAGGGTGTCGCTCATTAAAACCACGTCGGCGGTTTCCATGGCCACATCGGTTCCGGCCGCGCCCATGGCGATGCCGACGTGGGCGGAGGCGAGGGCGGGAGCGTCGTTCACGCCGTCGCCGACCATGGCCACGGTGCCGGTAAGGGCCAGGTCTTTAATCAAGGTTACTTTGTCCTCGGGCTTCAAATCCGCAAAGACCAGATCCGCGCCGACCGCTTTGGCCACGCGGCGGGCGACTTCCGGGTGGTCGCCGGTGAGCAGGGCGATTTTTTTCACGCCCAGCCGTTTGAGGGCGCAGAGGGTGGCGGCGGCGTCGGGCCGGATCTCGTCGGCGATGCCGAGCACGCCGAGGAGGCGGAGGGTGTTATCGGGGAGATGTTCCGCGAGCACCACCACGGTTTGACCTTCGGCGCGGCAGGCCTCCACGGAAGCGGGACGTTTCAGGCCCTGTTCTTCGAGAAAGGCCGGACTTCCGAGGAGGAGTGCACGGCCCTGCACGATGCCCTGGAGTCCGTGCCCGGCCACGGTCTGAACCTCGGCGGCGGTTTGCGGAGTCAACTGACGCGCGGAGGCGGCATCGAGGACGGCGGCGGCCAGGGGATGGTTGGCGTGAGCCTCCAGACCGGCGGCGAGGGTCAATAATTCGGATTCCCCGATGTCGGACGCGGGCTGGATGCTGAGGACTTTGGGCTTGCCGCAGGTCAGGGTTCCGGTTTTGTCGAAGGCGACAATATCCACTTTAGCCATGCGCTCCAGGTGGACACCCCCTTTGAAGAGAAGCCCGCGCTTGGCGGCGCCGCCGATGGCGGAGAGAAAGGCGGCGGGGGTGCTGATGATCAGCGCGCAGGGGGAGGCCACGACCATGACGGTCATGGCGCGGTAAAAGGTGGCGTCAAAGTCCGCTTCGAGCAGCAGCCAGGGCACCAGAATCAGGCCGAGGGTGATAAGAATCACACCCAGGGCATAGCGCTGTTCGGCTTTTTCGAGGAAGCACTGGGTGTTTGCTTTTTGAGACTGGGCCTCCTCGACCATGCGGACGATGCGGGCGAGGGTGGAGTCTTCGGCGGCACGGGTCACGCGCAGGTCGATGCTTCCGCCGCCGTTAAGGGTTCCGGCGAACAGAGGACTGCCCGGGGTTTTGAGCACCGGCATGGCTTCTCCGGTGAGGGTGGATTCATCCACGGTGGTTTCGCCGCGAATCAGTTCACCGTCCAGGGCAATGCTGTCTCCGGCATGGATGCGGACCTTGTCACCGGGTTGGACCGCGTCGACCGCAGTGGTGACCCAGTCCTGACCGCGCAACACCTTGACGGTTTCAGGACGCAGGCGCATCAGGGCCTGGATGGCCTGACGGGACTTGTCCATGGCCCGGTTTTGAAGGACATTGGAGAGAGCGAAAAGAAAGAGCAGCATGCCGCCTTCGAAGGGGGCCCCGACCCAGGCGGCGCCGAGGGCCGCGAGCACCATAAGCAGGTCCACATCCACGACGCCCCTGCGCAGCGAATTGAATCCGGCGATCACTCCGAAGTATCCGCCGCTCAAATAGCAGAGAAGAAAGAGCGCGGAGGCCGGTAAAGGTTGATCCGGCAGGAGCTTGTCGGGGGGCAAACCGCCCCCCACCGTGTTTACGCACAATTCGAGGAGGGAGGGGGGGGAGCGATATTGTGTTTTTTAATGCGTGAAGCTTTT
>JAFIGD010000037.1 GCA_020831625.1 Verrucomicrobiota bacterium | reverse complement strand
CCCACCCTGCCTCAAAGCATCCGTGGTCTTTTATCCGTGGTCTTTTCCCACCCTGCCTCAAAGCATCCGTGGTCTTTTATCCGTGGTCTTTTCCCACCCTGCCTCAAAGCATCCGTGGTCTTTTTCCAGCGGGTCTTGCGGGAAATGTCGGTTGTCGGGCGTTTTCCGATGCTCGGAAAAAAGAGGAGCTGTTTTTCCGATAATCGGAAACGGCCAGAAGAAACCGCAGAAGCGCCTCAGGCCCGCTTTCAACGTCCGGCGTTACTCAACAACCCCCGGCACAAAAGCTGTAGCTCATAAAATTCGCTAAAGCACTCCAAAGCGCTTCGCGCGCATTTCCGCCGCCCCCCATCCATCCCGTCAATCCAGTCGATCCTGTCAAAAAAAAACAACGGACCGGCTGCGTTCCCTTTGTTCCCTTCGTTCCCTTCTGTAAAAAAAATCACCATGGTGTGCGGCAGGAATACCACCCCACCCCAACAATTCCCTGCCCCAAAGATCAGTGTCAATCAGTGTTCATCAGTGGTTTATCTCTTTCTCCCGCCGATTACGCCTGAAAATTCACCAGCCCGCTTTCCCGCAGGCTGTGGAAATAGGAGGTGGAACCCGGACGGGACTGACCAATGATGACGTGATCCAGCACTTTGATTCCCAGCACCTTGCCGGACTGAATCAGTTCCCGGGTGATTTTCAAATCCTCCGGCGAAGGCTGCGGATCGCCCGAAGGATGATTGTGCGCCAGAATCACCGCCGCCGCCGTGTGCAGAATCGCCGGACGGAACACCTCCCTCGCATGAACCAGACTGGCGTTGAGCACGCCCTGACTCACCATCACCGGAGCCTGCTTCATCCGGTTCCGCGTGTCCAGCAGCACCACCCAGAACCGCTCATGGTCCAGTTCCCGCGCCGGCTCCCGCAGCAAGCGCGCCACATCCTCGGGGCTGTGAACCGACGCCTTGTCCTCCACCTGCTCCTGGCTCAGCCGCCGCGCCAGCTCCAGCGCCGTCTTCAGCTCCCGGGCCTTGGTCGGGCCAATGCCTTTGAGCTTCCGCAACTGCCCCGGCTCCGCCCGCACCAGCGCCGTCAACGACCCGAACTCCCGCAACAGTTCCCGCGCCAAATCCACCACATTAAACCCCTCGGTTCCGAAGCGGAGCAAAATCGCCAGCAACACCTCATCCGGCACATGCTCCGCCCCGATCCGGTCGAACATCTCCCGGGGCTGCAGCCGTTTCGGCAGCTCCTTTGCGGTCGTATAGGCTTTCACAGATTCATCGGACATCGCCGGATTCTCCCAACATCGTTTTACGGTTCAGCCAGAAAGGCCCCAAGTCCTGCCACACCCGCAGGGTTTCGTCCAGCACATCTTTCCGGTCGCCGTTCACCAGGACCGACCGCATTTGATTCCGAAACCAGGTCCGCTGCCGCTTCGCATAACGGCGTGTCCGTACCGTCACCGCCTCCACCGCCTCCTCAACCGAACAGGCCCCGTCCAACACCGCGAACGCCTCCCGGTATCCAATCGCCTGCGCCGCCGTGCCCGGAAGCACCGCATACCGTTCTTTTAAACCGCGCGCCTCCTCCAGCAATCCTTGGGAAAACATCGCCTCCGCCCGAACCCGGATCCGCGCGTTCAACACCTCAACCGGCCACTGCAGGACCGGAATTTGAACCCGCTGGTCGACCGGTTTCCAATGAGCCGGCAGCGGCTTGCCCGCCCGCAGCCACTGCAGGGCCCGCGCCAGCCGCCGGGGATTCTCCGGATCGGCCAGTTGCGCCAGCGCCGCCGGATCCAGCGCCTGAATTTCGGCCCGCAACACCTCCGCCGGCACGTCATCCGATACTTCCGGCAGATCCGCCTCCGGCATCAACCCCTCCAGCAGGGCCCGGAAATACAACCCGGTTCCGCCCGCGACAAAGGTCGGGCGGTCATCCAACTGATCCCGCACCGCCCGCAGCCAGGCCCCGGTGGAAAACGCGTCCTCCGGATTCACCAAATCCAGCCCCGCATAATCAAACCGCGCCCGTTCTTCAGGGCTCGGTTTGGCGGTGCCGACGTCCATGCCCCGGTACACCATCATCGAATCAGCGGAAAGCAGCCGACCGCCCAGCCGACCGCCCAGCCGCTCCGCCGCGCGGTGCGCCAGATCGGATTTCCCCGAAGCGGTCGGACCACTCAGGCAATACAGGGGCGTCCACCCCGGACGGATCTCCGGCGGGCGCATGACTCAGCCTCCGGCGCGTTTCGCGCGGCGGTGTTCCATGTACTGCGACAACAGATACAGCCCCACCCCGGTGCAGATCCAGGTGTCGGCCAGATTGAAAATCGGCCAGTGATACTCCCCGATGTGCCAGTCGATAAAATCGACCACATAGCCGTCCTTGGTGCGGTCGATCAGATTGCCGAGCACCCCGCCGACAATCAGTCCGTAGCCCCACTGCTCCAGCGGATGCCGCGAGAACAGTTTATCCCGGAACACCACCATCAGCCCGAAAATCAGCATCGACACCACCAGCAGCGGCACCGGATGCTGATCGAACAGACTGAACGCCGCGCCGGTGTTGCGGGCCAGGGTGAAATTAAAGAATCCCGGAATCACCTCGCGGCTCTCGTGCAGGGCGTAATTCTCCACAAACCAGCGTTTGGTGATTTGATCCAGAATCAGCCCGGCCGCGGCCACAAGGTAGGGCCAGCGGGGCGTGGGCGGAGTGGAGGGCGGAGTGGAGGCCGGAGCGGACACGTCGATGCGCTTACCAGCCCCGGAAGGTCTGGGCAAAGGGACGATAGCGGGCGCGTCCCTGTTCCATTTTAGCCTGGGCCTGCACACTGTAGCGGGTGTAGGGAATGACCTCCAGGCGGGCTTTCTCGATATAAACCCCGGTCATCTCACAAACCCCGTAGGTGCCCTCTTCAATCCGCTGAAGCGCCTCGTCCACTTCATAAAGCACATCCTGCTCGGTGGAGGCGAGACTGAGCGCGAACTCACGGTCAAAATTGTCGGTGCCGTGGTCGGCGCTGTGCTGACTGGCCCCGGACAAATCCGCACCGGTGTCGCGACCGGGCCGATGCAGGCTGTCATCGGTCAAAAACGAAATGTCGCCGACAATACGGTCGCGGAATTCCAGCAGAAGATTGCGGAACTTCGTCAGATCCCTGGCAGTCAGCGGCTTGCCTTTTTTGGCGGCCGTCAATGCCGGACGGTGTCCGTTGCCATTGGCGGCGGCCCGGGCGGCCACCCGTTCGGAAATACGGTCCGACAATCTTTTTTTGCGAAGACGCTCCCGCTCCTGAATCCGCTTCGCGGCGGCCGAAAGACTGGTGGCCGCGGTGGTGACGCTTTCAGAGGCGGACGAGTTCGACGCTTTTTTCGCGCTGGAGGACACCTTTTTCCGGGGAGCGGCGCTCACACTCCGCTTTGTCGCGGATTTGCCCGAAACCGCTGTCTTCTTCGGCCCGGCTTTCTTTGCCGGCGTTTTCACGGACGCAGTCTTGAAGGAAGCGGTTTTGGAAGACGCGGTTTTGGAGGGCGCGGTTTTGGAGGAAGCGGTCTTGCCGGAAGGGGCTTTGGCGGGCGCGACCTTCGCTTTCGAACGCTTCGAGGCGGCGCTGACCTTTTTAGACACGCCTGTCCCCCGCTTTTCAGCGGCGGCTTTTTGTGCGTCCCCTTTCGATGGCGCCTTTTTGACGGCGGTCCGGGAAGGGGGTTTTGCGGAGGATGAGGAGGGGGAGGGTTTAGTCGTCTTCGCCGCCATGATGTTAGATCTCAGACAAACGTTGGAGTGAAAATGGAAAGTTTGGAACTATTATTGATTGACTCAATGAAGTCAAGGTTATTTCACCCGTCCTGCGGTTTCGGAAAAAAAACCCCGGTCAAAAAACGGCCAGGGGACAAAAAAGGCGGTTCCGATCACGTTGCGCGAATCCACCCCGCCAAAGAAGCGGCCGTCCAGACTGCGCCGCGTATTGTCTCCGAAAAACATCATCTCGCCCGCCGACACCGTGTAGACATCATCGCATCGCGCCATAATCGGTTCAAATCTGTTGCGCACATAAAGCTCCAATTCCGGGTTCGCATACCCATGATATCCCCGCCCCTCCTGCTGACGCACAAACACGTCCGGCTCCCGAATGATTTCGCCGTTCACAACCAGTTCCCCGTCACAAATCGACACCGCCTCGCCCTCCAGTGCCACCAGCCGCTTGATATACGCGCTGTTGGGCCGGATTCCCGGCACATTCCGGGTGCTGAACACGACAATGTCCCCGCGCCGGGGGCGGATAAAATTGCTCGTCAACCGGTTCACCACAATCGAATCCCCCTGCCGCCGGAGCCCCCGGGCGATCATATCCCCGGATCGCACCGCCTGACCCGGCTGCACCATCAGCGCGAATTCCTGATGCACCCGGTACGTCCTTCCCCCTACCGGAATCAGCGCGAAACTGTCCTGTTCCCGCCAGGTGTTCCCCGGGCCGACAATGCCGTTCGACCGCGCCGTCACCTCCACATACCTTGCCCCGGTCAGCAAAAATTTCACCCATTTCACCGGAAAGCGGTCGGTCCAGTCGGGCTCATATTCCGCGTCCGCAGTGATGCCAAACAGCGTGGGCTGCATGGAGCCGGTGGGAATCTGATACGGCTGCAGGAAGTAAGTGCGGATGCCCAGAGCCACCGCCAGCACCACCACAAACACCTCCACATTTTCCCGCAAACCGAACGCGCCTTTGGGCGCGGGATGAATCTTCCGCACCTGCTCAAGTGCGGTTTCCGCGAGCGCCGCGCCCTGATCGAGCCGCTTCTCCCTGAGCAGCCGCTTCAACTCGCCGAAAAGCGTGTGCAGCTCCCCCACCCCCTCCGGCGGCAGCTCATCCTCTTTCATCCGGCGCGCGTACTTCACGCAAAACATCGCGTGCTCAATCTGCTTGCGCTTTTCTTTTTGTTCGCGGTGATAAAAGGGTATCATTTCAGGCTCTTTGCTCGGGGTGACGGTGCCGAAGGATCAGTCCGGAAAGGATCAGTCCGACGATTTCAGAATTTTCATAAACGCTTCCTGGGGAATATTCACCTTGCCCACCATTTTCATCTTCTTTTTTCCGGCCTTCTGATTTTCCAGCAGTTTGCGTTTCCGGGAGATATCGCCGCCGTAACAGCGGGAGGTCACATCTTTGCGGAAGGCCGGCACGGTTTCGCGGGCGATAATGTTGCGTCCCAGGGCCGCCTGCACCGCGATGGCGAACTGCATCCGCGGAATCTCATCCACCAGCTTTTTGCAGATGTTGCGCCCGATCCCCACCGCTTTCTCGCGGTGCACAATGCACGCGAACGCGTCCACCGGCTCGCCGTGCACGAGAATATCCATCTTCACCAAATCATTTTCCCGGTACCCCTCGTACTCATAATCCATGCTCGCGTAGCCGTGACTGATGCTCTTAAGCTTGTCGTAAAAATCCACCACAATCTCATTGAGCGGCAAATGACAGGTCAGCATCAGCCGATTGCCGTCCACCGTGTCCGTATGGGAAATTTCCCCGCGGCGGTCCCGGATCAGATTCATCATCTCCCCGATGTCATCATTCGGACACAGAATCGTCGCCCGCAAAAAGGGTTCTTCAATCCGGTCAATCGTGGTGGGGTCCGGCAGATTAATGGGGTTGTCGATGACCTTTTTATCCCCGTTGGTCAAAAACACCTCATACACCACCCCCGGATAGGTTGAGATGATGTCCAGCTCATATTCGCGCCGCAGCCGCTCCTGGATGATCTCCATATGCAGCAGCCCCAAAAATCCGCAGCGAAAACCGAAGCCCAGGGCCACCGAGGATTCCGCCTGAAACGTGAACGCGGCGTCATTGAGCGAAAGTTTCTCCAGGCTGTGCTTGAGTTTTTCGTAATCCGATCCGTCCACCGGATACAGTCCGCTGAACACCATCGGATGCACTTCCTTGAATCCGGGAAGCATTTCCGTGGCCAAATCGTCTTTCCGGGTCACGGTGTCCCCGATTTTCATGTCGGAGGATTCTTTAATGTTGGCAATGATGTACCCGGTCTCGCCGGCCCGGAGCGTCGGCATCTTCTTCATATCCGGTGTGAATACACCGACTTCCTTCACCTCGAAATCCTTCCCGGTCGACATCAGCCGGATCTTCGATTGCGCCGAGAGTTCCCCGTCAAACACCCGCACATAGGAAACCACCCCGCGGTAGGCGTCGTAATAGGAGTCGAACACCAGCGCGCGCGTGCCCTTCGATGTGTCGGTGGTCGGCGGCGGCACCCGCTTCACAATCGCCTCCAGCACCGCCTCGATCCCCTGACCGGTTTTAGCGCTGACCAGCAGCGCGTCCTCCATGGGAATCGCCAGCAGATCCTCCACCTGTTTGCAGATCGCCGGCACATTCGCGTTCGGCAAATCGATTTTATTGAGCACCGGGATAATCGCCAGTTCCTGCTCCATGGCCAGCATCACGTTCGCGACCGTCTGGGCCTCAACCCCCTGGGCCGCGTCCACCACCAGAATCGCCCCCTCGCAGCTCGCCAGACTCCGGGTCACCTCATACGCAAAATCCACATGGCCCGGCGTGTCAATGAGATTGAACTGGTAAGTCTCCCCGTCGTCCGCCTTGTACAGCATCGACACCGGATGGGCCTTGATGGTGATACCGCGCTCCCGCTCCAGATCCATGTCATCAAGCATCTGTTCCTGAAGATTGCGCTTGTCGATGGCATGCGTCATCTCCAGGATGCGGTCGGCAAGCGTCGACTTCCCATGGTCAATGTGGGCGATGATGGAAAAATTGCGGATACGGGACAGATCAGGCATGGGGCGGTGTCGATACCACGAAATGCCGGAAAGGAAAGGAAAAACAGAAACACCCCCGCTTCCCTGTCCTTTTTCATTGCCAGTCGGCGGGTGAACCGTCTATAAGACAAGTCGTTTAAACCTTACAACACAGGAGATTCCCCATGAACTTTGATACCCTCTGTCTGCACGGCGGTACTCAGCCCGACCCCACCACGCTTTCCCGGGGCGTTCCCCTCTACCGCACCGCCTCCTACGTTTTCAAAAGCACCGAGCACGCGGCCAATCTTTTCGCGCTCAAAGAACTGGGCAACATCTACACCCGGCTCATGAACCCCACCACCGACGTGCTCGAACAGCGCGTCGCCGCCCTCGACGGCGGCGCGGCCGGCCTCGCCCTCGCCTCCGGCACCAGCGCCATTTTCTACGCCGTCATCAACATCTGCCAGGCCGGCGATGAAATCGTCTCCGCCAAAAACCTCTACGGCGGCACCTACACGATGTTCAACGACATCCTGCCCCAGTTCGGTATCAAGGTCCATCTTGTCGACGGCACCAACCCCGACGCCTTCGCGGCCGCGATCACCCCCAAAACCAAGGCGCTTTTCTGCGAAACCGTCACCAACCCCGGCCTCGAAGTCACCGATATTCAGGCCCTCGCCGACATCGCCCACAGTCACGGGCTGCCCCTCATGGTGGACAGCACCTTCACCACTCCCTACCTCCAGCGCCCCATCGAACACGGCGCAGATATCGTGATCCACTCCCTCACCAAATGGCTGGGCGGTCACAACACGGGCATCGGCGGCATCGTCATTGACTCCGGCAAGTTCGACTGGAAAAGCGACAAGTTCCCCCTCATGACCGAACCCGAAGCGAGTTATCACGGGGTCCGCTGGGCCCATGACCTCCCCGACTTCCTCGCGCCGGTCGCGTACGCCATCCGCATGCGCGTGATTCCCCTGCGGAATCTCGGTGCCTGCATCTCGCCGGACAACGCCTGGCAGTTCCTCCAGGGCATCGAAACCCTGCCCCTGCGCATGGACCGTCACTGCGAAAACGCGCTGACCCTCTCGAAATTCCTCCAGGACCATCCCAAGGTCGAATGGGTCCGCCACCCCGCGCTGCCGGGCGATCCCGCCAAAGCCATGGCCGACAAATACCTCGGCGGAAAAGGCGGAGCCATGGCCGTGTTCGGCATCAAGGGCGGTGCCGAAGCCGGCAAGAACTTCATCGAGAGCCTCAAGCTCTTCTCGCATCTCGCCAATGTCGGTGACGCCAAGAGTCTGGCCATCCACCCGGCGAGCACCACCCACTCGCAGCTCACCGCCGAACAACAGGCCGCCGCCGGCATTCCTCCGGAAATGGTCCGCCTGTCCGTCGGCATCGAAACCGCGGGAGACCTCATCGCCGACCTCGAACAGGCGCTGGGGTAAGCATCAACCCTCAACGCAAAATGCGTTCGGCGGCCCCCGCCGCCGGACGACAGTCCATCCATCAGGCCTGAACCACCGGGCCGGGAGAATTTCATGATACTTTTATTGGGAGGAAACGGCTATGTCGGTTCCGCATACCGCAAATATTTCGACGCGAACCGCATTGCCTATCAGTCCTTCAGCCGGGCCGAACTCCCCTACACGCAACCCGGGGTTCTTGAAAAGCATCTGAAAACCTCCCGCCCGGATTTTCTGATCAACTGCGCCGGCTACACCGGCAAACCGAACGTGGACGCCTGTGAAGCCGATAAAGCGAACTGCCTTTTCGGAAACGCGGTTCTTCCGGGCATCATCGCCGAGGCCTGCGCGTCGGCGGACCTTCCCTGGGGCCACGTCTCTTCCGGCTGCATTTACACCGGCTGCAAACCCGACGGATCGGGTTTTACCGAGGAGGACCCGCCCAACTTCAGCTTCCGCACCAACAACTGCTCCTTCTATTCCGGAACCAAAGCACTCGGCGAGGAAGTGTTAAAAGACGCGCCAGGCCTCTATCAATGGCGGATGCGCATCCCCTTCAACCATGAAGACGGACCCCGGAACTATCTCAGCAAGCTCATGCGCTACGCGCGCCTGCTGGAGGCGGAAAACTCCATCACGCAACTCGATGAGTTCGTCACCGGAACCCTCGCCTGCTTCGAGAAACAAGTGCCTTACGGCCTCTACAATTTCACCAATCCCGGGCACATCACCACCCGTCAGGTGGCCGGCATGATCGAGGCCGCCGGTCTCGCGCCCCATCCCTTCTCTTTTTTCACGGACGAAGCCGAATTCATGCAAAAAGCCGCGGTCACCCCGCGGTCCAACTGCGTTCTCGACAGCAGCAAACTCAGGAATGCCGGCATTCATCTGACCCCGGTTGTCGATGCGATCCGGGATGCCCTTGACCGCTGGATTCCGGAGTTCCCGGTCACGTGATTTGATTTAACCGTCGGCTTAAATTCCTCTCTAAAAGGTAGAGGGCATGGTTCCGGTTGTCCCGACGGAAGGATAACGACTCCCGGCTCAGTTGCCGAAGCAGCTCAAGCCCCCGGCCGTTCTCCGCATAAAGGGTCGCCTCGACATCCCCCTCCTCTCCGGAGTCGGAACGCCGTCTCTGATCAGGTCCCGCCCAGGCGCACCCTCCGTCCGAAAACGCTAAAACCGCCCCCTGGGAATGACGGGTTAACCGATAGAAAATTGTTTCGCCCTCCCGCATAGAACCGTGCTTGATCACATTGGTGCCGTGCTCCATCACCAATAGACGGATCAATTGCGTCGTGTCACTGTCCCATCCGTGCTCTTCAAGACAGGCCGCCAGTTCGCGGGAAAGCTGATTGACGTCCGCCAGGCTGCCCCCGATCACTCCGCCTGCATAAAGATCAGAAGCGGGCGGCAGAGAAAGACACATCAAGGTGCAGTCATCCTTCTGTGTATCGAATCCCGCGTTCTCCAGCGCCTCAATGACCGCGCCGGTATCCGGAAACACCGGGTCTCGTTCGAGAACCTGTTTCAACGCCGACCGCAGCCCCTCCACGCCGCATTCCTCCCGCCGAGAATTCCGCGCTTCGACCAAACCGTCTGTAAACACATACACACAGGCGTCATTCGGCAGCGTGAAACCCAGTTCGTCCTCCGCGCTGTAAGGTGTCCCCATTTCCTCCGGCATCATCCCGATCGGCATGCCGCCGTGTTCTGAAATCAACGCCGGAACCTCCTCCCCGGAAGTGCGCACAATCAACGGGGCTGGATGACCGCAGGAGAGGGTCTCAATGCGCCTGGAATCGGGGTTGGCTCTGAACAACAGCATGGTCGCATAAATCTCCGGCTCAAAAACACAGTTCCGGAAACGCCGGTGCAGTTCGTTTCCAATTTCAAACAAAGAGGGTTCATGCAGCGCGAAAATAATTTCAGTGATCAGCCCCTTGATCAGGGTGGAGATCAGCGAGGATGCCACCCCGTGCCCGGCCACATCCGCAACATACCCCAGCAAACGCCCGTCCGGCAGGGCATGCAAATCAAACATGTCTCCCCCCACATGCTGACTCGGCCGATAGGACATAAACACATCAAACCGTTTCCCGATGAACGGCTGCGCATTAAACAACTTGGATTGCACCGCCCCCGCCATCTCCATTTCTCGGGACATGCGGGCTTTCCACGACTCCAGCGCGTCGGTGTTCCGCTTCAGCATCAGCGCATTCCGGACCCGCGCCACCAATTCCCGGCTGTGAAACGGCTTGCGGATATAGTCAAACGCCCCCTTCAGGAACGCATGCTCGATGTCCTTCACCGTTGATTTGGCCGTGACCATAATCACCAACGTTTGATTCAGTTCAGGATTCTGGCTGACCCGCTCACAAACTTCATACCCGTCAATTCCGTTCATCATCACATCGACCAGGGCCACATCCGGCCGATACCGTCGAATCATCTCAAGCGCCTCTTCGCCATTCTCGGCCAAATAGACCTCCCCCCCGCAGTCCCGGAGCAGTTTTTCGAGGAATCGGCGGTTTGCCCGCTCGTCATCCACCACCAGAATCAGCCCCGACAGTTTCGGCATGCTTTCAATGACCCCCTCTTGTCCCGTTTCCGGGGAGGTCCATTCAGCCTGCCAGCCTTGAAAAGAGGCCACCAGATGCCGACACCCGGAATAATCGCCTTTTTGAGCCCTGAGGCTCAGCTCTTCCCCCAGCACCGAAATTTCAGGTGCGCCGACCGTTCCCCCCATACCCTGCAGCGTATGCGCCTGCTCCCGGATCCCCGTTTCATTTTCATCCGAAACCGCCTGAATGAGCCCCTGAACCGCCCGGTTAATCTCTTCAACAAACAGAGCCAACAACTCATCATCCACCACATTCAGGTCGGTAATGAACCCCTCCGCCCTCATGTCCAGATCGGGGATTTGCCCCCCGAACCACTTGCGCGCCAGATCGCGGGACGGAAAGCGCGGCGGATCAGAACTCTTTTCGTTCAGGTCAAAACTCATTATAGATTCAGTATAATGACAGCGTGGGGACAAATACAATATGAATCGCTGAAGAATTGGAAACCCGCGGAAACAGGACAAGACCTCAAAAACCCCTTCATTTCAGCCAATTGCTCTCGACATCCGGGTGAATGAGGAGTTCAATTTCATAAGCGTGATTTTTCACAAAGGCCGACCTGAAACCCGCCCTTCGGTACGAACGGTTTGCCGCTTAAAGGAGACAAGCATCATGGACACAGACACACCAATCCCCCTCGTCATTCTCGGAGTTCCCTTTCATCCCTATACCCGTCAGCAAACAATCGACCGGTGTGTGGAGCATGTCAAAAAACGCACATCCGGGTACATGGCCACGCCCGACCTCGACTTCGTCATGCGGGCCGGTCAAGACCCCGAACTCAGCCGCATTCTCGCCCAGGCCGCCCTCTTGATCCCTGACGGCTGGCCCATCATCTGGCTGTCCGGACGCCTGGGGCCCAAACTCCCCGCCCCCGTTACCGGCAGCGATCTTATCCTGTCCCTTTCCGAAGCCGCGGCCCAAGAAGGCTTCAGCGTCTTTCATCTCGGAGTTCCCCCCGGGATATCCGAAAAAGCCGGAGAAGTCCTGAAGCAAAAATTTCCCGGCTACATCCTCGCAGGATGCTGTTCACCGCCCGAAACCGACCTCCTGGAGATGGATCACATTCCAATCCTGCACCAATTGGAGCAAAGCAAACCCGATATTCTATACGTGGCCCTCGGCTCTCCCAAACAGGAAAAATGGATTAACCTTCACTTTCGCGAATGGGAGATACCGCTTGCGGTCGGACTCGGCGACAGCTTCGAGGTCCTTGCAGGAATCCGAAAACGCGTGCCCAAACGAAAGCGCTGCGCCGAAAGTTTCAGATTCATTCTCGATGCCCTGAAAAAAATCAAAGCCGTCAGGCGCCTTGAATGCACCCCGCGCCCCGCGGAACTCCCCTCGGATGCCGAAGGCAATCCAGACGCACGGTTTGTCCGTATCCCCTGGATTCCCCTTCAAACACCTGAAGCGGCTCAGGACTACATATGCGATACTGAAAAAGCCATTCAACATCAACATGCCGTACTCGACTTCACCGGCACAACCTGGCTTACGTCGCTTGAGCTGGGAACGCTCCTGATTCTGGGACGAAACGCGAAATTTCGACGCGTGTTTCTCCTCCGCACCGGAACCTGCGACCGCCTCGACACCTGGCTTCGCATCAATCTAATGGACCCGTTGATCGAACCGGTTGACCCCGCCACCGACTGGAACACCCGCCTTTCGGAACGCCCCGTCTCGCAAGTGACCGTTGGCAGCGGCAACCAACCCAAAGCCGTGCCCGCCACCTTCGGGTCTCCGAAAGTCCGCAAAAAAATACTGCAGGATAACGAAAAAAAATCCTGCACCCTTTTCCCCCCCGAAGAACTCAGCGCCTTAACATTGGACGAATGGCGGCAGGCGATTCTGCCCGTGATTGAGGATTTGCCCTCCGAGACAAAAAGTATTTTCGTCGAAGCCGGGGACCTGCGCTTTCTCGACTCTGCCGGACTGGGATTTTTCATGCTCCTCAAGAAACGGGCCAAAGAGAAAAACCAGCGTTTTGAAATCCTGAATCTTCAAGGCGCTCCGCTTACCACCGTCAAACTCGCCCGTGTCGACAAACTGCTCCTTCCCCAAACTGGGACCTTGCCGAAAAAAATATGAAATCAAAATGCGCGATTCCCTACGGGATACTTTTGATCCTCGGCCTGTTTTACACCGTATGGACGGTGCAAACAGAAGACCGGGCCCGTCGAAGAGATCTGCTTGAAAGGACAGTCATAATTGCCCAGTCGATCCCCGCCCGGTCGATTCTTGAGTGGACCGCATCCCCCGAAGATCTGGATCGGGCGGACTTCCGGCGGTTAAAACAACAGATGGGAAGCCTCCTTCGCAACGCGGAGGACCTGGAGTTCATGTACCTTATGCGCAAGACAACCGAAGGGAAGATCGTTTTCCTCATGGATGTCGAAAAAGAGGAGTTCCCGATCGAGCCCGCGATACCGGGGCAACTCTATGATGACGCCAGTCCGGAACTCATCAAAAGTTTCAGCAGCGGTCAGGCATTGGTGGAGGGGCCCATTGAAGATGAATGGGGCGTTTGGATCAGTGGGCTTGCTCCGGTCCGCCATCCATACCGGGACGAATCGATCGCCCTGTTCGGAATCGATATCGACGCATCCACTTGGAACCGGCATCTCATGCGAACCTCCTGGAAACCTCTGGCCCTCACTGCGTTTTTCCTGGCCATCGCCGCTCTGGGTCATATGCGGATTCTGCACAAAAAAACCAACCGTTCCGCCCCCCCCCGCATCCGCTTCGAGGCTGTTTTCACGATACTCTTCGGAGCCCTGCTCTCCATCGTCGTCAGCCATACCCTTTATGAACATGATCAAAAGGCGCAAAGACAACATCAACGTGAATCCGGTCTCCTGAAAAGCATGCGGATCATTGATCTCTTCAACGAAATTGCGGAACACGATTTACCCGCTCTGACGACCGTTCTTGCAAACACCTCCCCTGAGTTCCTTTCAGAGGCAAACACCGTGGCGGCCCCCTTTTTGAAAAAATATCATGGCGCGGCGACCCTCCATTTGCATGAGGTTCCGGCCGACCCTTCATCACCAAACAGCGGGGTTCCCCCGGAAATTTCAAACGCGCTGCTCACCCGGACCGGCGCCAAACCCGCCAGCGGCCTTCGGGATTCGAACTTCCTTTCGTTTTATTCAAGATTTGATTTGTCTTCCGCGCCTGGCCGCATCCTTGAAATCCGTGTTAATTTGGAACCGTTCTTCAGCCGCGCACTGGACGATATGTTTCACGATGAGCTCTCCAGTCCCTTTGCTCTGGTCCTGAACAAACTGGATAACTGGGGATCGGTGGAAACGCTGGGCACAGTGTATACCGGTAACGGAATCAGGGGCGAACCCATTCTTCATGTCCCCTGGCTGGGCTTCGGCTCGGCTTTCACGGTTGAGGTCGTCCCCCTTCTCCCCCCCTCAACGGGTTTATCGTTTGCGGCGCCCCTTCAAGGGTTTTCGCTCTTGACGGGATCTT
The DNA here is from genome assembly GCA_020831625.1 of Verrucomicrobiota bacterium. Taxonomy (GTDB): domain Bacteria; phylum Verrucomicrobiota; class Kiritimatiellia; order SS1-B-03-39; family UBA6053; genus PXAS01. The sequence continues at coordinate 34,929 of JAFIGD010000037.1, read as the reverse complement.
TCATCACAATCTGTCTCGCCCTGCTGATCAGTTTGGTGCTCGACAGACACGACACCCTGCATCTGCAGGTGGAATCCAGCTCACAGACTCTTAAAATCAGTCAAGAGCGACTGAACCGCATTAACGCCTGTTTTCTAAGTTTCGGCGCGGACCCGCTTGAAAACATCCAGCGCCTCACCGCCCTGGCCGGTGATATTTTAAAAGCCGATTACGCACTTTACCACCGTTTAACCGGCAACCAGGTCACCGCCAAAGCTCTATGGAATGTCCCTGAAGCCTTTAACGCTGTCGATGCAGCCCGTGGCCGTATTTGCACTCAGGGTATTGAGGCCCATGCGGACACCCCGCTGGTTGTCTGCGACCTGCAAAACACCATGTTTGCCGAGACCGACCCCAACGTGAGACAGTTCGGTCTCGTCACCTGTATCGGAAAATCCGTGCCCCTTAACCAACAGGACCTCGGCTCACTCGCGCTCCTTTACCGCAAGCACATCAGTCCCTCGGAGGATGATCTTGAATTCATCTCAGCCGTGGCATCCGCCATTCGCGTCGAAGAGGAGCGCAGCCTGGCCGAATTTTCCCTGAAACGCCGTGACCGCCTCCTCGAAGCCGCCGCCGCCGCCAATGAACAACTGGTCAAAACCCCGGACACCCGACAGGCCATAAACCAGGCCCTTCTTATTCTCGGCCCCGCCTGCGACCAGGACCGGCTTTATGTGTTCGAATTTCATGCAAGGGAACCGCTCGAAACCAGTGTGATCTCCCAAACCCACGAATGGGTCGCGCCGGGAATCGCGCCCCAGATCGAAAATCCGGATCTTCAAAACACCCCTTTCTTCAAAAGTTTGCCCCGATGGAGTCAACTCCTCATGGCCGGACAACACATTGAGGGTCCGGTCAGCACCTTCCCCGAAGTCGAACGGGAAGTTTTGGACCCCCAGGATATAATTTCCCTGCTTGTGGTCCCGATCTTTAAGGGGGCGGACTTTTGGGGCTTTATCGGGTTCGACAACTGCCGCCATGATTTCGTCTGGTCACCCAGTGAACGGGCCGTTCTCCTTTCCATCGCCTCGTCTATCGGGGCCGCCATCCTCCGCAGTGAGGCCGAAACTCAATTAACGCACACCAACGCGGAACTCAACAAGGCCCTCGACCGCGCCCGCAGTCTGGCCATCGACTCCGAAAAAGCCAATATAGCCAAAAGCGAATTTCTCGCCCGCATGAGTCATGAAATCCGGACCCCCATGAACGGCATTCTCGGCATGGCCCGCCTCCTCCAGGATGACCCTCTTCCCCCGGATCAAAAAGAAAAAATCGATATCATTGTCGAAAGCGGCGACCTGCTACTGCACATCATCAACGACATCCTCGATTTCTCAAAAATAGAAGCCGGGCAAATCGTCATAACCCGGGAGCATCTCGATCTTCGTCTGCTGCTCGAAAGCATTCATAAACTTCTGTCCGTCAAAGCCCGTGAGAAAGGCATCGACTACCGGGCTGAAATTCTTCCCGAGGTCCCCCTGCAAGTGAAAGGTGATTCACTCCGCATCCGCCAGATTCTCATCAACCTTATCGGAAACGCCATCAAATTCACCGACAACGGTCACGTTTCCACCCGCGTGGAATGCGAAGGAGAGGATGAGAACTCCGCGATAATCCGTTTCATCGTATCCGACACCGGCCCCGGGATCCCCAACGACCGCATTCAAAGCCTCTTTGAGGAATTCACTCAGCTCGACGGCTCCTTTGTCCGCCGCCATGAGGGCTCCGGCCTCGGCCTCGCCATCGTCAAGCGGCTCGCCGACCTCATGAAAGGTAAAATCGATGTCGAAAGCACTCCGGGCCGGGGAAGCCGCTTCATCGTCACCCTCCCCCTCCCAAAACAGTATGGCCATCATCAAACCGGCACCGACACCCCCGAAACCATTCTTCAGGGCCGCCGGATTCTGGTGGTCGACGACAACCCCACCAACCTCCGCCTCATGGCCCGCATTTTCGCGCGGTGGGAGTGCCGGTCTGACGGCGAAGAGAATCCCCTCAAGGTCGTTTCCCTGCTCAACAAAGCCATCAAAGCCGCAGACCCCTATGAATGCGCGGTCATCGACATGATGATGCCGGAAATGGACGGCATCGAACTGGCCGAAAATATCCGGGCTCAACTCCCGAAAGACTGTGGCCTCAAACTCATCATGCTCTCCTCCATCAATGTCCGCGAGCGCGATGAACTCTTCCGCAAAGCCGGATACGACGCCGTCCTGGAAAAACCTTTGCGCGAATCCCAACTTCACGACCTCCTCATTCAACTGCTCCCCAAAATGGGCACCTGCCCCCCTCCCTCTCCAAAAGGGAGCCTCCCCGCCCCTTCCCCGCAAACACCTTCCCCCCAAAACACAGACGAAACCGCTTTACCGAAAGCACACCTCCTCATTGTCGAAGACAACCTCGTCAACCAAAAGGTCGCGTCTCAATACCTGACCCGCCTCGGGCTCACCCACGAGTTGGCCAACAACGGCAAGGAAGCCTTGGAGAAAATGATCGCCAAGCCCTTCGACGCCGTGCTCATGGATCTCCACATGCCCGAAATGGACGGCCTCGAAGCCACCCGGGCCTATCGCGAACACGAGGTCGGCCCGCCTGCCGGTACCCGCCTCAAAATCATCGCCCTCACCGCAGATGCCATCAAAGGGGACCGTGAAAAATGTATCCAGGCCGGAATGGACGATTATCTGAGTAAACCCTTGAAGCTTGCAGATTTAAAAGCCATGTTGATGAATCACCTCAAGCCCGATGCTTGACCGAACACTCCACTCAGGCTCCTTTCCATGGAAATTGCACTCGACACCCCTTTCACCCCGGACGAGGTCTCACTCCTCGATATGCACAGCGTCCTCAATGTGCTCACCGTCATTCAGCACGAATTTCTGCGTCTGGATGAACAAATCGGGGATGCGGATGATCTGGACACCCTCCTCGATTTCATTGCCAACGCCGGACAACACCTGGGCAATTCCCAGGCCGCCTCGCATCTTATCTCCAACATCGAAACCTTTATTCTCGACTGCAATCAACATCTGCGCGATCTAAACGAAAAATATCCGCGGCTGCATACAGACGGAACCCTTGCATCCGTCCGCGCCAATCTTGAAGGAATTTTTCTTATCCTCCAGGTCCGCGCCCGCGAACTGCGCGAGCGGCAGGAAAATCCCGAAGCCTGGGTCCCCCATCCCGTCAAAGAACTCAAGGATAATTTTTCCACCCTCTTTCAGGCCATCGAACGCAACAGCCATGGCGCCTACCGCATCGTTCACAATCTCGCCCAGCACGAAGATGGCAACTACCTGATTCACCTCGACATTAATGGCAACAATTCCGGACAGATTTTAATGCCCCCCGTTTTTCAGGATGTTATGCGCGACCTCATTGCCAACGCGCGCAAATACACGGCCCCGGGCGGCACCATCGCGGCCGGACTCTCACTCTATCAGAACGGCCTTCGTTTTGTTGTCAGCGACACCGGCTGCGGCATTCCATCTGATGAGATCGAGCAGGTCGTACGCTTCGGCTACCGTGCCAGCAATGTCAAAGACCGCCCCACCTGCGGAGGCGGCTTCGGACTCACCAAAGCCTACTATGTCACCAAAATATTCAAGGGCCGCATGTGGATCGACTCCCCCGCCGATGAACACAACGGCACCCGCATTGAAATTCGAATTCCTTCCCCGACCCCCGCATGAAACAAACCGCCCTGATCACCTGCGCCAAAGGCATCCCGCCGATTCTGGCCCGCGAAATTGAAGCCCTCGGACTGAACGTCCTCCGGGAGGATACCGCCGCCGTGGAGGTCGAGGCCACCTACGCCGAAGCCACCCGCCTCTGCCTCCATTTGCGCACCGCCCACCGGGTGCTCTGGCCACTGACCCGGGCGCGGGTCACCGGCCCCAACGGCCTGTTCGGCGCGGTCATCCGTTTCCCCTGGGAGAAACACCTCGATCCCGGCGGATACCTCCGGGTTCACGGCTTTGTGCGCACCGAGGCCATCCGGGATGAGCGCTTCGCCTTTCTGACCGTCAAAGACGCGGTCATGGACCGCATGCGCGACCGCTGCGGCCGCCGGCCCGACAGCGGACCCGACGACCGCGGCGCGAATCTCTACCTGCACTGGATCGACGACCAGGCCAACCTCTACTTCGATCTGGCCGGGCAGCCCCTCTCCCGCCGCGGATACCGTCAACAGGGCGGCATCGCCCCCATGCAGGAGGCACTGGCCGCCGCGATTCTGCTGGCCGGCGGCTATCAGGGCGACACCCCGCTCGTCAATCCCATGTGCGGCAGTGGCACCCTCGCCATCGAAGCCGCTCTCATCGCCCGCCGCCAGGCGCCCGGCCTCCTCCGGGACAATTTCGGCTTTCTGCATCTCCTGGAAACCGATGCCCGCGCCTGGCAAAAAGAAATCTTCGCCGCCCGCACCGCCGTCCGCCCGGCCGCCGAAGTACCGCCGATTCTGGCCACCGATCACGACCCCCAGACCATCCGTCTGGCCCAGGCCAATGCCGAACGCGCCGGGGTGGCGGACCTGATCCGCTTCGAAACCGCCGATTACCGGGAAACCGTCATGCCCGAAGGTCCCGCCTGGGTGGTCCTTAATCCCGAATACGGCGTGCGCATGGGGGAGGAGGAAAACCTCGAGGCGCATTATCAGGATATCGGACGCTGGTTCAAAGGACTGAACACCGGCGGAAAAGGGCTGATCATTACCGGAAACATCCCGCTCTCCAAGCGCTTCGGCCTCAAACTCTCCGGAAAACACACCCTGTATAACGGAGCCCTCGAATGCCGCCTGTTGGCCTTCGATCTTTTCCCGCCCGCGCCCAAAACGGTATGAGACGCGACGTCCTCTGGCCAGCCCTCATCGTCCTGACCGTGTTTGTGGTGTCCGGTCAGTCCGAAGTCGCCACGCCCCCCGGATTTGAGTTCAGCATCGACAAACTGGCCCATTTCGCGGTCTTCGGCGCACTCGCGACCAGTCTCATCCGCCTGCCGGAATTCCAAAAACACGGCTGGCGCGGCGCGTGGGCCGCTGTCCTGCTGGTGAGTGTCTACGGTGCCCTGGACGAATGGCGCCAGTCCTTCACCCCCGGACGCTTCATGGAATTCGACGACTGGATCGCCGACACCCTCGGCGCGGTCACCGCCGTGGCCCTCTACACCCGCTGGCCCGCGTGGCGCAGACTGCTTGAAACTCCGATCCGCAAGCCGTCATAAGCCATCTCAATCCCCTCAGGCAATCCCGGATTCAGCGCCGGATAATCAAAATCGCACCCCATGTGGGTGATGTACCCCCGCCGCGGGTTTAACTCTTTCAGAAGTTCTAGACTCCGCTCCAGCGTGAGATGTGCCGGATGGGGACGGTGCCGCAACGCGTTCAGAATCAGAACATCCGCATCCCGAATCCGGTCTTTCACCGGTCCGGGCAGATCATTGCAGTCGGGAATATACGCCACCCTGACCTCCCCGCGCTCCAACAAAACCCCGCAACACGGCAGGTTGTCCGCATGAGGAACATCCAGCCGCGAATACCGCACCCCCGCCACCTCGACCGGCGATTCCCAGGGGACAAACCGGATCTTCGGAACCGCCTTCCCGGGAATCCGGACTTCACTCACATACGGATACACGATCCGCAGCCGCTCCAGCGTCACCGGATCCGCATAAATCGGCAACGGCTCGGTCCGCGCCCAGGTGAACCGCCGCACATCGTCCAGCCCCATCACATGATCCGCGTGTTCATGCGTCATAAACACCGCGTCCAGCCGGGTGATCCCGAAGGTCAGCGCCTGATCCCGAAAGTCCGGACCGGTGTCGATCACCGCCGTCATCCCCCCGGCCAGCACCTGCAGGCTCGGCCGCCGGCGGCGGTTTCGCGGATGATTCCCCAGACACACCGGACAGTCGCAGGCCAGCATCGGCACCCCGTGCGACCAGCCCGTGCCAAGGAAGCGCAGATCAAACATCGGCGGGGACGGCTGCATCAGTTCATCAGACCGGTGGCCTGAATGGCCGCCCGGGTGCGGTCCAGCTGCAAAAGATAATTCACCAGTACGTCCGTGGCGGCGCCGCCCCGCTGGGCCAGATTCACCGCCGTGGCCGCGGCCTGCGCCGCCTCTTCAAAACGCCCCTGCGCAAACAGCGTCTGCGACAGCGTGCTCCAGACATGATGACTTTGCGGCGCAGTGACCATGGCGCGGCGCACCAGTTCCCGGGCTTCATCCGGCCGGCGGAAGGCCTCATCCGTGCTGGTGCTGTACATCCAGGCCAGATTATTGAGCGCCTGAAAGTGGTTCGGATACTCCGAAAGCAGCGCCCGGTACGCAGCCTCTGCGGCGGGCAGATCCCCCAGCGAATAGAGAATATCCGCCAGCGCGATCCGCGAGGGAACATGCTCGGGATACTCCTCCAGAAACGCGGTGAAAATATCTTTGGCGCTGAGGAAATCCCCGTCCTGCACCAGATCGAAGCCCTCGCGCAACTGATCCACCCAGACCTGCTCAGCCGGAGAAAAAAGGATGTGATCCGGTAAAGTGTAGTTTTGCGGACTGAACACCGTGGGGCGCACTTCAGACAAAAGCTGTCTCAAATTAAACACCGGTTCCTCCCGGGTTTCCGGCCGGTACGGAAAACGGACCAGCAGAGGCCCCTGATCCTGCGCGAGGACGGCAGAGGAAAGCGAAAGACAAACGAACAGACAGGTGAGACAAATTTTCATTCAGGCAGATCTCCGGATGCGGGTTCCTCCCGCAAGGATTCATCGGATTCCGGTTCGTCTGTATCCTCCCGGGACCGCAGGACAACAACCGGAGGCTGGACATCCAGCAATTCCAAACCGGGCGGATGGTGCAAATACACGCGGACCTCCTCCGATGCCGCACCCGCCGCGACAAAGGCCCGCAGATCGTCGGGCTCCATTCGGTCCAGCAGTTCCGCCCCCCCTTTCAGCGATGCAGAGACCACAGGAGGATCCGGAACCAGAAGCCCCCGTTGCGGGTGCGCCGGATCATATGAAACCCGCACCGGAATGTCGCTGAACAAACGGTCCTCCGTGAGACCCACCAGCGTGACCCGGACCTGAACCCGGGCCGGCTCCACCCGTCCCACCCAGTCGGGACTGGGCAGCAACACATCCACCCGCTGCTCAAAACTCCCCACCTTTTCCGTGAGATTCAAGGGCGACGTCTGCAGCGCGGTCACCGATTCCAGCCGGTCCCTCGCGCCGTAAAGCGTCACCCGGGGCGGATCCACCGTGATCGTCTCCACTTGCAGCCCCGTGATCAGCGCCCCGGTCTGATTCACCCGGAGCGGCAGTTGTTTCTGACCTTCCAGGCCAACCCGCACCCGCACCGATGACGGTTGGATCGAGGCCACCCGCGCCCGGCTGTTGTGAATCACGTTCCGGGGCGTCAAATTCACCGTGCGGACATTGTCCACGACAGATGGATCAAAATCTTCCGCGCTGAGATCCACAATGATTTCGAGACTGCTCTCATTGATAAAATTCAAATCCTCGCGCGTTCCGTGGAACAGAATCTGAAATTCGGACGGTTCCCGGCCGATGACCGCCCAGCCCTCCGGCAACTGGACCCGCAATTCCGGGGTCACCAAAGACTTGGGATAATTCGTCAACAGGTCAACAATCGTCCAGGACAGCAGCGCCAGCACCAGGGCGACGCCTTTCAGTTTCACATTTGATTTCAAAAACGGTTTCATGATCTGCCTCCGTGCTCCGAAGGAGGGTTCGCGGTCAGTTCGGACCATCCGGTGTCCTCCGCCCGCTGTGTCTGACGCGACAACATTGATTTGAGCATACGCTTTAACCGCTCCTCGTCCAGTCCCCGGCTCAGCCGTCCTTTGTACGCCAAAGAGATCGTCCCCGTCTCTTCCGAGACCACCACCACAATCGCATCAGTCTCCTCGGTGATGCCGATGGCCGCGCGGTGACGCGTGCCCAGAGACCGGTGCAGCTCCTCTTTCTGGCTCAACGGAAACACACAGCCCGCTGCCATCAGCCGGTCGTTCCGGATCACCACCCCGCCGTCATGCAGCGGACTGCGCGGAAAGAAAAGACTGGTGAGCAGATCCGGAGTGACCCGGCTGTCCAGACTCACACCGGTCTCCTCCACACTCCGCAACCCAATCTCGCGCTCAATCGCGATCAAAGCCCCGATTTTTTTCCGGCTCAAATCCCGCACCGCCTGCACCAGAGGCTCCACAATATCTTTGGAAAGATTCTGACGCCCGCCCGAGCCGGACAGAACCCCGGGACGGCCCAGTTCCGCCAGCGCCTTCCGGATTTCCGGTTGAAAGATGATCACCAGCGCCAAAACCAGGTTCACCGAAAATGTCCGGAAAATCCAATTCAGTTTATGGAGCTCCAGAAACGTCGTCAGCGCGTAGATCCCCAGAAGCGTCACCGCCAGACCGCTGAGCACCTGCGCGCCCCGGGTGCCGCGCAGCAATTTCAACAAATGATAAAAAATGATCCACAGCAGAAAAACCTCAATCACTTCCATGAGCCTCGGCACACCCAGAATGGCCAGGATGCGGGTTGAAGCCGAAAAAGAGGAGAGAAGTTGAATCATTGTCGTTGTTTTTGCCTTATCCTATACAGAACCCGGACCACATCGCAAGAAGACAATACGTCATGAACCCTTAGAATTTTCGCGCCGCCCTCCACACAGGCGGCCAAACCGCCCAGACTGCCCGCAAGCCGGTCTCCGACCCCGCGTCCGGTGATCTCTCCGACCCACCGCTTTCGGGAGACCCCCAGCAGCAATGGACGCCCGGCGGCATCGGACAGCGCGGGCAAATTCGCCATCAGATCCAGATTGTGCTCCAGAGTTTTCCCGAAGCCGATGCCCGGATCAAACACCACCGCCTCTTTGCGGACACCGGCGGCGGCCGCCGCGGTCAGCCGCTCCCGGAAAAACGCGGCCACCTCCGCCACCACATCATCATACACCGGCCGGTCCTGCATGGTTCGGGGCGTTCCCCGCATGTGCATGATCACCAGCCCCGCCCCGGTCCGCGCCGCCAGAGGAAACATTTCGGGATCAAACCGCCCGCCGCTCACATCGTTCACAATCAGCGCCCCCGCTTCGAGGGCCGCTTCCGCCACCCGGGCTTTGGTGGTGTCCACCGAAATCACCGCGTCCGGCCGCGCACGCAAAATCCCTTTAACCACCGGCATCACCCGTTCACACTCCGCGTCGGCGGAAACCGGTTCAGCTCCCGGACGGGTGGATTCGCCGCCGATATCCAGAAGGTCCGCACCCTCGTCCAACAGCCGGAGGCCGTGCGCCACCGCGTGATCCGCCGCCAGAAACGTTCCGCCGTCGGAAAATGAATCCGGCGTGACATTCACAATCCCCATCACCCGCGGACAGCCGCCAAGCATCAACTCGCGTCCGGGAAGTGCCCAGGGCGCGCTCTGATTCGGTGCAAGGGACTCCGCCGCCATCCGTCCCTTTCCGTCAGGCGGGATTCGGACTGGGCTCGGGACCGGATTCTTTCTCGTCCGCTGAAGCGGAGACTTTGGTGTCCGGCTCAGAGGCTTCCACCAGTTTGTCCGCCTGCTCCTCCAAAGGAACCAGCGCGTCCGAAGGCGGCGCTTTCGGTGGCGGATCGCCCCGCTCTTCCGGCGTGCGGATCCGGTTGTGCTTGACGATATCGTCCACATCCCGTCCGTCGATTGTCTCGCGTTCCACCAACAGCTTGGCCATGGTGTCCAGCGCCTCGCGGTTCTCCGTCAGAATCCGCACCGCCTCCTCATGGCTGTGCTTCAGCAGCGTGGTCACCGCCTGGTCAATCTTACGCGCGGTCTCCTCACTGATGTGTTGGGTGCGGCTCACCTCCCGGCCCATCCACATAGTCTCATCGTTGCTGCCGAAGGCCTGCGGACCGAGATCATCGTTCATGCCGAAACGGCACACCATCGCCCGCGCAATCTGCGTGGAGCGCTCAATGTCGCTGACCGCGCCGGTGCAGATATCGTCCATCGCAATTTCCTCCGCCGCACGGCCACCCATAAAGCCGACCAGCATCGCCTCCAGCTTTTTCTTGCCGGTGTGATATTGATCCCGCTCCGGAAGCTGCATCGTGGACCCCAGCGAACTGCCGCGTGGAATAATCGTCACTTTATGCACCGGTTCGGTGTGATCCAGCAAATGCAGCACAATCGCATGACCCGCCTCGTGATAAGCCGTGGCCAGCTTTTCGCTGTCATCCATCATCTTGCCGCGGCGCTCACGGCCGAAACGCACTTTGTCCCGGGCCTCCTCAAAGTCCTCGAGTTCAACCGACTCCGCATTGCGACGGGCCGCCTGAAGCGCTGCCTCATTGGTCAGGTTCGCCAAATCCGCGCCGCTGAACCCCGGTGTGCCCCGGGCCACCACCGACAAATCGACATCCGCCGAAACCCGGATATTTTTCGTGTGAATCCGCATGATCTCCACCCGGCCCTCGAGCGTGGGCAGGTCCACCGTGATTTGACGGTCAAACCGGCCGGGACGCAGCAGCGCGTTGTCCAGCACATCCGGCCGGTTCGTGGCCGCGATAATGATGACCCCCTCCTGGGTATCGAAGCCGTCCATCTCCACCAGCAGGGCGTTCAGCGTCTGCTCGCGTTCGTCGTGCCCCCCGCCGATTCCGCTGAAACGGCTGCGGCCCACGGCATCGATTTCATCAATGAAAATAATACAGGGCGCATGGCGTTTGCCCTGTTCAAACATGTCGCGGACACGGCTCGCGCCCACCCCGACGAACATTTCCACAAAGTCGGAGCCGCTGATGCTGAAAAACGGTACATCCGCCTCGCCGGCGATTGCTTTGGCCAGCAGGGTTTTCCCGGTTCCGGGCGGTCCGGACAGCAAAACCCCCTTCGGAATCCGTCCGCCCAGCTTTTGAAACCGCTTGGGATCACTCAAAAACTCAATAATTTCAACGACCTCCTCTTTGGCCTCCTCCACCCCGGCCACGTTTTTAAACGTGATCTTGTTCTTGTCACGCGTCAGCATTTTCGCCCGGCTCTTGCCGAAACTCATCGCACCCTTGCCGGCCGCGCGCATTTGGCGAATGAAGATGAAGTACACCAGAATCATCACAATCATAAACGGGCCGATGCTCCAGAGCACGTCCCGCAGCATTGTGTTAGCCTGGGTCACGCGAACTTTGGGCACATTCTCCTGAATCCACAGCATATTCGAATCCGTCAACACCCATTCGACCTTGTATTCCATCGGATTTCCGGTCGGATCCGCCAAACGGGACTGCACCAGCAAATGATGACCGCCCATTCCGTTGCGCACCACATTCACCTGCGTGACCTGCCCCTCCTCCACCATCCGTTGGAAATCCGGAATAAACGCGATGGTCTCCGGCTGAGCGCGGTTTCCCATCGCCAATTGCATCAGCACAAAGGTCAAAATCAACACCGCCAGGATCGTGGCGAAATTGCGGGTGGGCATGCGTTGCGGTCCATCAGGATCGCGCGGATTGGGAGGGGTTTTGGGGGTTTCGGAATTCATAAAGTCTTCAATAGTTTCATAGAGAATGCGGATACGAGCTTGCAACATAGCAGGTCATGGGGCAAAATCAACCTGGTAGACTCCCTAATGATCGCCTTCAAAGATTTTTTCAAACCCAAAACCCCGCCAAAGATCCGGTTGCCCCAGCCCTCGGTTTTTGTGCTGATTCGCGGTGCCCAACAGGAGAAAATCGACGCACAGTTCGACCCCACCGGCGAAAAACTTATCAAATTGATCGTCTACACCCGAACCCGTTAGTCTGTAAAATCGGGCCCCGCCTCCTCCTTGTGGCCCGTTTGTCCGGGTTTATCCCGGACCAGCCGGATCGGAAACGGCTTGCTCGCCTCACCCGCGTACAAACTCCGGTGCGGGAAGGGAATCTCTATGCCTTCGGCGTCAAAGCGCTCTTTGATCTCCCGCTGAATGGAATTGCGCAGTTTCAGGAAATCCGCCCGGGCGAACCAAACCCCGAACAAAAACTCAAGGGCGCTGTCGCCGAACCCTTTAAACACAATCAGCGGTTCCGGCTCATCCAGACAGTTGGGGTTTTTGTCGGCGATCTCTTTCAAAATCTTAATCACCTTGCCGATGTCCTCCTTGTAGGCCACGCCCAAATTGATGTCAAACCGGCGGATCTGAAACCGGGTGATGTTGGTGGTCTGCGTTTTGATCAGCGTCTCATTCGGAATCCGCACCAGCATGTTGTCAAACGTTCTGATTTTCGTGGACAGTAGATCAATCGCCACCACCACACCGGTGGTGTCCCCGCTTTTAATCACATCCTCCACCCCAAAGGGTTTTTCCCAAATCAAAAAAATGCCGCTGATCAAGTTCGACAGACTGGTCTGGGCCGCGAAACCGATCGCCACCGAGGCGATGCCCGCCGCACCCAGGATCGTGGACAGGGGAACCTCCAGCCGGTCCAGGGCCGTCAACACCAGGATCACACTCCCTCCATACAGTACAAAGCGGTATCCCAGCATGCTGGCCTGCGGCGTGGAGCGTTTCGTTAATGTTTTCCGCACCTGACCGGCGAAGAACCGCACGACCGGCCAGCCGATCAAAATCACCAGCGCAGCGGAAGTCCAGGCGGATTCCAGTACGCCCTTTACATGTTCCCAGGTAAACCAGCTCATTGGAAAAACCCTCCCGCGCCGGTCAGGGATTTCAACGAAAATCCGCCCCGCACCTCATCCCGCGCTTTTTCGAGCAGCTCGGCTTTTTTCAATTCCGACGGTGCCCCCCGCGCATATGTGATGCGGCTCCAGTTGCTGTCCCCACGCACCGTCAACCCCGAGTCATTCGCCCAAAGGCCGTGAACCGGATCCTGATACAAGTCGAGGTACCTCACCCGCAGACAAATCCGCTCGAACTGAAGTTTCTCTTTGCTCTGATTTTTAATCCGCACCGGACACACCGCCCGCCAGGGGTGAAAGTCAAGATCCTCCACCTGCCGTTTCGCCAGCGTCCGCATCGCATAGGCCAGCTCGCCCTCCATCGGCGTGCCGAACCAGGTGTTCGACAACTCCAGCACCGGCTCCTCGATCAGCAGCACATTCCCCGCGCTGAACAACCCGACCCAAAGCGGAACGCCCACATAAAACTGGACTTTTTCGCCGGGCAGAATCGTGTAGGCCACTTCCGGCCGCACCACCACCGGACGGTTCGGCATCATCGGCGCGAGCCGCAATTCGGGCGAAGCCGCGACGGAACCCAGCCGCCGCCAGGTCCCCGACTCCGGCGGCTCATCCTTCACATCCAGCACACAATCGGTCAGGGTAAGGTCCGCAGCCCGCCACACCATCACCAGCCAGTCGTCCTCGTCCCGTTTCAACCAAATCTGAAGTGGACCGAAGCTAAACCCGCGAACCTGCTGGTCCTTCACCTTGAAAGGCTTCCAAAACTCTTTCGAAATGTTGTGTGAGCGTTTCATAAACCGTTATTTCTTTTTGCCGCCAATCCATCCCCGGCGGCGGAACATCAGGACCATACCCCCGGCACAGGCAAACATCAAGCCCCAGGCAAAGAGATATCCGCCGGGCCAATACAACTCCGGCATATTCTCAAAATTCATCCCGTATACGCCGGCAATAAAGGTCAGCGGGATAAACACCGTGGAAATAATGGTCAGCACTTTAATAATCTCATTCAATTGAGCGCTGTTCACCGAGTTATGAAGTTCAAAGAATCCGGAACAGGTCTCCCGCTGTTGCTCCGCCAATCCCAGCGCCCGTTCCGCATGATCGAGCACGTCCCGGAGGTAAGGACGGGTCTCACGCTGAACCCACTCACCGACAGGCCCCATAATCTGTTGCACCAGGAGGACCTGATGCCACAGCGTTCGACGCAATGCGGTCACTTCGTTTCGCATCGCGTGAATATCCGCAATCACCTCTTTGCCGCTTGATGTCAATAAGTTCTCCTCCAACGCGTCCATTTTCTCGTCCACACGCGCCAGGACCGGAAAAACCTGATCCACCAACACATCCAGAGCCGCATAAGCCAGATAATCCGTCTGGCTGCTCACCAGCCGACCACCTTTTCGACCGATTCTCTCATGGAGCGACTGTAGCTGGTTGATCCGGTACGCCTGAAGTGTCACCAGAAAACTTGATCCCACAAAGAGAGAAACCTGCTCAAAATCAAGGGTATCCTCAAGAAAATACGGAACCTGAACCACCAAATACTGATAACTGTCGTAAGGATCAACCTTGGGGCGCTGTCTCAGATGCAGAGCGTCCTCCAGACTGAGTCGGTGAAATCCAAACACGTCCCCCAGGCCGCTAATCACCTTCACATCCGCCAGGCCGTTCACATCCACCCAAATCCATTGTGAGGGTTCCAGGCTTTCATAGAGCCGCTTTACTTCTGAAACCGACACATCGCCGTGAACCGTCCGGGTGTTGTCGCCTGATATAACCACATCAATTACCGGCTCAGGTGAATCCTCGGGCGGAATCAGAATGCCGGGCGCCGACCCCGGAAAACGATCCGACAGCATGTCCTCTTCAGGCACATCCGGAATGGAGGTTGGTGCACTCATTCAATGACACTTTCGAAGATGATCATCGGATCAAAATATAGAGGTTCTCCGGTGATGCGAGCGTTTTCCGCAATAAAGATCCGTGCGGGTTCGCTCGAAATCACTTCATGCCAGACATTCCGGCGGACACACACCGGCTCATCCAGCCGGAAGCAGCGCAGAATCTCCGGGCGGTCCGGCTCCGCCACCACGATGAACGCCTTCCCGAACAGCGGCGCGAAGCACTCTTCGCTGTCGGGATGATGGTGGATGCGCCCCAGCGGTCCGGGCGGCACCTCCAGCAGCGCCACCCGCCAGCCCGCGCCTGCGTTGTCCGCGAACACCGGCTGAAACAATTCGCCACCGGGATCGCGGCGCAGCACCTGTCCGAAAGGCGCAAACGCCTCATCCGTCAAAAGTTCAATACAGGACGGCTTTAGCGGATTCATAATTGAAGTCCGTTCTCCTCCAGCACCGTCGCCAGAATTCCCTCCAGCGCCTCATAGGAATACAAGGCCTTGGCGCAGGCGAAGTTGTGCTCAACCGCCGCCCGCCTCGCGTCGGGATCGCGCAAATACCGGATCACCCCCGCCGCCGCCCGCTCAACCTCGACCGGCGACACCGTCACCAGCCCGCGGTCATCCCGCCCCGACAGGGTTTCCCCGAGCGACACCACCTGAAAGTCCGCCATGCGCAGATCCGAAACATACACCGGATACTCAAACAACAGCACCGGCAGTTTGGCGAAGACCGCCTCGATCAACTGGTTCCCCCACCCTTCCCAGTAACTCGGATAGGTCACAAAATCCGCTCCGACATACGCGTCCCACAGCGAATAGATTTTCCCGTGCTCATCCCGGCCGCGGCTGTGCTTCACCCGGTCCCCGCACCACAGCACCTCCACGCCAAGCTCTTTCGCCTTGTCCACCAGATTCTGTTCATAGGAACCACTCAGACCGATTCCCTCCACATACCCCGCGCACACCAGCACCAGGCGGCTGTCCTCCCGGAAGGTTTCACCGTTGTAAAGCGCCCCCGCCATCAGCGCCGCCCGGTTCTCCGGACGGTTCAGTTCCGCCAGCACATCAATCGCCAGTTCCACCCCCTTGCGGTCCAGAATCCGGGTCGCCTGCAGGAAAAACACATCGTGCGGACGCAGTCCCAGCGACGCGCGGAAATCGGCATTATCGTCGTCCGGCACCCAGGAGGGCTGGGTGAAATCAAACACGTTCGGCACCACCCGCGCCTCCGCGCCCGTCCGTGCCTTCAACTCGGCCTGCGCCAGGCGGTTGATCACCAAATGACTCACATTCGCATCCGTAGGCGGCGCGTGCTCCTCATAAAACGCCACCACCTCCGGTCCCGTCGGATACACCTCCCCGCTGTCCTCCCACCAGAAATCGTGATTGTGGCACACTGTCCGGATGCCCGTCTCCCGGATCACCTCGTGCAGCGCCAGCATCCCCGGCAGATTGTACCCCACGGACTGCAGATTATTCGGAAAGATCAGATCCAGCTTATTCTCCCGAATAAACCGCAGCATCCCCGGTTTGATCCGGTCCGCATGGGTCCGAACTTCCGCCAGCAGCTCCCCGGCGTTGGCGTAATCTTTCAACTCACGGGTCGCGTTCTGCAGAATCCGCTGGGTCACCGGATGAAAAGGATACAACTCGGGAATACACTGCCCCCCCGGAACATCCTCATTCCCCGCCAAATAATGAACCGTGTGCCCGTTCCGCTCCAAAATCGCGCGGAACTTGTCCACCTCCAGCGATACGCCGTCTGTACGTCCCAACCGATGCTGTATGAATCCGATATTTGCCATAATCTGTTTCTCCTTAGTAATATGTGGTTAAATTCCAGTCCGAAGCCTCTAAAAATGCCGCGCTGCCTCCCTGCCATCCCCGCAGCGCGGTGGTGTCCAAATGACCGCCATGCACATTGTGCGCCGACACCGCGTGCACCGGCGTGTCCGCATCCAGCGCCCAGTCCTCCGGCACAAACACCCGGTGCGTCCCGTTCGCCAGCTTGCGCTCAAACCGCCACCCCTCCGGAATCTCCGCGCCGTCCTCCGGCCAGCGGACCCGAATCCGCTCCATGTCCACGCCCCGGGCGTTCTCAAACACAAACGCCGCCCGCTCCGTGCGGGCCCGGGGCGACCGGTTGGAGAACTGCGCGCCGCCGAATTCCGCCCCGTGACGGGCCGGATCATCAAACGCCGGCACCCGCAGAAAAAAGTCCGAAATCAGAAGATCCTCCAGCATCGTCCCCGGCTGCGCGGTCAACAGACTCCGCCCGTTGCTTTCCCCGGAAAACCCGCAGATCTGAATATTCCGGATTGCACCGACCTTCGATGCCTCCCGATGCCCCCGCAAATCCACATGCAACGGCCGCGGAAACATCAGCGGCGTGCGGGTGTCAAAGGTGATGTTCCGGCACAGCACGTGCTCAATCACCGCGCCCTCCAGACTGTAAATGCCGAGCACCCGGTGACTGCCCGACACCGCGCAGTCGCTGAACACCACATTGCGCATATCCTGAAAACTCTCCGTCGCCCCCAGCTTCAGCGCCACGCAATGCGTGCGCAGCACACACTGGCTCACCACCACATTCTCACAGGACCGGCCTCCCGGCAGTGTCTTCAAACAAATCGCGTCATCCCCGGTGTCAATGTGCGCGCCCGTCACCGTCACATCCCGGCATCCGGTGATATCAATTCCGTCCGAATTCGGAGCCTGCGGCGGATTCACGATCCGGATGTCCCGGATCCGCACGTCATCACATTCATGCACATGCAGCGTCCAGTTGCAGACATTGCCCAACTGAACGCCCTGAATCGTCACATCACTGCATTCCGTAAACAACACCAGCGCCCCCATGCGCCGCCAATCCGCATCCCGCGGCCGCGGCCAGTCCGTGCCCGGATCCACCGGATCGTACCAGGCCGTTCCGTTGCCGTCCAGCCGCCCGCTCCCCGTCAGCGCCACATTCCGACAGCCCTGCGCGACCAGCAAATGAAACGAACCGCCCCCCTGCCGCCAGTAATCCCCGCTCCCCGCCGATTCAACCAGCGGCAAATGATCCTCCACCCGGCCCGAAGCCTTCAGCACCGCCCCCCGCTCCAAATGCAGGTCCACATTGTCTTTCAGCCGCAACATGCCCGTCCCATACACCCCGGCCTCCACAGTCACCCGCCCGCCGCCCGCAGCCGACACCCGGTCAATCGCCTGCTGAATCACAGCGGTACAAAGAGTCTCCGTGGCATCGGGCTTTGAAAAAATACGAATATTCATAATTAAAATGATCAAAAAGGAAGCTTTAGAACTCTCTATTCGGAACGGACGCGGGGATCAACCTCAATCCGGGGAAGAATCCGCCCAAAAGGATTTGCATTGCACCTCACCACACGCGAAGAGAGAGAACCATGAAAGCCAGTCCCTCCCATCTTTTCAAATGGACAGTCCTCTACGTGATCCTCACGCTGTCTCCGCTCCTGCTTGTGATCGCCGGCCCCATGAAATCCACCCGCGGATTCTGGACCGAATTCGGGGTCGCGCTGGGCTTTGTCGGTCTGACCATGATGTGCCTCCAGTTCGCCATCACCGGACGCTGGCGGGAGATCGCCCCCCAGGTGGGTGCCGACCACCTGCTCCAGTTCCACTACGCCGCCGGCATTGGGGCCATGGTCCTGACCCTGGCCCACCCGCTGATCCTCTTCTACGCCGACAGCAAATTTCTGTCCTACCTGGATCCCTCCGTCAACCTCCCCCGCGCCGCCGCCCTCACCCTCGCCGTCATTTGCACCGTCCTCGTGGTCGTGCTCTCTCTGTGGCGAAAACGCTTCAAACTCGTCTACGAGTGGTGGCGCCTCAGCCACGGCGTTCTTTCCCTGCTGGTGGTGCTCATCGGACTCGTTCATGTCCTCCAGGTCGCCCATCACACCTATCAATGGTGGCAAACAGCCTACATCATCGCCTTTGTCGGAATCACCGTGTACTCTCTGATTCAAGTCCGCGTGGTGCGCCCCATGCAAATGAAAAAACACCCTTATGAAGTGATCGATGTCAAAGCCCACCGCGGCAGCGGCACCACCATCAAAGTCAATCCGGTCGGGCATGACGGCATCAAATTCGACGCCGGCCAATACGCCTGGATGACCGTCGGGCCCTCCCCGTACAGCCTCCAGCAACACCCCTTTTCCTTTTCCTCCGGCGAAAAATGCGGACACATCAGCTTCACCGCCAAACCCATCGGCGACTTCACCTCCTCCTGGCGCGGCGTCGAAAAAGGCACCCGCGTCTACCTCGAAGGTCCCTACGGAGCCTTTAAACTGTCCAAAAGCGCAAAAACCCCCGCTGTTTTTTTCGCCACCGGCGCCGGCATCACTCCGATCATGAGCATTCTCCGCACCCTCCGGGACCGCAACGACATGCGCAAATGCGTGCTCGTCGACGCCAATCCCAACCAAAAAGAAATTCTGTTTCTCAGCGAACTTCAGGAAATGGAAAAGGCGCTGAATCTGGAAGTGATTCACATCCTCAGCCGCCCCGAGCCCGGCTGGGAGGGCCGCACCGGCTACATCACCGAGGAACTCGTCCGCGAAGTCATCCCGGCGGACTGCAAACACACCGATTTTTTCATGTGCGCGGCCACCAAAGTCATGAACATGGTCGAAGCCGAACTCCTGCGCAACAACGTCCCCATTCACCGAATTCTCTCCGAACGGTTTAACATCGTATGAGCCCCAAAAAACGCCCCGTGCTTCTCCATCACCGCATCCGCATCTTCGCCGTCCTCATGGCGCTGGCCCTGCTCGCCCTCGCCGCCCTCTACGCCTGGAAACTCTACACCCTCTCGCCCTGATATCCTGTATTCCAAAGCCCTTCTGGCTGGTCAACGCGCGCTTTTCATGCTACAAACCCGGCATGGCCAAAGACAATGTCGATTTAATTTGTGATATCAGCGAACTTGCCGGACTCTTCGAGCGGAGCCACAGCCTGGCGGATTTCCTACAGTCCGCCGTCAGCATTGTCGCCTATCACATGCGCGCCGCCGTGTGCAGTATTTACCTCTATGATGAGCAGAGCGAGGAGCTGACCCTGGCCGCGACCCAGGGCCTCAAGCCCGAATCCGTCGGCAACGTCAAGCTCAAGCTCGGCGAAGGCATCGTCGGTGCCGCCATGAAAGACCTCCAGCCCATCTGCGAAGGCCACGGCTCCGCCAACCCCAACTTCAAGCGCATTGAAGGCATTTTCGAAGAAAACTACGAAGCCTTCCTCGCGGTCCCCATCCTCCTGCGCGGCGTCATGCGCGTCGGCGTGCTCGTCACCCAGGATCCACAGCCCGACTATTTTCACATCAACGACATCAAAGCTCTCCGCGCCATTGCCTCCCAGCTCGCCGTCGTCATCGAAAACGCCAAACTTCTCATGAGTCTGCACGAGGCCCGCAAGCAGACCACCCCCGCCGAAGCGCCCGCCCGAAGCCCCGCCATGGTCTCCTTCCTCAAAGGAACCACCGCCTCCAGCGGCGTGGTCCAGGGAACCGCCGTCATTCTCGACGGACACGGCTACGACGTTCTCACCGTCGCCGCCGACGACGAAACCTCGCCCTACACCCTCGAAGACTTCAACACCGCCCTGCAGGAGTCCGAGGAACAGCTCACCGAACTGCAGCGCCACATGGAGGAGCGCCTCGGCGACGTCGCCTCCCTCATTTTCAACGCCCACCTTCTCATTCTAAAAGACATGGGCTTCAGCGGCGCCATGCGCAAACTCATCCAGCAGGGCACCCCCGCCGACCGCGCCGTCAGCAGCGTCGTCAACGATTACATCACCCTTTTCGCCAAAAGCAGCAACCCCCGCCTGCGCGAAAAAGTGCTCGACGTCAAAGACCTCGGCCACCGCCTCCTCCGCAATCTTCAGCAACACGGCGAGGACCACGGCGACTACCAGGGTCAGATCATCATCGCCCGGGAACTCCTCCCCTCCGATGTCCTCAAATTCGCCGCCCAGAGCGTCGAAGGCCTCATCATCGTTCAGGGAAGCGTCACCTCCCACATCAGCATCCTCGCCCGCTCCCTCCGCGTGCCCATGGTGTTTGTCGAAAAACCGGAGGTGCTCGAAATCGACGAGGGCACCGTGATCCTCATCGACGCCAACCAGGGCACCGTCTTCCTCGACCCCTCCGAAAAAATCCTCCGGCAGTACGAGCCCCTCATCCACAAAGAAGAGGACGCCCCCCCCGAGGTCTTTCCGGAAACCTTCACCCGCGACGGCACCAAAATCACCATCCACTGCAACGTCAACCTGCTCAGCGACATGGAATTCGCCCGCCAGAACCTCGCCGAGGGCGTGGGCCTCTACCGCAGCGAATTCCCCTTCATCGTCCGCGATGAATTCCCCAGCGAAGAGGCCCAGCGGCTCATTTACGAAAAAATCTTCGCCGGCCTCCCCGGCAAGGAAATCACCCTCCGCACCCTCGATGTCGGCGGCGACAAAAAACTCCCCTATCACCAGCACCTCGAAGAGGCCAACCCCTTTCTCGGCCTCCGCGCCATCCGCTTTTCCCTGAAAAATCTTCCGATTTTCAAACAGCAGCTCCGGGCCATGCTCCGCGCCGGCCACGAGAAAAACCTGCGGATCATGATTCCCTTCATCTCCTCCGTTGACGACTTCCTCGCCGCCAAAGACGTTCTCGAACTTTGCAAACAGGAACTGATCGACGAGGGCGTGCCCTTCAACCCCTCCCCGGCCATGGGCCCGATGATCGAACTCCCCGCCGCCGTGGAAATTATCGACGAACTCGCCCAGGAATCCGATTTCCTCTGCATCGGCACCAACGACCTCATCCAGTACCTTCTGGCCGTCGACCGCACCAACGAATCCGTCAGCAGCCTCTACGTCTGCCATCACCCCGCCGTGCTCCGCGCCGTCTACCGCATCATTAACTCCGCCATCAACAACGATGTCGACGTCTCCGTCTGCGGCGATATGGCCCTCAACACCGAAATGCTGAAATTCCTCATCGGCATCGGCCTGCGGAAAATCAGCGTCGACCCCCAGCACATCCCGCGCATCCAAACCTTTATCCGCGGGCTGCACACCGAAGAGGCCCGCAAGCACGCCCGCAAACTCCTCCGCTTCGGCACCCTCCGCGAGGTCAACCGCTTCCTCGCCGAACCCAAGCCCTGATCTGCTGTTTTCCGATGCTCGGAAAATCCGCCCCCGCCGCTTCCGATCCTCGGAAAACAGCTTTTCGGTGAGCGCAAACCTTATTCGTCGACTTCCGGGACGCGGACATCCCGCGCCGCCAGTTCCGCCACTTGACGGAACATCTCCGCCTGAAACGCCCAGGCACTGTCCTCGAAGCTTTCCTCGATCAGACGGTACAGCGGCAGTGCCAGATCGGCCCGCCCCTGTTTTTCATGAATCCGGGCCTGACCAAACAGCGCCTGGGGATACATCAGATTTTCTTCGGACACGCTTGCGAATCCCTCCATCGCCTCGTCCAACCGCCCCAGGGCCTCCAGCGTCATCCACCGGGAAAAACGGACTTCCGAAGCCAGCAAATGCCGGGGGTGCGCCTGCAAAAACGCGTCGTACACCGCCAGGGCCTCTTCATACTCCCCCTCCCGGAAATACATCCCGCCCATCTGAATCCGGGCCAGCGCCGCCTCCGGCGCATCGGGATACGCCTCCACCACCTGAGCCAGCGCTTCTGGCGTGAACGCGGTCGAATAGGCCATAAAAATTTCCTGTTTCAGCCCCTCTCCCCGGCTGCGGTTCCACTGAAACAGCGAAATGCCCAGAAACACAACCGCGATACCCATCAGCGCCCACTGGCCCCACTGTTTGAGCTTTTCAAGCCCTTCTTCGTGATCAGCGGAGGATGCGGAGGAAATTTTTTCAGGTGTTGCCATTGTGATTTCGGGGGTTTTCGGGGGTTGATGTTAAAGAATGTGCGGTGTTTTAAACCAAAGAACGGGCCCTGCGCAAGCTTTCAATCCAAGAGACTTGCGCATCCGGGAGAAATCCGGCGGACATTATCGCCGCTGCGCCTCCGACAATGCCCGGCGCTGGTCGCGGTCCGCCTCCCGCTTTTTCAGGGTGTCGCGCTTGTCCCCCTGGTTCTTCCCTTTGGCCAGTCCCAGTTGAATTTTGATCTTCCCGCGGCGCAAATGAATATCCAGCGGCACCAGCGTCAGCCCGTCCTTCGAAATCTGCGACGAAAGTTTGCGGATTTCCCGTTTGTGCAGCAGCAGCTTGCGGATCCGCACCGCCTCGTGATTGAAACGGTTGCCGTGACTGTACGCACGGATGTGCATATTGTGCAGAAACAGCTCGCCTTTATGCTCCACCGCAAACGCCTCCTCCAGACTCATCTCCCGGTTGCGGATCGACTTCACCTCGGTTCCGCCCAGCACAATCCCCGCCTCAACCGTATCCAGAATATGGTAATTATGACGCGCTTTGCGGTTTGTCGCCAGCACAGGATCTTCAGAGGGTTTGGACATGATCAGCCTGAATAGTGGATTGCGAAAATAAAAAAAACACCGGAATCCGCGGATTCCGGTGTTGAAATCCGCAACCGGCGGACGCTTTAGAGCGAAAGCAGTTTTTCAGCCGCTTCCTCAGCGGTCACTTCGGGCTCATCCTCGACAATTTCCGCGTCCAGCAACCCCTCTTTCACTTCTTTCAGCGCAATGTCCAGATTCTCCTGGAAAGGATGATCCGGTTTCACCATCGGGCGTTGCCCCATGTTGAGCTGCTTCACCCGGCGTGAAATCAGATTGATCAACAGGGGTTTGTTTGGAATTCGGGCCAGGGCCGCGTCAAGATATTCAAAATTCATTAGAAAAAAATCTCCAGAGGTGCGCACAAAAAATGAAAGGGCGCGTTGTATGATCGGTTTAACCTAAAAAGTCAAGTTCTTTCGCTGAACCATGGTAAAGTCCTTTCAAGGTTGCCTTTCGCCGGATTTTTGACAATGAATCAGGATATGAGCAAACGCATTACCATTATAGGAGACGGAGGCTGGGGCACCGCCCTCGGCCTCGTGCTGCACCGCAACGGTCATTCGGTACGCATCTGGGGGATTGACGGCGATTACCTCGCCTCCGTGCGGGAAACCCGGGAGAACATCCGGTTTCTGCCGGGGATCTCCCTTCCCGAATCCATCGAGTGGACCGCGGATCTTAACGAGGCGGTCAGGGACCGCGACGCCTTCCTCGTGGCCGTGCCCTCCAAATTTTACCGCTCCACCCTGGAGCGCTTCGCCGGGCTCATCCCCTCCGGCGCCCCGGTGATCACCGTCTCGAAAGGCCTGCTGGAGGATCAGCGGCTCAGCACCTGGTGCCAAACGCTGCTGAAACTCGATCACGTCGCCGCCCTCTCGGGCCCCAGCCACGCCGAGGAAGTCGCCCACTCCGCGCCCACCGCCGTCACCATCGCCTCCGAACACCCGGACCTCGCCGAATATTTCCAGGGCCTCTTTGCCCAGCCGCACTTCCGGGTCTACACTTCCACCGACATCGTCGGGGTTGAACTCGGCGGAGCCCTCAAAAACGTCATCGCCATCGCCGCCGGCATCAGCGACGGCCTCGGATTCGGCGACAACACCAAAGCCGCCCTCATCACCCGCGGCCTCGCCGAACTCATGCGGCTCGGCACCGCCGCCGGCGGACAGCCGGAAACCTTCGCCGGTCTCAGCGGGGTCGGCGACCTCATCGTCACCTGCGGCAGCAAGCTCAGCCGCAACCGCGGATTCGGCGAACGCATCGGCAAAGGTGAAACCATGGAGCAGATCGAAGCCTCCATGAGCATGATCGCCGAAGGCGTTTTCAACGCCCGCACCGCCCGCGCGCTCGCCCGCCACCTCGGCGTGAGCGCCCCCATCACCGAAGAAGTGTACGCC
Source organism: Verrucomicrobiota bacterium (assembly GCA_020831625.1). GTDB lineage: Bacteria > Verrucomicrobiota > Kiritimatiellia > SS1-B-03-39 > UBA6053 > PXAS01. The sequence continues at coordinate 10,416 of JAFIGD010000037.1, read as the reverse complement.
ATCCTCTACGAAGGCAAATCCCCCCGCGAATCCATGGAGGACCTTCTCTCCCGCGATCCCAAACCTGAAACCGACGGCTTATGATCTGGCTGCTGATCGCCTCCCTCCTGTGGGGCCCCTCCTTCGGACTGATCCCCATTCTCATGCGCGAACCGGGCATGAACGCCTACACCCTGGCGTTTTTCCGGATGACCTACGCGCTCATACTCTTCCTGCCGCTGCTGCGCATCCATGAGATTCCACGCCGAAAACGGGTCATTCTCATCCTCATCGGTGCGGTGCAGTTCGGCGGCATGTATGTGTTCCTCAACCTGGCCTACCGATACCTGCGCGGATACGAAGTCGCCATGGTCACCGTGTTCACCCCCATTTATGTGACCCTGCTCGACGGACTCTTCCGCAAAAAACACGCCTCCGTACAGCCCTGGATCTGCGTCCTCCTCGCCGTGGGCGGCGCCATGATCATCCAATACGCCCGCCCCCCCGAAAGCGAAGGCTTCTGGATCGGCTTCGGCATCATGCAGCTCGCCAACCTCTGCTTCGCCTTCGGCCAGGTCGCCTACCGCGACCTCCTGCCCAAACTCCGGAAGTTCGGCGACATGTTTGTTTTCGGCTGGCTGTACTTCGGCGGGGTGCTGCTCACCGGCGCGGCCTTCCTCCTCTGGGGTGAGCCCGCGCAGTCGCTCTCCGCCATGCGGGAAATGAGCCTCACCGGCTGGGGCATCCTCCTCTGGCTGGGCCTCGTGCCCTCCGGACTCGCCTTCTTCCTGTTCAATCACGGAGCCCTTGTCACCAACGCCGCGACCCTCTCCATTTTCAACAATCTTAAAATCCCGCTGGCCATGATTGTGGTTCTGCTGCTCTTCAGACAGTGGGACCACATTTCTAGCTGGCCCCGGTTTCTCCTCGGCAGCGGCCTGATGTGCGCCGCCCTCGCCTGGAACCACATCCGCACACCACGCGCCATTCAAAAAAACACACTTTAAATTCACAAAAAACAAGGAACCCGCATCATGAGCCCCATCAACAAATTTCTCCGCGAAAACAATCTCCTCATCGCCACCAACCCCTGTATCAGTCCCGATTTCTGCCTCGACTGGCCCGGCCTCCGCATGGCCCTGCCCGATCAGGTCCGCCACCACGCCAAAAGCCGCTTCGGAACCGCCCACGGCTCCTGGACCCTGGTCGAACACGCCAACGGCGACTGCGCCTGGCTGCTGGACCCCGAAACCCCTGAAACCATTCCCCAGCTCGAAGAGGGCGTGAAGCTCAAAGACGGCCGCTGGGCCTGGCCCGCCACCTGGGCCAATCTGCTTCACCTCAAAAACCTCGTGCAAATCAACGACCCCGAAAACACCCTCTTTCCCGTCGCCCGCGGCTCCCTCGGCAAAAGCACCCTCGGCATCGGCGCCCGCTTCACCACCCACCACTGGCCCGCCGTCGAATGGGCCATGTCCGCCCTCAACCTCGGCCTCACCGCCAACCAGAACTCCATCCCCCGCGAACTGGTCTACGATGTCAACGCCATGCTCGAAGACCGCCTCGACACCGTCCCCTTCCCTTTCATCGGCTGCAACGTGCCCGAAGGCCACCAGGGCCAGTCCGTCGAAGGCATGTCCCACGGCTGTGTCCTCTCCAAACTCAAAACCGGCTTCCACACCCGCCGCATTCCCTGGAGCTTCAACGCCGACCACCAGCCCATCGGCGGAAAATTCGACGACCGCGAGGACGCCCTCGTCACCGGCTGCCTTCTCGCCTCCTACATCACCTTCGACCTCTCCCCCGAACTCGCGCAAACCGAACTGCCCGCCGACCCCGCCGCCTGGATCGCCGAACACGTTCCCGCTGATCTCCTCGCCGCCGTCCGCGAGCGCGTCAACGCCCTCGGCTTCGAAATCACCGAAACCCAGTTCGCTGAACTCCTCGCCACCGTCTGGCCCGCCGTGCAGAAAATGAAACGCCGCGACGAGAAATACGCCGCCGCCCGCGCCGCCGCCTTCACCACCGATGTCGGCCGCGACTACCTCCGCGAACTCTCCATCGACGAACTCCCCGGTCTCACCACCCAGGCCACCACCGCCGTCATGCTCGCCCTCTGCGAAGCCCTCGGCATGACCATCCACTTCGTCGCCCCCGCCTTCGGCTTCCAGAAAAACATCCCCTACCCCGACAACGGCGGCCTCCGCGACCTCATCGCCAAACAGTGGGACGTCTGCAAAGCCTTCGGCTGCTCCATCGGCTTTCACTCCGGCTCCGGAAAATCCGGCGAAAACTACCGCGTCATGGGCGAGGTCACCGGCGGCAACCTCGAAATCAAAACCAGCGGACGCTACACCTACGAAATGGGCAAAGCCCTGCACGAATCCGACGATCCCGCCGACCAGACCCTCTGGAAAGACTGGTACGCCTTCACCGTCGACCTCGCCGCCCTCGGCGCCTTCAGCGACGACCCAACCGAACAGAAAATGGCCCGCGCCTTCATCGAAGACGCCCTCAACCTCGAAGGCCGTTCCACCGATGTTTTCGCAAGCAAAGACACCGTCCTCGCCGCCCTCAACGGGCTCACCCCCTCCCCCGAACACATGTTCTGGTTCGAATACAACTTCCTCTGTGTGCTCGCAGCCGACGGCAAAGCCGAGAAAGCCGCCCTCGGCGACCACAGCCCCGCCGGCTACCGCCAGCGCGCACGCTTCTACAGCATCACCCCCAAAGCGCGCTTCCTATACGCCCGCAACGTCGCCCGGTACATCCTCTTTCTCGCCGAAACCACCGGCATCGCCGAGACCGAAACCTGCGCCGCCGCCAAAACCCGCCTGGACGCCCTCAACAGCCTGGACGCGCTGATCGCGGATATCGCGGTTTAAAATCAGGCCGCGCAGGGGGAAATCCGTTTCGCGATTTGCGGATGACCGATCTCATGAAACCGAATCATTTGATCCAACAAACGGACCGTCTCCCGGGCGCACCAGCCAATATCGTTCTCCACCCGGTCAACCCGGTGCACCCGGTGCGACCGCATGCCGAAGGCGCAGGCGCAGAATGAGGAGATGTCCACGCCATCCATAAAATCAGGATGGTGCGGCGTCGTGAAAATCACCCCCTGGATATTCCGGGCAAAAAGAATTTCCCCGATCCGTTTAGCGGACAGAGGCGGGGCATCGATTCGAAAAACATCCAGCCGATACCCGAGAGATTGCGCCGTTTGGCGAAACGCGCCCAGGCACGCCTCCTCCGGTTCCCCGTCAACAACCCACGCCAGGACCTGCTGGACAGCGGAAGTTTTACGGATCGCCCCCATAACCCGTGAAATCTCCGCGTTGGGGCGATACCCCAAATCCCTGGCAATCCGCTGAATCCGCTTCCGGGTGCTTTCAGAGATGCGGGGGTTGTTGTGCAACGACAGCGAAACCGTCGTTCGGGTGACCCCCGCGATATCCGCAATGGTTTTGAGGCTGTGTGCTTTCATAGCGTTCCGCTTTCTCAAAAGAATGGGTGTGACATTGAATGAAACCCACCTGCCGTTTTGGAGACGAAAAAGAAACCCCGCCGCTGTGCAATCTTGCACAAGCCGGCTCCGCCGCCGGAAAGACCCAAAGATTTCCTGTCTGATCCATCCACAATTTTTTGTCCTTACGCCCCCGGATGGGGTGCACGCGAATACAAGCCTTCGTTTCCTTCCTTTCCTTCTGTAAAAAACTCGGCGGATTGGAAAGGGAGGAATTGAACAGGAGTTGATCACGTTGATCCTGATATCCTGTCAAAAATGTGGAAAGTCCTGGCGGTTAGTCGCTGGACTTTTTCAGAAAAGACGCTAGTTTTCTTTTATGGCAAGACCCCATCGGCTCCAAATTCAAGACGGCATCTATTTCATCAGCCTTCAGGGAACTGAAGGCATGGGACTGTTTGTGGAAAAAAGCGACAGTGACCATTTCCTGGACCTGATCGAAATCACCGCCCGCAAACACCATATCACCCTGTATGCGTACGCCCTCGCCGGAAACCGCGCCGAACTGATGTTCCATTCCCCGCGCGGCAATCCCAGCGCTTTCATTCAGGCCCTGCAAACCGGATACGCCCGGCACCTGCACCACCACTACGTGCATCAGGGTCCGGTCATGAAAGGACGCTACAAATCCAAGCTTGTCGAACCCGGCGACACGCTCGCCACCGTCGCCGCCTGGATTCACACCCTGCCCGTGCGGGAGGACCCCTCCCTGTCCGGCACCGAGCGCAGAAAAAACGCCATGCTTAAGGCCGGGCACACCAGTCTTCAGGCGACGCTCGGCGACGAAACCGCCGCACCCGCCTGCCTCGACCCGAAACCGGTCCTCAAAGCCCTGGGCGGCCGCGTCAACACCCGTACCGAACGGTTCCAATCCCTTTGCGAATCCCTCGCGGTTGAACCCGACGCACAAACGCTCGACCTGCTCAAAGCCTCCCCGATCGCCATCGGCGCTTCCGATTTTCTCAGCGTCACCCGCGCCCTGCACGAGGGCGTCCGCAAGGGCAAAGGCGGAAAAGCCCTCCGGTTGCACGGAAAAACCAAACGCGGTATCGCCCTCGCAAAAATCATCGACGCCGTCGCCGCCGAATTCAATCTGGACCCCAAAAAGCTGCACGAACGCCCCCGCGGCGATCTGGGACGGCCCGCGCTCGCCTACTTCCTCTACAATCACGGGGAGCGCACACAGGGCGAAATCGCCAAACAGCTCGGCCTCACCTCCGCCGCCGCCGTCAGCCTGCAAATCCGCCGGCTTCTCACTGCGCGGAGCGATTCCCCCGACCTCGACAAACGCCTCGCGCGCGTCGAACGGGCGCTCGACAAACTTTCTTGAAATTTTCACTTGCCCCCAACGCCGCTTTCGGTGTATAAGGGCTGTCCGCGTGTACCAGTAGCTCAATTGGATAGAGCATCTGACTACGGATCAGAAGGTTGAGGGTTCAAATCCTTCCTGGTACGCCATTATTTGTTTTCATGTCATTCCTCCAAACCCCCTGCAAACCAACTGTTTGCGGGGGTTTTCTTTTGTCAAAAGGAGAATATCCCGGACAAGAGAGTTTGCGATCAGCGGGTAAAAGGGTTAAACGAACCCATCATGACCTCAACACCCGATCTCCCCTCCGCCGAAACGCTGTATGCCGTCTTTTTCGCCCCCTGGTTTGATCCCGCCGATCCGCGCGATCCGCGCCTCCGCAGCGACATCGAGGAAATCGAGCTCCCCCCGGGGACCCACCCCCGCACCCTCTGCGAACTGAACCCCGAAGAGCGCCGGCAGGTCGAAACCTTCCTTGCCAATATCACCCGGGCCGCGTTCAGCGATCTGCCCGCACTGCTTGATGTCGGAGGCGAACCCGACATTTCCTGGCTGGACGCCCTCGCCCGCAAGGCCACCCCCGCTCAACTTCGGGCCTGGCTGCAAAGCTCCAACCCCGAAAACCCCCAAAACAACTATCTGCTGCTCACCTGCGAACTTGGAGCGCTCCTGGCAGTGCTCCTGCAGCGGAAACACCCCGGCCTGCGCTGGATCGAAGACCTCCCCTACTTCGAATCCGGCCTCTTCGACCTCAACCGCCGCGTCCGCATTCCCGTCTTTCACTGGGCGGTGAAAGCCCTCAGCGGCGATTCCGAGACCGGTCTGCACGAAAAAATAGACGCGGCACTGAAATTTTTACGCGATCTCTAACGAAAATTCTCTTGATTTCTTTTCAACGCGACGGAAGATATAACCGTCTAACACCACGAACCCATAACCTGAGAGGTCATATTATGAAGTTACTGATTACCACACTCTTTGCCGCCGCGTTTGTCGCGCTTGGCTCAAGTTGCGCCACCCCCGATTCCTCCGTGCAAACCAAACAGCGCGCCGTTCAAGGCGGACTGAGCGGTGCCGTGCTCGGCGGTGTTATCGGACACCAGAGCGGCCGCGGACTTGAAGGCGCCGCCGTCGGCGCCGCCGCCGGAACCGCCGCCGGAGCCGCCTGGGGCAGTTCCGAGGACGAAGCCCGTCAGCAGGAACAGCAGGGAGTCCGTCGTTAACGGCCCCCTCCGATCCGCTTCCGAACATCGGAAAACGCCCGCCGGGCTTTTCCGATGCTCGGAAACCCCTTAATCCCTTGAAGGGCCGGTTCATCCGGCCCTTTTTCTTGTCCTGAATTAACCCGCATCCTTCAACAATTCATCCTTTATTCCCCATGGCCTCCAAATCAAAAAAACTCTTCGTTCTCGACACCAATGTGATTCTCCACGACAGCAGCTGCCTGGAACATTTCCAGGAGCACGACGTGGCTCTGCCCATCACCGTGCTGGAGGAACTCGACAATTTTAAGAAGGGGAATGAATCCATCAATTTTCACGCGCGCGAATTCGTCCGCCGTCTGGACAGCATGAGCGGAGACGCCCTGTTTGCGGAAGGCATCCGCCTCGGCGGGGGCCGGGGAACCGTCCGCATCGCCATTGAAGCCCAAATTCACGAAAAACTCCAGGGACTCTTCTCCCCCAATAAACCGGATCACCAAATCCTCAACGTCGCCCTGCATTTGCAGTCGGCCGACACCAAACGCACCCTGGTTCTGGTCAGCAAAGACGTGAACCTCCGCATGAAAGCCAAATCCGTGGGACTCACCGCCCAGGATTACAAAACCGACCACGTTGCGGATGTCTCCACCCTCTACACCGGCCGCCGGATTGTCGAGGATGTGCCCGAGGAGATTGTCGAGGCGATGTATCAGGTGCCGTTTGAACTCCCCGCTGATGAAATGACCTTTGATCCGCCGCTGATTCCCCACGAGAACCTCATCCTCAAGAACGCCCGCAAAAGTGCGCTGGTCACCTTCGATCCGTTCACCCACACCCTCAAACGGGTGGACAAGCGCTCCGTGTTCGGGATCACCCCCCGCAATGCCGAGCAGACCTTCGCGCTGGCCGCCCTGCTCAACGATGACATTCCGCTGGTCAGTATTTCCGGAAAAGCCGGCACCGGCAAAACCCTGCTGGCGCTGGCGGCCAGCCTCGAAAACCGCCGCGCCTACCGTCAAATCTACCTCGCGCGTCCCATTGTGCCGCTAAGCAACAAAGACATCGGGTATCTCCCCGGCGAGATCAAAGCCAAACTCGACCCCTACATGCAGCCGATGTACGACAATCTTTCGGTGATTCAAAATCAAAGCGGCGCCGACAAAAACACCCAGTCCGAGCAGGTACGCAAGATGCTGGAGGATGAGAAACTGGTGATTTCCGCGCTCAGTTACATCCGCGGCCGCAGTCTGAACCGAATATATTTCATCGTCGACGAGGCCCAGAACCTCACGCCGCACGAAGTGAAAACCATCATCACCCGCGCCGGAGAAGGCACCAAAATCGTGCTCACCGGCGATATCTTCCAGATCGACCATCCCTATCTCGACACCCAGTCCAACGGCCTCACCTACCTCATCGAACGCATGCGCGGTCAAAAACTCTACGCCCACATCACCCTCGAACGCGGCGAGCGCTCCGAACTCTCCGAACTCGCCAGCGATTTGCTTTAATTCGTCACTCCAACTATTCGTCACTCGTCATTCGTCACTCTTCTCCACTCGTCATTCGTCACTCGTCATTCGTCACTCGTCATTCGTCACTCTTCTCCACTCGTCATTCGTCACTCTTCTCCACTCGTCATTCGTCATTCCTGTCTTGCCCCCTCCCGCCGTCGATGCTAGGTGCGGGGCATGTCGAAGCGAACCATCATTATTGGCGATGTGCACGGGTGTTACAAAGAACTGTCCCGTCTCCTCAAAGAAGTGCAGGCCGATCCTGAAGAGGACCGGATTCTCTTCATCGGCGACTTGATCAACAAGGGGCCCTCCTCCCGCGCGGTCTGGGAACTGTACCGGGAAATGAAGGCCCAGTCCATCATTGGCAATCATGAGCTCAGTCTGCTGGAACTGGTGCAGGGAAAATTCCACAAGCACGGAAAGTATTTCGAGATCCTTCAAAAGGATTTCGGCCGCTACTTCACCGATTTTGTGCAGGATGTTTCGCAATGGCCGCTTTGGTATGAGGATCACGAACTCATGATGGTCCACGCCGGCCTGGTGCCCGGTCTGCATCCCGATCAGACCGACCCCTGGATTCTCACCACTATCCGCACCTGGGACGGTCAGGGGGAGGATCTAAAAAATTCAGACAACCCGCCCTGGTTCGATTTTTACGCCGGCAACGACCTCGTGGTTTTCGGACACTGGGCGGCACTGGGCGGACTCGACCGCCCCCGAATCATCGGTCTCGACACCGGCTGTGTCTACGGCGGACGCCTCACCTGCCTCATTCTTCCGGAGCGCAAACTCGTCAGTATCCCGGCAAAAAAAGCCTACGCGTCCATCAACTGATCCCTTTCGCTTTGAATTTAATGTTTTTTTGCACTTTTAGATCGACAGACCATACCTATAAAGGACTATAGAGGACAAAAAACCTCGACACAAACCCTTTTGGAGACCTCATGAGCACACAAAAACAACAAGAAATTATGACCCTGGCCGAACTGGCCAATTATTTGAAAGTCGCGGAGAAGACCGTGGTCCGCATGGCCCGGGAAGGCAAAATCCCCGGCACCAAAGTGGCGAGTCAGTGGCGCTTTATGCGCAGCCTGGTGGACGAGTGGCTCGAAAAACGCATGCAGCCCGTCACCCGCACCAATCTTTTCGAACTCATCAAGCACGCGCCCGAGGTGGTCCCGGTTTCCCGGCTGGTCTCTCCCGACCTGATGCTGTTCAACATCAAACCCGGTCCGGTGGAGAAGGTCCTGGAGCAGCTGATCAAACCGCTGGAGAAAAACGGTCTGATCGATGACCGCAAGCAGTATTTGAAACTTCTCATCCAGCGCGAGCAGCTGCACTCCACCGCCATCGCCCCGCATGTGGCCATTCCCCACGCGCGCACTCCCGCGGATGCCAGCCTCAAAAAAAGCGCTCTGGTGGTCGGAATTTCACCGGACGGAGTGGATTTCGGCGCGGGCGACGCCCTCAAAACCCACGTGTTTATCCTTATCTGTTCCGAAGACGAGGTCGTGCATCTCCGTCTGCTTGCCAAAATTTCCCGCCTGCTGTCTCAGAAGGCCATGATAAAACGACTGATGACCTGTACCAACAGCGAACAGGTCATTGCCCTGCTCGCGGAAGCCGAATGGCAAATCGCCATGCAAACCCAGGCCTGACCTCCCAACCCCACCTCAACCCCGCCGAGCGAAAGTAGTGATCATGAGCGACCCCGGTGCAAAACTCTTCGATGACGCCCTCTCGCCGGAGCGGGTGTTTGTGACCCGTCTCGACAGTAAAGAGGCGGTGCTCAATTTTCTGATCGACGCCCTTTGGCAGTCCGGAGAGGTGCAGGATCTCGACGCGTTCCGTTCGGCGGTATACATGCGCGAATCTCTCATGAGCACCGGCATCGGCCTGGGTGTCGGCGTGCCCCACGCCCGCCTCTCCTCCGTTCGGCGGATGATCATGGCGGTGGCGGTCAATGAAACCCCGCTCGACGACTACGAATCGATTGACGGGCATCCGGTCCGCATCGTCGCCCTCGTCGCGGGGCGCACCGATCAACAGTCCAATTACGTCCGCCTTCTGGCCACCCTCAGTCGGCTGGTGAAAGATGAAACCCGACGAAGCCATCTCCTTGCCGCCTCCGATGCCGAGACCGTCTACACCCTGCTCCGCACCGGCCTCTAACCCGCCGGAGAGCGAATGAACACCGTGGAAACCACGGATCACCTTGCCAGACCACGGATGACAGTTCGTAATCCTAATCAATCCCGATCCCGAATACGCGAACGATTACGTTCGATTTAAAAACGTCCTCCTTCCCTTCCCTCCCTTCTGCTCAAAACTCCCCCCAGCCTCAAAGCTCCCTGCCTCAAAGATCAGTGAAAATCAGTGTTATCAGTGGTTTATTTTCCTCTGCCCCACAGCCCTATCCGTGTTCATCCGTGTTCATCCGTGGTTTAACGACTTGCTCTGCCTCTCCGCCGAAAAGGCGGTAGCTTCGTTGCTCTCGCTACACGCACTCCAGGGACGCTTTGCGTCGCCGATCCTCCGCAACCTTTCCCCGACGCAACCGCACCCTGAAGGGTGCTTGATGACTTCCGCGTAAAGGGCGTGTCGATTTATTCGACGCAACTGGTGTCAAAAAACACCTCTGATTATCGCGATTATTCCAAAATAGAAATCACGTGGCGAAACCGAGATGACGGCTGGTTGTTGCAAATATGCTTCTCCGCGCGCCCAGGAGGCCTCTCAGTGCCAAAAACAACCTTATAACACGAATACCCACGCCATTTTCAGCCATTTCCATTTTATTTTCCTCCATCCAGCCCATCAGCTTGCGAACGTTGTACGCCAAGCAGATCCAAGTCCAGTCCTGTCTGACCTTCTCCAACCCTC
>JAFIGD010000088.1 GCA_020831625.1 Verrucomicrobiota bacterium | reverse complement strand
CATCCGCCTGGTTCGCCGCCCCCTCGTCTCCCTGCAGGGGGAGTCCGGGAATGGGGTCGCCATTGGCCTTGTGCCAGGTTTCGCCTTTGTCGTCGGAGTAGGCGTAGACCAGCCGCACCGTTTTGCCGTCTCCGATATGGCCGGATGCCGCGAAGTGCATGCGGCCGTGAATATCGAAATTCACATGCGCCTGATACGGCTGGTAGGAAAAATCGGTGTCCGGCCGTCCGGAGTTGGCCCAGTAGAAAATTGGATAATAACGGGCGATTTGATCGGGTTGTTCATGCGGAATGTCTCCGCCGATGGCATGCTAGGTCTCCGTGTCCGAATCGTAACGATACAAACCGAAAAACCGACCCGTGCTATGATGCAACAGTAAAATAATTAAAATAAATATTGACTATGTCTTCTATTTCATGGTTAATCTGTATTCTAAGGCCGCGGTATCGTTTTCCGCAACCAAAACCCAACAGGAGAGTATCATGAATAAAATCCACAGAGAAGTGAGGGGGACGCTGCAAAGCGAACGACGAATGGGAAGGCTGGCCGCCGCCGCGGCCGTGATGGCCCTTGCCACAGGCCTCAGCCACGCCGCCACCATCTGGGAAACCAACTTTGACCAGGGTTCGGACCTGGCCGACAATGGCATTCAACTGTTTCAAGGCAATAATCAAGGCCCCCCGACCAACGCCAACCTGACGATTAACACGAGTGAGGAAACGCTGACCATCGACGACGGCACAGGCAACGTACATTCCAATTTCGGCACCCGGTCCATCGACAGCTTCGATCTCAGCTCGCTCACTTCCTTCGTCGCGACCTGGGAGGTGGCTGAAGCGGACTTTGTCGTGGACGGAGGTACCGAACATAGAAGCGATGTCCGTCTCGGGATCGATGGCGGTGGTTGGAGTGATGGATTCGCAGTACGGCTCGATGCTCAGCTTAATCGAGTGATTGTGTTTAAAAACCGCGATGGTGTGGCAGCAGACACCACATCTTTTGTGAATCACACAATCAATGCGAACGAATCGAATTATTCGATCACCGCCACCATCAATCAGATCGGCTACACGATCGATGTCTTCGGTCTCTCGGCCGGAAACGTGAGCTTCAGCGAGGACTGGACCAGTTTCCCCGACTACAACTACGCCAACCTGTTTGGAAGCAATGTGTTCATGGGCGCCAACTTTCAAGCGAACAGCACGGATGACGGCAGCTCAACTTACACACTCGAACGGATGGTTTTGATTCCCGAGCCGGGCACGTTGGCGATGGTGGGGCTGGCGGGCCTGGGACTGCTGGCCTCCACGCTGAAACGCCGCAGACCCTGATCCCGAGCCTCCATATACGGGCTAATTCGGTCTTTGCCAATGACCCGCACCTGACCTGCGGGCCCCGTCAACCCTTACCGGGTTTATCGAACCCGGCACGTAACATAAGTAAGGAAATGCATGAAGAAACTCTTTTTGGACCGGTTGTGGCTTTTCGTGGCGGTATTCAGCGTGGGCTTGGGTGGCCCGGGGGGAGGTCAGGCTGAGGCGTCCGCGCTCCCCGCCGCTCCCGCCCCGTTTGCCGATGGCGACCGGGTGCTCTTTCTGGGTGACAGCATCACCCGGGCGGGCGCCTGGCATTCTCTGATCAGTCTGTTTTACGCGACACGCTTTCCCGATCAGCGGCTGACGTGGCTCAATGCGGGCATCAGTGGTGACACCGCCGCGGGCGCGGTGCAGCGGTTGGAATGGGACGTGCTCGAACGCGAGCCGGATCATGTCGTGATCATGTTCGGCATCAATGACATCGACATGATCACGCTGTATGACGAACAGACGCCGGAGAAGCTGGCTGAGCGGGAAGCCCGGTTAGAGCAATACACGGCGAGCATGGAAGAGTTGATTGTCAGGCTGAAAAAAGAGGGCGTCGGTGTGATTATCTGCACCCCCAGTCCTTATGAGGAAACAGCGGAAATGGACGCGGATGTGTACGAAGGGGCCAACGCGGCGGTGACGCGGTGTGCCCGGATCAGCCTGGAGCTGGCCGCGCGGCATGACGTGCCGGCGGTGGACTTTAACGTTCCGATGAACGCCATCACCGCCGACTTCCAGAAGACGAATCCGGGCTTCACGCTCATCGGCACCGACCGCGTGCACCCGGGGGCGACGGGCAATCTGGTGATGGCGCATCTGTTTCTCAAAGCGCAGGGGCTGTCCGGCACGGTCAGTGACATTGTGATTGATGCCCGGGACGGTGTGCTGACCTCCGCTGATAACAGCGATGTGAGCGATCTCCAGGCGGCCACCGACCATGTGGCCTTTACGGTGCTCGAAAAGGCGCTGCCAGTGCCGTTGCAGGGTGGTGAGCGACGCGGTGCGCAACTTGTCCCGTTTCAGAGCGAATTGAATCGTCAGATGCTGACGATTACCGGACTGGCCGACGGGCAGTATGAGCTGCTGATCGACGGTGAGGAGGTCGGGCGGTGGTGGCAGGACGATTTCGCGGCGGGGATCAACCTCGCACATGTGCGGACCACGCCGCAGTACAAACAGGCCTCGGAGGTTCGCCGGGTGCACGATCAGCGCCACGGAACGGCGGGCGGTCCCCTCCGGATGATCGCCTTTACCCGGCTGTTTACGCTGATGCCGCTGGGTCTGGACGAAAACGACACGGAGGAGGTTGAAAAGGCATTGACGCAATTGATTGAGGATCCCGGGACTTTCGACAAGCCCGGGTTGGGTTTCAGTTCATTCGGTCAGTCGATGGCGCGCCGTTATCTGACCGAAAAGCCCAGAGAAGCGCAGTTGACCGCCCGCATCGCCGAGGCGGATGATCAGGTGCATGTCCTGAATCGCCCCGGGCCGCGTCACTACATCGTGCGTCCGGTGACACACGATATCAGTGTGGAGCAGCGCCGGGAGGTCTTCGCTCAGCGGCGTAATCCGGAGCGGCTTGAGGCTTTCGCCCGCGAGTTTCTGGGGATGTTGATTGTGGATGGCGACGGCCTGATGCGCACCAACCTTCGCCGCCGTCCGGCGCTGGAGCGGATCCGGAGCCTCGTGAACGATGAGAAACCGGTGGAGGGGCTGGATGTCTTTCGTGACTATTTTATGGCCAAGCTTCGCAACCCCGCGGGATTTGGCATGCCGGAGGGGTTCATGAACGTCACGGCGCCCGGTGGCGGCGGGGATCACGCCCGGGCCGACGAACTGCTGAACCATGTGGTCCAGCCGGGTCAGCCGCCGATGGCTCCGGGTGAGGTCTGGCTGCCGCGTCCGAAAGAGGGCGTTTACGGAGCCGCCAATCCCTGGAACCCCGGGCGGTTTTCCCCCCTGGCCAACGCTTATATCGCCACCGGCGAGCAAAAGTATCTGGACACGTGGATTGACTATATGGACGACTGGGCCATGTTTGAAATCACGCACGACCGGATCAAAGGCACCGATATTTCCGACGGGGACCAGCGGCTCTTCGGTCAGATTCACGCGGTTCTCCGGACGCTGGCGTCCATCGATCAGGTGGCCCGGTTGAAGGGTCATACGGTTCCCGCCGACAGCTTCGCCCGGATCCTCCGCAGGCTGATTGAGCTTTATATGCCGATTGCCATTGTGTATCACGACACCAATCCGCAGAACTGGACCCCGGGCGCGAGTGCGGGACAACTGCACATCGCGGCCATGTTCGATGAATTTCTTGCCGCAGAATACATGTTCAGCCGGGCACGTCACCGACAGGCAAATTACGGCACGATCCAGTTTCTTCCGGACGGTTCGGAAACCGAACATTCCATGTGGTACAACCTCCACTATTCCAATGGGGCCCGAAACGCGTTGAGGCTGTCCGAATCACGCGGGAGCGTGGACTCCTGGCGGCGGCCGCACTGGGAAAGAGATTTTGTCTCGGCCGATTATCAACTCGAGCAATGGCGCCGACTGCGGGACCGTGCCCGCTTTTTCATCCAGATGATGACCCCGCAGGGGCAGTATCCGATCGGCAACCGCATCGACTACCGCCGCGGCATCGGCGGGTCGGCCGAGGATTTGGTCAACCAGGCGATTGCCCGGGGTGATTCGGATCTTCAGGTTCTGATGGGGGCGATGTATGGCAATGCTCCGCACGGCGATCCCGGTTTCACCATGACCCGCTTTCCGTATCACGGAAGCTATATCATGCGAACCGGCTGGTCGGATGACGCCGACTATGCGCATTTTTACAGTGTGCCGTTCCCCTCCGGCGGCCATGCGCTGGAAGGCATGAAAGCCAGTAACAGTTTCTGGCTCTCCGCGGGCGGCCAGGACATGCTGGTGTCCGGCCGGTTCGGCGCGTATTCCTTTAACCGCTCGCCGCTGCGCGTGGACGGCCGGGAACAATTCGCCAACGCCGGTGTTCCTCATCCCGGCAAGACCAAAAGCCATAAGGGCTTCGGCGTGGCGTATGTCGATCCGCTGCCCCCCGAATGGCGTTCGCATTCCAGCGCGCGCTTTGATCTGGCGGAAGGCATCTACGCCGGGCCGTACGGGGAACTGGTGGATGATCATCACGATGACAAGAGCTTTCCGATCGACATGCTCGCCGAGGCGGCGCGCAACGTGATCACCGGAGTCAGCCACCACCGCCAGGCACTGCAACTGAAAGATGCCGGTCTCTGGCTGGTGGTGGACCGTCTGCAGAGCGGGCAGCCCCGCACGTACGCGCTGGACTGGCGGCTGCCCGTCAAAGCGGTGGAAACGTTCCCCGGCGATGGCACGGAACGTTTCAGTGGCAAGACCTTTGAGCCCGAAGACATTCAACTCGACGAGGCGAATCAGATGCTCGTCACGTCGTCGAGGGACATGCCCAACCTGACCATCCGGTACTTTGGTCCGGAAATGACCTTCACGGCTGAGCGCGAAGACGGCGCCAACATCAAGCACAACTACACCATCCGCAGCAGGGTTTATGACCACTGGCATGTCAGCGGGGCCTGGGCAAGCGAAGGCAATGACCTGTTGCTGTCGCTGATTGAAACCCGGCCGGAAAACGGCGAATCGCGTATCGCCCATGTGGAACCGCTGGGCAACGGGCAAAGCACCCGCGGGTTCAAGGCGCGCACTGCGGATGGACAGGAAGTGGCATACCTCGCGGCGGTGGAGGGACAGGCCGAACTGTCTGTCAACGGCGTTACCCTGGTTGGCGAATCGCTGCTGATGCTCGGCGATCACGGTATCGCGCTCGGGAGCGCCTCGATGACGGTCCATGGCCGCGCCATAGATTTGAAGGCGGCGGATTTCGAGTTCGACATGTCCGGCGGGCAACTGCAAATGGCCACGATCCACACGCCGATTCTGCCGGTCCGTGTGCTGCCGGCCCGGGCGGTGGTCCAGGCTAATGAAACCATCAGTCTTCACTGCGACACGCCCGGGGTGGAGCTGCGTTATACGATCGACGGAAGCGAGCCGACCCTTCATTCGCCGTTGTACACCGGGCCGTTCACTGTCAACGGCCGTGTGACGGTCAAGGCGAGAGCATTCCGGCTGGGCCTTGAACGCATGCCTGCCACACTGGAAGGCACGCATGTCACGCCCGTGACCGTGGCGGCGTTTACGACCACCGGTCTGCTGGGGCCTGTGACCCGTCTGGAGCAGAATCGCCGCAGCCCGGGGCTGCGCGGCGCGTATTACGAGGATGATTGGAAAACGCTGGTTTTCTTCCCTGAACTTGCCGCCGCGCCGGTGCGGACGCGGGAGGTTAACGAGCTGTTTGAGCGCGTTCAACCCAATGTCGACAAGGTGTTTGGCTGGACCTACACCGGGTTTCTGGCCATTCCAGAAGATGGCGTCTACACGTTCCACGCACCGGAGGAACTGGTGAATTCCCGACAGGAACCCGGTTATGCGTTGCGCCTCTTTGTCGGTCAGGAGCAGGTCAACAACCGGGGCACCGGCCGACTGAATGAATGGTACCCCGAAAGTGCCCGGCACGCGTACGGCACCTGGAGCATTGGATTGCAAAAGGGGATTCACCCCTTCGAGCTGCGATATGTCGACTACCGCACGGACGCCATGGAGCGCAAGAACCATCCGGGGATGCGGATGAATGTGATCTGGGACGGCCGGGTGCCGCAGGTGGAGGTCAGCGGACCGGACCTGCCGCGCCAGCCCATACCCCAGTCCTGGCTCTATCGCTGATGGGGAGGCTGGTCATAACGTCCTCCGATGCGGTCGAAGGGGATCAACTTATTGCAGGATTTACAGGAGGAAATGGGGGGGACCACGACTCTGGCTTTAGGGTGTGTTGATTTATTCAACCACGGATGGACACGGATGGACACGGATGTTGTTTGGGATGAATACATGAACCAATAAAAATGAACCTGCCTGGCTGATTGACTCCACTACTGTCAACATGCTCCCGATTTGTAACGAATTTTCTGAATGCCAAAGGCATTACACTCATAAGCCAGGGGCAACGCCCTGACGAGTATACACATTTTTTCAAACAGGAGCGAACGGAGAGAGCAGAGATGAAATGCGTTGGATTTGCTCTTTTTTTCTTTGTTCTTATGGGCTAACGTAAGGGTTTTTGTAACCCCGGAGGGGTTTGAGCGGATAGCCCGGGGTCAGCGAC
>JAFIGD010000005.1 GCA_020831625.1 Verrucomicrobiota bacterium | reverse complement strand
TCAACAGTGGTTGCAATTTCGGTCAGGCGATTGAGGGCATCGTGGGTATAGGATACGCCCTGCACGCCGCCCTGGTCAAGAGTCGATAGCAAGTTTCGGTTAGTCTGGTAGGCGTAGGTGTTGGTGATACCGTGGCCGGTGACGGTTTGGAGTCTGCTGATGTTTTCATCAAATCCATAGGTGATTGCGTGAACTGAGATATTGTCATGCTGAAGGTCCACGCTTTCGGCGCGCCGGAGGGCATCATGATCCCGCTCGATTTTCCAGTCTTCGAGCAGTCCGGCGGTGTATTTTTCACGAACGAGCTGGAAGTCCTCGTACTCGTATTTCCGGGTGCCGGAGGCGTCCTGAACTTCCGTTAGGCGCCCCTGCCGGTCATAGGAATTCACCACTGAGGGCGTGGCGGAGCCGGGGTAGTCGACGTTTGTCAGTTCGCCGAGGGCGTTATAGGTGTAAACGGTTTCGAGGCGTGCCCACCCGCCGTCGCCAAGGCTTTGGCGGGAATGGCGACGTTTGGTGAGGAGTCCGCGGATGTCGTGTTCGTAGTCGGGGCCGAGGGTGTCGGGGTAGCGTTTGGAGACGAGGACTCCGGCGTCGTTGTAATTCCAGGTGGTGACGGCGGCGCCGGTGTCGCCGTCGAAATCCTGCCAGGTGGTGAGGGTTTTCATGCGCCCGGCGTAATCGTGGGTGTACGCGACGGGGTATTGACGGGATCCGTACTGGCTCATGAGTTCGCCAGTGGGATAGTATTCGCGCATGACGGTGGTGCTGTCGGGCAGGGTCACCTGCTCGATGCGGCCGCCCTGGGGTGTGTAACCGAGGGTTCCGAGTCCGGAGGACAGGAAGGCGGTCTGTTGTTCCAACGCGGTGCCGGGGTTTTGGGTGACGGTGGCGACAGAACCGTCCACATGGAAGGTGGTCAGGGTGGTTCCGGTGCCGGCGTCGGTGACTTGGTTGCGGCGGTTCCATAGGTCATACCCGAAGTCCTGTCGGCTGAGCTGCACGTCGTCGGCATCGTAACGGGCGGTGTACTGGGGGAGTCCGTTTTGCGTGACCGACACAGTGTAGGAGCCGTCGGGCGCGGTGGTGGTTTGGGTGACGGTGGCGGTTTGCGGGTCGCGCACCGTTTTCGAGTGGCTGATGAGGCCGAGGGAGTCGGACACGGTTTCAAGGCCGTCGAGGGAGGTCCAGGTGGTGGAGACGAGGACGGGCTGGTCGGTGCCGTGCTTGTAGGTGTAGGCGCGGGTGACGCGCAGCCACTGGTTGGATAGTTCCGACACGGCGGACAACTCGGAGGTGACGTACTCGTACGCGGTGGAGCTCTCGCTGATGCGGTCTGGGCCGGCGAAGTCGACGGTGTCGTTGTCGTTGACATCGATGACGGTGCGATATTGTTCGCCGCGCTCGTTATAAACGTAGAGGGTGGCGAGGCCAGAGGGGTCTACGGTTTTGAGGAGCCGTCCGGTGCCGGGTTCGTAGTGGTTGTGGGTGACGGCGAGGCCGGTGCCGGTGGGGCTTGGCTGCTCGGTGCGGAGGGTGCGTCCGAGGAAATCACTGATGCTGCGGGTGAAGTCGTCGGGATTGTCGGTGTAAGCCTGTTCGACAATGCGTTCCCCGTTCACGTTCAAGGTTCTTTCTTTACAATGCCTGTTATTTTAAGAGTTCCCGCGTCACTCGTCATTCGTCACTCGTCATTCGTCACTCCACACTCGTCACTCCCCACTCGTCATTCGTCATTCGTCATTCGTCACTCGCCATTCCCACCGTTTTCTCAATCTCCCGCAGCGCCATGCCTGTCGCCCCGCGTTTGGAGGCGACCCGTTGCGCCGCGCGGCGGCCGGATGCCCTTCCCGCCTCCGGATCCGCCAGGACAGCCGCCGCCGCCCCGGCCAATTCGGCTTCATCCCGAACCTCCCGCACCGCGTCCGCGCCCCGCAGATCGCCCATCACCTCCCGGAAATTATCCATGCCCGGCCCGGTGAACACACAGGCCCCCGCCGCCGCCGCCTCCAGCGGATTCTGCCCCTCGCTCCGGAACAGACTCTTGCCCACAAACACCATCTCCGCCAAACCGGTGAAATGACGCAGCTCGCCGGTGGTGTCCACCACCAGCACCTCATCCGCCGCCGCGGGCCGCTCCCCGGCCGACCAGCGGAGCGCTTTCAATCCCGCCCCCCGCAAATCCGCGCTCACCTCGTCCGTCCGCTCAAAATGACGCGGCACCAGAATCAGCGCCAGAGCCGGAAAACGCTCCCGCAGCGACACATAGATGCGCGCCAGAGCCGCCTCCTCCCCCGGCCAGGTCGAACTCCCCAGCAACACCCGGCTCCCGGCCTTCAAAATCCCCATCCGCTCCAGCACCTCCCGCCGCGCCGCCTCTTCCGACAGATCCCGGGGCGGCAAATCGTACTTCCCGCTCGCGAACACCTTCACCCGCTCCGGTGCCGCGCCCAGCAGCGTCGCCCGCCGCGCGTCCTCTTCGCTTTGCATGCAGAACAGCGACACCAGCGGATAGAGTCTCCGCGTCAGCCAGGGAACCAGTTGCAGGCGGCCGAAGGAGCGGTCTGAAATCCGGCCGTTCAACAGGATCACCGGCACCCCGCGCCGATGCAGCGCCCGCAGCAGATTCGGCCACATCTCCGTTTCCACCAGCACCAGCGCCTCCACATCCACTGTGTCCAGCATGCGCCTGAGCACCGGCGGAGAGTCCACCGGCGGATACAGCAGCACATCCCGGGGATCCAGCGCCTTTTCCGCCAGCGCGTGCGCGGTGCTTGTGTTCACCGTCAGTAAAAACGACACCTCCGGATGGGCCTCCCTCCAGGCCCTCATAAACGCCAGCCCCACATGCAGTTCCCCCACACTCACCGCGTGAACCCACAGTTTCCGACCCTCGGAAAGCATACCCCTCTCGGTTTCCGACACTCGGAAAACCCGCTGAAAGAACCCCCGGCGATATCCCCCGCGCCGACGCATCCGCCAAAGAAACTTCGGCAGCATCAGCACGTACACCACGTGAAACAACACATTGTAGAAAATCCAAAACACCCCGTCACCCATAATTGCGCCCCCTGAAAAAACAATACGATTCACAATCGCATTTCGCTCGAAAACACCTCCATAAATCTTTAAGAGACAAAATCCATGGACGCGCATCACACCCCCCTTGAACTTCTTCAGGCCCGTAGCCGTTTAAAAAAACTGCTTCCCCTGCTTCACGAGGAGGAAGACGGCTTTCTCCCGTTTTCCTATCCCGCACTGGAAGGATTCCTCTTCGCATTGGAATTGGCTCCCTTCGAAATCGACATCGGCATCTGGGGCACATATCTTGACCAATTCCTCCCGCCGGAAAGCCTGAAAGCCGAAACCCTGATCGGCGATATCATCATCGTTCACACAGAGATCCAGGATGCTCTGGATCAAAGCCAACTCTTCAAAGCGCACACCCTGTCCGTTCCGCCGACTCTTTCCGGTCAAAACCCGACAGATCACCCGGTTTACCACTGGAAAACCGGCTTTCTCACGGGCTACAGCCTTATCGAACTGCAATTAAAGGAGGTTTCAAAATCCTTAAAAAAATCCAAACGCTACCGGACAGCGAGGGACGCATTTCAAAAGGCGGTCATCAACACAGCCATAGCCCTTGAGATCAAAATCAAAGCGGACACCGAACTGCAGCACCCCGACAGTCAGAGCCTTTTAAGCCAACCGCTTTTCAATCGTCCCCTGAATGAGTTCTTCCACTTCAGTTTGAAAACCCTGGTTTTTGCCGGAGATCTTTTCACAGACGTGGTGAACAGCATCGACTGATCCATTAAACACCTGTTAATTTAAAACGCAGTCTCCGTACCCTTTCGGTTTGTCCGCAGGCTCTTTGTTCGCCGAAAACCGGACAAAATCTTGACAATATTAGCATGAATTGCGAGTCATGACACCCATGAAAATGTTCATGAACCCAATGCCCGCTTTTCGTCCCATTGCCGTTTTACTTTGGGGAATTGTTTGCCTTCTCTCTGTCACAGGACGAACCGCAGAGGCAGACGCGCCGATGGAGGCGGACTTTTTTATCGCGTTTTCACGCCACAGCGGCCGGGCGCCCAAGCATTATCAGAGTCATATCAACCGGGAACTTGTGCGGCAGGCCCTGGTGATTTCCAGCCTTCATTTTGCGGATCGGATGCCCGAGGATGCGGTCATCGACCGCGCGGAATATCACGAAATTTTTTCAGGACCCGTCCTTGATGTTCACGTGGAGTGGACCCCCCGGCATGTTCTTCACCTTGATCTCCGGATCCGCGGCAATGAAACCGGGCCCCGACTGAGCAAAAAGGTCTCCGCACCGGACACCCCCCATTTATCCGGGATCATTCTGGAGCTTGCCGAAATGATTCCCGAGGATCTGGCCCGTTTCCTCAGGGAATCGATCCAAAAGCGGACATCCTCCTCCCGCAGGGTTGACGTGCCGGATCTGAACATTGAAGAGGTCATGTGGGCAATGAATCCGTTG
Organism: Verrucomicrobiota bacterium; assembly: GCA_020831625.1. Classification (GTDB taxonomy): domain Bacteria; phylum Verrucomicrobiota; class Kiritimatiellia; order SS1-B-03-39; family UBA6053; genus PXAS01. Next base: position 147,845 of record JAFIGD010000005.1, on the reverse strand, counting down.
GATCAGTTTAGAGCTTTGCGCTATTGGCATGCAAGGGCCTCTCTGGAGGGGTTGACCGAAGAAATTCTTCAGGGACTCGTTTATGGGTATGCGAATCTGGGCCAGCTGACCCGTCACTCCTGGAACACGTTTCCTTTTGCGGCCAGCGCCCGTTCGATGCTCTATGCAGGGTTGATGCGGCAGTTGCATGGTGACACAGAGATGACCGTCCGCACCCGGGCCTACGCCTACACGCTCGGAATGTATCCCCATCTGGCGAAGGCCATGTTTGACATCCTGGAGGATGAGACGGATGCGCTCACATCCACACTCCAGTCTTTCTATCGGTTCGATTTGAGCACTCTTGAGGCCGAGGCCGCGGGCGATCTGCCCCACGCACAGCTTTCCGCACTGCTGGGAATGATTTCCGTGCAGCATTTTCATGAGCCCAATTATGTCACCGCAATTGTGGACGGGCTGAGGGAATTCACCCCGGGAAATGTCCGGGTCCTGGATATCTCGAATCAGGAGGTGGGCGTCAGCCGTCTCCATTTCGCAACCCGGGAGGGCATGAACATCAACCGGGAACTCTTCAGGAGCGGTATTCCGGGACTGGAGAATTTCTCCGGAACATTTGCGGAGAACGCAACGCGCCCCGACCCGCCTTCACAGCATGAGGATGCATTGTTCGAAACGCTGCTCCTGCAAGCGCTGGGACTGAGCCCGGCACGCCCGCCGCAGCGTCAGGTGCATATGGAGGATCAAGAGAAATACCGCAGGCTTTACCGGGCGGCAGCTGAGGGGCCTTTTGCAGAAAACGGCTACCCCTGCTGGAGAGTGTTGGGACACGTGTTCTGGAACACCCACTTCTACAACGCGGCGCTGCGCCTTGATTTTATGGCCAGGCGCTGGAGTGTGGACACCGGGAACACTCTGGATGAGCTGCTGCCCGGTTTCGAGGGGCACCCGCTGGTGAATGTGCTCAAATCCTATGACCACCGGCTCTCCGAAGACGAAGAGGAGGTCCGCGCACTCCTGGAATCGGTGGAATTGAGAGATGCGGTTCCGCCCATGCATCCATTTTTGCGGCACTGGGCAAACAGCCGGACAGAACAGTTCAAGGATCAATCCCGGCGGGATGCCCTGCACAATCTTTTCCGGGGAAGCCACACGGATATGCTCCGGTTTTCTGAAATGCGGGCCACGCACCGGGGACGGATCCGAAACGCCATAGCAAACGATATCCTGACTGGAATCAATCCCTATCATCCCCGGGCCCTTGCCGATAAAATTCAAACCGGCGATGACTGGGAGGACATAAAACGGATCGCGGATGAACGGCTCCCCGGTCATCCTCTGATCGCGGGCGTATACGCATTGCGGCTGAGACGGGAAGGCCGCCCGGATGAAGCCATCCCCTTCTTTGAATTCGCGGCGGCGGAACTGGGTTCCAAACGGCTTTTTGACGGCCTGGCGGCGATTTACCTCGAGCGCGGCGATGAAGAAAAATGGCTGGAAGTCCGCCGCTCTTTTGACGATCTTCCCGATACAGCTCTGAGGCGGGCCGCGAATAACCGGCAAATCGCCTACCATTTCCTTGAAAGCGGACGCCCCCGTGAGGCGCTCCCCTTTGCGGAGCGGGCGGCAGCCTCCTATTCGGCCTGGGGGTTGAGGGTTGCGGCGACCAATCATATGATTCTCGGAAACACTCAAAAGGGCATGGAATACCTGCAGGCCCGGAACCGGCGCTACGGAACCACTCTGTTTCGAAAAATGATGAACTATTTGTTATTTGAGATTGGCGACCGGGATGAACTCCGCATTGAACTTGCCGAAAAACCGTTCAACCTCCAGCAATATGCCGGAATGCGGTTCAGCCTCGGCGAATTTGAAGACGCGGCAAAGAGCCTGGCGGCGGTGCATGAGGCCGGACAACCCAACTACAATTTGCTGCATGCCGCACTGGTGAATCTGCACCTGAACCATCTGGAGATCACCACCCGACAATTAGAACAGATCATGGCCGAGGTCATTGAGGATGGGCCCGGTGCCAACGTCTACCGGGCCAACCAAAGCCTGGCGGCCCTTTTTCTCCGTGCACTTGATGAAGAATGGCCCGGGGAAAAATTTCTTGCCCGTGCTGAGACACTCCGGTCTGAGGTCCTTTCTTCCCGCGTAGCTTATAATACCCTGTTCCGCTTTTTCACCGCATTATTCCTGGTGGAAACCGGTCATGCCGATCTGGCTGAAGGAATTCTGACAGAGGATATGCATTTGAATTCCCGGCTCATGTCCCACGCCTTCATCGCCTCCACCCTGCGAAGGCTCGGCGCGGACCCACTGCAAAAATTCAGAGAAAACCCTTCTCCTTAAACACAAAAAACCCGGTCCAAAGACCGGGTCAAAGATGGTGGTGGGAGGAGGATTCGAACCTCCGAAACCATAAGGTGTCAGATTTACAGTCTGATGCGTTTGACCGCTCCGCAATCCCACCACGCTTAAATCGTGATATCCGACGGTTCTAAACACAAACCGCCGAAAAAGTCTATTCAAAAAAGTTGGTACCGGAGGTGGGACTCGAACCCACACGCCCTCACGGGCACCGGATTTTGAGTCCGGCGCGTCTGCCAGTTCCGCCACTCCGGCACCGAAGTCGGGAAGGCACTCTGGATACGTAAAAAAAACGGGAATGGCAATAAAGATTTCCAACAAAACAATATTCGCGTCCGCCCCGCGTTCTTATCCCCGTACCTGAAGACTCAACCCAACCTCCCAAGGAGACACGAATGAAGACCTCACTCCGATTAATTCTTTCCGGCATCACGCTTGGCAGCCTCTGCGCCCTCCCCCTGACCGCCGGGGAGCAGGAACAGCCGCGTCCCGACCGGCAACGCCAGCGGCCTCAAGCCGAACGCCCCCGCGCGGACCGTCCCGACAGACCTGAACGCCCCGACCGCGAAGAAATCATCCGGCGCTTTGACGCCGACGGGGACGGGGTTCTCAACGAAGAGGAACGCGCCGCAGCGCGCAAAGCCATGCGGGAGGAACGGATCCAACAGCGGGAAGCCCGCCGCCAGGAGCGTATCGCCGCCGGCTTGCCGGTCGCACCCTCCCGCGAGGAAATGATCCGGCGCTTCGATGCCGACGGTGACGGAGTCCTGAACGAAGAAGAACGCGCCACCGCGCGGGAAACCCTCCGCAAGGAACGCCAGGCCCGTCAGCAGGAACAGCCCGGCGATGCGGGACAGGATCGTCCGGACCGCCCGGAAAGACCTGACCGCCCCGACCGCCCCGCGCGTCCCGACCGGCCGGCGCGGCCTGACCGGCCTGACCGCCCTGACCGCCCCGCGCGCTGACCCGAAACCTGAAAACCCTTAGAAAACTCCAAGGTCCCGGATCTGCACCGGCAGTCCGGTGGCCATGGAGCGGTTCGCGGCCACCCCGGTAAGAATAGAGGCCGCGCCGTCAATATGCCCGGCGGCGCGGCCCAGCGGATCGGCTTCGCCTCCGATAAAGATGTCGTTGAGCATCCGGATATCGCCGCCGCCGTGCCCCCCTTCGTTGGTCTCCGGCAGCTCCACCTGAAACGGCTTGCCCCACATCGGCCTCACCAGAATCAGATTCGGTTCCCGCACCGGCTCCGGAGCCGCGCCCTGAACATTGCGCAAGGCGTTGTGGTCTCCCTCTTCACCGCTGACGTAGGCCTTCTCCATCACCTCGTATTCCAAACGCCCTTTGCTGCCGTTGAAGACCACCCGATACCCCTCGCAGGGCGAATACGCGGTCAGATGATAGCTCATCGTCGCCTGGTTTGCATACCGGACCAGAACCCCGACATCATCCTCGATCGAAATTCCGTCGCCGAAAACGGACTGATCCCGCTGATAGCCGTCGTATTTCTCCTGATCCAGATACATCTTCGCCAGGCCGGTTCCCTCCGCCATCGGCAGCGCGAAGGGGTCTTTCTCCGCCACCGGATTTCCGGTGGCCCGCTGATAAAATTCCCGCACACCGCGGGCCTCGGCGTTGGCCCGGCCGTAAAACCGCAGATCCCCCATCGCCATCACCGTTTCCGGCAGCGAATCCAGCCACCAGTTCACCAAATCAAAGTGATGCGTGGATTTGTGCACCATCAGCCCCCCGCTGTTCCGCTTGTCGCGGTGCCAGCGCCGGAAATAATCCGCCCCGTGCTTGGTGTTCAAAAACCACTCGAAATGAACGGAATACACCTGCCCGATCACCCCCTGCGACAGCAACTCTTTCACCTTGCTGTTCCGCGGCGCGTAGCGGTAGTTGAACGTCACCCGGAGATTCCGGCCCGTGCGCCGCTGCACATCGAGAATTTTCCGACATTTCCGCTCATCGGTTGTCATCGGTTTTTCAGTAATCACATCACAGCCCGCCTCCATGGCCCGGCAAATAAACTCATCGTGCGTGCGGTCCATGGAAGTGACAATCACCCCGTCCGCTTTCTGTTCGCGGATCATCGCCTCAAAATCATCGATTCCCGCCTCCGCCACCGGCGGATGTCCGAATTTCTCCCCCAGCTCCGCGTTGGCCAGCGCCATTCGTCCCGGATTGATATCACAAAACCCGACCAGTTTCGCGCCGTGCGCCGCTTTCGGATCCGCCAAATACCGGCGGTACATGTCCGAACGTCCGCCCACACCCACAATCACATACCGTTTTGCCTGACTCATTTTCTCTGCTCCGTTCCATCGTGTTTACATATATATCGGCCGTTCCGGCCGGAAGAATGCAAAACCTTTACCCGAGTCCACGCAAAATATCCATGACCGCAGGGAAGCAAAACTTGACAAAAACGATCATGATTACAAAAACCTTCTATGCTCAAATATGTGAATACAGGACCCCGGTTCTATCGGAAAAACCCTGTTTATCCCCACAGCCGTCACCACGCTGAATTTCAGCTGATCGCCTCCGGCACCGCCTGTCCCTGGTATGAGGATGATCGGGACGTGTCCCTCGATCCGCTTTCTCCGCGCCTCTGGGTTCACGCCAAACAACAGGTGCACGGATGGAGAGACACCACCGATACGCCCTGCGAAATCGCCGTTTTCCATTTTTCCGCCCTGCATCCCCTCATGGAGGATCTGCTGAGGAGCAGCCCCGTTCTCTCCATCCCGGTCACCCGGGAGGCGTCCCGCGATATTCTGGCCCGGGCCGAATCCGCGAAAGCCCTGGCCGCCGGGGCCACCGCTGAAAACATCCTCACGTTGGAAAAACTTCATCTGGATCTGTCCATTCTCGTGCTGCGGAATTCAGCCTTTCCCGCAAAGAGTCACGCCGCCTCACAGGCGGAGCAGCGCGTCGAAGAGGCGTGCGGCCTCTACATTGGACACCTGCGGGAACAATGGACCGCCGAGCGGATCGCCCGCCGCATCGGCCTTTCCCCGCCGCACTTGCGGCGAATGTTCCTTCAAGTCAAAGGCCGGCCGCCCAAAGAGGTGTACACCGAGATCCGCATGGGAATCGCCCGCCGCCGCCTCCAGCTCGGACAGGAGACCCTCGCCGAACTGTCCGAGCAGTTGGGATTCAGCGAGCCCAGCGCCTTCAGCCGGGCCTACACCCGTTATTACGGCCACTCCCCCCGCCGCGCCGGAAAACTGAAACCGTGATCCGCGGGTTACGACGGAACTTCAAGCCAAAGGCCGCACCATTCGTGATCGGCGTTGGATCCTTTTTCCACCGCGCCGAGCTGCGTGAACACCGCCGAAACCGCCTCGGCCTCCACCACCCGGATGCCGGAAAGAATCAGCGTGTGTGAACAGACCCGCAGGAGTTGCGGAGCCAAATCCATCAGCAGCCCCCCGTAAATATTGGCGAATACCACCGGGAACCGCTCACGGGGAAATTCGCGGGTCAAGTCCGTCACCTGAAGATCAATCCCCGAGGTAATCCCGTTGAGTTCCAGGTTTTCCGCGGCCTGATTGACCGCCACCGGATCATTGTCCACCGCCAGCAGCGACGGCCAGCCGAGTTTGCGCGCGGCGATACTGATGATCGCGCTGCCGCAGCCGGCGTCAAACGCCCGCGCCGGCATCATGCCGTCCCCGGCAAGCCGGTCCAGCATTTCCAGACAATACCGCGTGGTGAAATGATCGCCGGTGCCGAAACTCAGCCCCGGATTGACCAATACCCGCTCACGGCCGGCCGGGGTCGGGACCTCGTCCCGCATCCACTCCGGCACAATCATCAGCCGCTTCCCGATTTCCCGGGGCTTGAAGTGATGCCGCCAAAAGGTGGTCCAGTCCCGGGAGGGACAGGGGCGCAGTGACATTTCCAGCCCCGGAAATTCGCCGGCGAGCACATCGCGGATCAGACACGCGCGGGTTTCATCCTCAAAGTAGGATTCCAGCCAAATCGTGCTCTGGTCCAGGGTTTCAATCTCAACCGGACTGACATCGCACAGCTCAATCAGCCGGGCCTGCAGGTGCTCGGATTCTTCAGGGGTGCGGACGGGAACCGAAACAATCCATAGGGGCGCGGAATCATTCATTGCAGAAAACCTTTCATTAGGGGAGATTACGAAGTTGCCAGTCGGGCTGATCCAGCGTGCCGGTCAACCGGACTTCAACCAGTTTCCGAAGCGGCCAGAGCACAAAATTCACGACCTCGGCGGCAAAGCCGCGCCTGAAAGCCTGCACCCGGATATTCGCCTGCACCTGCCGGTCGAAATCCACCCAGCCCTCGCCTTCGATGGACAGCATGCGCCCGCTCAAAAACAGATCGTCCGAGCGGGCCCGCCCCTCCCCGATCTCGAAGCGGGCGGTGAAATCGGTTTGAGACGCGTATCCGAATCCCCTGAACACACGGCTGAGGATCCGGCTCAACCCCAGCAGCAGCGGAACCCGGAACAACTCTCCCTCCCGGATTTCCACCCGGCCCGCCCCCGCGTAGGTCCGCGTGGCCGGAAGATCCGGTTGGTCCCCGACCGCGCCGGCCAGCGAAACCTCAAACCCCAGCGTCCCGGTGTAGGGTGTGTCCTCGGTGTCGGTGGCGGCGATAATCATCTCCGACAAATCCAGGTTGCGGCCGTCGAGTCGGAGCGAAAACCCCGCCCCGGGGGTGAACAGGTTCTCCGCGAAAAGCTCGCCGCTGAAATGACCGTCCCCCACACTCCCCCGGATGTCGCGCACAGACAGGTCGGTTCCGTCCAGATCCACCCGGAACCCCACCCCGTCAAACCGCCGCCATCCCCACTGCACGTCCTCCAGCGAAACCCGCGCATTCAGAGCATGACCGTGTGCGCCTGAGAAATCAATCCGCCCCGCCGCTTTTAAATCCGATGCGCCCCGGATGCGGTAGGGCAACAAAAATTCCGCGAGTTCCGCGTCAATCAGAACCGCCATGTCATCCGGCGGCAGAGTGGATTCCACCGCGAAGGTCACCCCGTTTTGGGTTCGGTCCCATGTCGCCTCCGCGCTCAACCGGCGCGCCTCGCGCCGCGCGAAGAGCCGGGGCACGCGCAACTCCATGCCCCGGGCCCGAATATCCACCAACAGTTCATCCAAAACAATGCCGCGGCACAGCACCTCGGTCCCGCGCAGGGAGAGGTCCAGTTCCAGCGACTCGGGGGCTTCATCCTGAAGAATAAACACGGTCATTTGCGGCGGCGCGCCCACAAACGACCATTCCGAAAGCAGTTCCTGAACATCCTCCAGCGGAATCAGCGACAGCACCGCCCGGGGATTGAACCCGGTTTGCGCGTCCAACCGGAACGCCCAGGTGTCCAGGTTCACTTTGAAGGAGCCGCTCACCGGCCCCCGCTGGCCGGCGCTGCCGATTTCCCCGCGCACATTTTCCAAATGCAATTCACGGTCCATATAAGACAGATCCACCCGCAACGCCGGAAAAAACGCGTCGCGGTAGAACGCGTCCTCCACATCCAGCGTTCCCGCAATCCGGTCACCGAACGAGGCGAATGGACTGGGCCCGAAGGTGAGATCCACATCGGTTCGCCCCTCTACCCGGATCGAAATGTTTTCCAGTAATTCACTCAGCGGCACCGGCGAAAGATGCTCCACCGCATAGCGGGGCAGGGTGTTTTTCAACCGAAGACTTGCGGTTTCCTCTCGAAAATCCAACCGGGCGCTCCCCGAAAGCTTTTTTTGCGCCTCTCCCGCCAACACCGCCCGGGGAATATTCAGCTGGCGGTTCCGGTAGCTCAGCTCCGCCTCGGCCGCGGTTAACGAAAAGCCCCGGTGCTGCCCGGTGCCTGCAAACGAAAGCCGGGCCTCCACATCCACACGCTCGTCCGGATGGCTTCCCGAACTGAGAACCACATCCACCTCGGCCAGCGGCGTGAACCGGAACTCCTCAATCCGCTCAATCACCTCCGCAAGTGTGCGCATCGTCGAGGGCACCCAGTCACGGGAGGGCTCCTCGTCGCTGATATGCCCCAGTGGAATCCGCCCCGCCACCGAAATCATCAAATCACTTAGACGCCCCTCAAACTGGTGCACTTCGATGGCGGACGGATTGACCCGCACGTGCCCGCGCAAGGCGCGGACCCGCATTTCCTGCTGTGTCACAAAATCATCCGCCCACAAGCCCAGTTCGGTTTCGAACTGACCGCCGTGAAAGGTGATTTTGGCCGACCAGACACGCTGCCGGAGCCATCGGCGCCAGCCGAGACGGATATGCACCCGGTCCGCGGTCAGCATAGGCGTCACCCGGTCCCTCAGAGTATACACCCGCACCGTCTTGAGCACAATCCCCCGCTCGAGTCGGTACCCGGTCTGATCCATTTCCAGAAAAAGCCCCTGTTCCTCAAGATCCGACAGCAGCGCGGAGATCAGGAACCGGGGCGGACCGAACACGGCCAACCCGCCCGCCAGCGTTAATACGAACAGAAGCAGTCCCGCAACCGCGGCCAGAATGCGACGGCCGGTCCGCGGCTTAGGAATCGGAGGCGCCGATGTCATCCGCGTTCACCCCGGAAGGCGTGGAAAGGAGAAGCGAGGGCTCCAAATACTCAAGGAGCGTCTTCGGCAATGCAAAAACCAGATCCTGGCCCTGAACCGTCCCGACCAGGCCCCATTCCGGGTGCGGCGCCAGCCGGAGTGTGCGGCTTCCCGGTTTGCTTCCCCCCAGCCCGACCGATACCCGGTAGGGCGCGTCTTCCAATCCCCAGTCGCCCAGATTGACCGACCCCCGCTCCAGCAAGTGCTGCGCGTTGAGGGCGCCGAACGCCGCCAGCACATCCCCGACCCGCCCGCGGTCCACTGTTTCTCCGGACTCCGGACCGCCCCAGGGCGCTTGCGGATCCTCACGGGTCAACGTCACATCCCCTTCCGGAGTGAAAATCCGAAGACGGATCACCGCATCGACCGGAAACTGCAACACGGTTCGCGACAGATATGCCAGAGATTCCTGCGGAACATACTTGAGCGTGTCCGGAAAAATCCGCCAGAGTTCATTCATGCCGCCGGGGCGGACCCATACGGCGGCGGGATTGCTTTCGTCGGTATACACCTCGAATTCCGTCGGCACGTGATAGGATGGATCCTTCAGCCGGACCGAAAAGGTATACAGTAAATCCGACGCCTGCTCCAAAGGGTGCCGTTCTTCAATCATCGCGGCCGTCCAGGCCTCCAGCACCCGCCCCGCAATATCGGTGGAGGCCCGTCCGCTCATCGGGGTGCGGATTTCCCACCCCCCCGAAATCCGGGAAAGTTCAATCGGCTCGGTCCGCCCGGCGCTTAACACGGTGAATCCTGAAATCTGTTCTGGAGACACCGGCAGAATATTCAGTTTTTGCAGGGCCAACAACTCGGTCAGCGTAAGCGAGCGAAGCCCCTCGGACACCACGAAGACCCCCTCCTGACCCGCGAAACGGGCATAACGTGACTGCGGCTCTCCCGGCACCCGGTTCCCGATTTCGAGTTCCAGCTGAGGCGTGCTTCCGGAGAATTGCGCCCGCAACGTCACCAAATCCTCATCCCGCCCAAAGGGCTCACCGCTGACCTCATCGGGCAGGAGGAAGCGTTCAATCCGTGCGGAGGCCAACTGTTCCAGCAAAGATGCCACCCGGTCCTGTTGCGCCGGAAAACGAAACGGCTCACTCAAAACCCACTGATCCCCCTGCACCTCCAGGCGCACCATTCGTTCCGGAGAATGAAAGCTCAACCCGCGCACCGCGTTGGCCGGCGGAGTCAAAATCCGGCGGTCGCGGAACGCGTCGGCCCGCAAGGGCAGAATCTCCATCAGATCCGAGGAGATCAGCATCACATTCTGACTGCTCTCTTCTTTCACATAGAGCGCGTTGCCCAGCGGATTGGGATTTCCGATCCGGTATCGGCGCTCCCCCCGGGAATCCTCCAGCGTCAGCACCGCCACCGGAACCGCCAGTCCAAAATCCGCCAGCGTCTGCCCGCGCTCCCGCATGTCCGCGGGCGTGATCAACTCGCCTCTCGACAACGCGCGCAGGCGGGACAGGGTCTGTCGGACCGTGGCCTGGCTGGCCGGGACACCCTCGGGCGAGGACAACAGCCATTCCTCCCCTTGACGCCTGAGCCCCAGCGTATACTCCGGACGGCGGATCGTCACCCCGTCCAGCCGGTCCAGATCAATCGAAAACGCCCGGCGCTGCGCCGCCTCCCGCTCAGGGGTGGATTCCTTTTCCGCGTCCACCCAGTAGATGTACGCCCCCAGTCCGAGAACCAACAGCAGGAGAATCAGCGAACGGAACGCTTTCATATCAGCCGCGCCTCCTCAACGCCACCAAAAAGCCGAGCGCCGCCACGCTCCCCGGCATCACCACCGCGACCCAGAACAGCAGTTGATTCAGACCGCGCTGATCCATCATCAAACGGATCTCCGCCACCGGCATCGGCGGCAGGGCGATCAGTTGATCCCTGCCCACCAGCCAGTTGACGCCGTTTTGAAGCAATAACATGCCGGCTCCGCTGCGCAGCCAGTTCGAGGCGAAATCCGCGTCGCCGATCACGACCAGACGGGTGCGGTTATCCTGAAGATTCAAGTCGTCCGAGCCCCCCCGCTCCACCGCCGCCGCAAGCGGAATCGGCCCGCGGATATCGACCGCCGGATCAAAACGGATGGGCACTTCACTCAAATCCATCTCCGCCCAGCTTTGATCACTGCTCGTCATCAGCGCGGAATAGCGGACCGGATCCGGACGATCCTCCTCATCCTGCATCGGCCACACCGCCCGCGGACGGATCATAATCGTCCGCAGTCCCTGCAGAGACCGCGTGACCGGATGATCCGCGTAACGGGTCACATGCACATCCGATCCCGAAAGCGTGGCCGAGGGATCCACCACCACATCCTGGGTCAACTGAATCCCCCAACTGCGGAGCAGCGGTTCCAGTCCGGCATCCTGAAGCGGATTCAACAGCACCATCAGCCGGCCGTTGTTTTCCAGATAGGCTCGGATCAGATCCAATTCAGGCTGGGGAATGCGGCGGGAGGGCCCGGCGATCACCAGCGCGGCCGTGTCGGCGGGGACCCCCTGCCGCTCCTCCAGCCGGAGAGGACGAACATCCAGATTGTCCCGCTCCAGCCGTTCCCGCACATCGGAGAATGACTGACGGTCCTCCTCAAAGGAATCAATATCGCTCTCACCGTGCCCGGTCAGAAAATAGACCACCGGCCGCTCGTCACTGAGAAGACGCATCAGAGCGCTGGTCATGAGGGCCTCCCCCTGAAAACCGACCATTTTCGGATCCTGGCCCATGGGACGCTCCTCGTCGGACTGAAGCAGAACCATATCCTCCATGGCCACCACCTCATGCCGGTCGCCGGCCACCAGAAGCAGGACATCCGCCTGATGCAGATCATACAACATCTGCAAATCTTTGGCCTGCCCCAGATCCCGGTCCGGATCCACAAACTCCACCCGCAGCCGGTCGCTGCGAATGGCGTATTCCCGGAGCAGTTCCTCCATCAAATCACGGGCCCGGTGCTCCCGACCCGTGTAGGCGATCATGCGCACCGGCCGGTCCAGCCCCTTCAACACCTGCTCCGTCTGCGGCGCCAGCACCGACAACTGTTGCGAACTCCAGTCCTCCCGCTGATAATGCCGCATCGACAGATAATTCACCATTCCCCACAACACCGCCGCCAGCAGCGTGGCCAACAACGCGTTCGCGCCGCTGGCACTCTTGCGGAAACGGGTTTTCCAGACCAGACCCTGCGCGGTAACCGGACGTTTCTTTTTCATGACCGCCACCTCCTCGACTCCAACACCCGGGTGGTGGTCGCCAGCATCAGCCACGTGCCGCTCAAATACAACACCAGCGGACGGGTGTCCACCAGCCCCCGCGCGAAATCAAGCATGTGCAGAATCGGCGAAAACGGCTCGGAAATCTGCCGCAACAGCGGGGAGGGGCTGACCTCCGGGAGAAATCCGCCAATGAAAATCACGCCCAGCCAGGCAAAGGTTGAAATCGCCGCCACAATCAGGTTCTGCGTCAGCGCGCTGCAAAGCAGACCGATCGAAAGGAAAAACATCCCGATCAGCAACAGGCCCAGATACGTCGAGCCCAGCGCCCCGATATCCAGCGGGGTCTGCGCGTCGTTCACATGATTCAAAATCAACAGATACGCCAGCGTGGGGGCCCACATGAGAATATAAATGGTCACCAGCCCCAGAAACTTCGCCAGCACCACCTCCCAGTCCGTGACCGGAGCGGTCAGCAGCATCTCCAGAGTGCCGGACCGCTTTTCCTCGGCAAAAGACCGCATGGTCAACACCGGAATCACCATCAGCAGGGCGAACCAGGCCACCCCGCCGTACAGCGCCCGCAACACATCGTAAATCGAGGCCCCGTCCACCAGCCGGTACGACGCCACAAACCAGAAGCCCACCCCCATCACCACCAGAAACATGGTGGTGAGGATGTACGCCACCGGCGAAAACCAGAGCGAGGCGACTTCCCGCCGCCAAAGGGTTGTCAGGTTACGCATGCATCCCCTCCTCCGATACCGGTCCCTCGGGACGTTCACCATGGGTCATATTCACAAAAGCCTCCTCCAGCGTTCGGCGTTTTCGATGCAGTTCCCGCAAGTCCCATCCCCGCTGGCGAATACGGGCAAACAAATCCTCGCGCGGATCCGCGTCCAGCCCGAAATCCAGCTCCAGAAACGCCCAGTCCTCCTCCATGCGGAGCTTAAACTCGCGGAGATCCGGCAACTGACGGCAAAACGTGTCGAGTTCATCCGGTTTCGCCCGCAGTTCCAGATGAATCCGCGTGGCCGGACACCAGCGCTCCTCCAGTTCGCGGAGCGGAGCCGAATCCACAATCCGCCCCTGCTGAAGAACGATCACCCGGTCACAGGTCGCCTCCACCTCCCGCAGAATATGCGTGGACAGCAGCAGCGTGTGCTCCCGCGACAGCTCATCAATAAGTTTGCGGATCAACAAAATCTGATTGGGATCCAACCCGATCGTCGGCTCGTCCAGAATCAGCAAATCAGGATTGTGAACCAGCGCGTCGGCAATGCCCACCCGCTGCCGGAACCCTTTGGACAAATGCCCGATCGGACGCTTTTGAACCTCTAAAAGCCCGCATTGCTCCATCACCCGCGACACCCTGTTTTTCAAATGACGGTGCGACACGCCCTTCAGATCCCCGCGATACTTCAGAAACTCCCGCACCCGCATCTCCAAATACAGCGGACAGCTTTCCGGCAGGTACCCCAGATGGCGGCGGACCTTCAGACTTTCCCGCGTCACATCCAGACCCGCCACCCGCACCGTGCCGCCGGAAGGCGAAATAAACCCCGATAAAATCCGCATCGTGGTGCTCTTCCCCGCCCCGTTCGGGCCCAAAAAACCCACCACATCGCCGCGCGCCACCGTAAAGCTCACATCGCTCACCGCGGTGACCCCTCCGGGATACTTCTTCGTTAAATGTTCAACTTCAATCATCATGTTTGTTAAATTCCGGATGTAATAAATCATGCGCGTCAGGTTTCAGCAGCGTCACCACCCGCGCGGCGACCTCTTCGACCGTCTGGCCGCTGATGTCGATAATCGGATAGGAGCGCGCCCGGTACTCCTTCTCCGCCCACGAGACTTCACTGACAATACTTCGTAGATCATAATACGGTAATTGTTCAATCTCTTGTTCAGAAATTTTTTCCTTAAAGCCGTCAAACCGCCGCCGGCGGATGTTCCAAAGCTCGCGCGGACGCGTGGTGAAGGCCACCGTGCGGTCCCGGACACCATCCAGTTCCTTGGGAAAACCCGTCTCCGGCGCAATCGCCACATTTCCGACCTTGTATCCCATGGAGCCCAGCCAGGTGGAGGTGGGGCTTTTACTCACCCGGCTCAACCCCACAATCACAATGTCCGCCTCATCCAGCGTGTCCATCCGCCGGTTGTCGTCATGCTGGGCGGTGAATTCCATCGCCGCGATCCGCCGGAAATACTGTTCGTCGGCCGTGTGCAGCCGCTCCGGATCCAGAAACGGCTTCAGACCCGTGTTTTTGGCGATAAAATCCGTCAAACCGCCGGTCACATCGTACTCGGGAATTCCTTTTTCAGCACTGAGACGGCGCAAAAGCTCTTTATGACCCGGACGCAAAAGCCGGTGCAGCAACAGGTGCGATTTCCCCTCAAGCCCCCCGACATGCCTGCGCACATCCTCCTCCGTCCGGACAAACAAATGATATTTCATCCGGAACGCGTCTTTCGGAAACTGCGTTAAAACCGAATGGGTCATATGACTCGCCAGCCCTCCGGTCGCATCGGAAAGAATGTGAAGCTCAACGGGTTTTCGGGCCGGTTTTGAAGACATCGGATATGAAATCCCTTAGCGGTAATACGGATTCGTGCCGGCCTCGTGATCGGTCGCGTCAATCACGTTCCGCACCTGCGGCACCGCCTCTTTGATCGCCCGCTCGATTCCGAATTTCATCGTCGCCCGACTGCTGGCGCATCCCTGGCATCCCCCGCCCATTTCCACGTACACATCCTGACCGTCAATCCGGCGCAGTTTGACCCAGCCCCCGTGTGAGGACAGTGCCGGATTGATATTCTGCTCCAACAGCTCCTGAATAATCCGGGGCACATCCGCGTCCAGCGGCGCCGTTTTCATCGCCTCGCGGCGCTCCGCGTCCAGAATCGGACCCGCCGAAAGCAACTGCTCCTTCAACACCGGGATCAGCCGCCCCGCCAGTTTCGGCCAGGGATCGGGAGAATTTTTAGTGATGGTGAAGGTGTCCTGATGAATTTTCACATCCGAAACGCCCTCCACCCCGAACAAAGCCTCGATCAAAGGACTGCCCGGCGCATCGGCCGGACTCCGGAACTGAAACGTCCAGTCATCCTCGAACACCGGACGGGACACCACAAACCGGCAAACCGCCGGATCCGGCGTGAATTCACCACGAATACGCAAATCATCTGTAAGAGAAGTCGTCATAATCGACCACCCTACGGCATCCCCCGCAAAGGATCAATGACATTTTTCCAAACCCGCCGCCTCATTCCGCAATCACCCCTCATTCCCCACGGTCATTCGTCATTCCCCTGTCCTCCACCGCTTGCGAAGACGGTAAAAACGTTGCGGAACGTCTTGCGTCTCATCCATGAGTTCCAGATCGCTGTCGTTTCCGGGCGTCCAGTTGCCCACAGGCAGCCACTCAGGATCACCAAGAAGCGTGTCGGTGTATTCCAGCAGATACTCGAAATCACTTTGAGTCTGGAGTCGAAGACCCTGACCGCCTCCCAACATCAGCAGTCCGCTCAATTCAGGAGGGGTCAATGGCGGTGGAGGAATACCGGCCACCGGTGTCACCGCCTGTAAATCCGCGCCCCAGCGGATTTCATCGTAGACGGGGAAGAAATTGCGTTCGGTCCAGTCGAGAGTGTGCAGGTTGAGATGCTGACCCGCGAGCGTCAGTTCCGTTTCATTCGTGACGGAACGGGTGATTTTATACCGGTGATTCGCTTCCAAGGCGGCCTCCGTGCGGCCCGCGGCCACAAAGGCCTCGAAGTCGGTCAAATTCAGTACCCACATGGTAACGGTTTTGGTGACAGACCCGCTCTGATGCATGCCCGTGACGTTTCCGATGATCATATGGGTTTCCCCGAAAGCAAGCCCCGCACCCCCGTCGGTGCTGCCCCCGGCAAGGGCCACACGGCCCTGGCTGGTGGACTGGTCCCGGGTCCCGGAAAAGCCGACATCGGGCGCCGTACTCCGCGCCAGTTGACCGGGGAAAAGGGCCACCCGGTCCTGCCAGCGGGAATCGGGATTGGCGCTGTTGTTGACATGCGCTTCATCCCGCACGCGGTATTCCACCAAATGGCTGGTCCACAGCGTGGCCGCAGTGGTGGCGGCCTCCACGGGAATCGAGACCACGTTATAGCGGTCGAGACCACTGGTTAAACGGTCCCCGAGCAACTGAAAGGCATTGCCGCTGACCACCAGGGGCCCGAAGGTCAGTCCGTCCACCACATGGCTTTCGCCGGCTCCGGTGTGCCTCTGTGACCAGGTGCCGCTGAGCCCTTCACCGGTGGGTGCCCGGCCGTGCAAATGCGTGAGCGAAATGTCGTAGTCAAAGCCCTCATAAATGAGCAGGGTGCCGGGTTCATTCACCGTCAGCACCGCCACATCGCTCTCAACGCCTTCACCGATGCCATTGGAGACAAAGACGGTGAAATTGCCGGCATCGACGAAGGTAACGTTGGTGAGCGTCAGGGTGCTGTCGGTCGCCCCGGAGATGTCCACTCCCCCTTTTCGCCACTGATAATCAGGAACCGGATTGCCGGTGGCGGTGACGCTGAAACTGACGTTCGCGCCCTCGAAGACGCTCTGCGACTGCGGTTGCGTGGTGATCACCGGCGCGGCGGGCGCGGCCGGAGTGGTGGCGCTTGCGGGACCGGAGGGTTCGCTTTCCAATCCGTCCCGCTGTGCGAATACCCGATAAAACCAGGTGCTCTCACCTTCCAGTCCGGTATCGCTGTGACTGGTTCCGGCAACGGTGGTGAGGGTGCTCCACGTGGTGCCGTTGTAAGAGCGCTCGATGCGAAACGCCTCGGACAAATCAGACAAATCAGACGCGTCCGACCAAGCCAAATCAATTTGATCAAAGGCCGCGGCGGTGGCGGTGAGTCCGGCGGGCGCGGGCGGCGGGGGATCGGTGACCGTGAGGACGGCCGTGTCGCTTTCCACACCATCGCCGACACCGTTGAAAACGAAAACGGTGTAGTTGGCGGCATCAGAACCGGTGACGGCAGTGAGTTCGAGCGTGCCGGAGGTTGCGCCGGGGATATCGATTCCGTTTTTGCGCCATTGATAGTCAGGAGCGGGGTGACCGGTGGCGGCCACACTGAAAACGGCGGTTTGACCCTCACCGGCGGTTTGGGACTGGGGCTGTTCGGTGATCACCGGCGGCGCGGGAGTGGTCGCACTGACGACACCGGAGGGCGCGCTGTCAGATCCGGCCCGCCGGGCGATAACACGATAGTGCCAGGTACTCCCGCCGCTGAGGCCGGTGTCGCTGTAGGTTGTGCCGGGAACGGTGGCCAGCAGACTCCAGCCGGAAAGACCGTCGGCGGAACGCTCCACGAGAAATTCGTCCGCCGGGTCGGCCGGATCCGACGCGTCCGACCAGCTCAGGTCGATCCGGCTGCCGGAAACCGCCGTGGCGGTAAGATGTGTCGGGGCGTCGGGTCCAGCCACAGCCAAAGCCACCACCGCAGTATGACTGGTCACGGTGCCGTTGCTGTTCGTGACATCAACATGATAGACGCCCTCATGGGACGCGTCCGCCAGGCTCACGGAATAGGTCGCGCCAGTGGCCCCGGCAACAGGAACGCCATTTCGGAACCACTGATACGAAAGCGGGCCGCCGGTCGCCGCCACATCCAACTGAAAAGGCGTGTCCGGCTCCAGCCCCAGCGACAGCGGGTGCGCGGTGATGCGGGGGGCGTTTTCGTGCTTTAATTGAAGATAAACCATCCCGGTTCCCTCCTGTCCGCGGGAGTCGAGAAAGGTGTACTGAATCTCTGCGGTTCCTGCGGGAGCGCCGCCCGCCCAGGAGAACCGCAGTTCGCCGGTGGGCCGGGCCGCGAGACCGCCGTCGATCACCGCATTCAGGGTGACCACCTCCAAAGTGCCCGAAGCCGGCGTCAGCAACACGGCGCTGAGCAGACGATAACTGTTGTCCGTCACCCCGCCGCTGGCGTTTGTGCCGGTGCGGGGATCCAGGTTGGCCAAGCCATGAAACCCGGAATGGACATCGTTGCTCAGCGGGAAAATCGAAAACGGCCCCTCGCCCCGATATTTCGTGAAGTGCAGATCATTGGCCTGCGCGGACGGGTCCTCCACGGTCACGTAAACGGTGGAAAACGCGGTGAGTCCGTCATTGTTCACCTGATAATTATCGGCGGTGGACCGCAACACCACTTCATAAACCCCCGGCGCGGCATCCGGCGGGGATTGAATCGTCCACAGCTCATCGCCATGCGCCTGGCGATGCACCTGCCACCCGGCGGGGACGCTCTGGAGTGAATACCCCAAAACAATGCCGATGTCATTGGCGGAGGGCCGCAGGGTGGCCGCCTCCCCGGGCTTCAGGCGCAGAGCATCATCCACCAAACCCGGTAAATATTTTTGCGGCGCGGGCAGCGCGGACACCGCGACATTCTCAGCGAAAAAGTTGATCGTTGTTCCAGTAGGCTGGTTGGCGTATCCGCCCAGCGCAAACCGGCCGACCCCGGTAAAATTGCTCAACCCCGGATCAAGTTGACCAAGGGTGGACACCGGAGAAGCCTTGCGGGAGGGGTTCCCGATCGCCATCGGAACCAC
This sequence comes from Verrucomicrobiota bacterium, assembly GCA_020831625.1. Classification (GTDB taxonomy): domain Bacteria; phylum Verrucomicrobiota; class Kiritimatiellia; order SS1-B-03-39; family UBA6053; genus PXAS01. The sequence continues at coordinate 129,060 of JAFIGD010000005.1, read as the reverse complement.
CGTCATCCCCACTCCGTCAGGGGAAACCGTCAGCGTCGCGCGGTGATCCACCACAAACCCGGCGTTTCCATTCTGGTTGTTCTGAAACAGCTGTGCGGAGGAATTGAAATCCCCCGCTTCCTGAAAAAATTCCGCAAGGGAATTCACTCCGAAGAGCCTGACTTTCCGGGTGTTATTATTGTCGCGGTTCCGTTCGATACCGATCCAGAGAACCGCGCCGCCGTCGTCGATCCAGGCCAGCACCCGGTGCCAGGTGTGTGCATCGGTCATTTGCAGACTCGCGGACATGGAAAGCGCGCCGGTTTGCGCGAGATCCTGTGCCGCCGACCGAACCAAAAGCCCCAGACGCGGAGCACCGCCCGGACTGTGCAACCGCGCCCGGTTGGCAGACACATCAAAGGTGAAATGCGGTGCGGGCGCGTCGTTGGGGGCAATGGAATCCGGGGCATTGGTCCAGGTTTCCCAGCCCGCAAGGGTGCCGGAGGCAAAATCATCCCAGAAGGCATGGGGATCGTCCGCGGCGGGCAGCGGGTCGGAAATCCCCCAGGCTCCGGGCTCAACCCCATTGTCCCTGGCCCGCACGCGATACGTTACGGCGGCGGAGCGGGTGATCCGAAGATCGATCCAACTGGGTGAGGCGCCCGCCACCACGGCCGCGGGCTGAAACGGACCGCTGTTAACAGAGCGCTGGACTTCCCATTCCACGGGCGCATTGCCCTGATCTTCCCAGGAAAGCATCACCCGCTCGTTGTCATGATGGGTCGCGGCGGGGCCGCGGACCGCGGTCACCTGCGGCGCGGGCGCGGCGGGATCCTCCACCTGCACCGCCACATCGCCCTTGTGCAGCCAGCCGTTGCCTTCATTGCCCACATCCCCGCGGATTGTGTACGAGAAGTAGGCCGTTCCGGTGAATCCGGCCGAGGGCGCGAAGGACACGTGGGTCTCGCTGTGACTGAGCGTTCCCGCGTGCGGCGGAGACACGGATCCGGTCTCAATCACCCGGATCACCGAATTTTCCTCACCCAGAACCGCGCTTTTCGAATCGTTGGCCAACACATCAATCCGCACGGGCTCTCCGGCGCGGGTGACGGCGAAATTATCATTGGCGAATGGCTTTTGCGCCGGATGGCGCAAAGGGGCGTTTCCGAAGGTCCGTGCCCCCAGTGTCGTCGTGGTCACCAAATGATTGTAGGCCTGATGGGCGCCCGTCCCGCTCCATCCGTCCACTGGCCGGAAAAAATCCCGGGCACCGGCAGACAAACTGGCGTTCATAATACCCCCGCTGGTGTGATTACTGCCGAACACGTGCCCGATTTCATGCCCCACCAGCGAGAATCCGGAGGAGTTGTTCACGTTTACGCCCCAGGAGGTATTGGTGGAACTCAACCACGCCCGGCCATTGGCGCTGTGAACACGCCCGATCTTGGTGGCGACACTCCATCGGTACGTGCCATGGGCGCGATGGGTGCTGAGCCAGGTCCCGAAGGGCCCCAAATCCGCGCCCGAACCCGTGCTTCCGGAGTTATAAATCTCCGGCGATTCGAAGTCCGATCCATTGACGATCAAGACCAGTTCCTGCATCAAAAAATTGAGGCCCAACTGATTTTCGAACATGGCGTGCAGCGATGCGGAGAGCGTGAGATAACGGGCGGTCTGGGCGGAGGCGTTGGCCAGCGTGTTGGCCCCGGCGTTTTCCACCACGAAGAGATTCAGAACGCTGCGCAGAGACTGGGCGTATTCCCGTCCATAGGGGATGGGCCGGTCGGTCAGGGTCAGGTCGCCGGTCATCGGATCGAGTCCGTCCGACGCCAGCCACTCCGGCTCCACGGAAATCCGGTCCCAGTCGGTTTCATTCCAGGGCACCAGCACTTCTGACAGCGGCGTGGTGTACACCCTCTCCTCGGTCAGGTGGCAGGCCTGGACGCCTTGCAAGTCCATCCGCTCTTTTTCAATCCGCCATGCGCCGGCCTCATCCTGGAGCACATGCAGAATGCCATCGTCACGGAAGACCATCAACGCCATTCGGTTTCCCGCCACACTGAGGAAAGCCTGATGCCCCGCCGAAGGATCTCCGTCCACATTCCGGGCCGCATAACTGCGGTAAACCGTCGGTGTGTCGCCGGGAAGACCGGTGGACACCACAAACCCTTCGGCAACCGACGGAGTCGGTCGAAACCGCCACCGGGCGCTGTCCCCCTCCCCCAGCGTCACCCGAATCGGCTGACCGCTTTCCGCCGCCTGAACAATGGCGCGGGTCTCCTCCGGAAAATCCAGCAGCGTGGCCGGCGGAAAGACCGCCTCGGCCACGATCAGTTCCGCCGCCGGTTCCCGCGCCTTCTCTGCCGGTGCCTCAGCACCCCATGCGGCAAGATTGCCGACTCCCGCCACATCCGGGGCGGGAGAAACCGTAGAGTCAGCCGGCTCCCCTCCGGAAGAAAAATCGCCCTCCCCCGATTCCCGGGGCACCCGCCACAAAAGCCCTGCCAAAAACACCAGCAGAATCGAAATTGAAATCCTAAACTTATTTAAAGACAAGGGGGGAATGGAATATTTTATCATGCAAACGTCTCCAAAAACATAAAACCATTGCCACTGATGGCGGCATATTCAGGCGGATGAATCATACATTCACCATACCCTACCCGCCTGGGTTTCGTTTGCGTTGAGCCGTAAAAAAAGTTGCGTTGAATCATCGAGCCACCATACCGTAGCAGCCTCTGTCCCCAGAGACGACGTGTCCCTCGCGTCTGTGACAGGCACGGCTAAGGCTTCCATACCCGCACGCGGTAGAAGCCGGGCAAAAGCGCTTCGATCACGCGGACCTCTCCGTCACCGTCAAAAGGTTCGTCCTGATCCAGCCAATCCCCCTGGGTCAGGCTGGCGCGGAACTGGAGCTGATACCGGCGGTCGGAAACCGTGGGAAAGCTCATGCTTTCGATCTTGAACACCTGGGTCAGGGGATTGTCCAGCCCCCAAATATAGAGTTCACGGCGGGTATAGGCGCGTCCGTCGATGATGACCGGCTCATCGTCGAGATTGCCGAAAACCTCCATCTCCCATCCGTCATCCGCGCCACTGCCGTTGCTGTCCACAATCCCCTCCTCCGTGAGCAGAGTGAACGTGGCGGTCGCGGTGCCTTCGTAACCGGGTTCTATCACGGTGGCCACGACCGCATACACGCCGGATGTCGACGGGGCCTGGGTGTCTCCATTGTAGGTCAGGCTCACCCCCAGATCCGCCGGGTCGGTGGATACGGCGGGTGCTTTCGGGGTGCCGTCCACAGTTTGGGTGAGGTTGGTGAGCGTGACCTCCGCCGCGGCGGGCCCTCCCCCTCCCATGGATTCAAACGCGAGAAACTCATCGGTCAGCGCCATATTTTTCCATTCGGCCCAGATCCAGTTTTCACTGCGCACCACATCCGAAACCCGGAGTTCGTCAAGGATACCGTTGAAATAGCTCGTGTTGTTATAGTTGCCGATTTGCAGCGGCACCGCCGTGGCCGAGGTGGAGAGGACGCGGCTGTAGGCGCTGTTCTCAACCTCAACACCGTTCCGGTAGACCCGCGCGGTCGCGCCGTCGTACACCATGGTGAGATACACCCATTCGTTTTGAGTTTGAAAGGTGATATCATTGTCGCCGGACCAGAATTGCATGCGCCACGAGTTGTCGGTGCTCAAGGTGCGCAGGCTCCACATCTGACCATTGCTGTTTGCCCCCGCCTGGAAGGGTGCTCCGTTGTTAAACGTGCGGGTGTAGGCCCATACCGAGGTGGTTCTGGGTTTGGCCCCGTCGATGTTCAGCGCCGTGGCACTCGCGCTTGTGCTGATGTGCTCGGCGTTGCCCCCCGAGAAATCGTAGCCGCTGCCCACAATGCCCGGCACAAAGGTGGTCGCGGAGGCGTTTTGCACCGCGCCGTCCAGACCGTGACTTGTCGCATCCGGCACGGAGGTGCCGCTGCTCTGAAAATGATACACGGCCCGGAAATTCTCGTTCCAGACACTGCCGTCGGCGGTGTATGCGGGGAGCGTCTCCGTATCCGCATCCCCGATAACCATGGTGATCGCGGCGGCGGCATGAAGGGCCGGCACGCGGACCCACACCAGCGACTCCCCGTCCGGATTCCAACGCTGCACACTGAAGGGCAGCTCATTATCCTCCTCGTCATAAAAGCGCAAATCCCCGCCGGTTTCCGGAAACGCCATGTTGGCGTAGAAGAAGTCGGGAATGTTCGCCTCACTGATGCGAACCAAGAGCGGAAAATCGGTCAGCGTCTCCGCGCGGTCGTATCCGGGGAAGGTGATTTCAAAGGTCTGCCCGTCCGGCTCCGCCCGGGTCGTGAAGCTGTCGCTGACCGTCTGATCCTGGCCGTATTGATTCACGGCCTCGAATCGGTAGAAATAGCTGGTTTCCGCCGTCAGGCCCTCCAGCAGAATACTGACAGGACCGTAACCAATCCCGCCGAGATCCACCTCATGCTCCCATGCACCGGGAGCCCCGCCCCCGTCGACCGCTCCGTACCAAAGCGTTCCCACAGTATCCTCCGATCCCGCCAGCAAAAACGCGTTGAGGGTGGCCCGCACATGGGTGACGGTCCCACGATCCTCCAGCACAATCTGAGGGGGGACATCCACGTCTTCGTCGATAATCGTCACCTCCATCATGTCCAGGCCCAAATTCGCGATGCCCGAAACGCCGCCGATATGCACACGGAAAGACCGGTCCCCCTGACTGAGTTCATCATCAAATACCGGCACGGAAAACATTTTGCCCCCGGTTTCCCCGTCGGCCCAGTGCAGGGTGCCGGCGGTCTCGGCGTAATCCACCCCGGCCACCGCGTTTAGGCCGGTGTCGGAATTGCCGTCCTGGGTGACATAGTTCACCGAAACCGGACCGGTGTCATTCAGCGCGCGGTTCACAGTCACAGTCAATGCACCGGCGTTTTCCATCACCGAGGCCGTCCCCGCGCTCAGGGTCACCAAGGCGCGGGGGCGGACCAAAAGTGTGAGCGCCCCGCTGCTGGTGGATGCGCCGTCAAACGCGTGAAAGGTCAGGTCCACCGTGCCGTCAGCCCCTTGCGGCGGGTTGCCGGAGAGGGTTCCGGCTCCGTTTCCGTGATCCGTAAACGCCAGCCAGTCCGGTCGGCCGCTCACCGTCAGAGTCAGGGACAGACCCGCTTCACTCACGGCTGCCACGCCGGCGGTGTAGACCTCCCCGACATCGGCGGCGGGCAGACTTTCGGTGAGAATCACCGGCGGATCAAACGTTCCCAGTTCGAAGGTCGCGTCATACGCCGCAGACAACGGGACACTGTCCGGATTCAAAACCCCGGTGCCCAGGGTCAATGTATAAAGCCCGTCTTCAGACACAGGCGGAAAATCAATGCGTAACCGGTTGTCCGCCTCCCAGGCGAATCCACTGGCGCTGACCGTTCCATCGGGTCCGGTGAAGGAATCGATATCCCCCAGCGAGAAACTCCCGGTGTCCATGGGCTGGTCAAAATCGATCCAAAACGAGGTCGGCGACACAATCACCGCGCCTTCGGGAAAATGCCCGGCCACATAAGGGGCCGGGGCGGGGGGAATCAGGGTTTCAAACTCGCCGGTGACGAGGAGGTCGTCGATGTTCCAGCCAAAGGAATGCTCCGCATCGTCGGTTTCCAATTGAAAGCGCAGGCGGACATTCGATTGGTTGTTTACCGCAGTCGGAAGATCGTATGACCGGGATACCCAGCCTGGGTCGATTAAATCACCGTTTACTTCCTCCGTATTCACCCAAAGCGGCTGCCATGCGGCTCCATTCACCGAATAGTGAATCCGAGCGAAATCCCGTTTTCGATTTGGCCCTCCCCGATTGTCATATCGAAGGCCCAGAAAACGCTGAAAACTGACGGTGACATTCTCCGCGTTCAGGGTGGAGAAAGCGGGCGTCGTCGCGAAGATATTCACATTTGCAGAATAGTCCCCATTCAGATAGGTCCCGAGCACATTCGGTGAGGAAAAGGCGGCGACCGGTCCGTTGGGGCCTTGGTTCGGCTCACCCACGGCCCAGCCGCCCTCCAGGCTGAAAGAATGACCGCTGTCAAAATCCGTTTGCAGGAGCGGCTGCACGCCGCCCGTCATGCCAGAAGAGACCCGGAACGAAAACCCGAAACCGTCCTCCGCCTCGCCCGGCACCGCATTGTCGTTCTGATCCATGGCGAAACCGCGCAGATCCTGAATGTCGGGCCCAAAATCCAGACGATAGTACCCCTCCTCTGTGAGCGGAGAGAACTGAAAAGTCAGCACCGTGTCATTCCCGCTCCAGCTCACGCCGGAGAGACTGCCGGTGACATCCGCGCCGCCGGGGCCGACAAAGCGGGTCACGTCCTGTGACATCGAGAAGCCGTCCGGATCCATGGGACGGTTAAAGGTCACGGAAACGCTTTCCAATCCGGGTTGAGCCACACCGGTCGGGTCCACGAACGTGTCCACCACCCGGGGATAAAGGGGGTCAATGCTGAAGGGCTCCGAGAGGGAGGCCTCTTCACCGTTGTTCAGCGTGAGGCGGATCTGATAATCACTCCCCCGCGTCAGATCGGCGGGTGTCCAGTTCAGCACCCGGTGTTGGTTGGGAATGCCCTGGGCAATAACTTCCACCGGGACGCCGCCTTTCAACAATTCGACGTCCACCACATCCAGCCAGGCCCCGCCGACCCACTCCAGGGAGAAGGTCTGGTTGATTTCCACGTCCTGTCCCGGCGCGGGACGGGTAACGCCAAGAGCCGCGCGGGCGCGAAGATTCGAGCGTTCCTGCGCCCGGGCGATGAGGGTGTGGGCCGCGCGTGCGCCCAAAGTCGCGTTGCTCCCGTCAAACCCCGCGCCCAATCCGCCCTCCAGGCCCCCGTTCACATAGCGGCTGTCCGTGGTGTTGTCGCCACTGGCGTTATAACCGTCTGCCGCCCCGACTTTCACGTTCAGGCTGGGGTGGGTCACATCGGGATTGCCGAACCAGGGCACCCGCTGCCATCCCCAGTCATAGGATTGAACCGTTCGCCGCTTGGTACTCCCGCTCTGGAAACGCCAGCCAAAATTGTTGGCGTTTTTACTGGTGTCGGCTGACCAGGAGCTGTCCCCCCAGGAGTGGGCCAAACCCCAGTTGTGCCCCACCTCATGCACGAAGGTAATTGTGGTGGAGGTCATGTAGGTGCGGGCGGTGACGGAGGAGAACCCGGGATAAAACGCCCGGCCGGCATCCCCGCCATCCGCGTCATTCACAATAAACGCCTGCTTGTCCGCCCCCAGGGCGTTGCGGAGATCCTTGACCACCGAAAAGGTTTCACTGTTCGGATTATTCAGGTCGTTGAGTTCATCCAGCAAACTGCTGCCCGTGCCCGGCTCCGCATAGTCCGGATCTTCAATCATTCCCAGAAGCACCAGTTCCGCGTTGTCCACCAGACTGTTGGTGAAAGCCAGGTTCATCCGGTCCACGGAGGCGATAATCGTGGCTTCGATCCCGGCGGTGCCCCCGCCGTTGTTCCGGGCGCGGATGCTGTATCCCACCACAATGTCAACAATATGCTTTGAGGAGCCGTCACCGGCGGACAAACCGCCCTCTTCACCCTCCAGGTCCCCGCCCGCAGCCTCCGCGCCGTCAAAGAGCTGCTCTCCCGGAATCACCCCGCCGCAATCACTTTCCATAAAAGCCTCCCCGTCCAGTTCTCTGATCGCAATCACCCCCTCCTCCATTCCCTGAAACTGAAAGTGCCGCGCCCCGCCGCTTTCAGGGTCAAACAACGTCATCGAGCCCCCCACCGTCCCCTCGTTGTACACCAGAATCACATCGTTGTCGTGGTCCCCGGGAATTTTCCCCATGAAAGTGAAGGTGTGTTCGCCGCGGTGCACGATTTCGTACACATTGACCTCCACCTCCTCCCCGACGGTCAGCGGCAGGATCAGCCGACTGCTGATTCCGCCCGCCAGGTCATGAAACAGGCGGTGGGATATCGAAGCCTCCACCGCGTCCAGGGTGTATGCGTCCCGGGCAAAAGGCGAGTTCTCCCGTGCGGGGCGGACATCCAAAAACACCCGCACGGGTTCCCCGGTGCCCGGCTCCAGCCGCGTGCGCCCGGGCGTGTCCAACACCCGGCGGTTGTGCAGTCCGCGGGGAATCACCGGCGCGGGCATGCCCTCCGCGTCTACCCGGTCCGCCGCGGTGAGTACCGGTGCCTCGACCGACTCAAACCCGTTTTGCCCGCGTTCCTCCGCCGATTCCGAAGCCTTCGCTGGAACCGCCGTCTCCCCGGAATGGGAAGCTTCAGCGAGTGCCGGTTTGTCCAACGGCGCGACGGCTTCGGACGGAGCCTCCGCGCCTTCATTCAATCGCAGGAAAAGCCCCGTCAACACGAGCAGGAGCAACACAAGGAGTAAACGGATTTTGGTTTTCATTCGCTTCTCTCATAGTAACCAAAGCCCGCTAAGATGTTTAACGATTGCTTCGTTTACCGTTAACAGACGGTATTCATATGTTTTTGACAATTATTATCAGGCCTATTCCCCAACACCCCGGCGCATGCGGAGACGATAAAAACGTTGTTGAACGTCGGGTGTTTCATCCATGAGATCCAGATCGCTGTTGTTGCCGCGGGTCCAACCACCCATGGGCAGCCACTCGGGATCGTCCAGAAGAGTGTCGCTGTATTCCAGCAGATACTCAAAGTCGCTTTGAGTCTGGATCCGAATGCCCCGGCCGTTTTCCATCATCAACAACCCGCTCAGTTGCGGAGGAATCAGGGGCGGAAGCGGCGATCCGGCCACCGGCGTCACCGCCTGTAAATCCGCTCCCCAGCGGATTTCATCGTAGACGGGGAAGAAATTGCGGACATTCCAATCGAGGGTGTGCAGATTCAGGTGCCCGCCGAGGGTGAGTTCCGTTTCATTCGTGACGGTCCGGGTGAGTGTGAACCGATGGTGCTCCTCCAGATCCGCCTCGGTCCGTCCGGCGGCGACAAAGGCCTCGAAATCCGCCAAATTCAGTACCCACAGGGTCGCGGCTTTGGTGACGGATCCGCTTTGATGCATTCCCGTGATTTTTCCGATAATTATATGGGTTTCCCCGAAGGCAAGCCCCGCGCCCCCGTCGGTGTTGCCCCCGGCCAGGCCGACCCGGCCCTGGCTGGTGGACTGATCCCGGGTCCCGGAAAAGCCAATGTCCGGGATGTCGCTTCGCCCCATTTGACCGGGAAAAAGGGCCACCCGGTCCTGCCAGCGGGAATCGGGGTTGGCGCTGTTATTGGTGAGTTCCTCGTCCCGCACCCGGAATTCCACCAGATGACTGGTCCACAGCGTGTCCGCGGTGCTGGAGGCCGTCACGGGAATCGATACGACGTTATAGCGGTCTAGGCTGCTGGTCAAACGGTCCCCGAGCAGTTGGAAGGCGTTGCCGCTGACCACCAGGGGGCCGAAAGTCAGCCCGTCCACCACATGGCTTTCGCCGGCTCCGGTGTGCCTCTGCGACCAGGTGCCGCCGAGCCCTTCGCCGGTGGGCGCCTGGCCGTGCAAATGCGTGAGCGCGGTGTCGTAGTCGAAACCTTCATAAATAAGCAGGTTTCCGGTCTCATTGACCGACAGTGCCGCCACATCGCTCTCAACACCCTCGCCAATCCCGTTGGAAACGAAGACGGTGTAGTTGCCGGTATCGCCAAAAGAAACGTTGGTGAGCGTCAGGGTGCTGTCGGTCGCACCGGAAAGGTCCACCCCGTGCTTGCGCCACTGGTACTCCGGCGCTGGATTGCCGGTGGCGGTGACGCTGAAACTGACGTTCGCGCCCTCGAAGACGCTCTGCGACTGCGGTTGCGTGGTGATCACCGGCCCGGCGGGCGCGGCCGGGGTGGCGGCCGAGGCCGTGCCGGATGGGACGCTTTCCAGGCCGCCGCGCAGGGTGATCACGCGGTAATACCAGGTGCTTCCGCCCGCAAGGCCCGTGTCGCTGTGGCTGGTGCCGGTGACTGTGGCCAGCAACGACCAGCCGGTACTGCCGCTGGCGGAGCGCTCGATACGGAATTCATCCGACGGATCAGTCGGATCCGTCCAACTCAAGTCAATCCGGTCATGCGCGATGGCGGTGGCGGTTAGCCCGCTTGGCGGCGGCGGGAGAGGTTCACTCCCCTCCACGGTGATCGTCACATCGTCAAAGGTGACCGCCTCGCCGTTGGAGACGAGGAAGCGCAGCACGTACTCGCCGGGCAGTTCAAAGCTGACGGCCGCATCGGGTTCCGTCGGCGGCGCGGGATTGGCGTAAACCGCGCCGGGGCCGGAGATCTTCCGCCACTGCGTTTGCAGCGGCCCCTGCGGCAGGTGCTCGCCGCTGAAGCTGGCGGCAAGCGTATGGCTGTCGCCCAGATCCACCGTCGCGTCCGGCCCGGCATCCACGAGCGGGGCGAGATTGACGGTGGCGGGGATCGAGACATTGGACCAATTTGCGGTCGCAAGCGTGGTTCCGTCCGATTGATTGTCCACAATCAGGCCAACGAAAGCAGTGGCACCCATGGAAATCGTGACGGATACCCTTTCAGTCCAACTGCTGCCATCCGTGGAGTGAAAAGCGCCGAAAGTATTGCCCGTTCGGGTGACACGCACCCAGCCGTCGGTGAGGGTGCCCGGCAGGTTTTGTCCGCCAATGGTGTCTGAATCTCCATCGTTGATACGATACCGAACGGTCGAACTTTGACGGGTATTCCCGTCCCGGTACGCCCCGGCGGTGAAGTGACTGGAATTGACGTTTAAACTGTTCCGAACATGCAGTCCCGTGAAACTCCAGTTGGGACCCGAACTGAAAGATCCGATGCGCCCGCTGACATCAAAATCACCACGGAGTTCAGAGTAGGCGAAGCGGGCCGAATCCGGACTGGTGAAAACACTGCGGCCCGCCCCGGAAAGCGTCCAATTCCCCCCGTCAATGCTCAGCGAACCGCCGCGGGTGGTGGTGAGGTTGGCCTCGGTCACCGCCGCCGGATTCACCCACACTGTCACGTAGGCGCTGGCGCTGTATTCGCCGTCATCCACCGTGATCCGCAGCAGGTAGTCTCCGTCGGCGGAAAAGCGGGCCCCGGTTTCCAGCGCGGACGCGTCATCAAAGGTGACGGAGCCCGGACCGCTGACGCGTTCCCAGAGCACCGTGAGCGGATCGTTGTCCAGATCCACCGCGTCCGCCTCCAGCAACAGTCCCACCCCGGCGGGCAGGTTGACGGAAGAAGTGGTTGGGCTCATGATGCCCACGGTGGGGGCATGGTTCAGTTCGGCATCAATTTCCCGCGCGGTGATGTCCCACCAGGTGCCGTTGTTGAGAGCCAGGCGCAGGGTGGCCTCGCCATCAATGGCATCTTCATCGGGGGCCGCGTAGAGGCTGATCACCTGCCATTGATTCCAGTTCGCGGGGGTGAAATTGAGCGTATTTCCGCCGATTACTTCCAGACTTTCGCCGCCGTCGACCGGATCCATCAGCGTGCTCTGCAGCGTCAATTCCCCAAAAGGCTGCTGACGCAGGCGCACATGCACCAGGGCGGTGCCGCCCTCGGGCACGAGCACAAGCTGGGGCAACGTTTCAACCTTCACCCCGTCAAACGGTTCCAAAAACGCCACCGGAATCGGGCGCTCCAACTGACCACCCGGCAGTTCCACCCCCACCTGAATGTGGCGGGTGCCGGAAGTGCCCGCTTTGTGGAGCGCCTCCAGGTAGTACCGCTGCCCCGCGACCAGCGGAACTGCGGCGGAGCGCTGGGAGGCATGCCCCCAATTCCCGGGATTTTGCGCCCCGACATTGTTGAGAATTTTCACCGCATTCCCGGGCAGCTCATTGGAACTCAGCCAGAGTTCCGCCCGCTGAGTCGCGCTCAGATAAAAATGATAGCTTCCGGTTTTCGGAGCCACAAAGTAGGCCCGGAGACGGGTGCCGTAATTTGTGGCGCTGTTCTGATACACCATCGTCCCGGAGTCAATGAAGTCAAAAAGGTCAGCCTCGTCGGGGTACGCGGGACTGCCCACCAAATCGGAGACATTGTTCCCGGTTACATCATAGAAGATTTCCCTCAAAAATCCGCCGTTTCCGATGTTCGGAACGGGAGTGAGGGTGAAGTTCCGAGTCTCGGAAACGCTTTCTCCGGCGTTGTCATCGAAGGCCTGCACGTGCCAGGTTGTCGCGCCGACACTTGCCACCCAGTTGAAGCTGTACAGGCTGCCTGTAAACGGTTGGGTTTGGGCGCTGACATGGCTGCCGTTCACAAAAAAGCGCACTTCGGTGATGTTCGCGGTGTTGCTGGTGACCTCGGCCTGGAGGGGCACCACATCCCCGACTTCAAAGGTGGCCCCGTCCGCCGGACTTTGCAGAAGGATGGCGGGGTTGACATTGTCGTCGTCGAGAATCGTCACCGTGAGCGTGGCCGGCGTGCCGAGCACGCTGGCGTCCAGCTCATTGGCGGCGGCGGTGAGTTGCACCAGGAAGGTTTCCGGCGGCTCGGGCTCGTTGTCATCGAGAATGGGAATGAAGATGCTTTTGTGGGCGGTGTCGTTGTGCGCCCAGGTGAGGGTGCCGCTGACGGCGGTGTAGTCCTCTCCCGCCAATGCGCTTCCATCCACGGTGGTGAACTGCGCGGTGAGTTCGCCGGACTGTCCGCCAATACGGGAGACCTGAACTTCAAGCGTTCCGTGGTCTTCATTCACGGTCACCGCGGACTGAATGAACTGCACGGTTCCGTAGGCATCGTTATCCAAAACATACACGTCGAAGGGCGCGCCCGCGAGACCGTCGTAGCCGCTGTCGCCGCTGGAGGCGGTGGCCGTGATACTGACAAATTCATCGCCATCGACCACTTCGTTGTCCACGGCGGAAAGCTGCACGCTCTGCGGCTGATCCCAGTTCGCGGGGGTGAAGGTGAGCGACGCGGGCTGGGCTTCGACGCGGTCGCCGGTGCCGATGGAAACCGTCACATTCTGCGCGGGCGCGGTGGTGAGCACCACGCTGTAGCCGAGGCTGCCGCCGTCCTCGGACAGTTCGCGGCGGGGCTGCGGCTGCGGTTCGCCGAAGGCCGGGGGCACAGCGGGCGGCAGCGGCGGCGGGGTCACCCACACTGCGGGCTGGGCGGTGCCGTGCACCACCACGTTGAGGGTGGTCTGGCCAATGAGGCCGTCGTTGTCGGTAACGGTGAGGGTCACATCATACACACCGGGCACGGGATAACTGTGCGGGGTCTGCATGCCGCTGCCGGTGAAACCGTCGCCGAAGTCCCAGGCGTAGCTCACGATGGAGCCGTCGCTGTCAAAAGAGTCGGCGGCGTCGAACTGCACCGGCAGGGGCGCATTCCCGGTCTGGGGGCTGAGGGTGAAGCTCGCGGTGGGCGGACGCTGCAAATCGTCCACGCGGTTGATTTCGAGGTAGAGCAGAGACGCGGTGTTGCGGTGGGAGCTGATGACGATTTCGCCGTCACTCACGGGCAGGGTGAGCGAGCCTTCGGCATAGTCGTGCTGGCCGAGGTTGCGGTCGAGCAGGGTCTGCCCGTTGAAGCGGAGCAGGGCGTTGCTGTTTTCCTCGCTGGCGCCGGTGTGGACGGTGACGGCGTACATGCCGTTGGGAACGGCCATGCGCCAGGAGGCGCCGTTGCCGGCGCGGATGCGGGTCACACCCTGCTCCGAGCCGTAGGAAACCAGCCAGTTGTCGTCGCGGGTCTGGCCGGACCGGTCGCTGTCCCATCCGTAGCGCAAATCGTTGGCGCGGTCGCCGAAGGCCTTGCCGGTGTCGGCCACAAAGCCGGCGGGGATGGTGGCGGTTTCGGGTTGGAAATTCACCGCCACGCGGAAGACTTCGGAACCGGGCAGCTCCAGCACACGCGTGGCGCTGGCGCGGTAGGGACCGTCGCTGACGGTCACGTTGATTTCCTTGGTGCCGGGACTGAAATAGGTGCGGATCGCCTCGGGTCCGTCCACCGTGCGGGCCGTGTCGTTAAAACTCCAGGCGAAGGAGAAGGCATCCGACTCGGTGGATTCGAACACACGCAGATTGCGGAAGGCGGCGTCCACATCGCGGAAGTACAGGTTGAAGTTGCTGTCCAATGAATGGGCCACGAAGACAAGGTGCTGCATGTCGCCGGTGTAATGCTGTCCCACGGGAATGCGGTAGCGCACCCAGGGACGGCGGCCGGAGTGGAAGGAGTGGCTGTAGGGATACTGTCCGTAACAGCTGTTGATCCCCCAGTTGCGTTTGCCGAGGAGACGGAAGACGCGGTTGGCGTTCAGGTTGTTGTTTTCCGCGAAACCGAGACCATAGACGAAGGTGGCGGCGTCGGCGGGATCATTGAAGGCCCTGAACTCGAATTCGAGCACGGTGTTGGGGGTGACGGTGTAGCTGAAGGGATGCTTGCGGTAGTTGTTGGTGGTGAGGCGCAGCTCGCGTCCGGCGTTGCCGATGTTGAAGGCACCGTCGCGTCCGTTGGGATCACGGGTGTTGGTCGAACCCCACCAGGTGATGTGCGCGGGATCGAGGGTCACAGGGGTAATATCAAAACGTTCCGCGCTGACACGGTTGGCCGAAACCACCGGAGGCTGCAGCAGCTGGATGGGATTGCCCACCAGCGAGGCGCTGTACATGGGCAGGTCTTCGCTTTCCCAGCGCAGCCGCAGGCCCTTGCCCGCGCGCACGTTCCGCACCGGGGCATAGACGGTGTGACCGCTGCCGACCAGGGTCACCCGGCCGGTCAGTTCGTGAAAGCCGCCGGGGATGCTTTCCCAGAGGAAGGTATCCCCGGTCGCGAGAACCTGGTCACCGTTGAGCAGCTCCACATCACCGGCAGGCGTTCCCTCGCCGTCAAACACGGCGGTGACGCTGAGATCGCTTCCGGGTTCGACGGTGAGATCCGCCACCGGGGAGGTGAGCACCAGACTGGGGGCGGTCTCGCTGACGGTGAAGGTGACAGGAATGCGCAGGGCGGCGTTGCCGGCGGTGTCATCGCTGTCGATGACGATGCTGCTGTGATACACACCGGGGGGGAGCTGGCCCGCATCCAGGGTGAGGCGCAGGGTGCCCTGCCCTTCCAGAGACGCCAGCGTGCCGGCGGTGCGGTCGGGCACAATCCAGGCGGCGGCGACCTCGGGACGCATCACCAGCACAGAGCCGGGGGTCGGGTTGTACGGCGTGGCGTTGCGGAAAATCGGGTTCATGCCGCGGGAGGCACTGCCGTCCTGCAGACCGGCGCTGAAAAAGAAGGGGCCGCCAAAGGTAAACTCATCCACCCCCGGCAGCTTCTGATAGTCCAGATAGCGCATGATGATGCTGCCGTCGGAACGCAGTTCCACCTGCCCGGTGTCGAATTCGGAGGGGGTGCGCGTGAAGGGGCTGCCCCATTGATGCCAGGTGAACACCCAGGAATGGTCATCCCAGTTGTGGGCGTAGGCGTGCAGGGTGTCGCCAAAACCGCTTTGGTTGTGCCAAGAGCTTTGGTTGGGTTTTTGGTGTGTGGGGCCGTTCGTATCAGACCGGCCGGCTTCGCGCAGCGCCCACTGGAAGGCGATCTTGTAATCCATGAAGGATTCATCGGGCATGGGCGCGACGGCGTTGTAGAAGACGCCGCGGGTCACGGAGGTGAAGCCCAGCCATCCGGCGTTGTTCACCCGCGCACTGCTGAAGCGCTGACCATAAAAGGGAAATTCAAAATCAAACGAAAGCGGTCCGTGCGACCAGCGCTCCATGCCGCTCCAGCCGGTCGGCACACCCCCGGAGGTCACCGGCACCGGACTGTTCAGCTCCCACCAACTGATGCGGGTGCCCGGTCCGCCCTGCTCCTGGCGGATTTCCTTCCAGTGCAGATCGGGACGGCCTGAATCGTTCAGCCCGTTTTCAAAGAACTCGAAGCCGTATTCGGTTTCGCGGAGCTGCCAGTTGAGTGGCAGGTTGCCGCTGTTGCTCAGATCGATGCTCAGCTCCACCCGTCCGCCGGGACGGGCCTCGGCCTCCACCGCCGCCAGCGAACTCCCGATGACACTGCTGCCGAGCACGAAATTCAGTTCGGTGATGCCGGGCGGCGCGGTGTGGAGTCGGGTGGGACTGCGCCGGAAGCCGGGGGCTTCGGCGAACACCTTGTAGGTGCCGTCCACCATCTCAAAGGCAAAGGTTCCGTCCACCCCGGCGGGGGCGCTCCCCGAAAAAGGTCCGCTGTACACCACTTCGGCCCCTGCGAAAGGCGAGCCGTCCAGATGGCGCACCGTGCCGCTCACGTCTACGGACGTGTACACCGTCAGCGGAATTTCCTCCACCCAGGGTCCGCCCTCGTTGGCAGTGATGGTGAGCTGGAAGGGAATGACATAGGGCGTGGGGGGCGACGTATCCACAGTGAACACAAAGGGCTGCGTGTTGTCGACCGTCTCATACCGTTCAAAATCGCCATAGACACGGGTCGCCTGGGTCACGGTCACATAGGAACTGTCCGCGGAAAGGGTCGCCACCACGTTTTCCGTGTCAATCATGCCGACACTGCGCAGGGAAAGGGTTAGTTCAATGGTTTCCCCTGGGTTGATCACCCCGTTGCCGGCGCGGGGGCCGTTGAGATCGGTCAGCGCCGTGGCGGTGTGGACCATGATGGGGATGTTGAGGTTGCGCAGGGTGCTGTTGATGTTCAGGCGGCCCTGCGAATGGATGTACAGCTCGTATACGGGATCGGACAAACGCTTGTCCACATGGGTCAGGAGCATATTCTTGACGACGCTGTACTCCAGATCGGGCTGAACCGCCAACAGCAGCGCGGCGGCGCCGGCGACATGAGGGCTGGCCATGGAGGTGCCGCTGAGACTTTCGTAGCCGTTCCCCAGCGTGGCACTATAAATACCCACGCCGGGCGCGGCGATATGGGCTCGCAAATTCGAGAAGGAGGCGAGGGAATCGGATGCGGTATTCTCGGAGGCGGCCACACTGATGACGTTGTCGAGCGGCGGCAGACCCTCCGGCAAGCCGGTGTTGCCGTAGCGGGCGGGGAATCCCGGATCCGGGGCCCCGGAGTTCCCGGAAGCTGCGACAAAGAGAATCCCGGCGTCCCGCGCCTCGGCGATGGTGTCGTAGAGCGCCCGTGAAAAGCCGCCGCCTCCCCAGGAGTTGTTGGTCATGTCCACGCCCATCAGGGTGGCGTACGCAATGGAATTAATGCCGCCGGAGGTGGTGCCGGAGCCGGTCGCACCCAGAAACCGCAGCGGCATGATGCGCGTTTCCCAGGCCACACCGGTGATGCCGAGGTTGTTGTTGCCCACCGCCGCAATGGTGCCGGCCACGTGGGTGCCGTGGCGGTTTTCATCCATGGGGTCGTTGGTGTTGTCGTAAAAGTCCCAGCCGCGGATGTCATCCACAAAGCCGTTGCCGTCGCTGTCGGTGCCGTTCACCGACTCCCCGGTGTTGTAGAAAATGTTTGCCTGCAAATCCGGGTGGTTGTAGTCCACGCCGGAGTCAATGACGCCCACCACCACGTTGCGGCGGCCGGTGGTGATTTCCCAGGCCAGCGGGGCTTCAATTTTGGGCAGGCCCCACAGCGCGGCAAAGTCCGGATCATTGGGGGTCACCCCCGCGAGATGGCCCACCACCCAGTCCGGTTCCGCGAAACGCACGCCCGCCTGTGCGCCCAGCGAGGCGATCGCATTCGGCAGCGCGTCAAGATGGGCCTCCGGCAGCTCCATCAGCACCAGACCCGGCCGCAACAACCGCTCGCGGATCCGGCCGCCCAGCGAACGGGTCAGTGCCTCCAGCTCCGCTTCGTCCCTGGCGGGATCGAATTGAAGCATCACGTGATCCGCTACCGAAACCAGCACCTCGGGGAACGGATTCAGTTCCCCGTTCGCGTAGGTGCCGAAACGCTCCTCCACCCGCAGCAGCGGGTATTTGAACGCATCAGCCCGCATCAAACGCAACCGACCCGGACGCCCTTGAGCATCCGGCTCCAGTTCGCGCCGCTCCAGTTCCACCGCTCCGGCCACCAAATGCACAACAGGTGAAATCACCCCCTGCGGGTCATTGACCGCGTAATTCGCCTCCGGAGCAACGGGCCGATCCGTGAGATCGGTCCAATCAGACAGATCGGTCGGATCCGTCTGATCTGCCTGAGCCGAGGGATCGGTCAGACCGGTCGGATCCGTCAGGGCTTGCGGTTCAACGGAGGGCGCATCGGGCATTCCCCGCGCGGGGACGGGCTTCCCGGCGGCGTTGGACCATAAAGCCCGCCCGAGGTAAAGAAATCCGATCAAAACAAGAGCAAACAGCGGGGTGTATTTTTTCATTTTGGTACATCATGAAGTGGCTATTGCCATAACATACCGAAATCCGGTTCCGCCGTATAGTTTCATATTGCGTCTAAAAAAACCGCAATATGCGCATTCATACTCTCTTTAAAATACCTGTTATTTTAAAAAAGTTTTTGTCGACGGCCAGGCCCTGGGTCCCTCGCCTGTCTCTGTCTATTTCTCCACGGGGATCACGATCCCGCGCATGATCAGGTTTTGAGCGAGGAGGAACACCAGCAGCGTCGGCAGGGCCGCGAGCACAAAGGCGGCGTTCATCACTCCCGGTCCATAGGTCTGCTGCAACTGATACAGCCAGACCATCAAGGTCCACATGCTTTCGTCCTGACAAATCAGCAGCGCGAACATGAAATTCGTGTAGGCGTTCACGAACGCGCTCAGGGCGATCACCGCCAGAATGGGTTTGGACAGACTGAAGGTGATCATCCAGAACATCCGCAGCTCCCCCGCTCCGTCCAGCGCCGCGCTTTCATAGAGGTCGCGAGGCAAGGAATCGAAAAAGCCTTTGAGCAGAAAAATCGAATACCCGTGCGCCATGCCGGGCAGGAGCAGCGCCCAGAAGGTGTTCAGCAGCCCGAAATCGCGCAGCATCAAAAAAACCGGGATTTGTGTGACCATCGGCGGAAAGGCCATGGTCAGCAGCAGGAACAGCAGCAGCGCGTAGGCGTTCGGCGGCCGGAACCGGCTGAGGGCGTAGGCCGCGAGCGGATTCACGATCAGGGCCAGCAGCACCGCCATCGCGCAGTAAAACACGGTGTTGCCCAGACCGCGTCCGTCCAGAATCAAAATCTCCCACACGGTCCCGAGATGTTGAAACAAAAACAGCCGTCGGATTTCGCGCCGATGGACTTCAAAGGTCAAGGCGTCCGCCTCCCGGATCGGCGGGGCGGTGCCGGTGGTTTCCCGCCAGCTTAGATCCGGACTGTGCAGTGTGAGCGCATCAACCGGAGCGCGGTGCAGCACGTCTTCGGCATCGTTCCATCCCTGCAAAAACGCCTCCCAGTCGGTGCGCAGGGGACCGCTGTCCTCCCAGGCGGCGGGGAGCGGCACATCGGTCCAGTCGTCCGCCTCCAGATGCGTAATCCGCCGGAACGTTGGCAAATCCACGTACCGCGCGGCCAGAAACGCCCGCCAGGCCGTCTCCGCCTCCGTGCCGATGCGCACAAATTGCGGGTGCACAATCTCCCGCACGAAAAGGGTCCAGGCCGTCCGCACGTCGTCGTCCTCCGGCGCCGTGCGCGTCAGTTCCGGCCTCGCCGCCCCCCTGCCCCGCTGCGGAATCCAGACCCGCTCATGAAAAAATCCGGTTAAATCGAAATTTGCAAGCGACCACTCCGGCGCGGCGGTCTCCAGGTAATCCTCCCAGGCCGACCACCAGGGGGAGTCCTCCACCCGTCCCAGCCGCGCCCGCGGATCCGGCGGCAGCACCGCCACCGCGTTCCATCCGGCAAAATCGGTCTCCAGCGCCGCGTTCACCGCCGCGATGTCCCCCGCGTACTGTTCTTTCAGATAGCGGATAAACCCGCGCACATTCCGGCCGCGCGAGCGGCTTACCGGCGTCAGGGTGTATCCGGGAAAATACGCGCCCTCTTCCGCAGCCACAAAGACACGCCAGGCCTCCGCCTGTTCGCGGTCCACGGACTCAAGACGCTCCAGCGTCGAAAAGTCGGCGTCATCCACGCCCCAGGCCGCGCGCAGAGCCGAGGGGGATTCGTTGTACAGGGCCTCGATGTGCTTGCGGAACAGCAGCGTGTCATCGCGCAAAAACTGCGGCAGCACATGGAAGCCGTGCTGATCCACCCCTGTGCGCGTCGCCCCGGTCAACATGAGCAGAAACGGCACCACCATGGTCAGCGCCCCCAGGGTCAGGGTCGCAAAAATCCCGCCGTGCAGGAGGCGAACTTTCCAGGCTTTCCGTCCGGTTTTGGGAATCAGGCCCATCAGTGCTTCTCCGAGGTTCGAAATTCCAGATTCGCCAGCATCCGCAGTTGCCAGAGGGTGAAGCCGATGAGCAGCGCGCCCAGCAGCCAGGCCATGGCCGTGGCCGGACCGAAGCGCAGATAAATGAACGCCTGATAAAAAATATGCAGCCCGGCCACCTCGGTGTTCGCGCCCCCGCCGGTCATGGCGAGAATATTGACCTCGGCATGAAAGAAGGCGGCAATAAACACCCCGATAAAGTTGATCAGAATCAGGGGCTTCAAGCGGGGGGCGACCACAAACAGGATTTTGTCGAGAAAGCCCGCGCCATCGATTTCCGCCGCCTCGTAGGACTCCTCGTCGATGCCCTTCAGTGCGGCCAGATACACCAGACATCCCGGCCCCATGCCCGCCCAGGCCAGCGGCAGCACGCAGGCCAGCATCGCCGTGGCCGGATCGCTCAGCCAGCGCACCGGCTCCCGCAGGGTCGCGCCCAAAGCGAAACCGCCGTTTTGCGCCACGATCGGTTCGATCAGGGTCCAGGCCGTCCACCCGAATCCGCCCGCCGCCGCCAGCAACAGTCCGGACCACAGACGGTTGTCCTGCCGTGCCAGCCGCCGCGACAGCCCCACACACACCGCCGCGAAAAACGCGCCGCCAAGCACATGCGCCCCCGCCGGAATGCGCATCACCACCGCGTTCAGCAGCCCCCGCTCACTTTCCTCATAAAACGACTTCCACATCAGAATCATCACCAGTCCGTTCACCACTGCCGGGAGATAATAGACCGTCCGGAAAAACAGCCGCGCCCGCGGCACCTCCTGCAGGAGTACCGCCAACAGCATCGGCGGCAGGAAGGTCAGGCCCATGACCAAAAGTGTGTAGCGGATGGCGGTCCACACCGCCTGCCACCAGCGGGAATCGAACAACACCTCGCCGAAATTGCGCAGGCCGACCCAGGGCGAGGGATCGAGCAGACGGTAGTCCTGAAAGGCCATCAGCGAGCCCCGGCCCAGCGGCACGTACTGCCACAGGGCCACGGTGGCCAGGGCCGGGAACATGAGTGCCGCCACCCAGAGATGATTCCGGCGCTTACCCACCTCGCCGGCGGCGACCGCCGCCCGGGCGTAGGTTTTCACAATCCGGCGGATCACCCAGGCGTACCCCGCCGCCAGAACGATCAGCACCAGCGCGGAAACGGTGTTGCGTTTGCGGAGTTCCTCCGGCGGGGTGATGCCCAGCATATCCCGCCGCGCCCGTTCCGCCGCTTCGCGCAGCAGGCCCTGCAGCACATCCAGCCGCGCCTCATCGTCCTCGGGCAGTTCTCCCGCCAGCGCCAGCTCCTGTGCCCGCTGGAGCGGAACCGACAATAAATCGTAGGCGATATTGCTGTTGGGACCGTAGGGCTCCGGACGGCCGTTCTGAATGCTCAGCGCGAACACATCCATCCAGCCGGGCGGGGTCAGTTTCAACAGCGCCCCGTAACCGAAGCGCTCGAGTTGACGCGGATTCAGGAATCCCGCCAGTCCCGACTCCACCAGAATCCGGGTGCGGATCTCCTGGGCCTCCTCGGAGTCAAAGAACCGGATAAATTCCCAGGCCGCGTCCCGCACCACCGGATGCCGGATATCGCGGAACAGGCCCAACATGCGGCTGTTCACCTCGCTGGCCCGAAAACCGTCCGGCCCCTTCGGAATCGGTGCCAGTCCGGTCAGTTCCGGATTGATGACATCGAACATTTCCTCGTCCACATAGCCCTGCGTGATGGCGATATCGCCCTGCTGCCATTTCGCCCAGGCCCCCGCCGTGTCGCGGAACGCGAAGCCGCGCCGCCGCACCCCGCCGGCATCCACCCAGGGCTCCGTCACCAGACGCGTATAAAAATCCAGGGCCACCGCCGCCTCGCGGGAGTCGTACTCGATCGTCCATTCATTGGTTTCCGGATTGCGCACCATGAATTCCGCGCCGGCGGACCACAAAAATGAGGTAAACTGATAACTTTCATGCGTGCCCCGCGCGAAACGGATGCCGTAGCGGCCGGTTCCCGGATCGGACAACACCCGCACCGCATGATGCAGATCCTCCCAGGTCCAGCTTGCATCCGGGGGGGCCAGCCCCGCCTCCGCGAAGCGGTCCTTTCTATACAGCAACCCTTTGCCCAGGAGACCGCCGTAGGGCAGCGCCCAGGTGTGCTCGGTTCCGTCCGGACCCGGCCGGCGGATCACCGGCCAGACCTTCTCATGCACCCGCTCCGCGAGTTCCGCCTCCGGCATCTCCGCCAGATAATCATCCAGCGGTGCCAGAAAGCCCTGCCGGATATAGGTGTCCGACCGCCGGAAATTCAAATACATCACATCCGGAGCCACGCCCCCCGCGATGGCCATCAGGTCCGACTCCACCCCCTCCACCCGAATGCCCGTGAATTTGCGGGTGCGCACCGACACCCGGTCCCAGTCATGATCCCCGTACCGGTCCGGATCCGCCCGGTACCGCGCCGCATACCGCTCCCGCACGATCTCCGGATACCGCTGCTGAAACGCCCGCACCACCGCCAGATTGGCACGCGACATCGGATCATTCCGGGTCGCGTCCGGCAACACCCAGTTATGCACCACCACCGTCACCACCGGAGCCCCGTTTTCCGAGGTCAACACCCCGCCCGGGGCCTGAAAGCCCCCCCAAACCGACAACAGAAACAACACACAAATCCGACGCATGGCGAATGCATAGACGAATTCCCACAACGGAAAAACACTTTTCTGTGAAAAACACTGGACAGCGCCCCTAAAAACACATATCACTTCCCGCCCGTCGATCCCGCAGGATCATGCGGATCACCCCAATTTTCAATCATAAACCCCTTGTTTCACCATGGCTAAATCCGGAAAAACCCGCAAGTCCGCCTCTAAACGGTTCAAAAAAACCGGCACCGGCAAGTTGATCTTTCACTCGCCCGGCACCCGGCATCTTTTGACCTGCAAATCCCGCAAGCAGAAGCGCCGTCTGGCCAAAGCCAAGGTGATGACCGCCGGGGATGCCGCCCGCTATAAATCCATTTAACCTGATTTTTCCCGAATAGGAGTTCACACCATGCCCCGCGCAACCAACGCCCCCGCTTCCCGCAAACGCCGTCATGACCGTCTGAAACTCGCCCGCGGTTTCCGCGGCGGACGCAGCAAACTGTTCCGGACCGCCACCGAGTCGGTGGACCGGGCCCAGTGCATGGCCTTCGCCCACCGCAAAACCAAGAAGCGCGACTTCCGCGCCCTCTGGATCATGCGTATTTCCGCCGCCGTCAAGCCCTTCGGCCTGAACTACAGTACCTTCATGAACGGTGTGAAAAAGGCCGGCATCGATCTGAACCGCAAAATGCTCTCCGAGATCGCCATCCACGATCCCGAAGGCTTTGCCGGCATCGTCGAAAAAGCCAAAGCGCAACTCACCTGATTTTTTTGTTCATTGTTTTCTCTTGTGGTTACGCTCCGGTTCGCCGGAGCGTTTTTTTATGGGACCTCATCGCTACGGCCTTCAAACCGGAGGTGCCCGTTTTCCACACGGTACACGGCACCGCCGATCCTGATGTGCAGGACGTCCCCGCTTCGTTCGGTTTCCATCACGGGCGCGTCCCCTTCTCCGAGGGTGATCACCGCGAGGTAGGTGTCGCTCCCCTCCGCAGTAACCAGATTCCGGGTCCGGAGCTGGCATCTGGAATGGACAATATGCCGCAGATTCTGAAGCCCGATCAGGCCCACATCGAGCTTCTCATCCGAAATGAAACGGGTGGTGAGCCGCTTGTCCCCGCGCCGCAGGACGAACCCGTTGTCGAACAGGTCCACATGTTCGGGTTTTTCAATTTCAATCCGCTCAATTGGGGTTGTTTTTCCCGGGGAGTTGCCGCGCATCTGAATCTCAATGCTCAGCGGCCAACTCCAGAAATGGTGCTCAACACCCTCAAGCTGATCCAAAAGGATCACCACCGCAGGCACGCCGGCGGCGCCGCTGTAATCGGTGAGAATCGTGCGGGTAACGGAGACGACATCCCCGTCGTCGATCAACGCGCCGGGATAAAGCGACCCGATGTTGTCCCGCGCGTTGCGGAGGCGGGCTTTTCCTTCCGGCTGACTGCGATAGGCTTTGGACAGGTCCATGCGCACCACGCCGGAGCCGTCGGCATACACCCGGGCGTCCAGCACGCGTCCCCTGCCTTCACGGAATTGGTTGGGGTTTTCGGTTTGCACCACCGGATGCTCGTTGCGTGGCGGCATGGAGGTCATGCTGACAATCTGATCTGCGGTCCAATTGTGTCCCAGGCCCCGCAGCGCGAAGGAGCCGGACGTCTGACTTCCCCCGCGGTTAAAGACCTGCTGCGCTGTCATCTGCAAGACCACGTCCTCTTCATTTTCCCAGGCGTTGCGGAAGATAAAATCGCCGGTAACCGGATCATGCCAGCTCCGGGGCAGCGCTTCGGCGGGATGGACCGGCTCCATCTCCAGCGGGGCGTGCAGGAAAGCATAAACAGGGATACTGTTGTAACTGGTGCCGGGGTGTCCCGCCTCCACCAGACGGTTCGCCCGCGGCAAGGTGCGGACCTCGAACGGACTGCCGATCTGTTGCCAGAACCACCACGCCATGGGCTGATATTCCGGAGCGATGGTCGGGAAGTGCGCCGCGAGCACCAGGCCGCGGTTGGGGCGGTCATCCTGAAAGCCCCGGGCATAAAAGTCCGCCTCTCCGAAAAAGTCCTGATGCACTTCCTCGCCCTCCGCGGTCCATGAAAACGCCATCAGCTTGCGCGGCAGCCAGTAGGCCATGCCGTTTTGATGCCCCAGCGGCTGCGCGGTCACATTCCGATAGATGGTGGACATGAGGCCCGGCCCCTCCAGGGCCATGCTGTTGGTGGACCCCAACTGACTCCCGGCGGCACCGAATTTTGTTTCCTCATAGCGGCGGAACCAGAAGAGAGCGTCCCGCACCAGCGAGGTGGTGGCCGGGTCCACGCCTCCGAGTTTCTCCCGGTCGGCCGCCACCTGACGGTGAAAGATGATCGCCCGGGCATAGCTTTCGTTTTTATCGGCCTGCAATTGCTCGACTTCTGCGTCGCTCACCGGACGCAGAACCGGACGCACAAAGACACCCGCCCAGGGATTGGGACGCCCCAGGGGCGCGGCGAGCACCAGCGTGTACTCCCCCGGCTCCAGGTTCAGCAGCACCGAATTGCCGACACGCTCGCCGTTCAGGTACGGCACCACGCCGCCGTGGTTGCTTTGATAATAGTAATTTCCGCCCTCCGTCACATTCCAGCGGGTTGCGAAAACATTCCAACTGTCAAAGGCGGTGCCGGAGGCCTGGTTCACACAAAGCGTGTCATGACCGCCGGTATATCCGCTCCGGACAATGCCCCTCTCCGCCGGATCGCGTTCGAGGATCCGAACCTTTTCCTCGTCGAGTTCCAGCGTGCTCAGGTCCCCGCCGGCCTCACGGAAGGCCTGAAACTGTTCCTGAGTCAACGGTCCGGAATACCAGAATTTGGCGGGCAATACCCCCGGCTCCACCGCCACCAGCGGCACATCGATGTCCAGGGTCCAGTCCTTCGGGGCCAGCCGCTCCACCTCGGGCGCGGCGGGCGGATTGGGGGCGTTGCCCTCCACATCGGCGATGGCCAACATCCCGATCACCCCGGAATATATCATGGAGGCGTTGTAAGCGTTTTCCGGATGCCACTGCACATATTCGGTCCACGACCCTCTCTCGCGGTGCATCCGGCGGGCAATCGCCCGAATGTAATCCTGAACCTCGGCCCGGAAATCCTCCGGCCAGGCATGGAAACAGAGATCATAGGTGATGGCGACCTGCTCCAGACGATAGCCCCAGAAGCGGTGACGAATCGATTTATCCCCGCTCTCCATATCGGCCATATGCACCTGCACCGCCACTTTGGCACGCTCGGCATAGGCAGGGTCCTCACGCAGCAGATACAGCATCCCCAGCCCGACCGACGACTCCTCAAAGCGGGCCAGCGCCTCCCGTCCGAATTCGGTTTCCGCTTTTTCGCGCAGCGCGGGCAGATCCGCCTCCGTCAACAGCAAACGCGGATGCTGACCGCGCGACGCCGCCGTAAAACCCGGCAACGGATCTGCCGGAGAGGAATAAACGCCGCGCGCGGTTCCGGACACCTTCTGTCCAAGAGACTCGCCCTCATAGGTTCCAACAAAATTCTCCCCGTCTTCTGAACGCCAATCGATTTTCACATCGACAAACCCGCCGCTGACCCAGGCGTCTCCCTGCACATCCACCCGCATCCGGAACGCGTCCAACTTTTCCGCATCCGCAAACGTGATGACCCCGCGGTGCGTGCCGCGGTTATACGACGGGGAATGGCCGCCCCCCATAAACCAGTGATCCCCCAGCCGGTTGAACTCCATCATCAGCGCCCGCCCGGGCGTGTCCGGGTTCTGGAACAAAAGACCCTCCAGTGTCACCTGCAGCATCTCCCCGGCCTGCGGCAGGGGAAGCGGTTCCGCGCGAAGCGACAAACCCGAAAACAACATCAGAAAAAAAACATTGCGAAAAATCATCATACAAGACTCCATGAAACGAACGAGGATAGACTAATCAGAAAAAAGAACCCTAGCAGAAACAAACAGAAATTGCCACATGCTTAATACGGACAGAATATTTAAAACAGACCAAGCTGTTTCCCGACTCAAGAAAAAGCCCGCCCCACGATAGAGGGGCGGGCGCAAAGAAAGTTGGCACAGGGTGCCTCAGCGGCGGCGGCGAAAGCCGATCAGCCCCGCCAGGGCCGCAATCCCAATCATCGCCAGCGTGCCGGGCTCGGGGATGACAGTGATGGTCGCATTGTCTACATGACGTACCGTTCTTCGTTGATCGCCTCCATGTCGAGGTAAATCCATGGCTGCATGTACATTGGAAAAATTGCTGAGCAACGGGCCATCAGAAAAAAGATGTGTATGGGAAAGCACACTCGCGTCAGGGTCAAAAACACCTGAAGCATCTGAATTGAAAATTGAGGTTGTAAGAGACCACTCGTTGTCAGTACCAGTATAATTAAATTGATTGGTCATATAGAACCAACCTTCAATGCCTAAAAGTTCGTAATCACTGGAATTAATTGAATTGGATGTTCCTAATTGTATTCGCATTTCTCTTGCATTATTGAGCTGAATTCCAGCAAAAACTGAATTATTTGCTTGGCTAATCCGATTGACATCGGCGACATTGTTCGTCTGCCCCACCTGGCTATTATCTTTAAAACCTACTGTAAAAGTGTTATCACTGGTAGTGGAAGTATTGCTAGTTGAAGAATTTGCACTGAGGTAGAAGTAAACGTTAAAGGACATCTGATTCCCGGTGAAGGTGTCATTACTAACGACAGCCGCCACCCGGTTGGAATTATCGGTGCGTCCAATAGCACCGGAACTTGATAAACCATTTTCCTGCAACCATCTCACTTCATCGGCTGCCCCAGTAACGCCAGACCATCCAAGATTGTTTTGATCATTGAAATCATAAAAAATTGTGGTTGCGATGGCTGGGAATGACAGGCCATATAAAGTAATTCGAATAAAATTCTTCAAATTTTTCATATCAAAATTCCTTTTCTAGACTTGCGGTGGTTTGTTGAGAATAAGTATGATATTAGAGGACTTTCTTTTTCCTGTATATGCTACTTTCCGCAAAATATTTCTGTTTTTCGGTCAGGAGATGTGATTTGATGGAGGAATGAGCAGAAAATCCTCATATCTGGTTGCGGTGTTGGATCGTCAGGTTCAGAGCCATGTGGAGATTTGGATGGGGGTGAGCGAAGCGGCGGATGCGGCGGACTGGCGGCATCCGATTGAGGAGGTGCCGTACCTGGGTCGGCGGAAACTGGATGAAGACGCCTGTCTGGGGATGTTGTGCTGGGGGTAGGGCGGGGTGGAAGCGGGTAGTCCGTTTCCAATCATCAACCTGAGCAATGGCCGGGGACCGCTGCCGCATTGCGGCAATCTCCTGAATGCGGATGTGGCCGTCGGCCGCGAGGCCGCCAGGCATTTGCTGCAGAATGGCTACAAAGCCTATTTGGCCATCGGTATGTCCCGCTTCCAATTTTCGCAGCAGCGTTTGCAGGGGTTTGCAAGTGCTTTGTGTGACAAGGGTCAGGAGGTGCGGCACGCCGAGTTGCCCGATGTGTCGAAGCTGTGGAGTGAGGGCCACTGGAATCCGCAGGCTTATCTCAATGCGATGTCCGAGCAGTTGGAAGTAGTACTCAGGGATCTGCCTCCCGATACAGGGATTTTCACGGTGGATCATCCGATGGCGCAACAAGTGGAGCATTGTCTGTTTACCCGCTTTCCGGAACGGATGCACACCACGGGGCTGCTGTCCGGCGATCTCCCGGTCGCTTTCCGCTGGTTGCCGGGCGCACGCCGGTCCATCTCCTGCGTGCGCACTGCCAACGCGGCCAAGGGCCGTGCGGCCATGGCCTGGTTCATGGAACATGGGCGGGATCCCGAGGCGGCGACCGACTTGTGCCGTTTTTTTGAGCCGGAGGGCATTTGGGGCCGGGTCTCGACCGCCGGACCCGCCTGCGGGCATCCGATTCTGGCAAAAGGCATTCGCTGGACGTGGCGGCATGTGCAACGCGGACATCCGCCCACCGTGGAGGAGCTGGCCGCCCACCTCACCATGTCCGCGCGCACCCTGAACCGTCTCTTTCAGCAGGAACTGCAGCAAACGGCCCGCACCTTTCTGCTGGAGCTGCGCATGGAGCGCGCGGCGCAGATGCTCAGGGAAAAGCCGGACTGGTCTGTCCAGCGCATCGCCGAGGAGGCGGGCTTCACCAACCAGGGCGCCTTCGCAAGCGCCTTCCGCGTGTGGAGCGGTCAATCTCCCCGCGAGTGGCGGTCAAGCATCTCGTCCCCACGGGTTCCGGTATAGTGTTCATACAGACATCTCCCGGTGATGTACGGCAACGGGACATATCAATCAATAGACATTGAAATATCGCACACAATGCGTTCA
Source organism: Verrucomicrobiota bacterium (assembly GCA_020831625.1). Classification (GTDB taxonomy): domain Bacteria; phylum Verrucomicrobiota; class Kiritimatiellia; order SS1-B-03-39; family UBA6053; genus PXAS01. The sequence goes on along the minus strand of JAFIGD010000005.1, from coordinate 99,820 downwards.
AATCATTCGCATGAACCATGAATCCATTGACGACACCCCGGGGCATCGGCGTGTCCACGGGGCATCTGCCGGCCTTTCAGGCCGGGGAAATGTGCGGGAAACCATATCCCAGGGCGTCGGCGTGTTACGCCTCTGCCCTGGGCTGGGATCTGTCGACCCTTCGGGCCGGTCACCTTGGACACGCAAACCGCATTCCCGGCCTCCAACCGGGCTGGGGTCTGTCGGCCTTTCAGGCCGGGGTTGTCCCTGTCGCCATCATTATCCACGTTTATGCCCCCAACGGGGGCGGAGATCACAGCCCGGGGCTTCGGCGCTTGCGCCGATGCCCCGGGTCTGCACAACCGAAACCCTGCGCCCTGAAGGGGCGCGATATCCCCGGAGGCTCATGCCGCACTCCCTCGCTAAAATGTATCTTCATCTGATCTTCTCGACCAAACATCGGGAACGGGTGCTGGCGATTTTGACACGATGACCTCCCCCCAACTGCTTTGGATCGCCCGCTTTGATTATCGCGGGGGCCTGCGGGTGGTGGCGCATGACCACCCCTTTCACCAATGCCTGCTGGTGCTGCGCGGGGAGGCGGAGGTGCAGTGGGCGGGCGGGGAAGCTGCCGTCGGGGCCGCCGACTTTCTCTGGTTCGCTCCCGGCGTGCGCCATGGCTGGTGCGTTCCAGCGGACGGCTTTCTCGAAACCCTGGACATGAAGTTTCTGCTCTCCGATGCGGCGGAACTCACGTGTGCGCCCATGGCAAGCGGGGTGCATCCGTCCCGGGCAGATCTGGAAAGTCCTTTCCGGGCCTTGAACACCTGCGCGCGGTCCCCGGGCAATTTTCGGGAAGTGCGCTGCAACCTGATGCTGCATGCCTTTCTTTTGCAGGCCCTGCATCCTCCGGAGGCGGGGCCGCGAATGACCGGCAGCGAATCCGGCGATCCCTCCGCCGCGGCGGGCATTACGCAACGCGTGCAGCGGCTCTTTGACAACGACCCGGCCCACAAATGGACCGCTGCGGAGATTGCCGCGCACCTGCACCTCTCCTATCGCCGGATCAGTCAATGCTGTCAGGCGGAAATCCGGCGCACCCCCATGCGGCTCCTGCGGGAGGTGCGCGTCCGGAAAGCAAAAGAACTGCTCTGTTATGGCGATGTGGCGGTGAAGGAGGTGGCCGACCTCACCGGCTTTGAAAGCGTCCACCATTTCAGCCGGTGTTTTCGGGAAATCGTCGGACTCCCCCCGGCCGCCTGGAGACAACAGGTCCGGGCCACACTGCCCGCCGGCGTGGAGCTGGCTCCGGGGTTTCAGAACCGTCTCCAAATAGAAAACCTGTAAATATTTCCATTTCAGACAAAACATTCTCCATTCACGTCAAAGACAAATCTTCGGGATTGTGGTTTAATACTTACCAGAAACCCGGGGTAATGGAGCCATGTGGTGATGTTGTCATGAAATTCCAATCACCACACAACCCCAATACCCCATCCCCCCCACCAGGAAATTACAGCAATGACCACAAAAATGAGTATGGCGGATTTGGAACTTGTCGATCCCGACCACCCGAAGGCACAGCAGGTCGCGGTGCTGGAGACCTTCGGCCAATTGAAAACCGCCTATGCGGAAATTCCCGAAGCGGGCGACGATGACATCCGGGTGAAAATCAAATGGGTTGGCATCTGCGGTTCCGACCTGGAGGCCTACCGCGGCACCCGTCAGCCGGAGTTCATGACCACCCCCACGCGTCTCGGACACGAGGTGGCGGGGGTGATCGACCAGGTGGGCAAAAACGTGCACGGCCTGCAAGTCGGCGATCAGGTGACCTGCCGCTATGTCTGGGGCGCCTTCGCGGAATACATTGTCTGCAAGCCCTTCAACGTCAAAGTGCTCCCCCCCTCCTTTCCCCTGAAGGAAACCAGTCTGATTGAAATTCTCCCCGGGGTGATTCACGCGGCAGAACTGGGACAGATCAATCAAAACAAAACCGTGCTCATCACCGGACAGGGTGTCAGCGGGCTGGTCATCACCCAGGTCATCGCCCTCTACAGCCCCAGGGCACTGGTGGTCACCGATCTGCGCGACCGCAATCTGGAGCTGGCCCGCAAATACGGCGCCACCCACACCTACAGGATTCCGTCCGCCGACACGCCGACGATGGATGTGGTGGGCGGAGATTTTCCGGACGGCTTTGACGTGGTGGTTCCCTGCCTGCTCGAAGGCGACGGCATGGTCGACGCCCTGGACTGTCTGGACACCTGCGGCAAAATCGTCATGTACGGCTGCATTGGCACCTGCAACGAACCCTTCGACTTTTTCAAGCTGCACCGCAAGCGGGGAGAAATCCTCTCCACCGAACCCAAGCGGGACGTGGACATGCGGCAGTATTTTCAAACCGGTGTCCAGTGGGTTCTCGACGGGCTCATCAACACCTCCGAGATGATCACCCACACCTTCCCGCTCTCCGACATTCAAGCCGGATTTGAACTCCGGAACGACCAGAACAACGACGCCATTCACGTCCTCATCGATTGCGAACGCTCATGAACATTACCTACTCCCTCTCCGAAAAAACCCTGCCGGTGTCCATCGAATGGCGCTGGACCGGTTTCACCCCCGGCAGTTTGCTGCTGCAGGACGACATGAAGCAGACCCTGCGCTACCTGGCGGCCATTCCCCGGCACGGCGTGCGCTATGTGCGCATCCACAATTTGCTGGAACTGGTCACCGCCAAAGGCCTCGGCAGCGACACGCCCCTGTACGACTGGTCCAAACTGGATGAAGGCCTGGACGCGCTGGTGGAAAACCGCCTGATTCCCTTCTTTGAACTCATGGGGAATCCGTCCCGCTATTTCAACGACTTTCAGGACCGCGGGCAGGCCGAAGCCTGGAAGCGGCTGGTGCGTGATCTGGCCCTGCACCTGCAGGACCGCTACGGCCGCGAAGAGATCGAACAATGGTATTTCGAAACCTGGAATGAGCCCGACTGTGGCTGGTGGCATCAGAGCGTGGAAAACTTCCTCGTCTATTACGATGCCTGCTCGGAAGGCCTGAAAGAAGCCAATCCCGCGTTGGTCTTCGGCGGACCCGGCACCGCGCGGACCCTGTCAAAGGAAATCACCACCCTGCTCGCCCACGTGGACGGGGGCACCAATCCCTTCACCGGCAGGCAGGATGTGCGCATGGATTTTCTCTCCGTGCATGAGAAAGGCGCCTGGTTTTCCCCTGAAGACCTGCCCGTGTCGCCCGAGCGCATGGTGGCCCGCACCCGTGAGCTTCGCGACTACCTGGCTGAACACCATCCGAAACTGCTGGCCCTCCCCGTGATGAACAACGAGTGCGATCCGCAGGTGGGCTGGAAGGATCCACACAGTTGGCGGGCCACCGCCTTTTATGCCGCGATCATGGCCAAAGGACTGTTCCACCACTTCGACACCCTGGTGGATGAAGACGGCGTGGACTTCACCATCTTCGGCAACGACAACGGCTTTATCGGCGGCTGGGCGCAGCGCACCCAGCTCACCCGCTTTGCCGTCCCCCACCGCGAAACCGACTTCTTTGAATTGATCAAAAAACCGGCGCTCAGCCTCATGACCGCCCTGAGCTTCGCGGGTCAGGAACGCGTCAAAGGGCGCATAGAGGGCGGGGATTCGGTCACCGGCCTCTGCACCCTGCTGCCCGAACAACAGGGCGTGGCCCTGTTCCTCTCCGTGGCCGACAACCGTGCGCGCACCGGCGGTCAGCGGAGCGGCACGCTTCGTTTGGAAGATCTCCCCCAGGGTGCATACACCCTGGTGCAGTACCGCATCGATGAAGACCACGGCAATCCCTACCGCGTCTGGGAGGAGGTTCTACCCCCGATGGAGGCATCCAATTGGGTCCCCGGCGAAACCGAGCTGCGGGCCATGCGCGCGCAGCAGGAATTGACCCGCTTCGGGGACATTTCAGAGATTGAACTGCATGCGGACGGCGCATGGGAAACCGAATGGGACATTCCCCTGCCCGGCGTGCATGTCTTCCTGCTGCTGCGCAAAGAGGCCTTCGCACCTCCGGAGGCGGTCACCGGACTGCGGGCCGAAGCCTATCACGGTGTTCACGACGCCACGCGCATCCTCGTGAGCTGGAACCCGCCCGAGGCGAGATCCGTGGTGGATCACCGCGTCGAATGGCGGGCCACTGAAGACGACGCATGGCAAACGGCCGACCATCCGCCCCTGCTCGACGGCAGTTGGGTGCATATCCTGCCCGCCGGCTCGCCGGTGCCGCAGTACCGCATCACCCCCGTGGATGCCTGGAACCGCGAAGGGCCCGCGCGTGTGTTTACCCCCAACGGAAACTGATGGGAGACCAACCCAATGACTTCTCATAATCGTAATCGTAATCCTAATCGTAATCCTAATCCAAAACCGCCTGTCCGAGATCAATTGAGCGGCGGGGCCAAAAGATGACACCCCCACTCCACGAGCGCCTCGCGGCGCATCCGTTTTTCACTGCGGTCACGGACCCCGACAGCGGGGTCATCAGCTATCTGCTCACCGAGCGGGTGGCCCCGTATCAGACCGGGCTTTACTTCATGAACACCTCCATGCGGGGCGACAGCGAATGGCTGTGGTTCCGCTGCGCCTTTCCCCCGGAAAAATCCTGGCTGCTCTGCGTGGTGAAACTCGATCCCGCAGATCCGCAAATCCGCTGTTTTCCCAACATGCGCATGAGCGGAAATCCCTGGATCACCCCCGACGGCGAAACGGCCTTTCTCCCCCTGCGCGACCGGGTCTGCAAAATCGATGTGCGGGGGGAGTGGGAGGAGGTGCTGCGCATCCCATCCGAGCTGCTGAAATCGCGGCACCTCTTCAACCTCGTGACCAACATGTCCCCCTCCGCGGACGGACGGTTTTTCCTCTTCGACAGTCATGTGGGGGATGAATTTATCCTGTGGCTTCACGACCGCGAAAACGGGGAGCACAAGGTGGTGCACCGCTTTGTCCGCAAAATGCATCACAGCCATTTCTCCCTGCACGATCCGGAACTGTTTATGGTCAGTCAGGGCCCTGGAAACGACGTGTACACCGGCACCCGCATCGACATTGAAACCCGCACCTGGCTGATGGATGAGCACGGCACCCGGCTGGAGCCGCTGACCCCGGATTTGTGGTTCGGAAAAAACGCCAGGAACTGTCACGAGTGGTGGACCCCCGAGGGCAAAATCCAATACTGCGAATACGGCAGCGGCATTTGGGAAGTGGATCCTGAAAGCAAAACCCGGGAATTGCTTTGGAACCGCCCATCCATCCACGGGCAGGTCCATCCCAAGGGCACCTGGCTGGTCTGCGACGAAAACACCTACCAATGGAATGAAATCAAGCCCTGTTCCGTCTGGGCCTGGCACCGGGAAAGCGGCCGCGAGCTGCGCATTGCCGGGCCCCTGCCGCAGCCGCCGTTTGGATGGAAGGACTGGCGGGCCTGGCATCCCGATCCCCACCCGCATTTTTCCTCCGACGGCCAGGCCCTCATCCACACCACCACCCAGGGCTGCACCATGAACGTGGCCGTGAGTCCGGTGGAACTTTGGGCGGACGGAGGAAGGTAAACCCATGGCCTGATCAGGCCCGTAGGGCCGGCACATTGCGGTGCCCGTGCCGCGAAATCCCCGGCTGCACCCTCGGGGGATGTGTCAGCCCTCCGGGCCTTTTCATGCCGTTCGGACCAAAACCCCAGGCTGCGCCTGGGGCTGAAGATCAGACCTCAATTTGAGGTGCCATTTCAGATAAAAGGATCGCAGATCCAAATGGCGCAACAGAGGCGCGTCCCTGAGTGAACAGAGGTGCTTTACGGGCTCGCCCCGTGGAGCGCAAACATCTCATTTTACGAACAGGGATCTAAACATCAACAGTAAGGAACGGGCTCGCCCCGTTCCGCGCAGACATCTTGTCCTTTGCGATGGGTATAAAATGACTGCGCGGAACGGGGCGAGCCCGTTCCTTGCTTCTTTCTTTTGTGGGGCAACGTCCTCGAATGAGATGTTCCGCAACTACGAGCAAGCTCGTCATTGCGGTAAAAAGAACTGTGCTGACAGTGTAGTCACCCCTTCGATCATTGAACCTCTGGAATCCGAATCAGACAACGCATTTGAATCTGCGATCTTTCCGGCCATTTCGGGTTCTTAAACTGAGGTCTGGAAGATGTCTCGGCCCTCCGGGCCTGGCAATGTGCAGTATGGACTTGGGGTGTGGGACCTCGGGCCCTGAAAACCGGACCGTGAACGGTCCTGGATGACGATCCGACTAAAGGGTGTGTTGATTTATTCAACCACGGACCCACCTGCAACGCTGTGCGTAGCACTGCGGGCAGGTGGACACGGATGTTGTTTGGATTAAATATATTAACCGATAAAAATGAATTATCCGTGTTTATCTGTGTGAATCCGTGGTTTAAAACTCTTTTTCCCCAATAAATCGACAGGCCCTAAAGTCGGGACTCCGGCGCTTTTCCGACGATTTTCCGTGGCTCGGAAGACAGAAAAACGCCGTTTCCGAGACTCGGAAACGGCGCGGGATGATTTTCCGAAGCTCGGAAATCAGCTTTTGCGGCGGCGGAAGATCGCCAGCGTCCCCAGCGCGATCCCCAGCAAGACCAGCGTGCCGGGCTCGGGGATGGCGGTGACAGTCAACAAAGGTCTGTCGGATGCGCTGCCGGCATTACTGACGATTCGCATCAGAGCCCCAACTGTTTCATCATTTGACACCAAAATGAATTGAAAGGGACGGGAATTCTCATAGGCGGCCTGGGCTGCGGAGACTAATTCAGGCGTGTTTGAAAACGTAAACGTATCCCCGGTCGAGGTACTCCCCGAGGTGTTAACGGATGACAAAAGGGTAGACCCAAAGTCCCCGCCGAGGGTGTCCCAGTCGTTTCCGGATGAATATTGGGTCCAAGTGGCCTCCGCCTGATTGAACGGAGTGTTTAGATCCCCGCCCGGCAATAACTCAAACATGTTGATTGTTATGGCGTTACTGCTTCCACTGGCCACGGTAAGAGTTAGTGAAAGCTCTTCGATCGTCAGTCCGGGATCAATGACAGACGAAAAATCATACGAAAAAATTGCTCGCATTCTGCGGGCGGAACCTGAGCTGGCGAACCCAACGATCAAATCGTCATTGTTTTGGTTTATTGTAACTTGGCCCTCCCGAATATAGGTGTTTTGATGGGTGAACGTTCCATCCGGTGAAACGCCTTCCTGGAATTGAAATGTCTGCGCGAAAGCCGACGCGCCGGTCAACAAGGCGGTCAGCAAGGTGGCCAGAGCAAAAAATTTGGATGTCTTCGTTTTCATATGAGTTCTCCTACAGTTCGAGTTTGAATGAATATAAATTACCACACCCGAACTCAAAAAGATATGCATTTTCACGAATAAAAGTGGAAATAATCCGCAAATTTGCTATGATTAGGGCATGAAATCCAAAAAACTGGCCCTTTATCTTAGTGGAAGCATTGTCCATTATCGAAATATCGTGGATGGTTTGGGGGAGTTTCTCCAGCATCATCCCGAATGGGGGCTGCAATGGCAGCACGAGAAATTGTTTTGGACCTCATCGGAGGTCTGGACCTGCGGCGCGGATGCGGTGGTCTGCGGGGCGATTCCGGAAGCGGAGCGTAATCTGGCGGAGCGTTACCCCGGCGAGGTGATCTGCGTGAGCAACCGGACCCGGGAGACGCGGGTACACAGCGTGGTGTCGGATGACCGGGAGGCGGGGCGCATGGCCGGACGGTATCTGGGCGGTCTCGGATTCAGCCGCTTTGTGTACATCAGCCTGAATCCGGAATTTTTCTTTGAGCGGGAACGGGGCGCGGGTTTGAAGGAGGAGGTGTCCGGGATTCCGGACGCCACCCTGCAAACCTGCAATCCCTTCGATACCGGCGGGTATGACGGCTTGGTGCAACACCTTCAACGTGAAGTCACGCCCCCGTTCGCGGTCTATTGTGCCACCGACATATCCGCCATCCGCATCGCCATGGCCGCCGAAGAGCGGGGGCTCCACATTCCCGAAGCCTGCGCGGTGTTGGGCACCGACAACTCCCCCCTGATCTGCCAGTTTTCACGCCCCCGCCTGTCCAGCATCGATCTGAACGGATTCGCCCTCGGTCAGCGGGTGGGGGAACTGCTGACCGAACTGACCGAGCACCCCTCCCCTGCTCCGCTGCGCATCGAACTGCCGCCCCTGGGGGTCGTCAGCCGCCGCTCCACCGACATCACTGCGCTGGAGGACCCGCGTCTGGCCAGGGCGCTCTCCTGGATCCGGGAACACAGGGGCCGGAACATGAACGTGGATCAGGTCGCGGCCCATGCCGGCATTTCCCGCCGCCTGCTTGAACTTCGCTTCAAAGAACAGCTCGGACGTTCCCCCTATCAGGAGATTATCCGCCAGCGCGTGGACCACGCCCGGGAACGGCTGCTCCGCACCGCCCAACCCGTGGCGCGCATTGCCGAGGAGGTCGGCTTCGACGAAATCCGCTCGTTCAACGCCGCCTTCCGCCGGGAAACCGGCATGACGCCCGGGCAGTGGCGCGCGCAGTCGGGCACCGCTTCATGATACGCCCCCCCCCTTTGTCCCAGGGGGTATGTTCTTCCTCGTAGGCTTTTTCCCAGTCGTTGTGCATCGGGTAAATGAGGGCTTAACGCAATAAACAGGGCTTCATTTTCATTCGCTGTTGCTCCCAACCGGGTCAACCGGGGAAGCGGGCACGGTCAGACGGTTGAGATACATCACCCGCCAACCTTCCTCTTCGTCATAAAGCAGCTGATGGGCCGCGCAGTTTTCGGTTGGGAAAGAAAGGGCACCCGGCAGATTCAGGAGCGCGCAGATAAGCTCCCGTACAAAAACACCGTGACTAATAAAGAGCACAGAGGCACATCCCTGCCGATGTTCCCCATGGACTGGGCGTGGCGTATCAGCGTTAATTTCATCATAAACCCAATATCCGTCTTATGTTTTCATTCAAGAGTGTTTTCAGCCTTGTCCTCCTTTTGGCGAAGGTCGAAGGCGTAGATCCCGTCGCCGCCGCGTACGATGAGGCGGCCGTCGACAAAGGCATCGCTCAACTGTGTGCTGTGATAGCCGCGGGAGGTGATGATGGGAATATTCCACGCGTCGCTGGTGCGGCGGAAATCATCGCCGGTTTCTATCCATCGGTAGTTGTTGCGGTCAAATGTGACCCGGTCCCCCACGCCGACGGCAAAGCTCATGCTGCCGATCGGCCCCAGGTCGGCGAGGGAGGTGTAGGCACCGGTTTCCAGGTTGACCTGATACAAGTGGTCATGCTCCGTGCCTTCCTCGCCAAACGAGTAGGAATACCCGTTGTGGATCATCAGCAGCCGGCGGCCGGTTTTGTCCTGTTTTTTCTCCAGGGTCCACAGGCGCTCCGGTCCGTTCGCGCGGAGGCGGAATCCGGCGAGATGATAGTCCTCCCCGTTTTCGGCGTCCACAATCGCGGTGATGACATCCCCTTCGATCGGCACCGGATAGGCCCGGGGGATGCGCGCAACGTCTTGTTGCCAGAGCACCTCGCCCCCGGCCACGGTCACCGCACTCAGGGTGTTGCCATTGTGGACAATCACCACCGGCTCGCTGTGACCCCGCCACAGCGAGGGGGTGTTCTGGGTGGCGGTCACGCCGTCGACCCGCCAGCGTTTCCCGCCGGTTTCGGTGTCGATGGCCACCAGATCCCCGCCGAAGTTGGATCCCACCAGCAGGCCGTCCACGACGATACGGCTGCCGGCATGAAAGCCACCGCCATCCGGTCGGGTGTTTTCACGCAGGGATTCTTCACGCACACGCTGTCTTCCGCTGGTGAATCCCGGCATTTCAGACGCCCAGATAACATCCCCGGTGTTGGCGTCCATCGCCCACAAACCGCCACCCGACCCTGCGGCAAAGACCTTGCCTTCACCCACCGAAACCGTGCTGCCCGGTGCGTCCTTCCAGGTGTTGTAGAGGTTCAGTCCGGTTTCCTCAAAACGCTGTTTCCAGAGCGTGGCCCCAGTTTCCAAATCAATACAGACCACCACATCGTCAGCGAGGATTTTCCACGTTTCGTCGAACTGGCGTCCGTAGCTCTCGGCCACGCCTGCAGCGGTAGAGGCCTCGCCGGAAGGTTCATAGTAGTGAAGATAAACCTTGCCGCCGTACACCACCGGCGATCCCGCGCCGCCGCCGGGGCCTCCCCGCATGTTTCTGCCCAGATTACTGGTGCCATAGCGTTGAATTTGCGACCGGGCCGGCGGGGTCCGCTCACTCTTCCACAGCATGTGCGCCTGAGCAAAATCATCGATGAGGGGCGTGTCGGTGTCCGCCGCGCTCATCGAGTGCTTCGGCCCGTGCCAGGTCGGCCAGTCCACGTCCGGCGCCGGATTGGCGGCGCGCAGTTCCGCCACATCCACCTTGCGGCCGCTGACGGTTCCTTCGGTGTGGTGGGTTCGGTCAAAGCGCGTGTGGTGGGTGCCCGACAATTTATCCTCTCTGACACGCAGATCAAAATCGAACCCGTGCGTTTTATGTCCCCATTCCTCCGGGTAACTGCGGGGATTCGGATCGATCAGCAGGGACCCGTGGAGACGGTCGCCTTCGAGTGTCACCCCGGCCTCCAGCATCGTGGTGGGGAAATTCATGCCTCCGCCGCGATAGATCGGCTCCACCATCGCCCCGGCCAGCTGCCCGTCTTTCATGAGGATAACGGCCGAAACCTCGAGATCCACCCCGCGCGACGGCTTGAAGGTGATGCGGTGAATGGCATTCGCCGGATCGGTGGCGCCGCCATTGGCCAATGCGGCCGTTCCGTTGATCGCGTGCCCGGTTTCCCGCGTGCCGTGGTACCCGTGAGGGCGTTCATGAAACACGGTGGTCGAGCCCCGAACAATATTGTTCCTGACCTCGGCGTCAAAGGTTAGCCGGTATTCGCCACTCCACGGATACGTGGCCCGGATGTCGAGAGTCACCTCGCCGGTGATGCGCTCGCCGTCGAAAGAGGCTTCCACTTTAATGTCATCGACCAGACGCCAGTGTCCGGGGGAGCGCGGACGCGCATCGACCGAGATCACCTCGTCGCCCTTCAGGACAAGATCAAGCAGAACAACCCGCTGCGCCGTAGAGGAGGGCCCCCGCAGCGCCAGGCCCATATCAAGCTGAAAGTGTACAGGCTCCGCGGCACTGACAGCCGCCTCCAGCGTTCCTTCGGCCGGACCGGACCACGCGTCGCCGGAGCGAAGAAACCGAAGCTGATCCATGCTCACCACCGGAGTGTCATGGTCCAGGGTTTCGTCCGTAAAAATATAGTACCCGCTCCCGTAAGTGTGTCCGGGCTCCAGGCCGAAGCGGGTCTGATGTCTGCCGGCAATTTGCCCGTCCCGGTCCACGGCCGCATTGACCTCAATGCTGTAAAAGCGGTTATTGCGCCGCCCGCGGACAAAAACAATATCCACATTGCCGCGGATCGCCCCGTCCTGCAGAGACAGCTCTGTCAAATTCACGTGGCTCGACACGGACCGCCCGTCCGCTTCGACCCAACCCTGGAGAAAACGGCCGTCCTGATAATTCAGGTGCAGCGTCAGATCCTGCCCGTCAATCTCCTCAAGGGTCAACGTGTAGCGCTGAAAGTCTTCAGGCAGCGCTCCGGCTCCGAGGTGAAGGCACATGAAGAGGATCGAACAAAAGAACAATCCGGTTTGTTTAAGGATACATTTCATAAAACTCCTAAAAATTATAAGGTTAAAAGGCGAACTAATGCGATTGAACGGTTTCAAGCCCAACGTATTCCGGCGGAAAACAAAAGAACTTGCTGTTTACTCTATTCGGCCTTATTTCTGAAATCAGACAAACGGCCGGGATGAAAATCAGGCGAAGAATTTTTGCCAGGGGTGGCGGCGGTTTTCGTTAGGCGCTCTGCCCTCCAACCGTTGTTGGGCCACCCGGGGAACCGCCTCCCGTAAAAGCGCTTGGAATTCCGAACGTTTTTGGTCCAGGTGCGCCTCCGGGATGTCCCCGGGGTGTTCCTCCATCAAACGGCGGGAGAAAAACACATCCCGGCAGCGCACAAACAATTCCGCCCAGAGACGAAGGTTCTCCACCCCCGGACGCCATTCCGCCGCCAAATCCGCAGGGAACGTCTCCAGAATCGCCTCGCAGGCCGAGACACGCGCCAGAGATTCTCCGCCCTCCGCCTCCAGATCCCGGTAAAACGACAGGGGCATGTTCTCGAAATTCCGCTCGCGTTCCTGATAAAGGAGGCCCCCCGCCCAATCCACCAGACGGTCCGCATTGCCGCCGACCAGATGCGTGCGCGCATATTTGTAAGCAGGCAGGTTGCTGTGGTCTCCGAACCAAAAGTGCAGCGGAAACAAAAAGCCGCAGACCGCCTCCGTCGACATCTCCAGCAACGGACGAATCAGGTCCCCCCTGGGCACCTGTGCCCAAAATTCGTCCAGGGTGATGTTCGGATTGGCTTCAAAGGACTGGGCCGACTGCAGTAAAATGTGTCCCCAGGGCGTATGCACCGCGCTTTGCCCGGCATCCCCGGCATACCGGTCCAAACGCAGACAAAGCGTCCGGCAACCGGAGGCGTGCCCATGACGATACCGACGGAAGATTTCCGGTAAATTCCGTGCATGTGACGAATCAAACGCTCCGTGCGCGCCCCCCGGTCCAGCGCGCTTTTAATGCGATCCTCCTGATACACCGGGAACTGCGTTTCCGCGAAAGTCAGCACCAAACCCTCCAACCCGGGTAAAGTCTCCTGAAAAAAAGTGGCGTACTTTTTTTCCAGATGCGAGTACAGTGCGTCTTCATCCGCAAGCAGTTTTCCATCCTCCACCAAATGCGCGGGCGGATGTTTCACCTCATGGGTCCAGCACCACACCTTGATGTCGTGGCCGCGGTACATCCGCAGGAGATCCCGCATCTTCGCGGCCCGTTCCGGTGAATCCATCAGGTCATCGGCATGATGGCAAAGTGTATGCGAGAAGTGGACGGTGTCCACCCCCAGCGCGGCCGCCTGGGCGGCCACCTTACGATTATAGGCAGTATCGGCTGTCAATGGCATCAAATGATTCATGGGAAATCCTACTAAGGCATTCTTGTTCGCAAAAAAAGAAGGGCTAGCCGCAAAAGCGCTAAAAGATTCATAATATTTCATCCTAGCAAAAAAACGGGAAATGGCTATGTCATGTTTCCGGACACTTTCATGAAAACAGACATACACCCGGAATTTCCTAAAGGAGACTACTTCCCCCACGTCCTCTCAGGCGCGGAGGCCCGTCGCCAGAGCGGCAGGCGGTCACCGGGCCTGAACAAACCCTCCGGCTGTTTCCCCTGGTACACCACCTACATGATTGATCAGGGCCCTTTCACCTTGCTGGACCCTGAAAAGAGGAAAAGCGTTCATGAGGGACCGGCGGTGATTTGTCTCCCTCCGCTCCCGAAGCATACGGTCCTCATTCCGTCCAGCACCCTTTTCAGCTGGCTGGAATGGGGTGCGGTGCGGATGCCCCTGTGTCCCCGGGACACCCCCAACGCCTCCCGAAAATATCTAAAAGGTCTCGTTCAACCCCCTCCGGATGAGATCTGGGGGCGCTCCATGCCGCTTCAACTGTCCGAGCGATGTATCCGGCCCACGGCGGGCATGATGGTGAGGGTCAACGCCTCCTGGTGGAAAGGCGGCGAGGAACAGCTGCTCGCCAATGCGGAACTGGGGCTGTGGATCGCGAAATATGTGTTTCCTCCGGAACAGGAACAGCGGGAAGCCACCTTGCGGGACTTGTTTCCAGACATCGGCGGGGACTGCATGGAGGCGCTGGAACTCCTGGACAAAAGCCTGGACATGAGTGTGGACATTCGCGACTGGGCTCTGGCGCTGGACATCAGCCCCCGCAGTTTGCAGCGGTGGTGTCGGCAGGAAACCGGCCTGAGTCCCCAGGGCGTTCTGGACACCCTTCGAATGCGGCGGGCGGAAACATTGTTGAATGACGGAACATTGAACCTGCGGGATATCAGTCGAAAGTGCGGATTTGCCGCCCCCTCCGCCTTCAGCGCCTGGTTCTCAAAAAAATCGGGCGTTTCTCCAAGCGCCTGGCGCAAATAACCTCGCATTTGTCAGCGTCATTCGTCACTCGTCACTCGTCACTCGTCACTCAAAAGATTCCCGCTCAGGGATTGCAAATGTTCCAGCAACCTTTATGCTCCGGGAATGAGCTCGCCCCATGATCTTTCTCCTCTCTTAAAATCCTGGCCCTTTGATCCAACATCCGTCACCGCCCGCTTTGTGGACTGTCCGGAGGAGGGTACACAGGAACTGCAGCTTCGCCTGGACCTGGGCATCCTCCAGATGCGGCTCAACGGCCGGCCGGACGGCTCCCGCCCCCACAGCCACGACACCGCCCTCGATTTTTACCGGCGCAAAATGGTGACCGACCGACGCTCCGGGCCCACGCTCGACGGAGACGCATGCGCGGAACTTCAACAAGAGTGCGTTCAGTTTTACTACCGCTATCTCGGTCTCATGGTCCTCAAAGATTTCGAGCGCGTAATCCGCGACACCCGGCACAGCCTCAAAATCTTTGATTTGGTTGAAAAATACGCCGAATCCGACGATCTCATCTGGGAATTCATCCAGTTCAAGCCCTATGTCTTTATGATGAACACCCGCGCGCAGGCCGAACTCCTCTCCGCGCAGGGCCGGGTGGACGAGGCCGTGGACTGTATCCTGAAAGGCATGGCCGATATTCATGAATTTCTGGATGCGCTCGACGAAGAGGAGGACGCCCCCTCAGACTGCGTGGAACTGGGCATGCTTGAGGAACTGATTCAGGATATCCGCGAGCGGCGCACCGACGACAACCCTGTCGTCCGCCTCAAGCAAAAGCTTCAGTACGCCATCCACATGGAAAATTATGAAGAGGCCGCCCAATTGCGGGACCGCATCAAAAAGATCGAGACGGATCAGTCCGAAACCGATCCGGTGCCCTCGTACACGGGCCCGGGCGTAATGGGTTAGCCGACCGGCATCCGGAAAATTTCCAGATACCAGTCCAGAAGCCGCTCACCGCCGAAGATCCAACTGATCGCCGCCGCGGATATATACGGTCCAAACGGGATTTTTCCACCCAGTTCTTTTTTTCCGCAGGCAATCAGGGTAACCCCCACAACCGATCCGAGCAAAGCGGCCACAAAAACGATATACAGAATGGCCGGTGCGCCTAAAAACGCCCCCAGCGCGCCCATGAGCTTCACATCGCCAAACCCCATGGCGTCTTTTTTAAAGAGCCAGGTGCCGATTTTGCCCACCGCCCATAAGCTCCCGAAGCCTGCGGCGGCCCCGAGACACGAGGCGATCAGTCCCTGATACCAGAGGTCCTGACTGTGCAGCTCCGGCAGCAGCGCGCTGAGCGGGATCCCGATGATCATGCCGCCCAGGGTCACCCGGTCGGGAATCCACATTTCATCAAGATCCACCCCGGACCCCAGCAGCAGTCCGAAACACATCAGCCAGTACGCCGGCGTAATCCAGGAGGGTCCGTACCGCATCCAAACCGCCAGAAACAAGGTTGCGGTGAGGGCCTCGACCAGCGCGTAGCGGATCGAAAACGCCGCACCGCAATGCCGGCACTTCCCCCGGAGAATAAACCAGCTCAGCACCGGAATGTTGTCGTACCAGGCCACCGGCTTTTGACAGGAAAAGCAATGCGAACCCGGGGCGACCACCGACAGTTCCATCGGTATCCGGTAAATGCAAACATTCAGGAAACTGCCCCAGCAGGCCGCGAAACACCAGACCACCAACAAAACCGGAGCGGACTGCCAGACTTCCGGAGGCATCTCGCGGTAGACATCAAACATGGGCGTTCTTTCCGTACACCGCGTTCCGCAACGCGGCGCGCATAGGTTCAACCGGCGGAAGCACCCCCGTCCACAATTCGAAAGAACGCACGCCCTGATGCAGCAGCATGCCCAAACCGTTGACCGCCCGCCCTCCGGCCGCCCGCACCGCCGCCATCATCGGCGTTTCCCGCAGAACGTAGGTCATATCCAGCATTTTGTGGTGCGAACCCAAATGCTCCGCGGTCAACAGCGCGGAATCCCCCTCTTTCATACCCAAAGCGGTGGAGTTCAGGATCAACCCGACGCCTTGCACCGTCTCCGGAGGCGGGGGCCAGGACGGCGCGACCTCCACCAACATCGCCGGATACTCGCGGGAAAGTTCGGCCGCCAGCCCCCGGGCCCGTTCCGGACTGCGGTTCGCCAGCACCAAACGGACCGCGCCCCCTTCGGCAAGCTCCCGCGCCGCCGCGCGCCCCGCGCCGCCGCATCCGAGCAGCAGCACCGTCACCCCGGCAAAGTCCGTGTCAAACGCCTCCTTTACCGCCATCCGCAACCCGTGGCCGTCGGTGCTGTGCCCCTCCAGGCTTCCGTCTTCCCGGAAAACAACCGTGTTGACCGAGGCCGAGCGCATCGCGCTCGGAGCCAGTGCCTCAAGACCCCTGTAGGCCACCTCTTTATGCGGGATGGTTAAATTCACGCCCCCGAATCCCATCGCCGCCATCGCGGGCAGCACCGCCATCAGCTTTTCGGGAACCACATCAAAGGCGGCATACACCGCATCCATCCCCAAAGCCCGAAACGCCGCCTGGTGCATGGGCGGGCTCATGGTGTGCGCCACCGGATGCCCCAAAACCGCGAAAACCCGCGTTTTGCCCGTCAGCGACAGACCTTCAGGAGCCGGGTCGGTCATTTCCTCTCCGGCTTCCGATCTGTGTGCCGCGCACAGGTTATCAACAGCCCCCTGTGTATAAATGAAACCTTGTCCACAATAATCACAAAAAACTCCCTGAAACCGTGTGGATAACTCAGAAAATCCGTTCCGGAATAAAAATCACATCGCCGGCTTTAACGGTGATGTCGTCCTCATGATTTCCCCGGCGGCCCACGTTCCGCAAATTCACCGAGTAGCGTTCCACGGAGTTGGCCTCCAAATTCGGGCGAAACACGGTGATGGAGGTGGTGTTTGCGCTGGAGGATTCGCCGCCCGCGGCTTTGATTGCTCCGCTGACGGTCATGTTTTGTGTGGGCGGGACCGCGACAGGTCCGGGGCGGGCCACATTGCCCATCAGGGTCACAAAGCCCCAGGGGGACAGGTAGGGATCATCGGTGGAGCCGATAAACTCAACAATCACATGCGGCTCCCGGAAATATTCACTGTAGAGTTCCGCCAGGCGGTTTTCGATCTCCTCAAGGCTCATGTTGGCCACCGGGACATTCAAAATCAGCGGCAGCGCAATCCGGCCGGATTCGTTAATCCGCTGCGGATTGGTGCGAATTTCCTCTTTGCCCTGAACCAGCACATTCACCACAACCTGCATTCCGGGCAGAATCATGTTGCCGCTGCGCCCCCGCACGCCGTCTCCCTCCAGCGCCAACTGAAGCGCGGCCCGCTCTTCGGCGGTCAGAGAGGCGGTGGCGGCAGGATTCCTCCCGTCCAAACGAATCCGTTCCGGAGCCGGTGCAGCTGCGGGCGCGGGGTCCGCGTCGCGGGCGGGGGCGGGGGCGGGACGGACAGGCTCCACCAAGCGGAACCCCACCCCTTCCCCCCCGTTTTCCTGGCTGAAAAGCGGAAACAGCACACCGGAAAACATTACGGCAATAAAACGACAAAACGCTGATTTCATGACGGATCCTCTGAATAGATTTTCCATGCTTATGAAGCAGACCGGGGCACTTGTCAAGGAGCTTGCCCCGTTCCCACCGTTTATTCCCGGCGGTAAAAGGGACCGGAATCACACCAAAACCGCATGAATCCCTTCGGCGGTCTTCTCCTGGAGAATTTTCAAACGCCTTTCCGTGTTCAAAGCCTGACTGACCGCCGCCATAAACTGAATATGCGGCGCGGGTTTTGATTTTGGCGACAGGGTCAGCACAAAATAATGAGAGAGCGCCCCGTCCAGCGATGCGGCGTCAATACCGTCCGGACTCACCCCCATCACACAAACCAGACGTCCCACCGCGTCCGTTTTCCCGTGCGGAATCGCAACCCCCGCCTCCAGCGCCGTGGACATCTTGCCCTCCCGCTCCCAGATCGCGGCCCGGCCCGCACTCAAATCCGAAAGATCTCCTTTTGCCACCAGCACCTGCAGTAACTCATCCACCACCTCGGCCTTTGTCCGTCCTTTCAGTTCCGGCACAATCCGGTCCGGGGTAAGCACCTGTCCGAGCTGAAACCGCTTGGGCAGGCCGGTTGTGTCGCTGTTAAATAAAAACTCATGCCCAAGCGCCCGCGTGTCAAAGGGGCGACGCATCCCCCGCAGTGCATCCTCCAAACTGGCCCCGGCCTCCAGCAGCACCCCGCGCACCAGAACCAGATCCGATGAGGATCCGTGAAACACCAGCGCCGTCTCAATCCGCTGAAAATCAATAATCACCTCGTCTTTCCGGAGTTGATACAGATGGTTTTCGCGGTCCAACCGATGCCAGAAAAAGCCCTCCTCCTCAAATTCAGCCAGCAGCTTTTGCACAAAAAAATCCGCCATCTGTTCCGAAGGAAGATTCATTTCCAGCGGAACCCGGCTCTGGTCCGGAGACGGTTCTATCCGGGTGCCCGCCCCTCCTTCCGCCAGCAACCGGGCCAGCAGCGGAGGGGCCAGCAGCGTGCTCAGCATCACCATCAGCACCACCGAGGCGAACAGCGTGTCCGGCAGCGGAGCCCCGCCGGGCATCAGCGCCGCGTTGGTTCCGATCCCCGCCACAATCAACCCCACCTCTCCGCGGGGCATCATACCCACGCCAATCCGGCAGGCTCCGCGCAGGTTGAAATTCGCCATCAGGGCCGGCAGACCGCATCCCAGCAGTTTCGACAAAAACGCCACCAGCGTGAACACCAGCCCGAAACTCAATACCGGAGCGGAAAACAGGGTGTTCACATCGATCATCATTCCCGTGATGCAAAAGAACACCGGCACCAAAAACGCGTACACCGGCTGCAGTTTTTCGCGCACAACATGGCTGATGTCCGTCTGAGACAGCGACAGACCGGTCACATACGCCCCGATAATCATGGCCAGCCCCGCATGTTCAAAAATCCCCGCCAGCAACAGCGCCAGACCCAGCGCCAGCACCGCCATGCCGGTGGGATCCTTCAACCGCTTCAACGCGCCGCTGATATGCCGCGAGGCCGCGATTCCCGCAAGGGTCGCCAGCAGCCAAACCCCCAGCGCCTTCAATCCGATCATCCCCACGCGGCCCCAGTCCACCTCGCCTCCCGCCGCGCCCGAGGCCACCATGCCCAGAACCACCGCCAACAGGATAATCCCGATCACATCATCCACCACCGCCGCCGACAGGATGGTCACGCCCTCCGGCGAATCAAGTTTCCGCTTTTCCGAGAGCACCCTCGCCGTAATCCCGACCGACGTGGCCGTGGACACCACTCCCATGAACAGCGCCACCGGATGAACGATTGAAAACGGCATGCCCAGCAGCATCCCCGACAGGCCCGCCGTAATGCCCGCCCCGGCAAAAAACGAAACCAGCACCCCGCCCGCCCCCACCAGACTTCCGGCGGCCGAGTAGCGGATCAAAAGCTTCAGGTCCGTTTCCAATCCCACATCAAACAGCAGGATCACCGCCGCCACCGACCCGAACGCGTACAGTTCCGGCGACACCGCGCCCCCCTCGGGCGGCAAGGGAAACAAACCCGCCTCAAATCCGGGAAAGGCCAAACCGCCCAGCGCGAAAGGCCCGATCAGCACCCCGCTCAGCAATTCCCCCAGCACCCCCGGTTGATTCAGCCGGTTGAACAAAAGTCCCCCGAGTTTGGCCGCGAACAGAATCACCCCGAGTTCCAGCACCAGAATCATCATATGTTCGGTCATCACGAAGCCCCCGTCCGCCGTGCCGCCCGAAGCCATGGCCACCGTCCTGAACATCCCGACGAGAACCGCAAGCCAAACGCCGGGGCTTTTCCTCATGATTAGATCTCCCAGGAGCAGGGAATCCTGCAAACGCCCTCAAAACGGGCCTCACTGAGCACCGTGATCGAAAAAGCGTAATCCAGCCGGTGATAATTCTCACGGTGGTCCGAAGAATGCAGCGAGAAGGAAAACAGATAATTTCCCGCCGCCACCGGCAGTTCCTTCAAGGTGAGCACCAGCTCGCCTTTTCCTTCAATTGCATCGATCCTCACACTCTCCACCTGGGTATTGCTGCCGAACACCAGCCGCGTGTCCGCCTGAGAAAGCGAAAACCCGAACACCGGATCCTCAATACGCTTCCGGGCCGTGTACCGGATCCGGCAACGGACCGCGCCGCCGGAGGCGAAGGTGTCGGTCGCCCGGCCCTCCCCGTTCTCAAACACCACATCATCTATCCGGGCCTCGCCGGTGCCCCACTCCCGTTCATGCCCCTGTGTCTGCCGCGCCCGCGACAGGGCCCGGTACCCGCCGATCGTCTCATGCGGATCCCCGATCCCGGCCACGCGCCCCTCGTCCAGAAACAGAATCCGGTCACTGATCGACTGAATCGTCCCCAGATCGTGCGAAATAATCAGCATCGTCTTGCCCAGCTTCCGAAAGGCCTCGATTTTCGCCAGACACTTCTTCTGAAAATTGTCATCCCCGACCGCCAGCACCTCGTCAATCAGCAGAATATCCGGATCCACCTCCACCGAAACCGCGAAGCCCAGCCGCACATACATCCCCGAGGAATAATGTTTCACCGGCTGATCAATAAACTCACCCATCCCGGCGAATTCCACAATTGCGTCAAACCGCTCCCGCATCTGTTTGCGGCTCAGCCCCATGATCGCGCCCGCCAAATAGACATTTTCGCGGCCGGTCAGATCCGGATGGAAGCCCGCGCCCAGTTCGAGCAGGGAGGAAATGGTTCCCTGCGTGCGGATCGAGCCTTTGGTGGGGGTTTTGGTTCCGGCCAGCAGCGAAAGCAGCGTGCTCTTCCCCGCCCCGTTCGCCCCCACAATGCCCAGCGTCTCGCCCTTCCCCACCGAAAACGACACATCCCGCAGCGCCCAGAACATATTCTTTCCGGCCCCGCGCCGCTTCACCAGATCCACCACCGCCGACTTGACCGTCCGGGTACCCGACCGGTGCAACCGGAACGCCTTGCTCATGTTGTCCACCACAATCACACCGTCATCAGGCAGGGTCTTGCTCACAGCTCATCTCCAAAACGCGGTTCAGAAACCCGGAACACCCAAAGCCCGATTCCCAGCAGCAGCCAGCAGACCGCCAGCGAGACCCCGATCATTTCCGGCGGCACCGGGTCACTCCCCAGCAGGGCCATCCGGTACCCCGTCAGCACCCCGCTCATGGGATTCACAAAAAACAGCCAGTGCACCCATTCCGGAAACGAGCCCATCACCATTTCAGGCTCATAAATCACCGGCGACATGAAAAACCAGGCCAGCATCACCACCGACAGCACATGCTCCGTATCGCGGAAAAACACGTTCACCGATCCGATAATCAGCGTCAGCCCCAGGCAGAGCGCGATCTGCGAAACCACGACCGCCGGAAGCCACCACAGCACTCCGAAACTCGTCCCCGCCCAAAGCAGATACCCCAGGAGCACCACAAACGAAAACGCGAAATTCACCACGTTCGCCCCCACCATGGACACCGGAAGAATCACCCGGGGAAACGAAGCTTTGGTCACCAGATTCGCGTTACCCAGAATGCTTTGCAGGGAATCGCCCAGACACATCGCCAGAAACTGCCATACAATAATCCCGCTCACCAGAGTCGGCAAATGAATCGGAACCCGGATCAGTCCCAGAAACACACTGTAAATCAGAATCAGAAACAACGGGCCCAGCAACGACCAGAACACCCCAAGCACCGAACTCTTGTATCGGATTTTCAGGTTGCGCTGGATCAGAATCCAGATCAATTCACGCCGTTTCACCAGCTCATGGGGCCATAAACTCATAGAAGGGAGTCAATGACAGCCCTGCGGGGCGATGTCAATTTCATCCTCCCCGAATCGCAGCCTTTGTGAACGGCAGGAACGGCAATAAAAAACCCCGCCGAAGCGGGGTTTTTCAAGTTCAAACCGGGAAGGCCGATTAGAACAGCATGCGCCAGGCGCCATAGACGGAGGTGGACTCCAGCGTGCCGGCGGAGGTGTTGTCCAGTTCGGCGAATTCAACACCGAACATCAGTTTGTTGCCGTCGCCGTTCAGGTAGTAATTCACACCCAGGTACAGCGCCCAGTGTTCATCACCGCGCTGTGTGTCGCCTTCTTCAAGGATATCGACACGACGGGCGTAACGACTGGCGGCACGAAGACCGGTGGCGCTGTCCGACTCGGACATTTCGTACCGGGCGACGCCCTGGAGTTTGTCACTGAGCATCAGCGAGGGCATGATATAGAAACCGGAGGTTTCGGTGCCGTCGTTGTCGCCAAGCATATATTCCGCACGCAGGTCAAATCCGCCCTGGGCGAAATGAAAACCGATCGCGTAAACATCTTCGAAGGACGAGTTGGAGTTTTCGTCATCGTGATTGAGGTAAGCGCCGCGAATGCGGAGACGGCTGCCTTCAGAGACCATTCCGTCCAGATTCAGGCCCACCATGAGGTTGGTCATGTAATTAACCGATTCATTGGCGGTGTTCGTGTTGTTTTCACCGGTGTAGACCCCGGCGCCGTAAAAGAAGGTGCCAAGATCCCCGTGAACGGCCAGACCGTTCGTGGGCCCCACGGCGGCGACAGTGTTGCTCAGCAAGGTGCGCTCCACGGTGAGAATACTCGCGGAGGAAGTGTTTTCTTCGATCGAGGTGAAGGGTTTGTCAAAACCGACCTTGACGTTGGCCGCTTTATGCTCGCGCCATTCGACATAGGCTGAACGCATGCTCAGGTTGGAACCCGGCACCACGTTGGCTTCAGCCTGGGCGCGGAAGTTGTTCTCGAAGTTACCGCGGATACCGATCCGGGCGCGGCGCACTTCAAAGGTGCTGTAGTCGCTGCTGCCTTCGTCGTTGCTCACGTCGGAATACCCGAACTGGGTCTGCACCCGGCCGCGGACGCGGATGTCCTGCACAAAACGGCCGGCGGGGCGGACGGTTTGTTCGGCGATTGTCACACTCATCATGCCGACGGCGGAAAGCCCGGCAAGCATTTTGATCCATGTTTGTTTCATGATAATGTCTCTCTCCTAAAATGACGGCCTTTCGCCGTCGGGGGTTGCTTGGATGTTTGCATGAACCGCTCTTCGGTTCAAAAAACTTGGCGCATTATGCCCGTCCTCTGTAAGGATTTTATGAGGGTGCTATTAAAAATCAGAAACAAATAACTCTCACTCTCCCCATTCGTCACTCGTCATTCGTCACTCTTCCCATTCGTCACTCGAAACGGCAGCAGCAGCGCCGCGAGCAAAGCGCCCCAGACCACCGCCTCCGGCCGCCGCGCGAAAAAGGTCTCCTCCAGGATCTGCGGAATCTCAACCGTGAACACCTTGAACCCGCGCACCCGGACATCGCCGGTTTCCGCATCCGCAATCCGTTCCCGCACCTGCCCCCGGATATCAATCCAGGCACTCACCCCGGTATTGGTCGCCCGCACCGTGGGCCGCCGGAACTCCACACTGCGGAACACCGCGTGATCCAAATGCGCGCGGCTTCCCCAATACGGATCAAACCACCCGTCGTTGGTCAGATTCACAAACAGTTCCGCCCCCCCGCGGACAAGATCGCGCGACAAATAGGGCATCAAGTCCTCAAAACAAATCAGAAGGCCCGCCCGCTGCCCCGTGGTCAGTTCCATGATCCCCGGGACGTCCCCGGGCGTGATATCCTCGGGCATGGGGGTCATCGACCGCAAAAACGGAAACACATTCGCGAAGGGAATATACTCCCCGAACATCACCAGATGCCGCTTCCAATAGAGATCGAGCAGCCGCCCGTCGGTGTCGATCAGCATGGCCGCGTTGTAAAAATGAATCTCCGGATCCGCGTTCAGCCGCTCCTCCGCCTGCATGTCCAGCGTCCCCAGCAAAATCGGCACCCCTTTTTCCGCCAAAGCGCGCACCAGCCCCGAGGACTCCGCGCTGTACCGCAACTCGTCCGGCAGCGCCGTTTCCGGCCACAGCAGCAAATCCGGCTGCATCGAAACCGCGAGTTCACTCAGTTCCCAAAGAATGCGGCGGATTTCCGTGGCGCGGTCCGTCTCCCATTTCACATCCACATTCGGTTGCACCACCGCAATCCGCATCGTTTCCACCGGTGCCGACTGCTGACGCTGCAGCTCGCCCATGCCCCAGCGGAACGCCAGCGCCAGCAAAAACAGCGGCAAATACAGTTCCGCATGCACCCGCCACGCCCCGCGCGTGGTCAGCCGCTCCCCCAGCCGGAACGCGGTGAGGGCCAGCCCGAAATTCATCCCCACAATCAGGAACGAAATCAGCGGCACGCCCCCCAGCGCCGCCAACTGAACCAGCGCCGGATTGTCCGCCTGCGCCACCCCCAGATTATTCCAGGGAAACCCCGTGAACAGCCACCCCCGCAGAAGTTCCAGCAACACCCACACCCCGCTTCCGCCCGCCACCAGCCGCAGGCCGGTCAGCGTATTTTTCGAAGACCAAACCCTCAAACCGCGTGCCCACAACCAACCCGCCGGCACCCAGTACACCGCGCAATACGCGCCCAGCGCCAGAACCCCCATCATCGTCACCGGACGCAAAAACCAGACCGAGGGAATCCAGCAGCTCAACCCCGCCAGATATGAAATGGAACGCGCGGATTCCGGACGCGCCCGCAACGCAATCAACCAGGGAATCAGCGCCACAAAAATCAGCCCGCCCGCGCGGACCGGCTCAAACGACGCGAACACCGCGATTCCCGACCACACCGCCAATCCGTAGGGCCATAAGCCCGTCCAGCCGCCCCTTGAGGCTTGCAGCCTTCGGAAAATACGCGCCAGAGAGATCATGAAAGCTCCGGCTCCTCCGCCTAATTCCCGCAGCACTGCTTGTATTTTTTGCCGCTTCCGCAGGGGCAGGGATCGTTTCGGCCCACCTTCGGCATCTCCCGCTGCACCGGGGCCCGCAACGCTTTTTCCACCTGGTCGGCGGTGCGCTGACGCTGCTCATTCGCCGCTTTCGCCTGGGTCACCCGCGCCTGGGCCTCCTGACCAAACGCCGAACTTTGCGCGTGACTCTCCATCACCTTGAGATTGCTCAGGAATTTCTCCAGCGATTGCAGCGACGACGTCGCCCGGAACGCGCGGTGCGCCACTTCCTCGTTGATCTTGGTCATCAGATCCGCGAACATCGAGTACGCCTCGTGTTTGAATTCCAAAATCGGATCCCGCTGACCATAGGCCCGCAGTCCCACACCCTGTTTCAAGGCGTCCATCCCGCGCAGATACTCCTGCCAGTGGGTATCGATCGCGTGCAGCAGAATATGACGCTCCATGTGGACAATTGACTCCTCCGGCTCCGACTGCATCTTGAGATCGTACGCCTGCCGCACCCGCTCCTTGGCCAGATCCGCATAGGCCTCCGGCTCCAGCGGCACGCCCTTCAAATCATCTGAACGCAGCGCAATCGGGAACGTCATCGACGCCCAGTCGGCGAATTCCACCGGAGCGATCTCCTCGCCCTGGCCCACCGCCTCCGCGGCCCGCTCCTCGACCACCTCGTCGAGCATGTCCAGCAAATGCACCCGCGGATCCTCGCAGGTCAGAATCTCCATACGCATGCCGTACACCACCTCGCGCTGACGGTTCATCACATCATCATACTCCAGCGTCCGTTTCCGAATGCCGAAATGATACTGCTCCACCCGGCGCTGGGCCCGCTCCACCGATTTGTTGAGCCACTTGTGCTCCATCACTTCGCCCTCTTCAATCCCCAGCTTGTTCATGATATTCGAAATCCGCTCCGCCCCGAACAGACGCATCAGATCGTCTTCCAGCGACACATAAAAACAGCTCATGCCCGGGTCGCCCTGACGCGAACAGCGTCCGCGCAACTGGCGGTCAATCCGCCGCGACTCATGCCGCTCCGTGCCGATCACATACAGACCGCACGGATTCTCCATCAGCCATTTCTCCAGCGTCATCCCGTCTTTTTTGTCGTCCAGACTCATCTGCGAGGCCACCTCGTCCAGACTCATCTTCACCACGCCCTCGCCCAGCTTGATGTCCGTTCCGCGTCCGGCCATGTTCGTCGCGATCGTGATCGACCCCGGCTGACCCGCCCGCTGCACGATTTCCGCCTCGCGCGCATGGTTTTTGGCGTTCAGCACGTTGTGCGGCACATTCTTTTTCAACAGCAGGCGGCTGAGTTCCTCGGATGACTCCACCGTCACCGTACCCACCAGCACCGGCTGCTTGCGGCGGTAGGCATCGATGATCTCATTCACCACCGCGTTGTATTTCTCGCGGCGGGTCCGGTAAATCTTGTCGTTGTAATCCACCCGGCGCACCGGACGGTTGGTGGGAATCACCAGCACATCCAGTTTGTAAATCTGCATGAACTCCTCCGCCTCGGTTTCAGCGGTGCCGGTCATCCCCGAGAGCTTCTCGTACATCCGGAAATAGTTCTGAATCGTGATCGTCGCCAGCGTCTGCGTCTCCCGCTCGATCTTGACCCCCTCCTTGGCCTCCACCGCCTGGTGCAGCCCGTCGCTCCACCGCCGCCCGGTCATCAGTCGCCCGGTGTTTTCATCCACGATGATCACCTGATTGTCCTGCACCACATACTGCACGTCCTTCACGTAGTTGCAGTAGGCGCGGATCAACTGGTCAATGGCGTGAATGCTTTCACTCTTGCGGGAAAATTCCTCCTGCGCGGCGCGGCGGCGCTGCAGACGCTCCTCGTCCGTCAGTTCGCTGGCCCCGTCGAGTTCCGACATAATCTCCGCCAAATCCGGCAGCACATAGGCATCCGGATCATTCGGCGAAATCGAAGCCGTCCCCTTGTCGGTCAGCCCGGCGTCATTGCTCTTTTCATCAATGGTGAAATACAGCTCGTGCCGGAGTTCGCGGGCCATTTCCTTGTACACCTCAGTGAGAAACTGATCGTTCACCTTCTCCAGCATGCGGCGCACAGAGGGATCCTCCATCAACGTCAACAGTCCCGGATGCTTGGGCATGCCCTGATGCACCTGATACAGCAGTTTTTTGGTTTTGTCGTCATCCCCGTCCGGCTTGGCCAGTTCCTCTTTGATGCCCTTCAGCAGATCGTCGACCAGGGCCTTTTGCTTGGCCACCAGCCGCTGCACCAGCGGTTTCATGCTCAAAAACAGCGCCTCGGACGAATGTTCAGTCGGACCGCTGATAATCAGCGGCGTCCGCGCCTCGTCCACGAGAATACTGTCGATCTCGTCGATAATCGCGAAATGATATTCCCGCTGCACGCGGTCCGCGGGCGTGTAGGTCATGTTGTCGCGCAGATAGTCAAACCCGAATTCGGCGTTGGTGCCGTAGGTAATGTCGCAGTTGTAGCGCTCGCGCTTCTCCTGCGGACGCATGCCCCCCTGAATGCAGCCCACAGTCAAACCCAGATAGTCGAACACCAGCCCCATCCACTGCGAGTCGCGCAGGGCCAGATAATCGTTCACGGTCACAATATGCACTCCGCGGCCCGTCAGCGCGTTCAGATACGCCGGCGCGGTCGCCACCAGCGTTTTGCCCTCCCCGGTGGCCATTTCCGCGATCCGCCCCTGATGCATCGCGATGCCGCCGATCAACTGCACATCGTAGGGAATCTCCACCCAGGTCCGCATGTTGCCGGTCACATTGTACTCCGTGCCCACCAGACGGCGGCAGGCGTTTTTCACCACCGCAAACGCTTCCGGCAGAATGTCATCCGTCGTTTCCCCCGCCTCCAGACGGGCCTTGAACTCCGCCGACTTCGCCTTCAGATCCTCTTCCGACAGCCCCTGATACTCCTCCTCAAAGGCGTTAATCTGTGCCACGACCGGCCAGAGACGTTTCAGGTCCCGGTCGTTCTTGCTTCCCATGATTTTCTTTAAAATCCACTGCATCGGCGTGATATCCTGTCAAAAGTTCGGAGAGAAGACGGACCCGCCGGGAACCCCCGCGATGACGCAAAAAGCGCTGTGTGAACACCACAACCCCCGTCTCGAAAAAAGTGGTGGGCCCGGTGGGACTTGAACCCACGACCAAAGGATTATGAGTCCCTTGCTCTGACCAACTGAGCTACAGGCCCACTCTTGGAAACGAACTCTTAACGGGGTCCCCCCGGAAATCAAGCCGGAAAGCCCGCTGTTGACGCCCCGGCCCCACCCACCACCCGCGAAGCAAAAGCCTGTAAAGCACGGCAGAGCACGGATCTCCACGGGCAGGCACGGACCCTGGTGTGCGGCAGGAATGCCGCCCCTCCCCGAATTCTACCCGCCCTGCCCCAAAGATCCGTGTCAATCAGTGTCATCAGTGGTTTATCTCTTTCTCCCTGCCTCAAAGCATCGCTACCCCTCCAAAGCGGGCCGCACGTCCACGCCGCTTGCCAGGGCTGCTCTCGCCAACTGGGTGTCATGCGTCAGTAACATTAAATCCGGCTCTACCCGTTCACGGATCAGGAGCAGTGTTGACAAGTGGATTGCGTCCAATGTCCCAACCACTGTGGGGAAGGATTCGGACGCGCGCTCAAGAACTTTCTCCGAAACCGGCACGCAGTGACAGGTTTTCCAAAACAAGTCAAAATCCCGTCGCAGATTCACCCGGTCGATATCGTTCAACGCGCCCTCGAGCCTGAGTCGGTCCATCACTCGAAAAAACTCCACACGCGCCAACTCACTGACATATCCCTTCACCCACGTGCCCCACCCGTCATAGGAGTTCGCCTCCCCCAGTAAATACCGCACAACAACCGACGTGTCTATCAAGACATTCATCGGCGTCCGCGGTCAAGCGTTAGAATCTCTCCCG
Organism: Verrucomicrobiota bacterium; assembly: GCA_020831625.1. Lineage (GTDB taxonomy): Bacteria > Verrucomicrobiota > Kiritimatiellia > SS1-B-03-39 > UBA6053 > PXAS01. Next base: position 70,895 of record JAFIGD010000005.1, on the reverse strand, counting down.
CACGAAGTCCCTGTCGGGGGCTGACCTGAATCAACGACAAATCCGAAACCGGACGATCCGGAGTCCTGATGCCGAAGGGGGCATCAGAACCGATTCCTCGAACCTCCACCACCGGATGACCGTGGGACGTCACGTACAACGGTTCACCCTCACGGACTTCAGATATGTAATGACTGAGTTTACTTTTGAACTCAACAGTGTTTACAGACTTCATGGTCACAATCTAGTCACATCATGACTATATTTCAATAAAATTCTATAATTGTCATCCAGATCTGCGGCCAGCATGCCCCCCCCCTCCCCGAAGATTCCCTGCCCCAAAGATCAGTGTCAATCAGTGTGATCAGTGGTTTTCTCTTTCTCCCTGCCCCAAAGCATTCGTGTTTATTCGCATCCATTCGTGGTTCTTCCCCTCCCCCATCCATCCGGTCAATCACGTCGATCCTGTCAAAAAAAACTTGCCGCCTTTGTTCCCTTAGCTTCCTTCTGTAAAATTTATCTCAGGAAAATGCTCTTTTGCGCATTCAGGGCATATCCCATGGCTGAATTCGGCATCGGAACGGTCATGAACATATTTTTCAATACCCTGCCAGTCCCCCTGGTCGTCCCGGATTTTTTTGCAGTGCGCGCAAATGGGCAAAATACCTTGTAGGGTTTTCACATCTGAAAGCGCTTTTTTCAAGTCGGTTACCGTCGCATTCAGTTTTGATTGCGCTTGTGTGAAATTCGCCTCGGCCCGCTTACTGTTCATCATCAGAAAAAACACATTCTGAGAAATTTCGGTAATCATACCCACTCCAAGCTGAAAGCTGGTCCGGATATTGTCATCAAATATTCCCTGCCCGTCCGAAAAATGCCCGAACCAGGCCCGGGCTAAAACGATTAAACACCGAAACGCAATAATACCGGCGGCTGAGTAGTAAAGTGAAGTGTTTTCCGCAGGGGCGTGCCTGATCAGCAACCAGGAGAGCCATAAAGAGAAAACACAATAGGCGGTGCTTGAAATGATCGATCGAATGACAATCCGATCCTCGAAGTGATAGAAAAACAGGCAGGCAAATCCTACAAAGAGAGGGATAATGTAAATGTATTTCTTTTGTTTTTTATCCAGCAGGAAGCGGGTAATGGCATCGAGGCGGATCACGGCGGCCAGGATGAAAAAACTGTTTACCGTGAAAATATTGAATCCGACCCATTTTGATCCGCGCAGGATAAAAGCAAACAGGCCCAGGGTCATAATCAGGGCGCTTAAATTCCATAACCTAAACCCCCAGAAGGTTTTTTGCTCAGAACTGTAGATAAAAAATGCAATTGCGAAAAATGCACAGATGATCATGTTGGAAAATATCAGCGTTTTTATATCCATATAACGGGTCCTAATAGTGCTTTGATCGTCAAAACCGGATTTCTGTGTGCTCCCTTACCCTGATTTTCATGTCACGTCTATCCCACGTCGCGCTTTCATTCCCTTCCGGATTGCGGTTCCCGTCAGATCCGCTATGGCAGACGCATGACCGAGTCCCTGAATGTCTTTGAACACCTTGCCCCCCTGGACTGGGGTGTTTTTGCCGCCGTCCTGCTCATCACCCTCGCCGCCGTGATCCATGGAAACCTGCGCCGCCGCCGCATGAGCGATCATTCGGCAGAGGCCGATCTGCTCGACCTGCTGCTCATGGGCCGCCGCCTCACCCTCCCCCTCTTCACCGCGACCCTCGTGGCCACCTGGTACGGCGGCATCTTCAGCGTCACCGAATACGCCCACGAAGTCGGCATCTACAACTGGCTCACCCAGGGCGTCTTCTGGTACGCCGCCTACCTGATTTTCGCCTTCGCCCTCGTCGGCCGCATCCGCGCCTCCGAGGCCCGCACCATGCCGGAACTCCTCGGCGGCATGTTCGGTCCCCGCTCCGCCAAACTCGGCGCCTGGCTCAACCTCCTCAATGTGCTCCCCGTCACCTACCTGCTCATGCTGGGCATCTTTCTGCAACTGGTCTTCGGCGGCTCGCTGATTCTGTGGATGACCCTCGGCGCGGTTGTCGTCGTTTCCTACAGCACCTTCGGCGGGTTCCGCTCGGTGGTGTTCTCCGATCTGGTCCAGTTCACGGTCATGTGCGGATCCGTCGTGCTGGTCATTGTCTTCAGCATGACCGGATTCGGGGGCATCGGCTGGCTGCGCGCCCATCCCGAAATTCCCGCCGGCCACTGGAAACCCCTCGGCGACGGCATTCCCCTCTCACTCACCCTGGTCTGGGGCTTCCTCGCGCTCGGCACCCTGGTCGATCCCAATTTCTACCAGCGCTGCCTCGCCGCCAAAGATGTCAAAACCGCCCGCAGAGGAATCCTCCTGGCCACGGTGATCTGGATCGGCTTCGATTTCTGCACCACCTTCGGAGCCCTCTACGCCCGCGCCGCCCTCCCCGCCGCCGAACCCCGCTCCGCCTACCTCCTCTACAGCCTGCAGCTCCTGCCCGCCGGCCTCCGCGGCTTCTTCCTCGCCGGTATTCTCGCCACCATCCTCAGCACCCTCGACTCCTATCTCTTCCTCTCCGGCACCATCGTCGCCTACGATCTCGCCCCGGAGCACCGCAAAGGCCGTCTCCGCTTCCATCACCTCGGCACCGTGCTCATGGCTCTCATCGCCCTCGCCGCCGCCGCCTTCTTCCAACTCCGCGGCGAAAACCTCGTCGGCATCTGGAAATTCTTCGGCGGCTACGCCACCGCCTGCATCCTCGTCCCCCTGCTGTCCGGCTACATCCGGCCCGGAAAAATTCCCGACCGCGTCTTTGTGACCGCCTGCCTCTCCGGCATGGCGCTCATGACCCTTTTCCACCTGTTCCGCACCCGCACCCCCTTCCCCGACGTGGAGCCGTTCTACTTCGGACTCCTCGGCACCCTCCCCCCGCTGATGATCCCTTTGTTCACGAAAGCGCGCTGAGCTTCAGTCCCCTCTGTACGCCGCCCGCTGATACACCGTCCCGTCCGCGTACATGAAGAAAATCATATCCTCATTGGACAAGCCGAAACCCGCCGCGCCCTCCAGGCTGTAACGGACCCGGACCGTGAACCCGTCTCCGTGCGGCTGTACCCGCCCCCAGTGATGCACCCGAAGGGATTCCGGCGAACCCGCGTGCCGCAAAATATACTCCTCCACCTGACGCACCCGGCCTGTCGGCTCCTCATTCACCGGCGGCTGACCGTTCCGCCGCACCCGCCTTGGCGCGTGCAACGGATCCACATCCACCCCCTCCGTATTGCGCGGGCGAACCGTCACCTCATGTGTGGAAGACGCCGGACGCCCGTTGCCCGACTGCGCCGCCTGCCAGGCCTCATACTCCTGCCGGGCGCGGTGGCGCGCATAAAAATGCGCGAACCGGTCCGCGAAAAACCGGGCCTGACTCCGAGGCTGCATCATATCCAGGCCTAACCGCAACTCGCCCGACGCCGTGGACAGCAGCACATCCTCCGCACCGGCCTCCAACAGGATCCCCCGCAGCTCGCGCCCGCCTTCCAGAAAAACCGTCACCTCGGATTCCAATTCCGGTGCTTCAAAACGATCCAGATACGCCTCATAAAGCTCCTGATAACGCAAAGGCCAGTCGGGATTTTCCGGGTCGAACCGGGGTGTGGGTGTCGGCGCGGCATCCACAAGCTCCCGTGGAGTGGCCAATCGGCCGCCGGAAGGCTCGACAGATTGTACGCCTTCAGATGCCGCCGGGGTACCTTCCTGAACCGGTTCCGGCACAGCATCCGCCTCATCATCCATCCGAACCGAAGGTGCGCAGGCTGAAGCGAACAGGATCATCGCAAAGGGAATAAACCGCACCGCCCCGGACTTAAACGACATCGGGAACCTCGGCGATCCGGGGAAGAAGATTCGCATCCAGGGTATCCGCGCCTGATCCGACCCCCGCCGGAAAGAGTCCCCAGTGCTCCGTATGCTCAGCATTGCCGCCCGGCGCAATCCGCGTCAACGCCCCCAGCGTCTCCACCTCCAGCATGTCCCCGTTGGTGAACAGCTCCGTGTTCGCGCCCATGTCCGCGTGCGGCGCGTTCGGATGCACCGCGTACTTCACCACAAACAGCGCGTCGTTCACCTCGCAGGCCACCCAGCCGAGCGAATTGAAAAAACCGACCTTCTGGGGCGCGTCCCGCTCCGGGTCCTGGCGCAGTTCCAGATACCGGCTCCCCCACGTCCACCTCGGATCCGCCATGTCCGTAAACCGCCACAACACCAGCGGCCGCGCCGGCAGCAAATGTTCCGGATGCGTTCCGAACGGCTCCTGGGGCGCGATCGCCCGCGCGCCGCGGTCCATCACACTCAAACACCACGGAGCCAGCTCCACATCCCACACATTATGATTGTACAGCCGATGCACCACCCGGACACCCGGGCCCGTCTCCGCCAACTGAATCTCCATTTCCTTGCGAATCCCCGTATCCGCCTCCTCCTTCGGCCGCAGAATCAGCGTCTTCCCGTCCCAGTCATAGACCACCGGATCAAAATCAAGCGCATACGTCCGCACCGCGTCCTCCGGCGCATGCCACAAACGGTGCCCCCCGAAAATCATCCATTCCTCCCCGGAGGTCACCCCCATCATCTCTTCATAATTCTTGAACACATTCTTTCCGCCCTTCAGCGCGTACGAAATGATCCGGGGCCCCACATCCGTGGTGATAATCAGTTCGACCGATTCATTCGCCAGCCGGAGACAATTCTCCCAGCCCTTATACCTTGTTTTTTCCAGTGTGATCATAGCAAGACTTTTTGTTTCAACCGCGATAAACATTCAGAGCATCTTACAATAGACAAAAAACGTGCGGATACAAGAACACGCTCAAAAAAAACGGAAAGATTTCCTTGCGGATCATCACGAAGACCCCTCATACTGACACGCGGAGACCCATGACCCCCCGCACCCGTTTTATTCTGACCCGCATGATTCTGCTGATCACCGTCCTGATGGGCGCGGTCGCCGGTGTGGGCGTCTACACCTTTCAATACGCCGAAGGCCTTTCCTACCTCAGCACCGACCCGCGGGCCTGCGCCAACTGTCATATCATGTGGCCGCAATATGACTCCTGGCAGAAATCCGGCCACCAGCACGTCGCCACCTGCGCCGACTGCCATATGCCCCACGACTTCTTCGGAAAATGGATCGCCAAAGCCGAAAACGGCTGGAACCACTCTGTGGCCTTCACCCTTCAGAATTTTCATGAACCCATCGTCATCAACGAAAAAAACGCCCGGATCCTTCAGAACAGCTGTATTTACTGTCATGGAACCACCGTGCACCAGATGATGCCGGAGTCAAACCGCCCGGAGGATGCGCTTTCCTGCGTCCATTGCCACCGCAACGTCGGCCACGGCCCCCGCGCCGGCCTCGGAGGCCCCCTTTCGAATGAACGCTGACCATCCATAAAACAGGAGTCGACCGTGACCACTCACACCAAAACCCGAATCATTCTCCTCACTGCCTTCCTGGGATCCGCCGCCGCCTTTGTCGGCATCACCGCCCTGCTCGTCAACATCCAGCAGCGCAAACACGAGGCCGCCCGGCCCTATTTGCGGGTGGTCGAGGTCACCGAAGACACCACCGATCCCTCCGTCTGGGGGCTCAACTGGCCCCGGCAGTACGATCAATACCGCAGAACCGCCGAGTCCGCGCGCGAATGGGGCCACGGCGGCAGCGAATCCCTGCCGCCCCAAAAAGCCGAAAAGTTCCCCTGGCTGACCACCCTCTTTCAGGGCTACGCCTTTGCCGCCGATTACCGGGAGATCCGCGGCCACGCCTACATGCTTCACGATCAGGAGCAAACCCAGCGCCTCGAAGTCGCCCAGCAGTCCGCCTCCTGCCTGCACTGCCATGCCTCGGTCATGCCCCTCTACCGCGAACTGGGCGAGGGCGACGCCATGGCCGGCTTCCTGAAATCCTACGCCCTCACCTACGAGGAGGGGAACGCCATGCTCCACGACCTCGGACACGCCCACCCTGTTTCCTGCGTGGACTGCCACGACCCCGACAATATGCGCCTGCGCGTCACCCGCCCCGGCTTTATCCTCGGCATCCAAAAACTCGCCGAATCCGACGCGCCCGTCCCCCACCTCGCCTCCATCGAATCCTGGCGGCGCGGAAACCGCGCCACCCCCTACGACCCCAACCTCAACGGCACCCGCCAGGAAATGCGCTCCTACGTCTGCGGCCAGTGCCACGTCGAATACTACTGCGCCACCGAAATGCCCCTCACCTTCCCCTGGGGCAACGGCCTGCGCGTGGAGGACATGGAAGCCTACTGGGAGGCGGAAACCTTTCCCAACGGCGAACCGTTCCGCGACTACATCCACACCCTCACCGGCGCCAGCCTCTTCAAAGCCCAGCATCCCGAATTCGAAGTCTGGAGTCAGGGCACCCACGCCCGCGCCGGCGTCTCCTGCTCCGACTGTCACATGCCCTACATGCGCGACGGCGCCACCAAAATTTCCGATCACCGCGTCCGCAGTCCCATGTTCAACGTCAACCGCGCCTGCCAAACCTGCCACGCCGTGCCGGAAAACGAACTGGTCCAGCGCGTGGAACTCATTCAGGAACGCCATGTCGAACTCCTGCAAAACGCCGGACAAGCCGTCGAAGACATGATTCACGAAATCGTCAAAGCCCGCGAGGCCGGCGCGAGCGACGAGGCCCTCGCCCCCGCCCTGCGCCTGCACCGCCAGGCGCACTGGTATCTGGATTACATCGTTTCGGAAAACTCCCTCGGCTTCCACGCCCCCCAGGAAACCGCGCGGGTGCTCGCCAACGCCGCCAATCTCGCCCGGCAGGGACAAATTGAGGCCATTCGCATCCAAAAAGAACTCATCGCCTCACATTAACCGGTCTGACCAGACATAAAGCGCGCCCGAACGCAGGGTGATCTCCACCGGACCGTCGGCGACATTGCTTTGCGCCAGCCCTGCGCCCGGCCCCAGGTCGGCATCCCGCAACGCCCAGCGCAATCCGCGCGAGCACACCCCCGAAACCGCCCCCACCGGCAAAAGCGAAACCAACGCCCCGGGGACAAGATCCACCGTCAACGGACACCCGGGCGTCACCCGCCAAAGGGTTTCCCGCTCACCGGCGAAACACACCCGCAGCGTGTCCCGCAACCCCGCGGCCGCGGTCAGCGTGCTCCAGGTGTGATCCAAACGCCCCCCAAGCCCGCCCAGAACCGTCAAGGACGTCATCTCCCTCGGCAAACGGCGCAGGACCTTCTCAAAATCCGTGAAATTCTGATCCGCATCCACCACGCATTCCCAATCCTCCGGCAGCGCCGAACGTTCCTGACTGTCAAAATCCCCCACAACCCGCACCGGACGCACCGACGCCGCCAGACAGGCCTTCGCCCCGCCGTCCGCCGCGTAGACCGCCGCATCCGCCGCCGCCCGGCGCAACCGCTCCGGCGAAGGCGGATCCCCGTTCAGCACCACCGCGACCTTCATCAACCCCGCAGCGGCTTAAAGCCGCTGCGCCCCGTCCGTGGCTCCGGTCACATACACCGCGGGCTCCAGATCCACAGCCTGCTGATACGCGGCCGCCACCTCCCGCTCGAATGCCGCCGCCGAATCCTCCCGCACCAGCGCCACCGCGCAGCCGCCGAAACCGGCCCCGGTCATCCGCGCCCCCAGACAGCTCTCGTGCGCCATGGCCAGATCCACCAGCGTGTTCAGCGCCTCGTTGCTCACCTCAAAATCATCCCGCAGGCTCACATGACTCTCCCACATCAGCTTGCCCAGCGTCTCCGAATCATTCATGCGCATCGCGTCCGCCGCCGCCAGCGTCCGCACATCCTCGGTGATCACATGCCGGGCCCGCTTGCAGGTCAGTTCCGGCAGTTCAGCCTCCCGCGCGAAAAACATCTCCGGACTCACATCCCGCAGCAGATCCACCCCGAAAAACGCCGCCGCCTCCTCGCACTGACTCCGCCGCTCGTTATAGGCGGAATCCACCAGCCCCCGGCGGGTCGCGGTGTCCAGAATCACAATTTTCACCCCGGTGGGCAGCGGCACATGTGTTCCCTCCAGCGAACGGCAGTCCAGCAGGTAAGCGTGCCCCGCCATTCCGCAGGCCGAAATCATCTGGTCCATAATCCCGCAGTTCACCCCCACCCAGTCGTTTTCCGCCTCCTGACCCACCACCGCCATCTCCACCGGATCCCAGGGGATGTTCGAGACTTCGCAGAACGCCTTCGCCGCCGCCAGTTCAAGCGCGGCCGAACTGGAGAGCCCCGAACCGCGCGGAACATTCCCCAACATCGCCCCGTCCCACCCCTGCAGTGTGTGCCCCCGCTTCTTCAACGCCGCGGCCACGCCTTTAATATACTCGCACCAATGCGGCTTCTGATATTCAAAATCCGACAGCGTGAACCGCGCCGTCTGCCCGAAATCACAGGACAACACATGCACCTCGTCGTCCGGACGAAAGCGGACCGCGATCCACATGGCCCGCTCAATCGCCATCGGCAACACAAAGCCCCCGTTATAATCCACATGCTCCCCGATCAGATTCACCCGCCCAGGGGCGCGAACAACAATATCCGGGTCGGCCCCATAGTGATCCCGAAAAGCGACAACAACATCTTCAGATAAGTTCATCGGCCCTCTATGTCGGAATCATATCGAAAATCAATCGAATCTCATTGCTTTTCACCAAAAAATCCTGAAACGGAGAGCCCAGAAATTTTGGAGCCCCCCTTGAACCCTGAAACCGCCCCCTCCCGAACAACCCCCGCCGCCGCCGCCGTCGGTATTCACCTCTCCATCGGCTCCGTCTACGCCTACAGCGTCTGGAAAACCCCTTTGGAGGAACTGACCGGCTGGCAGGGAGCCCAAATCGCCATGGGCTTCAGCCTCGCCATCCTCTTTCTCGGCCTCTCCGCCGGGTTCCTCGGGAGCTGGATCGACCGCATGGGCCCCCGGCGCAGCAGCCTGCTCGCCGGATGCCTGTTCGGGCTCGGACTCGCCGGAGCCGGGCTCTCGGTCCACCACCGTTGGCTCTGGGGCTATTACATCAGTTACGGCGCTCTCGGAGGCATCGGACTCGGCATCGGCTATGTCGCGCCCGTCGCCACCCTGGTGCGCTGGTTTCCCGACCGCCGCGGCTTCGCCACCGGACTGGCCACCATGGGCTTCGGATTCGGTGCCCTGCTCGCCGGGCCCCTCATCGCCCGCTTCACCCTGCTCATCGGCGTCCCCAACACCTTTTTCCTCCTCGCGGCCCTCTACAGCCTGATCATGATCCTCTCCGCCCTTAAACTGAATAATCCGCCCGCAGACTGGCCCGAACGCTTCCCGCCCCCGCCCGGCACCCGCGCCCCCGGCGTCACCTCCGCTCCGGATTTTCCTCCGCGCCGCGCCCTCCGCTCCCCCGCGTTTCTCCTCCTGTGGCTCCTCTTTTTCATCAACATCTGCTGCGGAATCGCCCTCATTTCCATCGCCTCCCCCATGGCCCGCGACATGACCGGCATGAGCCTCAAAGCCTCCGCCGCCATGGTGGGCGCCATGGGACTGTTCAACGGCCTCGGCCGCATCGGCTGGTCCGCCGCCAGCGACCGGCTCGGACGCCCCCTCACCTGGCTCCTCTTTTTTCTCCTGCAAATCGCCTCCCTGCTGCTGCTCCCCTCACTTGCCCATCCCCTCGCTTTTCAACTCGCCGTTTTCCTCATCATCAGCTGCTACGGCGGCGGATTCGCCACCGCCCCCGCATTTCTGGGCGACCTCTTCGGCACCCGGCATCTCGCCGCCCTCTACGGAGCCCTGCTCACCGCCTGGGCCGCCGCCGGACTCGCCGGCCCCCAACTCGTCACCCGCATGCGCGAAAGCACCGGATCCTACCAGACCGTGCTTTCCCTCTTCGCCCTCTTCCTGACCTTCGGCCTCTTTGCACTTGCCGGCTTACATTTTACACAAAAGCGTTCCTTCCGTTGAAAAACATGCTATAGAGTTGTAAATCAAGGAAAGATCACATTAAATAAACTACGAATTTCAGGAGCACAATTATGAGTGGAAAAATTAAAAACCTGCCGGAACCCATCTTCCTTTCCGCGCCCAAAACCGCCAACCTCTGCGGCGTCAGCCGCAACACCCTTTGCAGCTGGATCCGGGACGGCAAGCTCTCATCCTACAGCACTGCCGGCGGAAAATATCTGATTCGTCCGACCGATCTGATGCGGTTTATGATGGAAAATCAAATGTTCATTCCCCCCGGCCTCGCCGAACTCGTCAAAGAGGATGAGCAATACGATCCGCCCGGCGCCCCGAAAACCGCGGATAAAGAACCCGGCATTCTTATCGTGGAGGATGATCCCGACATGCGGATGATCATGAACAGAAGCCTCTCCAAACTCAACCTGCCCATTGAGGAGGCCGGAAACGGATTCGAGGCGCTCCATAAACTCACCGTCAATCCCCTCATCGCCCTTGTGATTCTCGATATGATTATGCCCGGCCAGGGAGGCGCAGAAACCTTCGAAGTCATCCGGAAAAACTACCCCTCCGTCCCGGTGATCATTGTCACCGGAAGACCCCTGTACGAAGTCGAGGCCACGTTTGCAAAAAACAAACCCGACTTTATTCTCTCCAAACCGTTCGATGCGAAACATCTCAACGACGTGTGCAACACCTTCCTCAACAATCTGGGATTTTAAACCATGAAAACACTCCTCGCCTTCTCCGGCTCCTCCCGCAACGGCTCCCTCAACACCCTTCTGCTTGAACAGGCGGAGGCCCTCGCCGGCTCCCTCGGTGCCACCGTGGCCACCGTGGATCTCCGCGAACTCAATCTGCCGCTGTACGACGGCGATCTCGAGGCCGCAAACGGACTCCCCTCCGCAGTCCTCGACCTCAAAGAAGCCATGAAAGAGGCCGACGGCTTTCTCATCGCCTCCCCCGAATACAACTCCTTTCCCACCCCTCTCCTGATCAACGCGCTGGACTGGGCCTCCCGCTCCGGACACGGCGACGAGGTGCCCCTCTCCGCCTTCACCGGAAAAACCGCCGGCCTCATGTCCGCCTCCCCCGGCGCCCTGGGCGGGCTCCGCAGCCTCTGGGCCCTCCGCACCCTCCTCCAAAACATCGGCGTCGTCGTCGCCCCCACCCTCGCCGCCGTCGGCGGCGCCAACGCCGAACTCTTCGCCGACGAACACTTCCTCACCTCCTCCAACGGCCGCCGTCTCCAAAAAACCGTCGAAGAAACCCTAAGCCTTATCCGCCCTTAGGTCATTCGTCACTCGTCAGTCATTCGTCACTCGTCAGTCATTCGTCATTCGTCACTCGTCACTCGTCATTCGTCACTCGTCACTCGTCACTTCATTCGTCACTCGTCACTCGTCATTCGTCACTCGTCACTCGTCATTCCACTCCTCACTCCACACCTCCCATGGCAAAATACTTTCTCGGTCTCGACAGCTCCACCCAAAGCCTCAGCTCCGTTCTCATCGACCTCGCCACCGGCAACATCATCGACGACCGCTCCCTCAACTTTGACACCGCCCTCCCCGACTACAAAACCGCCAACGGCGTCAACCGCGGCAGGGATCCCTCCGTCGTCCACTCCTCCCCCCTCATGTGGGCCGAAGCCCTCGACCGCCTCTTTCAGGGCATGAAAAAAGACAAACTGCCCCTCGGCGACATCCTCGCGGTCTCCGGCAGCGGACAGCAGCACGGCTCCGTCTACATGAACGGCAACGCCGCCAAACAATTCCGCGACATGGACCTCAACGGCACCCTCGCCGACAACCTCGCCCGCGTCCTCAGCCGCCCCTCCTCCCCCGTCTGGATGGACAGCAGCACCGGGGAGGAGTGCGGGGAAATCCGCGCCGCCCTCGGCGGCAAAGACGCGGTCGTCGCCGCCACCGGCTCCGACACCTTCGAACGCTTCACCGGCCCCCAGATCCGCAAATTCTCCAAACAGGAGCCCGGCGCCTACCGCCAGACCGGACACATCGCCCTCGTCAGTTCCCTCATGTCCTCCCTCGTCGCCGGACAAATCTCCCCCATCGACGTCGGCGACGGCGCAGGCATGAACCTCATGGACATCGCCTCCTTCACCTGGCACCCCGCCGCCCTCGAAGCCACCGCCCCCGACCTCCGCCAAAAACTCCCCCCCGTCGCTGCCTCCGACACCGTCCTCGGCGTCATCAACCCCTACCTCGTCCTCAAATACGGCCTCAACCCCGCCTGCAAAGCCGTCATCTGGTCCGGCGACAACCCCTGCAGCCTCATCGGCACCGGCCTCGTCTCCCCCGGCATGATCGCCATCAGCCTCGGCACCAGCGACACCCTCTTCGGCGCCATGTCCGCCTGCGAAACCGACCCCCGCGGCGAAGGCCACGTCTTCGGCTCCCCCGCCGGCGGCTACATGAGCCTCATCTGCTTCAAAAACGGCTCCCTCGCCCGCGAAAAGGTCAAAGACCAATACGGATACGACTGGGCCCGCTTCTCACAGGCCCTCCAGGACACCCCCGTCGGCAACCAGGGCAAACTCATGCTCCCCTGGTTCGACCCCGAAATCGTTCCCCGCGTCTCCACCCCCGGAGTCCGCCGCAAAAATCTCGACGAAAACGACGCCGACGCCAACTGCCGCGCCGTCGTCGAAGCCCAAATGATGTCCATGCGCCTCCACAGCGCCTGGATGGGCGACAAACCCGCCTGCATCTACGCCACCGGCGGCGCCTCCGCCAACATCGAAATCCTCCGCATCATGGCCGACGTCCACAACACCCCCGTCTACCGCCAGGAGACAGCCAACGGCGCCGCCCTCGGAGCCGCCCTCCGCGCCGCGCAGGCCTACACCAAATCCCCCTGGCCCGAAATCGTCGCCCCCTTCACCCAACCCCTCCCCGGCTCCAAAATCGACCCCGACCCCCGGGCCGCCGTCCTCTACGACACCCTCATCCAGGACTACGCCGCCTTCGAACAATCCGGCCTCTCCGCCTAGACCCCGCCCGCCGGACGCGGGGCATCCTGCCCCGGTCTTTACCTTCTTTCATTCCTCCCTTTCCAATCCGCCGAGTTTTTTACAGAAGGTAAGGAAGGAAACGAAGGCTTTGAGGCAGCTTGCCACGCGGAACGCGTGGGGGCATACGGGGAAGATGCTTTATTTTTTCGGGCGTCTTTCTGTTCAGAACACCCTTGCCTCACAGCCCATCTGCGGTGGGTAAACATCCGTGGTCTTCCATCCGTGGTCTCACCCAAAGCCTGCCTCACAGCCACTCCTTACCCTTCCTTCCCTTCTGTTCAAAACGTTCGAAGTTGGACGTTCGATGTTCGACGTTCGACGTTCGACGTTCGCCTTTATTCTTCATTCCCCCCTTCCTTCCCTTCCCTTCCTTTCCTTCTGTTCAAAACCCACCCTGCCTCATAGATCCGTGTCCATCCGTGGTTCAAATTCAACGCATTCCCCATTCGACATTCGACACTCGTCACTCGTCATTCCCCTCACCCACCCCATCAACGCCTCCTTGCTCTCAAACCGCCCCTCCAACTGCTCGTCATACGCCCGGCGCTTCCATTTACCCACCGCCGGACCCTTCAGCCCCAGCCCGACCAGATCCCGGCCGTTCACCCACGGCTCCGGCAGCGCCTCCTCCGCCTCCACCGCCTTGCGCACCTGTTGCAGGATCTCGTACGTCTCCGTGATTCCGTTGCTGCACAGACAATCCACCCGGTGCAGCTCCAGCTCGTCCCCGATCGTCGGCGACGCCACAAACCGCTTCCGCGTTGCCACCCGCATCTGCTTCACATTCATGAAATTCATGTGACGGTCCACCAGCCCCGTCACCTCCTCCCGCAGCGCGTTCGAAAACTTCATCCTCCGCATCCACGCCCCCGCCATCCGCGCCCCCACCTGCGCGTGACCCATAAAGCGGATCCGCCCGTCCGCATCCACCGTCCGCGTCGCCGGCTTCCCGATGTCATGCAACAGCACCGCCAGCGCCAGCCGCGGCGACGGACACGTCAACTCATTCAGCATCATCACCGTATGCGTCCACACATCCCCCTCCGGATGCCACTCCGGCGGCTGCTCACACCCCCTCAAGTCCAAAAACTCCGGCAGAATCTGCTCCAGCAAGCCACAGCGGTCCAACAGCTCCACCGCATCCCCCGCCCGGGCCGACTCCGTCAGCAGCCGCACAAACTCCGTCCGGATCCGCTCCACACTGATCCGCCCCAAATCCGCCGCCCGCGTCCGGATCGCCGCCCGCGTGTCCTCCTCCATCTCAAACCCCAGCACCGCCGCGAAACGCACCGCCCGCAGCATCCGCAAATGATCCTCCCGGAACCGATCCAGCGGATCACCGATCGCCCGAATGATGCCATGCTTTAAATCTTCTCGCCCCCCCACAAAATCGATCACCTCTCCCGACACCGGATCCAGAAACAGCCCGTTAATCGAGAAATCCCGCCGCCGCGCATCCTCCTCCGGCGTGCTCGGTACAATCCCCTCCGGCCTGCGCCCGTCCGAATAAGCCAGATCCCGCCGGAACGTCGTCACCTCGAACGCCTCCTCCCCCATCATCACCTGAATCACCCCGAACGCCCGGCCCAGCGCGTGCGTCCGCTCAAACAACCCCTCCACCTCCTCCGGTGTCGCGTTGCTCGCCACATCGATATCCTTCGGCACCCGCCCCAGCAGCCAGTCCCGCACACAGCCCCCCGCGAACAAGGCCTCAAATCCAGCCGCCCGCAGCGTTTCCGAAACTCGGAAAGCGGATGGATACAGTTTCCGAAGCTCGGAAACCGCAGTCACGTCAGTTCATCCACCGCCAGACATTCACCGGGACGCAGAATCGCCTCCTCCGCCGTCCACGCGGCGCGCATGGTTTCATACGCGCCGGCCACCGCGTCAATCGCGCCCCCGCCCCCGGCCACGCTGGCCAAAAAGCGGCTCAGCAACCCGCTCATGTCATGATGCGATTTATCATGCGGGTTCGGACGGAACACCTCCGTGCGGTCAAAGCGGTTCTCTTTTTGTTCCGCGTCCAGCGTGAACAGATGCAACTCCTCCGTGTACAACCGCATGTCGCAGCTTCCGCCGGTGCCGATCACCGAAATGTTGAACTCGTGTCCCGGCGCGTGCGCATAGTCCGGACGGTACGCCTTCTCGCGGTACCAGGTCGCGGCCCGGTCGTGCATTACCTGAAAATTCACCGTCACCCCGCGCTCCGTGGTGATCATCAGCGTCACATTCCCCGGCACATCCGCCGGATAAAACGACAGCGGATTCTTTGCCGGACAAAACGCCTGCACCGTGCGGATATTGCCCGCGTAATGGCGGATCAGGTCCAACTGATGAATCCCGCAGTGATAAATCAGTCCCCCGCCCCGCTTGCGGTCCAGTTTCCACACCTCCTCCAGAATTCCGTGCGGCGACTGCGACCACCAATGCCCGCGCGAATCCAGAATCGACAGCCACTGCACCTCGCCGAAGTAGCCCTCCTCGATCAGATCTTTCAGCCGGGCCGTCATCGAGCCGTGAATGTACTCGAACCCCACCTGAACCGTACCCCGCGAACGCGCCTCCGCCTCCACAATCTGCCGGCACTCCGCCAGCGTCGGGGCCATCGGTTTCTCCAGGTACACATGACACCCCGCCTCCAAAGCCTCAATCGTCGCCTCAAGATGATCATGATTCGCGTTCACCACGCAGGCCACCCGCGGTGTTCCCCCCGTGTCCACCAGATCCCGGAAGCGGCCGAACCCGGCCACCCCGTATTTGGCCGACAGCTCCTCCTGCCGCGCGGTCGAACGCGTCACCACGCCCGTCACATGATAAGAGGGATGGTGGGCCAGATCGCGGAGAAAATGTTCACCGACACTGCCGCCACCGATAATCGCAATACTCAGAGGTTCAGGATGCATGAGATTACCCATACCGAACCCCGGCCCGGAAATCAATGCGGAGAATCGGCACAGGAGCGCAAATCTCCGCATTTGCTCAGCGGTCGGCGACAGCCGCACGCCACGGGAGCGCAAATCTCCCCATTTGCACAGCGGACGGCAACAGCCGCACGCCACAGGAGCGCAAATCTCCGCATTTGCTCAGCGGTCGGCAACAGCCGTATCCTTGCCCCACCCCTCCGACTTTCAGAAAAATCAGCTTGAAATACTTTTCACAAATTTCATGTTGGATCTGTATCGCCCCACACCCGAAGCCTGCCCGAAACAAAAGCTACACACCCTCCGCAAACGACACACACCGCCCATATTTGTCGTTTCAAAAAATACACGTCCGAAACTCCCCTCATCTACCGCATCAGACACAAAATAAAACGGAACTTTGAAAGGAATGTCAATGAATTTTGACAAAGACTATACTTATATATTTACTCTTTTATGGTTTTTGCTATTAATCATGTTTTCGTTAGGATTAACAGTCAATTTTTTAATAGTTCAACGTTTAAAAAAAAGACATCCGGATATATGGAAAGAATTGGGATCTCCCAAAATCATTTATTCGAAAAATAATTTTTCTTATGAAAGTGACGACGTTTTTTTAACCAGGTTATCTCTTTCGTATAATTTACTTGGAATTTTTTTCTTGTCGATTTTCTTTTTAATGACTCTTTTATTCATTTTGTTCGGCCATCAATAATTTTGATATAAGATAAATGAACAAAAAAGAGACAACGAAACCCGTGCATTTTATCCCGTGTGAAACAAAATCCTGTTATCCCGTCTAAAAAAAGGGATTATTTTGTAGAAGCCGCTTGAATATTACACACAGTTCATGCATGATTCATGCATGGCTATTAAAACAATCAGTTTGGAACTGGATGCTTATGAGAAGCTGAAAGCGAAAAAACGCCCCGGAGAATCCTTTTCCGGTGTCGTTCGGCGCGCGGTCTTTTCCGATTCGCCCGCCACGGGTGCCGAACTTTTCCAGTATTTTTCTACCGGTGGAGGAGGCATTTCGGAGGCCTATTTGAATGCGGTCGAAGAAAACAATCGCCTGGCACTACGGAGAATGCTTTCGCGCATTGAAACAAAAAGGCACATTAATCGGTGCTAACGATTTATGGATCGCCGCGACGGCGCTTGCTCATCATGAAACCCTGGTCACAAATAATCTTTCCGACTTCTCACGGGTTCCGGGCTTATCAATCCTGACCTTTTAATTGCAGCGAAAAAGGAACCATTTTTGGCGCAACTCCGGATTGCTTCACGCCTGAAAACCTTTAGAGTGACCGCATGGACATACGCATACTCCCCACCGGCATGATTCAAACCAACTGCATCCTCCTCTCCCGCGAAAACGGCGACACCCTGGTGATCGATCCCGGTGCGGACGCAGAAGCCCTCCTCGACATCCTCGAAAAAGGCACCCTCAACGTCGTCGGCTACCCTCTCACCCACGGCCACTACGATCACATCTGCGCCCTGCACGAAATGCACGCCGCCAAACCAGCCCCCTGCTTCATGCACCCCCTCGATCTCGTCTGGGCCTTCACCCCCCGCAATCAAAATCCTCCCTGGTACAGCCAGCCAGACCCCAAAGCGGTTCCCGACATCACCGAAGCCTGGACCCGGGACGGCCCCTTCAGCATCGGGGACTTCACCTTCGAGACCCTGCATCTTCCCGGCCACTCCCCCGGCAGCGTCGGCTTCTATTTTCCGGAGGACAAGCTCCTCATCGGCGGCGATGTCCTCTTCAAAGGCAGCATGGGACGCACCGATCTCCCCGGCGGCGACGGCGTGGCCCTCTACGCCTCCCTGCGCCGCATTGCCGAACTGCCCCCCGAAACCGTGGTCATCCCCGGCCACGGCCCCGACACCACCGTCGCGCAGGAACTCCGCAGCAATCCCTACATGCGCGAAGCGCTTCAAAACTGAAGGTTTCCATGCGGCCGCGCCTTCTGACCCTACTTCTGCTCTGCGTTCTCCGCCTCCAGGCCGCCGAGTTCACCCCGCTGATTCCGTTTCACAGCGACGCGCCCTCCGCCTGGAGCCGCGCCGCCGGATTCACCGCCCCCGAACGCGGCCCGGACGGACTCCGCTTTCCTTTGTCCTTCCAAAGCCCGAATCAGCGCATCCTCTTTGAACGTCCCGGCCCCCGCGACCTCTCCCGCGCCTCCGGATTCCGCCTGCGCGTGGAAGCGCCCGCACCGGAACACATTCTCGAAGGCACCCTCATTTTCCAGTCCGGCCCCGGAGCCTACCGCCTCCCCTTCACCCTGCACCGCACCGGGATCAACACCCTCTATCTTCCCAAAGCCGACGCGCAGATCGAGGGGACTCCCGCCGGATGGGACCGCGTCACCGCCGTCCGCTTCGCCTTCTGGCCCCGCGGACAAACCCCGACCCGCGTCACCCCGCTCACCCTCGAAGCCGTCCGCGCCGACCTCGTCCTCCTCAGCGGCGAATCCCGCGCCGTCACCGGCGACGAACGCTACCTCTCCCGCGTCACCCTCTGGCACCTTCAGCGCATCATCCAAACCCTCGGCCTCCCCCACGCCGTTCACCCCGCCAACGCCCTCGACACTCTGCCCGACGCCGCCGCGATTCTCATCCCCTATCTCCCCAACCCGACCGCCGCCGACACCCGCGCCCTCATCCACCATCTCGACCGCGGCCGCAAACTCATCGTCTGGGAAAGTGCTCAAACCGACCTCGCCCGCCGTCTCGGCGTCGACCTGGGCCCCGTCCGCGCCTCCGAAACCGTCGGCCTCTACGACCAACTTCGCTTCACCCTCCCGGGATATCCCGAACGCCTCTTCCAGCACGCCTGGCGCTTTCACGAACTCCGTCCCCGCGCCGGGTCCCGCACCCTCGCCGTCTGGGGCGACGCCAAAGGCGAACGCTCCGCCCTCCCCGCCGCCACCCTCCATCCCGACGGGGCCTGGTTCGCCGCCTCCTGGCGCTCCGGCGATATCAGCGGCAAAGCCGACACCCTCCTCACCCTCCTCGAAACCCTCGCCCCCGCCACCCTCACCCCCGCCGCCGATTTCCTCGCCGACACCCTGCCGCCCGCCCGGAACCCCGACACCCTCGAAGGCCCCGCCCGCTTCCTCCAGCAGCAGGCCGATACCCGCCGCGCCCGCGCCGAAACCGCCGTCGGCCTCCCCCGCGTCCGCGCCCTCCGCGAAGCCCACACCTGGCAGCAGCGCGCCGACGCCCGTGCCGCCCCGCCCTGGAATCCGCCCATGGTCGGCATCTGGGATCAGCAGGGCACCGGCTTTTACGCCGGCGGCTGGGACGAAACCTGCCGCATCCTCAAATCCGCCGGCTTCACCGCCGTCTTTCCCAATCTCTCCAACGCCGCCCGTGCCCACTATCCCTCGAAACACCTCACCCCCACCCGCACCCTGCGCGACCACGGCGATCAGCTCCAGCAGGTCGTCGCCGCCGCCCGCAGGCACGGCCTCGAAGTTCACGTCTGGCGGATCAACTGGCAACTCAAACAACCCGAACCCGCCACCCTCGAACGCCTCCGCCGCGAAGGCCGCCTCATGCGGGACACGCGCGGCAACGACCTCAACTGGCTCTCCATCTCCCATCCCGACAACGTCCAGTTCGAGATCGACACCCTCCTCGAAATCGCCCGCAGCGCCCCCGTCCACGGCCTCCATCTCGACTACATGCGCTATCCCGACGCCCAGGCCGACTACGGTCCCGCCGCCCGCCGCGCCTTCGAGCAGCGCCGCGGCCGCCCCGTACAGAACTGGCCCGCAGATGTGCTCGGGCCCCTCAAAGACGAATTTCAACGCTTCCGGCAGGACGAAATCCACCGTGCCATGGAACAAATCCACCGCGCCGTCAAACGCGAATTCCCCGACATCGTCCTCAGTGCCGCCGTCTGGGGTGCCTGGCCCGATGTCGCGCAGTCCCGCGGACAGGACTGGCCCCGCTGGGCCCGCGAAGGCTGGGTCGATCTGCTCATGCCCATGAACTACACCGACAACCCCCACCAGTTTGCCGCCTGGCTCGACCTCCAGCGCCGCCAGCCCGGCATCGCCGAACGCCTCGTCCCCGGCATCGGCATCATCTCCACCAACGCCGAACTCACCCCCGCCCAGACCCTTGAGCAGCTCCGGCTCGCCCGCGAACGCAATCCCCAGGGCGTCATCTTCTACCGCCTCGACACCTCCCTCCCCGACCGCCTCTTCCCCTACCTCCAATAACCCTCACATCCCTGTTCTATAAAACACCAGGCCAGCAACTACTCTTACTCTTAATCTTAATCTTAATCTTAATCTTAATCCTAATCTTAATCTTAATCCTAATCCTAATCCTAATCGTAATCGTAATCCTAATCCAAACCGCATCCGCGTCCCCTCACCTTTCACCCACGCGTTCCGCCTGACAAGCTCTCACCTCTTCCCCTTCCACACTCGTCATTCGTCACTCCACATATTCGTCACTCGTCATTCGTCACTCGTCATTCGTCATTCGTCATTCCCCCCACTCGTCATTCCCCCAATTCGTCACTCGTCACTCGAATCACTCGTCACTCGCAAGGCTTCCATCCCCAACCATTCTTTCCCCGGCAACTTCCGCCCCGCCGCCTTCCGGTCCTCGCCGAAACTCCCGCGATGCTCCGTCATCAACCGCTCCAAAAACGCATCTCCCCCGATCGCCACCCCGCATGAGAACGTCTTCACCCGCTGACGCAACATCCGCGCCATCGGCACGTCTCCCATCCGCTCCATCTCCGCCATCACCTCCACCTCATCAAACCCTTTCCGGTCCCGCATTTTCTTGCGAATCCGGTCCACATCCGCCTTCGACGCCCCCTTCGCATACAGCCAAAGCCGGTACACCGCCTGCACCTCCCCCCAATCCTTCGGAGCCGCCCGTTGTCTCGACTCCCTGTCCAGCTTCTCACCGATTTCCCGCCAGTTCCCCGGCATTTCTTTGTTCAAAATCATCGTTCTAACCCCCTCCGCCTTCTGCGGGACGAGCCCCCGCGCCAGACGCACCAGCATCTCCAGCCCCTTCTGCTCCGTCTTCCCGCCCCCACACGCCGCCGCATAGCCACTCCACCGATACTCCATCGGATCCTCCACCATCCCCGCCCGAATCGGATTCAAATCAATATACGCCGCCACCGACATCAGCGCCAGCGGCGTCCCCTCCACCACCACACTCCGGTACCGCGCGTCCCAGAACGCCCCCTTGCAGTCATGCGTCCGGTTATACCACAGCGTATACCCATGCTTCAACACCCGCATAAACTCCGCCAAATCACACATCCGGTCGATCACCTGCGCATCCAGTTTCTTCTGATCCTCCTCCGGATGCAGCCCGTAAAACGCCTCCCACTCCTTCACCTTATCCTTCGACCAAACCAGCTTCAGTCTTCTCAAAACCTCCTCATGCCCAATCTCTTCCTTTTCCGGAACCCAAAGCAACAGGTGAAAATGATTCGACATCACGCAATACGTCACCACCGAAATCCCCGAAAACGCCGCCCACCGGAACGCCAGTTCCCTGAAACCCTCCTTCTCCTTCGTTCCCAGCAAAAAATCCTGCCCCCGCACGCGGCTCGTCACATGCACAAAATACCCGCCCTCCTTCGGCAGCACCCGCTCCCGCTTTCGGACAACCTTCTCCACACAAGGCCACATCGGCCCCGGAATCTTCGATGACTTCGGAACAATCATACCCTTCTCTATCCCACAAATCGCCAGATTCAAGTCAAAACTTCTTTAAAATACCTGTTATTTTAATGTAAAAATTCTATATATGACAAAACTTCTTTAAAATACCTGTTATTTTAATGTAAAAATTCTATATATGAAATAAATTCTATATATAGAATTTTTATGCCCGTTCGGAAAGCCGCCTCTTTCTTTGACTTGCCTTTCCCGTCTCTTGCGCCTAAAAAAAGCCATGACCTCCAAAAAAGCTAAATTTGTTTTCATGACTGTCCTCGCCTTCGTGCTCGTTATGGTCGCGGCGATCAATCTCCGGGGCGGCCTGACCGAGCGCATCCAGGTTTTCGGCTGGGGCTTTGTGATGATCTTCGGCTGCATCTTCTTCGTGCGCGGTATTTTCGCCATCAACAAACTCAAATAGCCCCATGGCCGATCCGCGGACCGATTCCCCCGTGTCTGCGCCGCCGGGCCGACCGCCCTTCCGGCGCGATCTCCTCGCCGGCCTGGTCACGTTTATCATCGCCCTCGGCGGCTACCTCTATACCCTGCCGCCGAGCATCACCCTCGAAGACGCGGGTGAACTAGCGGTCGCCGCCGATTTCCTCGGGGTTCCTCATCCTCCCGGCTATCCGCTGTGGACGTTTCTCACCTGGCTGGTCTCCCGTCCGCTCCGCTTTTTGACCTTCCACGGATATCCCAATCCCGCCTGGGGCATCACTTTCGCCAGCGCGCTCTACGGCGCCCTCGCCTGCGGCATCACCGCCGGCCTGCTGTGCCGCTGCTGCCGCGACACCGCCGACAGCCTGCATTCCGGCCCCGGCACCCTTCATCCCCGCCTCCGCGCCTGGAGTGCCGGACTGGCCGCCGGCCTCCTGACCGCTCTTTCGCTTCAAACCTTTCCCCTTCTCGGCAAACCCCTGCTCGCGCTCATTTCCCTCGCCATGCTGCTCCTCGGTCTTCTCCGCGGGCTCACCCCGGCTTCAGAACTCCGCCCCTGGCAGAAACGCCTGCCCGCACCCGCCGCGCTCGGCACCGCCCTCTCGGGATTTCTCCTCAGCGCCACCGCCTACTACATCGCTTGGAACGCCCTCCGGATTCCCTCGCCTCCCCGGGTGCTGGCCCTCGCCCTCGCCCTCACCGCCCTCGCCTTCGGCCTGCTGGCTCTCGGCGACCGGCTCGCCCTCCGCCTCACCCGCTCCCCCTCCCTCCGCCCCGATTTCCGCGCCGCGTATCTTGACATCCTTTGCGGCACCGCCGGCGGCGTCCTGCTCGCCTTCTCGCCCCTCATGTGGTCCCAGTCCGTCATCATTGAGGTCTACAGCCTCAACGCCCTCTTTATCGCCATCCTCATGGCCCTCGTCTACGCCTACATACAGCATCCCCACGACGGCACCCTTTACGCCGCCACCTTTCTCTTCGCCCTCGGCCTCACCAACCATCAGGCCCTCGCCTTTCTCCTCTTCTTTCTGATCGCCGGCCTCGCCGCCGCCCGCCGCCACACCCTGCTCCGCGACGCCCTCACCGTCCTCTTCGCCGCCCTCGCCGTCTTCTGCCTCCTCAAATCCCGGCAATACCACCCCGCCGACCCCCGGGCCGCCCGCTTTTTTCTGCAACTCCTGCTTCTCCCCGCCGCCCTCACGCTCCTGCTGCTTTTTCTGCCCGGCCGCCCCTTCCGCACCGCGCGCACGCTGCTGTCCATGCTTCTGCTCGGTCTCCTCGGCCTCGGCTTCCACGCCTTCATGCCGCTGGCCTCCGCCCAAAATCCCCCCATGAACTGGGGCAACGCCCACACCCGCACCGGCTTTATCCGCATGATCACCCGAGGCCAATACGCCCGCTTCGACACCGCCGACAACTTCCGCGACATCCTCGCCAACCACCAAACCCCGCTTCCCCCCGAACTGCTCGACCCCGGCCGCGCCGATGATCTTGCCGCTCATCATCACCAACGCACCTTCTTCGCCCGTCAACTGGGCTCCTACTTTTGGGATCCCGCCTCCAAATTCTCCATCGCCAGCCAGTTCTCCTGGCAGACCCCGCGCCATCCCCCCGAACCCGGCCAACCGCCGTCCCCCGACCGCACCCTGCCTCTCGCGCTGCTCGCCCTCGTGCCCCTCCTGCTGCACACCCGCATGAACGCCCGCAACCGCGCCTGGCTCCACGCCTCGGGCATCGCGTTCTTTTTTCTCACCGTCGTCTTCCTCATCATTCAAAACCCGGCCCTCGACACCAACGACCTCTTCGTCAAACGCGTTCAATACGTTCAGGCCCACGTCTTCTTCGCCTTCGCCGTGGGCCTCGGGGCGTTCCTGCTGCTGCTCCTCCTCCACAGCCTCCTCCCCAAACGCGGCGTGCTCACCGCCGGCGGACTCGCCACCCTCGCCCTCTTCACCGCCCTCCCCCTCCACAAAGACGCGCGCGACCCCGCCCACCGCGAATTCGTCGGCACCGCCTCCCAGCGCGGCCACGACTTCGGGTGGCGCTACGGCAATCACATCGTCCGCGGCATCCACGGCATTCTGCTCGACGAACTCGCCCGCCACCCCGACCCCGCCCATCATCTCACCGAATGGTCTTTCGCGTACCTCCGCACCCGGGAACTGGACCCCGCGCGCCTCGCGGAACTCAAAACCCTCACCCCACCCCCCGGCCCCCGCCGCGCCCTGCAAAAACACCTCCGCGACTTCCCGGCCGACGAACAGCGCCTCATCCTCGACGCAGCCCTCCTCGGCGCGTTTCTCGCCCTCACCCCCGAACAGCAAACCGAATCCCTCCGCCATCTTCCCTCCCTTCCCCCCGACCTGAATTACCCCCCCGAACTTGATCAGAACGCCATCCTCTTCGGCGGCACCGACCCCGGCCGCTTCGTTCCCACCTACCTTTTCCACAGCGCCCGCGTCCGCCCCGACCTCCACATTCTCACCCAGAACGCCCTCGCCGACACCACCCACCTCCAAACCCTCCGCGCCCAGTACGGACAGCGCATCTTCACCCCCTCCGACGAAGACAGCCATCTCGCCTTCCGAAGCTACGCCGACCATCTCCGCATTTTCGACCCCGACGCCTTCGGCACCCTCATGACCGGCGGCGATCTGCTCGAAGTCACCGGTGTCGAGCAGGTCAACCACATCAACTTCCAGCTCACCCGCCTCATCGTCGACCGCAACCTCCCCGGGCGCAGCGTCTACATCGAGGAATCCTACACCATCCCCGAACTCACCCCCCGCCTCCGCCCCCACGGCCTCATCTTCCAAATCGAAGCCGAACCCGTCCGCCTCACCCGCGCCGAGATCCGCCGCGACATGGACTTCTGGGACTGGTACATCGAAACCCTCCTTGAAACCCGTCTGCCCCCCGACCAGCGCAGCCAACGGTTTCAGGCCGACGCCATGGCCCGCCGCGCCTTCAGCAAACTCCGCACCGCCCAAGCCGGCGTGTATCACGATCAGGGCTATCCCCGCGAAGCCGAACGCGCCTTCCGGCAGGCTCAAAGCCTCTATCCCGCCAACCCCGAAACCGCCTTCCGCTTCGCCGAACTCCCCCTCAGCCAACAGCGCTTCGACGCCGCC
Organism: Verrucomicrobiota bacterium; assembly: GCA_020831625.1. Classification (GTDB taxonomy): domain Bacteria; phylum Verrucomicrobiota; class Kiritimatiellia; order SS1-B-03-39; family UBA6053; genus PXAS01. Next base: position 45,699 of record JAFIGD010000005.1, on the reverse strand, counting down.
GAAGACATCATCAACGCCTTCGCCCCCCGGGATCCCCGCCATCACCAAATCCCCGTCTTTCACCGGCAGGCCGCGCAGCTCCGCGATTTAAACCGCCGCCGCCTCGCCGCCGAAAACGAATGGGACCTCAGCCCCGGAGTCAACCTCGCCCTCCAGCTCACCCAGTTCTACGGCCTCCTCGAAATGACCGATCATATGGAGGACGCCGCCCGCATCCTGCTCAATCTCCCCCGCATCCGCGAAGAATTCTATCCGCCCCTCGCCGATTTTCTGCGCCGCCGGGAACACCGCGAACTCTACCAGCAAACCCTCGAAGTCTGGACCGAACGCTATCCGCAAAGCATCGAACCCGTCCTCGACCTCGCCGCCATCGCCCTGTCCGACCGCGAAACCCGCCGCTTTTTCGAACTCCTCGACCGCGCCATCGCCCTCGATCCCCCCGCCGTCCGCGCCCGCCTCCGCGCCGACCCGCGCTTTCTCGACATCCAGCACTGGACCAGTTTCCAATCCCGGATTCAGTAACGATTGACGAAACCGATTAATGCGTCTACCAAAGTGTGGATGACCTCATCCTCAGAATTCTCCTCGGACCCGATTCCGCTTTCCAAAATCCTCGCGCCCCTCAAAGCGCCGCTGCGCGAAAACTGGCATCTGGCTCTGCTCACCATTATCTCCGGCTGGGGAAAATTTGTTCTCCCGATGGGCCTTCCGCTCATCACCGGCCACCTCATCGATCACGTCATCCCCAACGCCGCCGGCGCGGAGGCCCGGGCCGAACTGCTGCGCATCGGCCTCATTGCCGCCGTTCTCATCACCTTCATCGCCGTCGCCACCTACTTCCGCACCGCCCTCGCGCAAAAACTGGCCAGCCAACTGCAGCACCAGCTCCGCCGCCGACTGTTTCATCACATCCAGCGCCTCGGCATGAGTTTTTTCTACCGCCATCACGCCGGCAGCCTCGGCTCCCGCGTCAGCTCCGACATCACCTACGCCGGTGTGGTCGTGGACAAAGGCCTGATCCAGCTCTCCATGGACGGCGTCAGCCTCCTGACCCTCACCGTGGTCATGTTTTTAATCAATCCGCTTCTCGCCGGACTCAGCCTGGCACTTCTGGGCTGCAACGGACTGGTGGTGCTGCGCTTCAGTCCGGAAATCCGCCGCGGCCGCAAAGAAATCCAGGAGGGCCAGTCCTCCGTCACCGGACGCGCGGCGGAATACTTCTCCGCCATCTCCGTGGTCAAGGCCTACGCGGGCGAAGAGGAAAGCGGCGAAAACTTCTCACGCTTTTCCGCAAACGTCCGGGATCTGCAGGTCGCCAACTCCAAACTTCAGGGCGCGTTTCAAAGCGCCAGCCACTCCCTGCTCATCGCCACCCAAATCATGATCGCCCTGGTCGGCACCGCCCTCATTCTCGAACGGCCGGACAGCCTCACCCCCGGCAACCTCGTCCAGTTCCTCCTCTTTTCAAGTCTGATCAACGGCAGCGTTCAGCGGCTCACCGAATCCCTCATTCAAATTCAGGACGGGTTCGCCGCCCTGGAGCGCATTCATGACATCCTCGAACTCACCCCCACCCCGCCCGAACCCGAAGCGCCGCTCTACCCGGAACTCCACGGAAACCTGGCCTTCCAAAACGTCAATTTCGGCTACACCGACAAAACCGTGCTCCACAACTTCAGCTTCAACTTCACCGCCGGGAAAACCTACGCCCTGGTCGGCCGCTCCGGCAGCGGAAAAAGCACCCTCATTCAGCTCGCCCTCCGCTTTTTCGATCCGCGCGACGGCCAAATCACAATGGAGGGCGTTCCCCTGTCAAAGATCAATCTCAGCCATTTCCGCAGCAATGTGGCCACCGTGCTGCAGGACCCCATACTCTTTTCCAGCAGCATTCGTGAGAACATCGGATTCGCGGCCGACAATCCGTCACAGGAGGCGATCGAACGCGCCGCGAAAGCCGCGCAGGCGCATGACTTCATTCTCGACATGCCGCAGGGATACGACAGCCGCGTCGGCGAACGCGGCGTCTCCCTCTCCGGCGGACAGCGCCAGCGCGTCGCCATCGCCCGCGCCCTCATGCGCGATCCGCGCATCCTCATCCTCGACGAGGCCACCTCCGCGCTCGACTCCCTCACCGAACGCGGCATTCAGGATGTCATCGAATCCCTCCACGGCACCCGCACCGTCATCATCATCGCCCACCGCCTCTCCACCATCCGCCACGTGGACGAGGTCCTCGTCCTCGAAAACGGCGCCCTCGTCGAACACGGCCCCTACAACGACCTCAAACAAAAAGGCGGAGCCTTCAGCCGCCTCCTCGAGGAACAAACCCTCGCCGCACTTGACGAAAGCCCCTGATTGTCTTGAAAATTAGCTTTCATCACCGACCGCAAAATCTATGGTGAGGGATTATCGGTAACCATATAACGTCATACATTACAGACATGAACCCTCCCATCACTCCCGGCGAAATTTTACTCGAAGAATATCTCAACCCCATGGGCATCTCCCAGAACGCCATGGCCCGGGCGATCGGGGTGGCCCCGCGCGCCATTAACGAGATCGTGCTCGGCAAACGCGGCATAACCCCCTCCATGTCCATTCGTTTCGGAGCGTTTTTCGGACAGTCGGAGGACTTTTGGCACGGCATCCAAGTGGAATGCGACTTCCGCGCCCTGCGTAAAGAAAAAGCCAAGCTCATCGAAAACATCCAACCCGTGTCCACCCTCTGTGCAATAGCGTGAATGCCGGTGAACCAATCTGGCGACTGGGACATGGAACGAGCACAGCGATAAGGATTTACCTCTTTGCGGCAAGATGAAAGGCTTGAATCATAATATCCTGGTTGATGCTGCCGTTGGTGTCGATTACCAGGAGCGAAACCCACAGGCGGGATCGGAACCTGCAAGACCGCTGAATGCATAACTTGATTGCATCCTTCCGTTCTTTACCACAGAATATAACGATGACTGAAGTCCCCTTCCGGAAAAACCCCAACCTCAGCGCATTCTTCCGCGCCATCGACCGCGCCGACGAACCCGGCTCCGGCATGAGAGAACGCATGCTCCGGGGGCCCCCCGCATGAAAACCCGTGAGAGCGGTATGCCGGAGGAGGCGGTGTGGAGCCGCTTCTTTGATCCGGAGGCGATTTTCGATGCCTTGCAGCTTGGTGCCGACACCGGCGACACCGTGGATTTCGGTTGTGGATACGGAACCTTCGCGCTGCCCGCCGCCCGCCGCATTTGCGGGACCGTGATCGGCTTCGATATCGAGGCGGAGATGATCGGGATCAGCCGACAACGCGCGCGGGACGCGTCGCTGCCCAACGTCCGTTTCGAGCAGCGCGATTTTGTGGCGGAGGGCAGCGGTCTGGCCGACAGGAGTGTAGACTACGTGATGCACTTCAATATCCTGCACGCCGAGGAGCGCATGCGCCTGCTCCGCGAGGCCCGGCGGATTCTTGCGCCCGGCGGGCGGGTTGGGATCATTCACTGGAACCACGACCCGAAAACCCCGCGCGGACCGTCCATGGAGATTCGTCCCCGTCCCGGGGACTGCCACCGATGGGTCATTGAGGCGGGATTCACCGTCACCGACCCCATCGTCAACCTTCCGCCTTACCACTACGGCCTTGTCGGCCGGAAATAAAGTCATGTCCAACATCCTTGAACTCGAAAACGTAAACATCTCTTTTGAGAAACAACCTGTACTCCGGGAGTTTTGCCTGACGCTGCGCGCGGGGGAGCGGGTGGTGTTGCGGGGGCCGTCGGGCTGCGGAAAATCGACCCTGCTTCGCTGCATCCTGGGCTTTGCAAATCCAGATACCGGTTCGATCCGGATCTTCGGGGAAGAGCTGACAGCCTCCTCCGTCTGGCCGCTGCGGCAGAAGCTGGCCTATGTGCCGCAGGAGCCGGAGCTGGGTGACGGCCGCGGGCGCGACGCGCTGGAGCGGCCGTTTCACTACTTAAACTGAATCATCCCGGAGTCAATCTGCTCTGGCTCTTGGTGATGGTGCTGGTCGCGGATGCCTCCATCCTCAACGGCTGCGGCTTCAGGATGCGAAGCTTCGGGCTGCCGCTGTTTTTCGCCATCCTCGCCGGCACCGCAGTGCCCGCCCTGGTGTTCACGGGTCTGGTGCTGCGGCTGGGAAATCCGCTGGAGGCGCAGTACATCATTCCCGTGGGCGGCATGATCCTCGGGAACTGCCTGCGCGCGGACATCATCGGACTCAAGCAGTTCTACTCCTCGCTGCAAAAGCAGGAGAAAGTGTACCTCCTGGCCCTCTCGCAGGGCGCCACGCGGACGGAGGCGCTGCGCCCCTTCTTCCGGGACGCGCTGCAGGCCTCGCTCGCCCCCACCGTCGCCACCATGGCCACCATCGGCCTGGTGTCCCTTCCGGGCATGATGACCGGAGTGATTCTCGCCGGCGCGGATCCCGCCTCCGCTATCCGCTATCAAATCGCCATCATGATCGCCATCTTCTCCGGCACCGCCCTCACCGTCTTCCTCGCGCTGGAATGGACCGTCCGCATCAGCTTCAATCGCTGCGGCACCCTCGAAAAAGCCGTCTTCTCCCGTGGCCCGTTCAAGGCAGCTGTTCGCTCAGAAAGCGGAGGGTGACGGTGCGGCGGGCCTGGTTGCCCAGGGAATTCGCGGCCAGTTGGTTGTAGACGTGGTTTGCAAAAGGAATGCGCACGAGTTCGATGTCCACGCCTGCCAGACGCGCGTGATCGACAAATCGAAAGACAGACCATGAAGGCACCAGCCCGTCTTTTTCGGGGGCCAGGACGAGGGTTGCCGGCAGACCGGGTCCAAGAAACGCATACGAGCTGACGGCCTCCACCCGCCCGGGAAACGCATAGGGATCGCCGCCGATGTAGCCGCTGACGAGCATGGAGGGTTCAAAGCCAGGCACGGGATAGCCGTGTTCATAAATCGCCAGCGCATCCACCGCCGGATACTGCACCGCCACCGCGCCGGGAACCGGCAGCGCCCCGCCCTCTTCGTCCCGCATCCGGCCGAGCGCGGCGGCGTAGGAGACATTGAGGGCCAGATTGCCGCCGGCGGAGTCCCCCAGTACCGCGAAACGTCCCATGTCACCCCCGAGCGCCGGAGCATGGGCGTTCACCCAGGCGAAGGCCGAGACAATGTCCTGCGGGGCGAGATCCCAGGTCGGCTGATCTTCGGTGAAAAGTCTATATTCCACGCTGAACACCAGCCACCCGTTTTGGGCGAACCAGCGGAGATCCGCGTCGGTTTCCAAAAACGATCCCGCCATAAAGCCACCGCCATGGATATAGAGCAGGACCGGTGCGGCCTCCTCCGCAGCGGCGGGATGGTAGATGGCCACGCGCAACTCCTGACCGCCGCGGGTCACAAAGACCTCTTCCCGGTCGGGGCCGCCGCCGGTCATGGACCGCAGCCGGAGTGCCGAAACAACGTTCACGTGTCCCCCGGCGGCCGCGGCGGCGTTCACGATGGCGGCAACGATGACCGTGGCTCCCCATGCGGCCGCGGCGGAGAACATCAGCACCGGCAATGCGAACCGCTTCCACCGGCTGCGAAGGGCGATGAGGCTCAGAACCACTCCGGACCAGGCCAGCAGCGCCAAATGGGGGCCGAGGGTCGGCCAGAGCGCCGAACCGATCATCCCATGGGCACTGCCCGTCGGATCACGGTGCGCCCCGAGAAACAGCCACAGGGTCACCAGAGACGTGAGCAGTATCACCGTCAACGCTGCCAGGAGCATTCCCCGCAGGATTTTCGAATGTGGAGGGCTGTTCGCTGTCATATGCGGTTTGGTCGGGAGGATACACACGTTCTTGCAGAAAGGGTTGCCGGAGTCAAGGAGGCGTTCCGATGTCGAACCAGGCGTAACGAACAAACCCGCGGGATTGACAACTAGAATCCTGCATGTAGTTTGAAACATGTACCAGAACCTGTACTTATCTCGAGATACTCATGACCACGCTTACCGCCACCGACGCACGAAAATCCTTTTTTGAGCTTTTAAAATCCACCCGGGAGCAGCACGAGATTTATCACATCCGCTCCCGTGGGTGCGACGCGGTACTCATGTCCCGGGAAGAGTACGAAAGCCTCATGGAAACCATGGATTTGTTGTCCGCGCCGGGGTTTCGTGAGGCGTTCGAGCGGTCCAGAAAGGAGTTGGATGCCGGCGAGACCGTTTCATTTGAAGAGGTGTTTGGAGAAGGGCAGTGACGTATCGGATACGCTTCACCAAACAGGCTCAAAAAGACGTCAATAAACTCACACCGAAATTACAGGAGAAACTGAAAGACATTCTCCGCAACCGAATAGCACGTCATCCTCATTCAGGGAAAGCCCTTTCGGGCGACTTGAAAGGGTATTATTCAGTTCGCCTCAGTCTGAAAGACCGAATCGTATACACGGTTCGTGAGAACGAACTCCTGGTTCTGGTTGTCCGCGCAAAAACGCATTATGGGGAGTAGCCACCTGCTCCCTCTCGAACTTCATCTGATTATTTTTGTAACTTGTTGAAATCCACCACCGGAGGAGAAAGTCCATGAGTCTGAAATCAGAATACCCCCTCTATCTCGCCAACCGCGCCGAAACGCCGAATGTGGATCTGGAGGTGATCGATAAATATTCCGGTGAAGTAGCAACCCGGGTGCCGCTGGCTTCGCCGGAGAGGATTGATCAGGCGATTGCGGCGGCGGCAAAGGCGGCGGGTGCGATGGCGGCCATGCGGCCCTATGAGCGCCAGGCGGTATTGAGGCACTGTGTCAAACGCTTTGCGGAGCGGTTCGACGAACTGGCCGAATCGCTCTGCATCGAGGCGGGCAAACCCATCAAGGACAGCCGGGGAGAAGTGACCCGCCTGATTGACACCTTTCAAATTGCCTGCGACGAGGCGGTGAAACCGCACGGGGAAATGCTGAATTTCGAAATCGGGGAGCGGACGAAAGGCTACCGGGGCTGGACCAAACGGGTGCCCATCGGCCCGTGCTCGTTTATTTCGCCTTTTAATTTCCCGCTCAACCTCGCTGCCCACAAAATCGCTCCCGCGATTGCCGCCGGATGTCCGTTTGTCCTCAAGCCCGCCAGCAAAACTCCGGTCGGGGCGCTGTTGATCGGCGAAGTTCTGGCGGAATGCGATTTGCCGGAGGGCGCGTTTTCCATCCTTCCCTGCCGCCGCGACGGCGCGGAGTTGTTCACGACCGACGAACGTCTGAAACTACTCAGTTTCACCGGTTCGCCGGATGTGGGCTGGGCACTCAAGGAGAAGGCGGGAAAGAAAAAGGTCATCCTCGAACTCGGCGGCAACGCGGCCTGCATCATCGATGAGGGCACGGAGTTGGACGACGCGGTGGACCGGGTGATCACCGGCGCGTTTTATCAGTCGGGGCAAAGTTGTATTTCCGTGCAGCGGATTCTGGTGCACGAGGCAGTGGCTGAGGCTTTCGAAGCCAAGTTGTTGAAAGCGACACGTGCGTTGAAATCCGGCGATCCCAAGAACGATGACACCTTTATCGGCCCCATGATTTCCGAAGGGGAGGCGGAGCGGGTGATGGACTGGATCGAAGAGGCCAAAGCCGCCGGCGCGGCGGTGCTGTGCGGCGGTACCCGCAAGGGGAACATAATCGAGGCCACGCTGATGAAAAACGTGCCCCGCGATGTGAAGCTTTATCGTGAGGAGGTTTTTGGTCCCGTGGCGCTTTTGGAAACCTTCACAGACTTTGATCAGGCGATTGAGCGGGTGAACGACAGCCGGTTCGGCATTCACGCCGGTGTGTTCACGCCGCGGATCGACCACGCCATGCGCGCCTGGGACCGCATCGAGGCCGGCGGCGTTTTGATCAACGAAATCCCCTCCTGGCGGGTGGACAACATGCCCTACGGCGGCATCAAAGACAGTGGTCTGGGCCGCGAAGGCCTAAAATACGCCATCGAGGATATGACCGAAATCCGGACGCTGGTGATCCGGGATGTTTAAAATTGCAATGGCGAAGCAGAGCATGCTGATGGTGTTATGGCGAATCCGACGTGTCAGGTTCTTGAATCCTCCCAAACCACATTCGACCCCAGACCGATCCGCCATCATGATCGCCATCTTCTCGGGCACCGCGCTAACCGTCTTCCTCGCGCTGGAATGGACCTGCCGCATCAGCTTCAACCGCTGCGGCATCCTCGAAAAAGACGTCTTCCACTAATGCGGACGGAAACGGAGATCATTCCGCAGCGGCCTGAAGGATCGCCTCGTTGGAAAGCCGCTTACGGTAATCGGGATCGTGATGAGCAAAGACGATTTCGCCCTCTGCGTCCACAAGAAACACGGCGGGAACGGGGAGCATGCGATGGGTCTTGCCGGAGGCGGCTTCGAGGTCGATCCCGAAGCCTTTGAGCCGGTCAAACCCTTCCTCGTCCACCGTGAACGCGAGCCCGAAGGCTTTGGCGGCGTTCATGTCACTGTCAGACACCAGCAAATAGGGATAATCGGACTCTTTCTTCGCCTCCTTTACGATTTCCGGACGGTCCGGGGAAACGGCGAGGATCCGCCATCCGTTTTCACGGAGTTCATCCTCGATCTCGACCAGCGCGGCAAGCTGGGTGTTGCAAAAGGGACACCAGCCGCCGCGGTAAAACACCAGCACGGTTTTCTGATCCCGGGTGAGTTTCGCGAGGGACACGGCTTCGCCGTCCGCGCGACGGACCTCCGCATCGGGAAGCGCCGCACCTTTGCCGATCGGTTCAGCGGAAAGGTTCAGGGCGAAACATAGGCTGTAAAGACTGAGGAGGTATTTCATGGTTGTGTTTTCTTTTGAGGTTTTGTTTTATTCGTCATTCGTCATGTGGAAACCGGTTTCACGCGTGGCGCGTTCGAGGTCGGCCAGCGTGTCGACATCAAAGAGGGGGGGCATCAGGGCCACCTTGCGAACGTGTTGCCGGGCCCGTTCAAGGCTGACACGCAGGGTGTCGCCACTGCTCCAGGGGATGTTTTGGAAAATTTCCGGACAGGGGGTGCGGAGTCCGGCAAGCACATAGCCGCCGTCCTCGGCGGGAATGAAAACTAGGTCGTTGCCTTCAAGCAGGAGCGCCTGCGCGGCGGCGAACGTGTCGGGGCAAAGGTTCGGACAGTCGCCTCCGATGCAGAAAACGGTTTCATGGCCCTCTTCGAACGCCCGGTCCGCTGCGGCGGCAAGGCGATCGCCCAAATCACCGGTGGACTGGGGGGTGTAATCGTGACGGTCACCGAGCCAGGCGTGAAAGACACCGAGGGCGTCCGGCGGGTCGTGGGCGATGCGGATTCGCCAGTGCGGAGGAATGTGGCGGATTTGATTCTCCACCAGTTGCCGGTAGACGCCGACCGCGACATGATCCCCAACTTCGGCCGCCAGCCGCGTTTTCACCTTTCCGGGAAGAGGCGCTTTCAGGAACAGAATGACGAGGGGTGTGCTCATGGGAAGCGGTAGACGAAATTTTCAAACACGAATCCGTCCTCAGGCGGGGTCAGGGTTTCCATGAGGTCCATGAACACGGTTTTGGCTTTGGCCAGGTTTTGATTCAGAACCTCGACGGGCGTGGGCTCTTCACGGACACCGTTTGCGTAGTCAATGCCGAAGCCGACCAGCGCGTACGGGAGCTCGAGTTCGTTGGCCAGCACTGCCTCGGGGCCGCAGGTTTGGGACAGGAAATCACAGCCGGCGGATTGCAGGGCCCGGATTTCAGAGCGGGTGTTGAAACGGGGACCGGGGACGTGGGCGTAGGTTCCGGAAAATGGCGAGTGACGAGTGACGAGTGACGAATGAATTGCCTTGAGAAGACCCTTGTGGAAAAGGGAGGCGGCGAGGAGGTGGCCGCGGCCGGGTTCACCGGGTTCGGTGAACTGGGTGCAGGCGGATCCGTCTCCGAGACGGTTGTCGGGAAAGTACAGATCATCGGCCAGCAACGGTGTCGCCAGCGGCCAGTCGGCCCGCAGGAGTCCGCAAACCGAGGTGGAGATCACCGCCGTGGCGCCTGCCTCTTTGAGCGCCAGCAGATTCGCGCGGTGGTTGATCTGATGCGGCAGCGCGCGGTGTCCCGCGCCATGCCGGGGAAGCAAAAGGACAGGCCGCTCTTTCAGGATTCCCCGATACAGGGTGACATCGCCAAAGCGGGCGCCCACCTGTTCGGGTTCAAAGGCGGGATGATCGTAAAAGCCGGAGCCGGTGATATATGCGAGCATAAGAGAGGTCAGAGGGTAGAGGTCAGAGGGTAAAGGTCGGGGTTGTTCATATTCGTAATCGTAATCGTAATCGTAATCGACCCAAGCTAAAATTCCTTAGAATAATCCCCGGAGCGGGTTATGCCGGTACTTGTCGCCGGTGTCGCCCGGATCGTTGAGCCCCCAGTCGTAGGCTTGATAACGAATACGAAAGCGGCCTTCGGCGAGCCAGTCCCGATACGCGGCCGGAGCGAAACGTGCCAGGATGTTTTCAACAGAATGATCATCAATATAGTCCCCGCTGTACCAGCGGAAAATGCGGGAAATCTCAACGGTGCCGTTCCGTCCGCGGGCCGGTTGAAATTGATTCAAATCCTCCCGGGCCAGCCAGGCGCGGTAGCGTTCCTCCATGTGTTGCTCCCAGGTGTCGGCGGTGTAGGCACGGTTCAACAGAGGCGGACAGCTTCGGGCGGCGCAGACGACAACGGCATGCACTTTCCAGCCGATCAACGGCCGCAGCATGCGGTGCTCGATGTCGTCCACGGAAATGGTTTGGCCGCCCACGGTATGGCGCTTGCCGTCAAACGGATTGTCCAGCAGCCGGATGCTTTGCACCGGATAGTTGTCGAGAATCAACTCTATCGTGAAGGCGTTGTAGGCGTTGATCAGGGAGGCGGTCAAGTCGTCGCCCTCCGCGGCGGTTTCCGGAACCGGGGCAAACGCGGCGAGATACGTCTTCAGCGATTCCACATCTTCCGGGGTGGCCTTCCATCGTTTGTAGTCCACCCGGCCCTGCTCGTCAACATAGCGCCGCAGCAGTGCGTCGAAGGGCGCATGGTCGATGTGTGCGGGCACATCGGGGAGCTGGGCCCGGGCGCTCAGCGTCAGGACAAGGAATACAGAAAGCAGAAGTTTCATGCGGGCACCTCCGTGGCGGATTTCATGGCCTGACGGGCCAGGCGGGTGATGTAAACGGTGACGGCCAGGGTGACCGCCAGTCCGATGAAGGTATAAACGATCCGCAGGGTGTCCGGTCCCTCCAACGCCGTTTTGGCGGCGAAGCCGACGTACACGTACAGCAGGGTTCCGGGAAGCATGCCCAGCCAACTGGCGAGGACGTAATGCCAGAACTTCACCCCGGTCAGCCCCAGAAGATAGTTCAGGGCCACGTAGGGGAAGACGGGAGAGAGCCGCAGGAGGGCGACGATCTTCCAACCCTTGTCCGCAATGGCCCGGTCCACCGCGTTGAAGGTCTCCCCGCCGGCGAACCGGGCCCGGACCCTGTCCCTGGCCAGATAGCGCCCCACAAGAAACGCGAGGGCGGCGCCGAGGGTCGAGCCAAGGGACACGGCGGCCATGCCCCGCGCCAGTCCGAAGGCCGCGCCCGCCCCCAGGGTCAGCACACTGGCCGGCACCAGAAAGACCGCCGCCAGCGCATAGCCAACGATAAACACGGCCATCCCGACCCACCCCCATTCCGCGACAAATTCGCTGAACGCCTCCAGCATCTCCGAAAGTGGGAGAAAAATATAAGCGGACACCAGCACTGCCAACGCCAACAGGACCAATCCTATCTTCATGTGTTTCGGATTCATGCAGGTTGGACGACGGCCCTGTCGTTTTATTCCATCACGCCAGCGCGCCGCCGCAACTGGAGCCCTGGCCGGCGGTGCAGCCGAAGCAGTGGGGCGCGGTGCGGATGGGTGTTTGTTTCCAGCGGCGCACATCCACCTCCCAGAGACGGAGAGGCGCAAAATTGTCCCCCAGATGCATGTTCATCTGCTGATTGAAATCACAGTCGAAGACGGTGCCCTGCCAGTCCACGCTGATGGTGTCGCGGCACATCAGGCCGGCCACGGAACCCGGGTTGAAGCTGTCGACGAGCAGGGCCAGATAGTCCTCATACTTTCCCCGATTTTTCAGGTAGGTCGCGAAGCGGGCCACGGGGAGGTTGGTGAGTGCGTAGAGCTGGTGGAATTCGATGCCGAAATGCTCCCGCAGCTCCCGTTTGTAGGCCGCCTCCAGCTTTTTCTGGTCGGGCGGAAGAAAGGCCCCGTTGGGATTGTAGACCAGGTCCAACTTCAGGGCATCCTTGACCCCGTAGCCGATGCGGTTGAGGAGCTGCAGCGCTTCGATGCTTTGATCGAACACGCCATTCCCGCGCTGGGCGTTGACGTTTTCCGACGAATAACAGGGCATGGAGGCGACAATTTCCACTCCGTGCTCCGCCAGAAATTCGGCGGTGCCTTCGTAGCCCGGCTGCAGCAGGATGGTCAGATTACAGCGGTCCATCACATGCGCGTGCCGCTTTTTGAATTCCGTGACCATGAAACGGAAGTTCGGGTTCATTTCCGGGGCGCCGCCAGTGAGGTCCACCACATCCACGGGGTTTTCATCGTACCAGTCCAGAATGCGGTCCACCGTCTCCCGGGTCATAATCTCCTTGCGGGTGGGACCGGCGGAGACGTGACAGTGCACACAGCTCAGGTTGCAGAGCCAGCCCACATTGATCTGGAGCACGCGCGGAGCGCCCCGCTCCAGGTGGAGCTGGTGCTCGCTGAGCTTTTGTTCGAAATCGGTGATGCGTTCCAGGGTGTCGGTCATAAAGTTCCTTTCCATCCTTTTGGGTCTGACGGGTCCAAGACGGCGTTATTCCTGAAAAAAGTCGATTTTGCAAAATCCCTGCGAGGGCAGATCCAGCGCCGCGTTGAATTTGCTGGAAAGATTTTGGAAGGCGGTCAGCGCCGTCAGTTCCACGATGGCGTCGTCATCGTAGTGGGCGCGGAGCCGGTCGAACAGCGCGTCATCCACGTCCACATCCGAACGTGTGACCGCCTCCGCATAGGCCAGCGCCGCCTTTTCCGCATCGCTGAAGGCGGCACAGGACTCCGGGTCGGCCAGTCCGTCCAGCTTCGCCTCCGCGCCCTCGTGCTGCAGCACCCGCATGGCGTTGAAATCCACGCAGAAGGCGCAGTGATTGATCTGCGAAACTTTCACGGTGATCAGAGCCCGCAGCACCGGAGGAATGGGGGAACGCTTTCGTTCCAGGGTCCGGAAAAACGAGAGAAACCGCCACAACAGGCCGGGTTGGCGTCCCCAAATTTGGGTGGGGATCACCGGATGCCCCCATTTGCGGATTTGCCGTTTGTACAAAAAACGAAGAGTCCAGGGATACTGAGAAAGGGGTTTAGGTGAAATGCGGGACATACGTCCACTTTCCTTCTGTTTTGCTCACTCGTCAAATACAATACAAGCCCGGGAGACATCAATTCGGGAAGTGGCCTCTCCGGGGGCGGGAGGAACAACCGTTTTCAGGCCTGTGCTTTGAACGCCTCGTCGAGCGGGGTTTCGGAAAGATGGTTGGTGTAGTTGCTGAGCGTTTTCAGGGCGAGGATGGTGACCACATCAAGGAGATGTCGATTGCTGTATCCGGCCTGGAAAAATTCGTTTTGCTCCTCCTCGGAGATCCAGCCCCGCTTTTCGATCAGGCGGCGGATCATGGTCACCAAGGCGGCCTGTTCCGGCCAGAAACACGCCAAACAGGGCGTAGAGGAGGATGTGTTCGGGTTGGATCATCATGTGTACGGGTGTGACGCGCGGGACGTCGAATTTATTCCCCGTACATCCATGCGGACCCGCCCGGTCTCCCGGGGAATAAAGGCCCCGCTTGCGCGTCACACAGTGGTTACGCAATCATCCGTCGGCAATCCGGCCCGGACAGATTGTGAAACCGGAATAAAACAACCCTGAGGAAAAATAATGAAAAAAACACTCATCATGACCTCCGTATTCGCCACCCTGTTCGCCGCTGTCTTACAGGCTTTACAAAGCCCAAAACGGCGGCACGGGATTTATGCTGCTACTGGATGCCGACAGCAAGGAAGTCCTGGGACGGATCACCCGAAATGATTCGGAAGACGACATCTGCAAAATTGTGCGAGACGCTCTTGCCGCGGCGGAGTAACGCGAAAAAAACACGCTGAGAAATCCCCCCGCCCTTCAGGATCAACATGTGCATAAGCGATGGATGATCCAGGCGGGTTTCACCGCCGCCGACCCCTGTTTCAACCTGCCGCCCCACCACTACGGCCTTGTCGGACGAAAAGGTTCATGAGTTCAACCCGGCCCGGGTGCCATTCGACAATGTGAAGACCACAGTGGCAAAACATGGGCGGAAAAATGCACGCGATTTGAAAAGGGAAAAGGGATTGAAATGGAATTCCTTTGTGAGGAGGAAGGTTTCCCGTTTCCTGCCGACATGATGAAAGGCGGCTGGGAGATTTTGGAATCCAGGTAAAGAGCACCATGCATAATCCCCCTCCGAAAACCGTTGTTGTCGTGGGTGCGAACCCGAATCCTGATCGGTATTCAAACAAAGCCGTGCGGGCGTTGCTGGATCACGGACACCGGGTGATCCCGGTGCATCCGGCGGTGTCGGAAATCCACGGCGTTCCCGTGGCGCGGTCGCTGGAGGACGTGGACGAAGAAGTGGATACTGTCACGCTTTATGTGGGCGCGGCGATCTCCTCCAAGCTGCAGGACACGCTGCTGGACCTGCATCCCAGGCGGGTGATTTTCAATCCCGGGGCCGAAAACACGGATCTGCGCATTGCCCTGGAGCGGGAAAACATCGAGTGCCTGGAGGCCAGCACGCTGGTGATGCTGGCCACGGGACAGTTTTAACGGGTTTGAATGAGGGCTCTGAACGCGGTGCGCAGATGGTCGTGTTGCTGTAACACGCGGCCGATTTCGGAGGCGATCTTCCACTGGGTCAGGAGGGTTTGGACCATTCGGTAGTAGCCGTGGGTTGGGTCGTACATGCTGGTGGCCTCGCTGCTGACGCCGTTGAGTTCAATGACTTTGAGGTTTCCCCCCCGCTGGAATGAAGCCACATCCGGCGCGATGAGATCATAGCGTCCAAAATAAAATCCGGAAAGGGACCGACTGATGGCGTCGATGCGTTTTTCCAAGGCGGGAGTGATCAGGCGGGTGCCGTCCTGGAAGAGGGTTCCCCGGGCGTGGTTGCCGATCTGGGTCAATTGAACCTGTTCCCCGGCGGCCGGAATTTCGTGCAGGCGTTCGCGAAGCTGGCGAAAATGGACGCCGGCCTGACAGACGGCGCGGGGATCTTTCAGAATCAGTTCTTCGATGCTGTGGTGTCCGTCACCGGTCACGGTGCCGAAGGTTTTCAGGGTGATATTTCCCCCTGAGACGCCGGCGCATATGCCACACCTTGTGAGGCGGCTTGAATTCATGGACGGAAAAGAATCGGATGGGGGGCACAATGCGCGGGGGAGGAAGTTGTATTTCAGTTTATCGCCTTACAAACGGTCAGCCAGAGGTCTTTGAAGGTTCGGAGGACAGGACCGTCCTGCTCAAACCGGCGGGCGGAACTGATGACCCCGGGAGTAAGGAGGCGGGTGGGACCCTGTTTGCGCAGAAGGCGGGTGAAGTCCCAGTCTTCGAAGAGGGGCTGATCGGGGAAGCCGCCGAGTCGATCGAAGACATCGCGGCGGACGAAGATTGCCTGGTCGCCGAAGGCGAGGCCGAAGCGGCGCACGCGCCAGTCCGCAAGCGCGCAGCTGAGGCGGAGAAAGCGGGACGGACTGTCAAAGCGGCGGGAGAAGCCCCCGCCGACGGCCCCCTCGCGATACGCCTGCACAAGCGAGGCGCGGGCAGCGGGAGGCAGGCGGGTGTCGGCATGAAGGAAGAGGAGGAGATCGGCTTCGGGGTGGAGTTTGGCGCCGGCGTTCATCTGGCGGGCTCGGCCGCGCTGGGCCGCATCGACCACGAGGCAGGGTACGCCTCGGGCGGCGGCGACGGCGGCGGCATCATCGTCGCCGGTGTCGACGACATGAAGCTCGTCCGCTTGCCAGTGGCAAAGCAGCTCCGGCAGCAGCGAAGCAAGCGCCTCCCGGTCCCGGTGGACAGTGAGGATGATTCGGATGGAGGGTTCACCAGATGGCATGGAGGGCGTCGGGATTGCCGCGGGTGGCGATCGCAAGCATGAGCCCGTTCTGCGGGAGGGCGCGGAGATTCCAGCCGCGTTCGGTCTGCCAGCGTTCGGCGGAAAGATTGACGTAGTGTCGGGTGTTCTCGTCGAAGACGAAGACATGCACCATCTCATTGCCGATGGAAAAGCAGAGCATGCTGATGGTGTTGCCGTGACCGTCGTCGAAGAGTTTGCAGCCTTTGCCCACCGCCTCTTGCAGCAGCAGAGGCAGCGAGGCGGGGACGGGCGCCCCCTGCGCGGCCAGCCAGGCTTTCATGCTGACCGCGTCCCCGGCCTCGTAGTCCAGCGGACGGCTGTCCCGGGAGAGGCTGCTCACGGACAGGGACCCGGGTTCCCAGATCAGATCCGGGGTGCGGACGCGGTGGACAAGCAGACCGAAGCCCAGCATCAGGGCTGCGGCCAGGGGCAGAAGCAGACGGGGGGCCCGGTTCCAAAACGAGGGTTGGGTGCTCAGGCTCAGGGTGGCGAGCAAAGCCTCTTTTTCCGATTCCGGGGCGCGGAGGCTGTTCAGCGTGGCGGACATGCGGGCATCAAAGGCCTGTTGGTCCTGCTGCCAGGTCTTCAAGGCGGGATCGCTCCGACACTGATCCAGCGCGCCTCGAAAAACCGGGTCGCGGGCGTCGGCGCCGTCAGGGCGGTAGGCGGAGAGAATTTCTTTGGCGGTGAGGTTATCCATGGCGGACCTCCTGAGTAAAGGGGATGATGGCGGGTTGACTGACCTGCTCCATGCGTTCGCGGAGCTGGTCCTTGGCGCGGCGCAGTCGGGACATCACCGTGCCGATGGGGATGTCCAGCACCGCCGCGATTTCTTTGTAGGAGAGCTGTTCCAGATAAAACAGGGTGAGCGGTGCGCGGAAAATTTCGTCTAGTTCGCCCAGTTTTTCCATCAGCACCTTGGCGTCGTGGGACAGCTCGCCGCCGTGACCGGCGGTTCCGCGCAATTACGGGGAATCCTCCAGCGACTGACTCGGATAGCGGACCCCGCGCCGGTACTGGTCCACGTGTTCACGGTAAAGCACACTGAAGAGCCAGGATTTGATTTTCTTCGGATCGCGGACTTTCTCCCGGTTCTGCGCCAGTTTGTGAAAGGCGTTCTGGGTCAGATCCAGTGCCCGGTCGTGCTGCCGGCACAGCGACAACGCGAAGCGGAAAAGCGGGTCGTACCATTCCCGAACGGCGAGATACAGGTCTTGTTGGGTGATGTTCATGTGAATGGGACGGTTCGGGGATCGGGTTATTCCCTTCCCCGCCAAAATTAATCTGCATAGATTCAGTTCAATCCTCCCAAACCACGTCTGCCCCCAGGTCGCGCAGTTTGCGGTCCGAACTGAGGAGGATACTGCCCCGGGCCAATGCCTGAGCCGCGATGAGCCGGTCGAAGGGATCCGCATGTTCAGAGGGCAAATGACGGCTTTGATAAATCACCGCATCCGGGAGCGGGATCTCATTCACACAGAAAAATGCGAGCCGGGAGGGAATCCATGCTTCCGGAGGCATCGGCAGGGGCAGTTTGCCCGCGCGGTATTTCAAAACCATTTCCAAGACGCTGACCTGACTGAGCAGACGCGGATTCCGGGTATCATTTAGGTGCGATGCGGCCTTGGGGGGGATTTTCTCCGGCTGCAGCGCCAACCACAGAAAGACGCAGGTGTCCAGCAAGACTTCCTTCATAGCCCCCACTCGCTCAAGTCACCAGACTCCATCGGCGCAAAAGCGGAAGCAGGAATGTCCATCGGTTCGTCCAGCATTTCCCCCACTTTTGGTATGCTCCCCGGAGGGGGCGCATCAAAAGGCACCAGTTTCGCCATGGGCTTCCTTCCCCGGGTGATGATGATGGTTTCTCCATGTTGCACACGATCCAAATACTTGGATAAATGCGTCTTGGCTTCATGCGTTGCGATGGTTGTCATATTTCAAGAGTAATAGATTAGTCAACTAAGTCAACCTAAAAGCAGGAACTCCAAAAAAATGGACTGCGGGGAATAAATCCCGATCCGCACAGTCTAAAGGGATATGACGACTTCCCCTCAACCGAATCTTCACGAAAGCGTTCAGGAATATTACGGCGAGATCCTGCGGGGATCGGCCGACCTGAAGACCAATGCCTGCACCTGTTCAGGAGACAGAACCCGGCACTTCGGCCTGTTTCCCTGTGAGCATCCACAGGACACCGCCCCGAAACCCGCATCCGGAAGCTGTTGCTGAGGGCAGGCCCATGACGGAGCAACTTTTCGAACTGCAGGCCCGGATTTCACAAACGCTGACCGCGTCCGGCCTTTGGGGAGCCCTGTTCGTCATTCTGCTGGCCGCACAAGTGTCCGAAGACATCACCTCCATCGCCGCCGGGTTGCTGGTGGCGGCGGAGAAACTGCCGCTGGGCTTTGCCGTCGCCGCCTGTTTTCTCGGCATCCTGCTGGGGGACAGTCTGCTGTATTTCGCCGGACGTGGCATGGGAGGGTCTTTCCTGCGCTGGCTGCCCTTCCGTCCGGACCCCGTCAAACTTCAGCGCGCCCGCGAACGCTTGCAGCGCAATGCCGGGCCGGTCCTCTTCGGAAGCCGCTTCGTGCCGGTGGCCCGACTCCCCGTGTATCTCGCCGCCGGGATGCTTCGCATTCCGCCGCGAACCTTCTACGCCCGCGTTCTTCCCGCCGTGATGATCTGGGCCCCGTTGATTGTCCTGTTCACCGTATGGATGGGTAACGATCTCCTACAACTCTGATGGAAGGAAAGACATGTTATCTAACACCTTGCTTCGCTATCTTGATCAAGCCGCAGACCTCGTAACGTCCCTGGACGATACAGGATATCTCCAGCCGGAGCCCATGGCCATGCACGCCAGTATCGGCGGACATCTCCGCCACGTTCTCGAACACATAGAACCGATCCTCAACACCCCCGCCGGCGGATTGCTCGACTATGACGCGCGTCCGCGCGACAAGGCGGTGGAGACCTCGCGCGTCTGCGCACTGGAGCGAACGAGACAACTGCAGGAAGCTCTCCGCGCCGTGCCTGATGAATGGGAGAACGATCTTCTCCGTATCCGAAACCGTGTCGCGGTGGAGGAAGACGCCGTACGCGTGGCTCCCTCCTCCCGCGCCAGGGAGCTGATCTACGCCATCGCCCACACGGTTCATCACTTCGCCCTGATCCGGGTAATGTGCAATCTGCGCGGCATCGCCCTGCCGGAGAATTTCGGCTACGCGCCCTCCACCCTGCACCACCTCAAAACCCCCGCGACCCGCTGAAATGTGTACCGCCTCCTGGAGATTGGCAACGGGAAACGCCGAACTGTGGTTCAACCGCGACGAGCAACGGTGCCGGCCGGCAGCCTTGCCGCCGCACACCGACGACAAGGGAGCGACCTATCCGATAGACCCGCAGGGCGGCGGCACCTGGATTTTTGTCAATCGACACGGGCTGATCGCCGCCCTGCTCAACGGGTACACATCCCCGCCGCCGGGACCGCTGCGCAGTCGCGGACTGTTGCTGAAAGAGCTGAGTGACTGCGCGGATCTGAACGCGTTTTCATTTCACCTGACCCAAGCGGTTGCACTGGACCGCTACAACGCGTTCCAGGTGATTGCACTGCAGCATACCGCACGGGTTTGGCAATGGGACGGCCGGGAATTGCGGGAACAAGACGTTCCTCTCCCGATGTTGACGAGCTCCTCCTTTGAGCCGGAGTCGGTTGGAAACGCCCGGCGGACGCACTATGTGGACACCGTGCGGGATCCCCTCCGTCCGACCGGAGCGGAGTTGGATGCCTTTCATGCCTGGCACGACCCCGTGAAACCCCATGTGTCCGTGCGAATGAGCCGAAGCGTCGCCCGCACCGTGAGTTTTGTCCGGGTCCGGGTTCAGTCAGGCGGATTGCCGGTGATGAACTACACAGCCCTCTAAACTCAGCGCGTTTTGCCGAGCCACCAGCGAAACAGGGAGGCGACCCGCGGGGTGAGTTTTGCGCGGTTGTGGGCATCGCAGCATTGGCGGATGGCCTCGGCGGCGGTGGGGTATGGGTGAATGACATTGGCGAGGCTTACCAGCCCCATGCCCGCGCGCATGGCCACGCTGACTTCCGAAATAAGATCTCCGGCGTGTTCTCCCACGATGGTGGCACCGACAATTTTACCTTTGACGGTGTGTATTTTGACAAAGCCTTCGGTCTGTCCCTCCAAAAGAGTTCGGTCCACGTCTTTGAAGTCCCGGCGATAGGATTTTAACTGATCCCCGTGTTTCTCCGCCGCCTCGTTTTCATACAACCCGACATGCGCGATTTCCGGCTGGGTGTAGGTACACCAGGGCACCAGCAGATCCGTGTGCTTTTTGCGTCCGCCGAAGAGGGAGTTCTGCAGGACCATCCGCGCCGTGAAGTCAGCCACATGGGTGAATTTCGTTGCCATGCAGACATCGCCCACCGCATAAATCCGTTTGTTGGTGGTTTGCAGGCGTTCATTGACAAGCACGCCCTTGCGCTTGTCAAACGCCACGCCCGCCGCCTCCAGTCCGATACCCTCCACATTCGGCGCCCTCCCAACCCCCACGAGGATCTGATCCACCTCCAGGGTTTTGCGGTCCTCCCCGTTTCGATAGTGCAGCATTCTGAGATCGCCCTGACGTTCCACCTTGTCGATGGCCACTCCGCAGAGCAGGTTCACGCCGTCGCGCGAAAGCGCATCCCGCACCACTTCTGCCGCCTCTCTATCCTCACGGGGAAGAATGCTGTCCTCCATCTCCAACACACTGACCTCGGAACCGAAGCGCGCGAAGGCCTGGGCCATTTCGCAGCCGATGGGTCCCGCGCCGATGACAGCGAGTCGTTTGGGGAGTTCGGTGAGCGAAAATAGCGTCTCATTGGTGAGGGCACCCGCATCCTCCAGACCCGGAATCGGCAGCAACACCGCACGGGCGCCGGTGGCGATCACCGCCTTGGAGAATTTCAATTCCGCATCGCCGACTGTCACGGTTTCAGCATCGGTGAATGCGCCTTCGCCCAGAAACACATCGACACCCAGATCCCGGAAACGCTCGGCGGAGTCATGCGGCGCGATCTGGGCGCGAATGGCGCGCATGCGGTTCATGACCGCCGGAAAATCCACCGACACCACCCCGTCCACCCGGGTGTGAAAGGCATCCGCGCCCCGCACAGCCGCGGCCTGCTTTGCGGCGGCGAGCAGGGCCTTGGACGGAACGCAGCCCACATTCAGACAGTCCCCGCCCAGCGCGTGCTTCTCAATGAGAGCGACCTTCGCGCCCAGACCCGCCGCCCCGGCGGCGGTGACGAGTCCACCGCTTCCCGCTCCGATGACCACGAGGTTGTAGCGTCCGGAGGGTTGGGGGTTCACCCAGTCCGGCGGGGCGACATGTGTGCGCAGGGTTTGATTGTCCGGGGTATCCGGCAAAAAAAGAGGCGAAGTGTTTTGTGCGGTCATCTTGCTTGGACGAAGACGCGGGGGATTTATTCCCGAAACAAGATCTCACCCCATAAGAATTCCATCACCATTTCCGTATCGTTTCCCGGAACGGCCGGGCCTCCGGGAACGGCTGAAAGTACAGATCCTCTTTCATTTGATCCGGTCGAAGGCGGTCCCGGAATTTCGCGAGTATGGGGAAACTGGAAGGATGATCTCCGGAAAAATTCTTCAATATAGACCCCATATCATGGGCTCTGTAATCGAAAGAACGGAGAGTGATGCGGTCCCCCGCTGAAACGGGTGCGTCCGTGAGCACGTATAACAGGACCTCGGTGTCAAAGCCTCCGGTGCCGGTCAGCGCGAGGGGATACATGGGCACCGGATTAGGGAACCGCAGAATCAGAGGAGCGGCCAAACCGTTGCTGACGATCTCATGCGCAGTAGTGTCCTCCCCCGGATTCAGTCTGGCCACCACAAAACAGCCGTTCCGGGCGATGTACTCCGCGAAAACGGCTTCGTCCTCCTGGCCATACTGAAATCCGGCATCCTGCAGCCACTCTATCAGGCCGCCGGGCGTATCGGCCCGGATGACCTTCACGTCATACACGCCCACCTGTTTTTCGTCGAGTACCCACACCCCCGAAGCCGACCGGGTGCGGGAAAATCCGGGTACTGCGACCGCAAGGATCAAGGAGAAGAAAAAGACCAAAAACAGAAGCCCCGGAAGGGCCTCCCGGCGGGCCCGATTACGCGGCACCAGCCAGGCTGGAGCTTTTGGAATCAACATCAGGAGAAGATAGAACGGGCAACCCAATAGACAAATGAGGATCAGCAGGGTGAAGACGCGATCCCTGTAACGAATTACTGTCGCCCTTGTGAGAAGTTCCAGCTCCTGAAACAGGCGGTCGGCGGCAAAGGCGGGCATGCTGGCGACCTCCGGAACCGAGGGAAGCGGCACCACCCATCCGAGGGTGTGCGCGGATGCTCCGTGATCGGGTGGAAGTTCGTATTGGCTCTGCAGCACCATGGTCTGCACATCGTCTCTGTGGGCGATGATGGCCCGCTGGTATGGAATTCCGGGCGAAACGCTTTCCCGCCAGAACATTTTTCCGTCCGCCAAGACTGTCCCCGCCAACCCCATCCATAGAAAGAGTCCCGCGCGGAAGGTCCTGGAAATTCGATTGGTCAAATTCATACGGGCGAGGATGGCGAAGGCAGTGCGGACTGTCACGACTTTTCCGTCACCGGAAGCGGAGGAATTGTAAGCCGAAACGGGCGGGCAATTGAAACATCGAACCCAACCAGCGCAATGCGGCTTGAGCCGCTGTTCGGAACAATCCAACCCTACCGCACTCAAGGCAAGCTCAGCTCAAAAACGTAGATCCTGGGTCCCCGGCGATGAATACATCGATCACCAGCTCAAAATCCTCAATCCGCCCCCCTCATCCAGGTCAATTACAACTAGCACACCACGTGTCTATAAATAAATTCGAAAAAAAATGCTTCATTGGATTGATGTATGTATGCATATGATTTATATTCATACATATGAAAACAAGAATTACCCTCACCATCGATCCCGGCGTGTCCCATCGGGCAAAAGAAGTGGCTCGGCGCGAAGGGGTCAGTTTGTCCGCCATGGTTGAAAAAATGCTTCTCGAGGTTTCAAGGATGTCGGAAAATCCTGCGCGACCCTCCTTTTCTGAGCGATGGCGCGGACGGATGGTGCTGAAGCAGCCCCGGGATACACACACAAAAAAACTTCATGAAAAATACGGACTTGAAACTCAGGAACGTTCGATATGCGGAGGGCTCTGACACTGGGCTTAACGGACCTTGAAGACGCTATGCAGGCTTCAGCCGCCATCCGATTCGGGGCGCAAATGATCGTCACCCGAAATCTCAAAGATTTCACCCGATCCCCTGTCAAAGCCATCACCCCGGCACAACTCACATCTCTTTTAGTTTAATTCCGAGCGCGAAAACGGGGCACAAAAAAAGACCGGTCTGAAACCGGTCTTATTTTTTAGGTCACGCAGTCCCTTACCAACGGTAATGGGCGAAGGCGCGGTTGGCCTGGGCCATTTTGTGTGTGTCGTCGCGCTTCTTGATCGCGGCGCCGGTGTTGTTGTAGGCGTCAACGATTTCATTCGCCAGCGCCTTGGACATCGGCACACCTTTCCGGCTGTTGGCGTACTGAATCAACCAGCGCATGGCCAGCGAACGGCTGCGCTGCGCGGACAGTTCCATCGGAACCTGATAGGTGGCGCCGCCGACACGGCGGGATTTGACTTCGAGCTGGGGACGAATGTTTTCAATCGCCTCCTCAAAGACCTCAAGGGGCGTGCCCCCGGATTTTTCTTCAACCATGTCCAACGCCGTGTACAACACGTTTTGGGCCACGGATTTCTTCCCGTCACGCATCAGCTGGTTGATAAACCGGCTGATTTCCGCGCTTTGAAACTTGGGATCGGGAATGGTTTCCCGCTTTACCGAACGATGACGTCTTGCCATGAGTAATTCTTTCCTGAAAATTCGGGGTTATTTCTTCTTCTTGCCGCCGGAGGATTCCTGGCCGGGCTTGGGACGCTTGGCGCCGTACTTGGAACGGCCCTGACGGCGTTTGTCCACGCCAAGGCAGTCCAGCGCGCCGCGCACAATGTGATAACGCACACCGGGAAGGTCGGGAACACGTCCGCCACGCACCAGCACCATGCTGTGCTCCTGCAGGTTGTGCCCTTCTCCGGGAATGTATGCGGTGACTTCCTGACCGTTGGTCAGGCGCACACGCGCAATTTTCCGCAACGCGGAGTTCGGCTTCTTCGGTGTCTGGGTTTTCACCAACAGACACACGCCGCGGCGCTGCGGACACTGCTGCAGAGCGCGGGATTTGCTTTTTTTGCGGATCGGGCTGCGGCCCTGTCGCACAAGCTGGTTAATGGTCGGCATATTCGTTCATTCCTTTAGGTTATAAAATCGGGCCGCGTGAGTTAGCATAAACCCCTGCGGCCTGGCAATCAAAGATTTCAGGTTTCAATGGATTTTTTCTCGTCAAACATTTCTTCACCCAGCAGCTCGTCCGCCGAAATCGGCTCCGATGCATACTTGAGGCGGAGATTACGATACATCTCGAATCCGCTTCCGGCCGGAATCAGGTGACCCATGATCACGTTTTCCTTGAAGCCGCGGAGTTCGTCACGCTTGGACAGCGAGGCCGCCTCGGTCAACACCCGGGTGGTGTCCTGGAACGAGGCCGCGGAAATAAAGCTCTCCGTTTCCAGCGAGGCTTTGGTGATCCCCAGCAAGACGGGAATCGCCTCGGCGGGACGGCGTCCTTCGGACACCGCTTTCCGGTTCACCTCCTCGAAGGTGAGCCGGTCCACCTGTTCGCCCCAAAGCATGTCAGTGTCGCCGGAGTCCTCGATTTTGACCTTGCGCAGCATCTGCCGCACAATGATCTCAATGTGCTTGTCGTTGATTTCCACGCCCTGGACCCGGTACACAGACTGCACCTGGTTCACCAGATACTCCTGCAGTGCCTGCGGTCCGCAGACTTCCAGCAACTCGTGCGGCACAATCGGACCTTCGGTCAACTGCTGGCCTTTCTTCACATGGTCGCCGCGGAACACCACAACGTGTTTGCCCATGGGAATCAAATGCTCTTCGGCTTCACCGGTTTCGGGATCTTTCACCACCAGACGGCGCTTGCCGCGGCTGGATCCTTCAAAATCCACCACCCCGTCAATCTTCGCGATTTCCGCGGATTCCTTGGGTTTGCGGGCCTCGAAGAGTTCCGCAATACGGGGAAGACCCCCGGTGATGTCCTTCGTTCTCGCCGCTTTACGCGGGGTCTTGGCGATCGCCGTGCCGGCCGCGATCGGCTGATCGGCCAACACCGTCACCTGCGCCCCGGCGGGAATCGCATAATAGTTGAGCGTTTCGCCACTGTTCGGGTCCACAATGATGATCTGCGGGTGCAGGTCTTCCTTGTGCTCCAGCACCAGCGAGTTTTCCAAACCGGTCTGCGCGTCGATTTCCTTGCGGATCGTGACCCCTTCAATAAAGTCGTGGAATTTCACGATACCGCTGTGCTCGGAAATAATCGGCACATTGTGGGGGTCCCACCGCATGAAGGGGGTCCCCTTCTTCACTTTATCGCCGTCGCCCACATAAATCTGCGCGCCGATCATCGTCGTGTGACGCTCGACCTCGCGGCCGTCTTTGTCATAAATTCCGATCGCGCCGTTTTTGTTCAGCACGGTCCAGACCTTGGTGCCGTCCTCCTGAGTCACTTCCACCGCGCGCACTTCGATGTACTTCAGCACACCGGCGTTACGCGTGGAGATTTCAGGATTCTTGAACACGCTGCTGGCCACACCGCCGACGTGGAACGTCCGCATCGTCAACTGCGTTCCGGGCTCACCGATCGACTGCGCGGCGATGATGCCGATCGACTCGCCGAGCTGGGCCGGATTGCCGGTCGCGGGATTGATCCCGTAGCACTTGATACAGACCCCGTGCTTGCTTTCGCAGGTCAGGGCGCTGCGGATCTTCATCACTTCGATGCCCGCATGGTCGATCTTGGCGGCGACCCGCTCGTCAATCAACTGTCCGTCGGCGACGATAATCTTGCCGGTGTAGGGATCGAGCACATCCTGCAGCGCCGTGCGGCCGATACAACGGCTGCCGACACTCACGAGTTCCTCGTCGCCTTCCATGATCGGCTTGACTTCAATGCCGTTGGAGGTGCCGCAGTCCGGCTCCACCGCGATGATGTCGTGCGCCACGTCCACCAGCTTCCGGGTCATGTACCCGGAGTCCGCCGTCTTCAGCGCCGTGTCCGCCAGACCCTTACGGGCGCCGTGGGTACTGATGAAGTATTCCAGCACCGTCAGACCTTCACGGAAGTTCGACAGAATCGGACGTTCAATAATTTCACCGGAGGGCTTGGCCATCAGACCACGCATACCCGCCAACTGACGAATCTGGGTCTTGGAACCACGGGCACCGGAGTCCACCATCACAAACAGCGGATTGATGTGGCTCTGGTTTTCGTTGTAATCCATCGCCTGGAACATCACGTTGGTGATTTCCTCGGTGGCGTGGGTCCAGATGTCAATGATGCGGTTGTAGCGCTCGCCGTCGGTGATCATCCCCTTGCGGTACTGGGTTTCCACTTCAGCAAGCTGAGCATTGGCGCTGTCCACGAGCTTCTGCTTCTCGGGGGGCACGTTCATGTCGATGATCCCGATCGAAATCCCGGATTTCGTCGCGATGTCGAACCCAAGCTCTTTCAAGCGGTCCAGCATCTGCACGGTTTCAGCATGACCCGAAACCTGGTAGCAGCGCCAAATCAGGTCGCCGAGTTTTTTCTTGGTCACACAGCCGTTAAAGAAGCCCAGGTTCTCCGGGAAGATCTCGTTGAAGAACACCCGGCCCACCGTCGTGGTGATCACGGATTTGTCCTTGTCGCCGAAGATCGTTTCGCGCTGATAGTCCGGATTCCGGAAACGGATCCGGCTGTGCAGACGGACCACGCCCTCGTCATAGGCGGTGTGCACTTCGTGCGCGTCCGACATGATCGGAAGATGCTCGTCCGGCTTGTGCGCGCCGGTACGTTCGGCAATCCGGTCCTTCTGGGCCGACACGGTGATGAAGTACGCGCCAAGACAGATGTCCTGAGACGGCGTCATAATCGGTTTGCCGCTGGAGGGGGAGAAGATGTTGTTGGACGCCAGCATCAACAGCCGGGTTTCCATCTGCGCCTCAATCGAAAGCGGCACGTGCACCGCCATCTGGTCGCCGTCGAAGTCCGCGTTGTACGCGGTACACACCAGCGGATGCAGACGGATCGCGGAACCTTCAATGAGTTTAGGCTCAAACGCCTGCATCGAAAGTCTGTGCAGTGTCGGCGCGCGGTTGAGCAGCACCGAATGGCCTTTGGTCACCTCTTCAAGGATGCCCCAGACCTCGTCAGCCTCCCGCTCAATCAGTTTTTTGGCGGAACGGACGGTGTGCACAATCCCCATTTCCTTCAAACGGCGGATAATGAAGGGCTCAAACAGCACCAGGGCCATCTTCTTGGGAATACCGCACTGCTTCAGAGACAGCTCAGGTCCCACCACAATCACCGAACGGCCGGAATAATCCACGCGTTTACCCAGCAGGTTCTGACGGAACCGGCCCTGTTTGCCCTTGAGCATGTCGCTCAACGACTTCAGCGGGCGGTTTCCGGCGCCGGTGACCGCGCGGCCGTGACGTCCGTTGTCGAGCAGCGCGTCCACCGCCTCCTGCAGCATCCGCTTTTCGTTGCGGATGATCACATTCGGGGGCTTCAACTGCATCAGGCTCTTCAGGCGGTTGTTGCGGTTGATCACGCGGCGGTACAAATCATTCAAATCCGACGTCGCGAAACGTCCGCCTTCCAGCGGCACCAGCGGACGGAGATCCGGCGGAATCACCGGCAACACTTCCAGAATCATCCATTCCGGACGGGTGTTGGCATCGATGAACGCCTGCAGGCTCTTCAGCCGCTTGGTCAGTTTTTTCAGATTCTGTTTGGAACCGGTGTTCTCCAAATCCTCCTGAATCTGTTCAATTTCAGCTTCAAGATCCAGCGAAGCCATGATGTCGCGGACACCTTCCGCGCCCATCTTGGCGACAAAGGCGTTTTCACCGTATTTCTCCTCGGCCTCGCGCATTTCCATTTCGCTGAGAAGCTGTTTCACTTCCAGCGGGGTGTCGCCGGGATCCACAACGATGTAATCCTCATAATAGAGCACGCGCTCCAGAGAGCGGGCGGTCATGTCCATCACCATCCCCAGACGGGACGGGGTGCATTTATAAAACCAGATATGCGAAACCGGCACCGCCAGCTCGATCGCGGCCATACGGTCACGGCGCACAGCCGAAAGGGTGACTTCCACGCCGCAACGGTCGCAGATCACGCCTTTGTGTTTGATGCGTTTGTACTTTCCGCAGGCGCATTCCCAGTCCTTGGTCGGACCGAAAATCCGTTCGCAGAACAAACCGCCCTTTTCAGGTTTAAAGGTCCGGTAGTTGATCGTTTCGGGATTTTTAACTTCCTGAAGCTCGCTGTTCCGGGTGGCCCAGGCGCGAATGGCCTCGGGCGAGGCGATGCTGATAGCCGCGTAGTCGTGGCCTTGCACCGGTTCAAAGGCATGCATTAAAGTTGATTCAGATTGATGTTCCACAGCTTGTCTTCTCCGTGAGGGATGAGGTAAAGAGGCCCCGCGGACCCGAGGTCCGCGGGGAGGAGGAAAGAATTATTCTTCCCGGGCGGTGGGCTTCACCTGGATGTCCAGACCCAATGCCATCATTTCTTTCATAAGTACGTTGAAGGATTCCGGCAAACCGGCTTCCAGGGTGTTGTGTCCTTTGACAATCGCCTCGTAGATGCGCGTCCGTCCCTGAAGGTCGTCACTCTTGACCGTCAGAACTTCCTGCAGCGAGTAGGCGGCGCCATAGGCCTCCAGCGCCCAGACTTCCATTTCACCGAAACGCTGACCGCCGTACTGGGCCTTGCCGCCCAGCGGCTGCTGGGTGACCAGAGAGTACGGACCCACCGCGCGGGCATGGATCTTGTCGCTGACCAAGTGGTGCAGTTTGAGCATGTAAATAATACCCACCACCACTTTTTGTTCAAAGGCTTCACCGGTCCGGCCGTCATACAGGCGCGTTTTCCCGCCTTCGGGCAGACCCGCCTCGGCCATCTTGTTCCAGATTTCGGCCTCGGGCACCCCGTCAAACACCGGCGTGGCCGCGTACATGCCCAGTTTCTGGCACGCCCAGCCCAGATGCGTTTCCAGCACCTGTCCAATGTTCATACGGCTCGGCACCCCGAGCGGGTTCAGCACGATATCGACCGGGGTTCCGTCCGGAAGGAACGGCATGTCCTCCTCGGGCACAATCCGGGCCACCACACCTTTGTTTCCGTGACGTCCGGCCATCTTGTCCCCCACCGAGAGCTTTTTCTTGCTCGCGAGGTAGACTTTGACCTTCTTCACCACGCCGGGATCCACTTCGTCGCCGCTTTCAAGGCGCTCCATGTTCCGGTCGTACTCCTCCTCCAGTTCCGCGAACTTGCTGTTGAAGTCGCTGATGATCCCCTGGATCTTGATCTGTATCGGACTCGGATCGATTTCCACATGCTTGTGGGCCGCCGCCAGCTTGCGCAGCAGCGTCTTGGTGATCTTCCGGTTCGCAGGAATGATGATCTCGTCGGTGCGGGAATTCACCACGTCCAACGGAATCTTCTCCCCCAGAAGAATGTTGCTCAGCGCCTCGGTCAGGTCTTCGGTGATTTTCGAGGATTTCGATTTATGATCCTCGTGAATCGCCTTCGCCTGACGCCGCTTTTCACTGGGCGTCAACTTGTTGCTCTTCTGGGTGGAATTGCGGGACGCGATTTTCACGTCCATCACAATCCCGAAGGTGCCCGAGGGAACCGTCAGCGAGGTGTCGCGGACATCCGCGGCTTTCTCACCGAAAATCGCCCGGAGCAGACGCTCTTCCGGCGCCAGTTCGGTTTCGCTCTTCGGCGTGATTTTACCGACCAGAATATCACCGGGCTTCACTTCGGCGCCCACGCGGATAATCCCGTCATGGTCGAGGTTTTTCAAAGCCTCTTCCCCGACGTTGGGAATATCCCGGGTAATTTCCTCCGGACCCAGCTTGGTGTCACGCGCGTCACACTCAAACTCCTCAATGTGAATCGAGGTGTACACGTCTTCTTTGACGATCCGCTCGTTCAGCAAAATCGAGTCTTCGTAGTTGTAACCGCACCAGGGCATGAACGCCACCAGCACGTTCCGGCCCAGAGCCAGTTCGCCCTGATCCGTCGCCGCGCCGTCCGCGAGCACCTGGCCCGCGGTCACCTTCTGCCCGATCTTGACAATCGGACGGTTGTTCGCGCAGGTTCCGGCGTTGGTGCGCATGAATTTACGCATTTCGTACCGCTCGTACTCCGTTTCCGGCGTCCGGCGGGTCGGCGGCGCGCCGTCACGGCTGACAATCACCTCGCGGGCGGTCACCCGCGCGACAATTCCGTCCGCCCGGGCCACCACAACCACACCCGAGTCCCGGGCCACGCGGGCCTCGACACCCGTGCCCACGAAGGGACGGTCGGTCACCATCAGCGGCACCGCCTGGCGCTGCATGTTCGAACCCATCAAAGCGCGGTTCGCGTCGTCATGCTCCAGGAAGGGAATCAGCGAGGTCGCCACCGAAACCATCTGCAGCGGGGACACATCCATGTGCGTCACCTTGTCAGCGGTCACCAGTTCAAATTCACCCGCGCGCCGGACCGAAACCGTGTCGTTCACGAATTTGCCGTTTTCATCCAGCGGCGCGTTCGCCTGGGCGATAATGAAGCGTTCTTCGTCATCACCGGACAAAAAGACCACGTCCTTGGTCACGATACTGTCGCGCACCACGCGGTACGGACTCTCAATGAAACCGAACTCGTTTACCCGCGCATAGGTCGCCAGCGAACTGATCAGACCGATGTTGGGTCCTTCCGGTGTTTCAATCGGGCAGATACGGCCATAGTGCGAGGTGTGCACGTCACGGACTTCAAAGCCCGCGCGCTCACGGCTCAGACCGCCGGGGCCCAATGCGGACATACGGCGCTTGTGCGTCAGTTCCGCCAGAGGATTGGTCTGGTCCATGAACTGCGACAACTGGGAGCGGCCGAAGAAGTCTTTGATCACCGCCGACATCGCCTTGGGGTTCACCAAACGCTGCGGGGTCAGTTTTTCAACCGTGGCGTCGAACACCGTCATGCGCTCGCGCGCCAGACGTTCGGTACGGGCCAGACCCACACGGACCTGCCCTTCCATGAGTTCACCCACGGTACGGACACGGCGGCTGCCCAGATGGTCGATATCGTCAATCGAGCCTTCACCCAAACGCAGTTTGAGCAGATAGCGGGTCGCTTCCACCAAGTCCTCACGCTCCAGCACCCGGGAATCCGGGTTGGCGGGATTGTTCAGTTTCTGGCGGATTTTATAGCGTCCAACCCGGCCCAAATCATAGCGGCGGGGATCGCCGAAGATCCGCTTCAGCATCTGCTTGGCGTTGGCCACGGAGGGCGGATCGCCGGGACGCAGTTTCGCATAAATATCTTTCAAAGCCTCTTCGGTATCGCGGCTGGGATCTTTCTCGACAGACTTCAGGAACAGGCCTTCGTCAAACGAAATATCCACAACCTCGATGGAGGTGTACCCGGCTTCCGCGATCTGCGAAATCAGGTCCAGCGTCATCGGCTCGTACTTCCGGGCGATCAGCGTCTGCGAATCCGGATCGACCACGTCGGCTTTCAGCACCTTGTTGATCAAGTCCGCCTCTTTGACCTTCTTCGTCACCGAGATTTTTTCAAACGTGTAATACAGACCCAGCAATTCCTCGTCGGTTCCGTGGCCCATGGCCCGGAACAGCGTCGGGGCCAGAAACTTCCGGCGGCGGCGCTTGCGGTCGAGGTAAATGTTGATTAGATCATTGGTGTCAAACTGAACTTCAATCCAGGACCCGCGGTCCGGAATAATCCGGTACGAATACAGGATGGAGCCGTTTGCATGGGTGCTCTGCTCAAAGCAAATCCCCGGGGAGCGGTGCAACTGACTCACAATAACGCGCTCGGCGCCGTTGATGATAAAGCTGCCCGTGCGGGTCATCAGGGGGATCTCGCCCATGAAGATATCCTCTTCACGGACTTCCTCTCCGTCTTTCAGACGGAAAGTGACATAAAAGGGGGCCGCGTATGTCGTGCCTTCACGAAGGCATTCCATCTCTGTCATCTTTGCGGGCTGGATTTCGTATTTCACGAAATCAAGCGCGCACTGGCCGTCATGACTCTCAATGGGGAAAATCTCTTTGAACACCGCCTGAAATCCGACAGGTTCTCGTTTCATCGGATCCAAATCCGCCTGGAGAAACTCCATGAAGGATTTGCGTTGGATCTCAATGAGGTTTGGAGGTGTGATCACCTCTTCAATGGTTCCGTAATTCGTTCTCTCAGCCATGCTGCACCTTATCGAGGAAAGTTGGAAACGCCTGCAGAGAGCGTAAAAACGTCTTGCAGGCAAGCGAACAGGTCACCACCGTCGCAATTCGGACGGTGGTGACACATATTTAGGGTCAAGTTGTAAATTACTTGATTTCGACAGAAGCGCCCGCGCCTTCCAGTTTGGCTTTGATCTCGTCGGCTTCCGCCTTCGAAACGCCGGCTTTAACAACCGGATTGGAGGCTTCAGACATTTCTTTGGCTTCTTTCAAACCGGCACCGGTAATGGCGCGCAGTTCTTTAATGACCTGGATCTTCTGGCTGCCGGCACCGGTCAACACCACATCGAATTCAGTCTGTTCTTCAGCGGCGGGGGCGTCGCCACCCGCGGCCGGAGCTGCTGCTGCTGCGACAGGCGCGGCGGCGGAAACTCCCAGACGAACTTCCAGGGCTTTGACAAGCTTGGACAATTCCAAAACGGAAATCGTTTCAATCCAGTCTACGAACTCAGCCATTTTGCCTTCGAGCTGAGGGGCTTCTTCAGTTTTCACGTCTTCGGACATGATCATTCTCCTTGATATTTGGTACTTAACTCAGGTTGGAAACTTTACGGTCGGGCATTTCACCGCCCGGTGATTGATTTCAGCCTTCGGCCTTTTGGGTCTCGACGGCTTTAAGAACATACAACAGCGAGCAGAGCTTCTGGTTCAACACGCCCACGGTCTGCGACATCGGCGCGGCCAGCGTGCCGAGCAACTTGGCCCGCATTTCGTCTTTCGACGGCAGGGTGGCCAAATTCTCAATATCCGCCTCGGTGAGGAACGCGCCTTCCAGCGCGCCCATCTTCATCGACGGCGTGTTTTTTTCTTTGATAAAGGCGCGAAGGGTTTTGGCCACTTCCGTGACTTCACCGGTTCCGGTCACCACGCCCGTGCGGCCGTTCAGGCCGGAGCGAAGCTCCTCCACACCGATTTCCGGCGTGAGATGCTGGAAAATACGGTTTTTCACCACGTGGAATTCCGCGTCAACACCGCGAAGGCGCGCGCGCAGTTCCTGGGTGGTTTCCACGTTCATGGAACCGAAGTCCGCGAGAATCACGTAACCGGATTTCTCCACCCGGCCGCGCATTTCATTCAACATTGATTCTTTTTCAGATCGCATAATTTGAACCCTCCCGGAATCAGACACTCAGCTCGCGGGCTTCCAGAGGAAGTCCCGGACCCATGGTGCTGCTGACCGTCACTTTTTTAACATAAACGCCTTTGCAGGCTTGGGGCTTGGCGGCCATCACTGCGGCTATCACCGCTTTGCCATTCTCCTCGAGCATTGCCGGTTCAAAACTCAGCTTGCCGAAAGGAATGTTGACGTTGCCGGCTTTGTCCATCTTGAACTCCACCCGGCCCGCTTTAAACTGTTTCACGGCGGCGGCGGTGTCTTCTGTCACCGTTCCGGCGCGCGGATTCGGCATCAGGCCGCGGGGACCCAGCACTTTACCCAGCTTACGGACTTCCGCCATGGCGTCGGTGGTGGCGATGGCGATATCAAAATCAACCCAGCCCCCCTTCACCTTGTCGATCAGCTCCTGAAAGCCCACTTCATTCGCGCCGGCTTCACGCGCCTCGTCGGCGGCGGGGCCGCTGGCGAACACGATCACGCGGACATCTTTACCGGAACCGTGCGGCAGCGAAACACTGCCGCGGACGGACTGGTCCGACTTTGTCGGGTCCACGCCCAGACGGAAAGCGATTTCCGCGGTTTCATCGAATTTTGTGAAGGTGTTCTTTTTCAGAAATTCCACAGCTTCGTTGAGACCGAAGACCTTGCCCGGAGACAGATGCTCTGTCACTTTACGATATTTTTTTCCATGCTTTGCCATAGAATTACTCCACCTCGATGCCCATGCTGCGCGCGGTGCCGGCGATCATCTCGACGGCGGCGTCCACACTTGCGGCATTTAAATCGGATTTTTTCTCTTCCGCGATTTTCACGAGCTGGTCACGGGTGACCTTGCCCACTTTATTGCGGTTCGGGACGGGACTGCCCTTGGCAATCCCCGCGGCCTTCTTCAAAAGAACGGACGCCGGCGGACTCTTCAGCTCGAAGGTAAAGGAGCGGTCCTGATACACCGTGATCACCACGGGAATCACCAGACCGACCTTGTCCTGGGTCGCTGCGTTGTACGCTTTGCAGAATTCCATAATGTTCACCCCTTTGGAACCCAGTGCGGGTCCAATCGGAGGTGCCGGATTCGCCTGTCCGGCGGGAATCTGCAGTTTAATATAACCTGTTATCTTTTTTGCCATGTTATCGGTTCCACACCTAGCTGATTTTTTCGACTTGCCAGTATTCGCACTCAACCGTCACTTTGCGTCCGAAAATGTCCACATCCACCTTCACGATCTTGTCGGTGATCTCCATGACCGGACCGGTGAAGTTTTCAAACGGTCCGTCAATGATTTTCACCACTTCACCCGGCTCAAAATTGACCTTGGGTGTGACTTTCGCTTTCTTGTCTTCGATCTGATGGAGGATGCTTTCCACTTCGCTCTGCCGTAACGGCGCCGGCTTTTCGCCGCCGATAAACCCGATGATTCCGGGTGTATCCTGAATGAAATGCCAGGTCCGTTCGTTGATACTGTTGTCGTCGTTGTAAAGGGCTAATTTTCCCAGAACATATCCGGGGAAAAACTTCCGGGTCATTTCACGCTTCTTGCCAAGTTTCGTTTCCGAAACCTTCTCCGTCGGAATCAGAATCTCCTCAACCAGATCCCCCACCTCCTCGATTTGGATGCGGCGGTCAATGTTCTGTTTGATTTTAAATTCCTGTCCGGAAAGACAGTGTAAGACAAACCATTGCATTTTCATTTTAGGGTACGTCTCCACGGACACGGGTTAAAGAATGACCTGCACCAGCCAGCGCAAAATTATATCCGAAACGGAAACAAACAGCCCCAACAAAAGAAAGCTGACAATCACGACCAGCGTGGATTGACGCAGTTCCGGCCAGGTGGGCCAGGTGCATTTCAGCAGTTCCGCCTGCACATCTTTGATAAAGGTGCCGACACGTGAGAAGGGTCCGGTTGATTCCATAAAAGGGACGTTGGATTAGCGTGAATGGTTGCCTGCCCGAAGGCGGGTCAAAAAGTGGCAGGTCAGGAGGGCCTCGAACCCCCAACCCCCGGTTTTGGAGACCGGTGCTCTGCCAATTGAGCTACTGACCTGTAAGAAGAATGATGAATCCGGCGCTTCTCCGCAAAGAGAAACGTCACCGCCTGAACCCCGGCCCGGTCGGACCGGGGCTCAAACGATTAAAGGTGAATTACTTGATGATTTCGACAACACGACCGGCACCGACGGTGCGGCCGCCTTCGCGGATCGCGAAGCGCATGTGCTGTTCCATCGCGATCGGCTGAATCAGCGTCACGTTCATGGACACGTTGTCTCCGGGCATCACCATTTCCACGCCTTCGGGCAGCTCGATGTCACCGGTCACGTCCGTGGTGCGGAAGTAGAACTGGGGACGGTAGCCTTTGAAGAACGGGGTGTGGCGTCCGCCTTCGTCCTTGGACAGAACGTAGACTTCGCATTTGAACACCGTGTGCGGAGTGATCGTGCCGGTTTTCGCCAACACCTGACCACGCTGCACGTCGTCTTTTTTGGTGCCGCGGAGCAGGCAGCCAACGTTGTCGCCGGCCTGGCCGACACCGAGTTCCTTGCGGAACATTTCAACGCCGGTCACGGTGGTCTTGGCGGTATCATTGATCCCGACGATCTGAACTTCGTCACCGGTTTTCACAACACCGCGTTCCACACGGCCGGTCACCACAGTGCCGCGGCCTTCAATGGAGAACACGTCTTCGATCGGCATCAGGAAAGGCTGGTCCACATCGCGGACGGGCTCTTCGATGTACGTGTCGAGGGCTTCGATCAGTTCGGTGATGGATCCGCAGCCTGCATCGTCAGCGGAACCCGCTTTCAATCCGGCCAGAGCCGAACCGCGGATCACCGGAAGATCGTCACCGGGGAAATCATATTTGGAAAGCAGTTCGCGGACTTCCAGCTCGACCAGGTCAAGCAGTTCCTCGTCGTCCACCAGGTCCACTTTGTTCATGAACACCACGATCGCGGGCACACCGACCTGACGTGCGAGCAGAATGTGCTCACGGGTCTGGGGCATGGGGCCGTCCACCGCGGAAACCACCAGAATCGCGCCGTCCATCTGAGCGGCACCGGTGATCATGTTTTTCACATAGTCCGCGTGTCCGGGACAGTCGACGTGGGCGTAGTGCCGGTTGGGGCTCTCGTATTCAACGTGAGAGGTGGAAATCGTCACGATCTTGGATGCGTCACGACGGCCCTGGGATTCAGAAGCTTTCGCCACTTCGTCGTAGGCAATGTCTTTGGCCAGACCTTTGAGGGCCTGTACGTGGGTGATCGCGGCAGTCAGGGTGGTCTTGCCGTGGTCCACGTGTCCGATTGTGCCCACGTTCACGTGGGGCTTGGTCCGTTCGAATTTTTCCTTCGCCATGGGGAGAATCTCCTAGGATGTAGGTTATGGGTTTGTTGATGTCTCGGTAAATACTCTTTGCGGATCCCGAAATCGAAAACGACCCTCTCCTGCCGATGTGATGAAACCGCCCCCGGGAACTGGAGCCCACGAGCGGGATCGAACCGCTGACCTCATCCTTACCAAGGATGTGCTCTACCAACTGAGCTACGTGGGCCTGCTACGTTTAGGAAATCGCCTCCCGGGGAACATCCGAATATACGGCAACCTCGGTTCACATCGGCATAAAAAAGTCCGTTTCCACCACCGGTTCTTCGTCAAAAAGACCTGTGTTTTTTTCGGAAATGGGGGAGCACACTAGCCAAATGCCGCCGCTTGTCAAAAGCTATTTCACTTTTTTTTCACCTTTTGTCCTAGCGGAACGGGATTTCAACGGTCCGCCCTGTCGTGCACTCAGAATTTCACGCCCGCTTTGATTCCATAAAGCGTATATTCCAGGGTCACATCGCGGTCCAGACCGTCAACCCGGCGGTCCCCGGCGAACGTGTAACTCATCTCCACCTGCTCCACATAAACCCCGCACAGAAAATCCACCCGCTCATTCACCGGAAACAACACATAGAGATTCATTTCCAGAGAGGTATAGGAAAAATCCACATCCTCAAACGAGGTGTTGTCAAAACTCAGACTTCCGAAGCCGTCCTCCAGATCCAGCCGTTTGTAGGTGGCGTCCCCGACCAGTTGCACCCGCTTCCCTGCGCGCTCCCGAAGCTGCAGCCGGATTTCGCCCCCGAATCCGTACTCCGGCATCAGCGCCCGCTCCTCGCTGCTGGCGTTTCCCCGGAACGCGAACGTCCGCTGCGTTTCAGGATCGAACTGAACCGTCGTGGTCGCGCCGGCGTCCACCGTGTAATTCCACTCCACATACTGCAGGCCCAAATGCAGCCAGGGCGTGGCCCGGAGCCTGCCGTCCGGGTTGATCGTGAACGGAGTGAACTGCATTCCGAAACCGAGCCAGGTGTTCTCAAGCTCCAGAGTGTACTCCCCGCCCTCGGGAATCAGCAGATAATCAAAAACCCGGCCCCCGAACTCAACCCCGTCCACATTCAACCGCACATCCGACTCGGTCGTCCCCTGTCCCGAAACCGACCCGTTATGATAATTCAGAAAAAAGGTCACCCAGGAATTCATCAACTTCGCGCGCAACAGCTGCGAGTCGGACCCCTCCTCCACCCCCAGATCCGACAAATTCAAATTCAGCGCCCCGGTGAATCCCCGGCCTTCAATCTGCTCGGTCACCCGGCCCTCCACATCCCGGATTCCGCCGACACCGCCCAGAAGCTCCAGCGAAAGCCCCTTCATCCCCCGTCCCGGACCGATCCAGCGCCTCGCGTCAACCGGAACCGCCACCGGCTCCAAAACCGCCTCCATTTCCATCCCGGGCTCCGGCCACACCTCCTCCATTTCCTCCATTTCGATTTCCGGCTCCGTCCGCTCCCCCTCCATCTCGAGTTCCGGCTCCGTCCACATCTCCTCTGCGCCCGCCTCCTCAGCACCAACGCACGCGTACATCAAAACAACAACACCTGTCAAAAAATATCGTTTCATGTGATTCCTAATCCTTGAGTTTTCATTCAATAGGCAAACCCTGTGGGAAATTTGAGCCGCTGTAAAGAGGTTTATCCTATCTAACGATCAAGAATAACCCTTTTATCTCGGGAAGCTGTAATCCAAAGTCCACGTCATTCGTTCGGCGGCAACAAGGAATCCCATGCTGATGATAAAAATGCAGTTCCCTTGCAAAAGCTCCGAAAACCATGAATGGCACTCCCTGGGATAAGGCCAGCCGGGAGACGATACGAAGGACATCCTGTTTAGGCTTCTCAATCGGATGTAGCCAAGGGCCGAAGGTAGCGTTCATAAATCCGTTTCGCGGTTTCAAGGTTGCGGTCTATCTCGGTGGCCATCAAATCAGCGTACACGATCAGAGGGTGGACACAGGCTTCCATCGGAGTCGTCTGGTCCATTGATGCAAAGGGTCTGAGAATCTCCACCCGACCCGCCGGGTCTTTGCGCAGGTCATGTTTCACAATAAACGGGACGGGGAGATTTTCCGTATAGAGAGTGACGGTTTCCGGGACCAGATATCCGGTGAGCTTGGACCCGGCCACTTCACCTCCCCACTTTCCGGGGCCATCCGTATTCACCAGCTCACTTGCCCAGCCGGAATGTGGGAGCCGATAATGTTCCACCACCAGTTTGGGCCGCAGTCTACGGGTGTAGCCCTCCACAAAGCGTTCGAACAATTTTTCCCGTTGGGCCAGACACCGCTCACCCGCCCCACGTTCCTCCAGAAAACCTTGCGCTTTCAGCCTGTCCATGGTGTTGCTGATGGACCCGGTGGAAATACCCGTCACGGCATGTAATTCTCGGACGGTATGATTCACCCGTGCGTCGGCACCCTGACCTGTATCGGTAAGAAAAAGATAGATCAGCCTTAGTGCGCCGGGGGAAAAGTCTTTGCCCGGCTTTCTTTGGCTGTTCCCGGGGCGTCGGTTCTTGGGCACATCCCGCGAGATATACAAATAATATCCGGGCCATTCAACGTAGGCGTTCCCGGTTTCATCCACAAAAAAGACTCCGTTTTTATGCAGCCGGTCCGCGAACGTTGGTGAAATGTAGGGCGAGAGCAGCAGCAGGGGTTCTTGCCGCCTTTGCATCAGCAGTCGTTCCACAACCGGGGTGGTGAGGTTTTCCTCAAACATCCATTCGACTTCCTTACCCGACGGGTAAGTAAAAATAAAACGATTCTCGTCTATCGAGATCGGTTCCCCTGGAAGGTCTGCCAGTGCATTCCGAAGGGTAATCCATTGATTTTCAGGTTTCATTGTTCAGAAATATACCATGTTCAGAATAATTGAACAAGAAAAATACCTGAACAATCTGCTTCCCGATCCTGCATTCCATATACGCCTCCGGCGCACAAGCCCAATAGCGGAATACATATTCCGTTGATGTGGTGTGTGGAAAAATCTGGTAGTCACCAGAAGGAATAGACGTTTGTAGTTCGGCGTTCAAATTTCACCATCTCCCTGCTCTGCAAAGCATTAAGGCCGACTACTCCAGCCGTCGAAAATCATTCCGCCCCTATCGTGTACCGCCATACGTGGTTAAAAATTCTTTGTTTTAATCCATTCAGGAACGCCCTCCGGACGGAACGGGCAGCCTGCTACAATTCTGTCGCTCCATCTAAATCGAACAACAAAAGCGTTCATTCGCTTAAAACAAAGTTCCGCCTGGCTGTTTTTAGCTGGCATATCCCGGGAAGCCCCGCATAGTAAACGCATGGCCATTCACGTATCCCTTCTACATCATACCACCTACACCTACGAGCGCCCTGTCACGCTCTCCCCCCACATCATCCGCCTGCGGCCCGCTCCCCACAGCCGCACCCCGATCGTGGCGTACTCCCTCAAAATCCTGCCGGAAAACCACTTCATCAATTGGCAGCAGGACCCTTTCGGCAACTATCTCGCCCGCGTCGTCTTCCCAGAACGCGTCTCCAAACTCGATGTCTCCGTGGAGGTCATCGCCGACCTCACCACCATTAACCCCTTCGACTTCTTCCTCGAATCCAAAGCCGAAACCGTCCCCTTCACCTATACCCCCGGCACCCGTCACGATCTCCTGCCCTATCTCGAATCCCCCGAGGACGGCCCCGCCTTCTCCGCCTTCTTCGACACCCTCACGCCCCCCAAAGATCTCAACACCATCGACTGGCTCGTCGCCGTCAATCAGGCCGTCAACCGCGTGGTCGGATACACCATCCGCCTCGAACCCGGCGTCCAGTCCTGCGAGCAAACCCTCACCCTCGGCACCGGCTCCTGCCGCGACAGCGCCTGGCTCCTCGTCGCCGCCCTCCGGAAATTCGGCTATGCCGCCCGCTTCGTCTCCGGCTACCTCGTCCAGCTCACCGCCGACGAAAAATCCCTCGACGGCCCCTCCGGGCCCGAAGCCGACTTCACCGATCTCCACGCCTGGACCGAAATCTACCTCCCCGGCGCCGGCTGGGTCGGCCTCGACCCCACCTCCGGCCTCTTCGCCGGCGAAGGCCACATCCCCCTCGCCTGCACCCCCGACCCCCAAAGCGCCGCCGCCATCGAAGGGGCCTCCGAAGTCTGCAAAACCGACTTCGCCTTCGAAAACAAGGTCACCCGCATCCACGAAGACCCCCGCGTCACCAAACCCTACACCGACACCGACTGGACCGCCATTCAGGCCACGGGTCAGCTCGTCGAAGCCTCTCTTCAGGAAAACGACGTCCGCCTCACCATGGGCGGCGAACCCACCTTCGTCTCCATCGACGACATGGACGGCCCCGAATGGAACATCGCCGCCGACAGCCCCGCCAAACGCAAACTCGGCTTCGACCTCCTCCTCCGCCTCCAAAAGCGCTTTTCCACCGGAGCCGTCCTCCACATCGGCGAAGGCAAATGGTACCCCGGCGAACCCCTCCCCCGCTGGGCCTACGGCTGCATTTGGCGCACCGACGGCCAGCCCCTCTGGTCACGCCCCGAACTCCTTGCCGATCCCAACCGCGACGCCAAACGCACCCACGCCGACGCCGAACTCTTTCTCAACGCCCTCGTTCCCCGCCTCGCCGTCGTTCCCGAACACCAGCTCACCGCCTACGAGGACATCGCCTACTACCTCTGGAAAGAAGGCACCCTTCCCGTCAATCTCGACCCCTCCGACAAACGCCTCCACGACGCCGCCGAACGCAAACACCTCGCCAAACTCCTCGAAAAAGGCCTCGGCGAGCCCGTCGGCTCCGTCCTCCCCCTCCAGTGGCACCCCGTTCACGACCGCTGGGTGAGCTGCGCCTGGCCCCTCCGCCGCGAACAGCTCTACCTCATCCCCGGCAACTCCCCCGTCGGCCTCCGCCTCCCCCTCGACTCCATTCCCTGGACCGACCCCGAAGACAAAGCCTTCTCCGCCGAAGCCTCCCCACTCGAACCCGTCGAACCCCTCACTGACGCGGGTTCCCGCCCCACACGCGGCCCCGCAATCCGCTGCAAAGACATCACCCACACCTCCCTCTGCGTCGAGGCCCGCGAAGGCAGACTCTACGTCTTCCTGCCCCCCCTCACCTCGGCCGAACACTACGTCGACCTCCTCGCAAACATCGAGGACACCGCCGCCGAACTCAACCTCCCCGTCATCCTCGAAGGCTATCCCCCGCCCCACGACGAGCGCCTCACCGAAATCAAAGTCACCCCCGACCCCGGCGTCATCGAAGTCAACATCCACCCCAGCCGCACCTGGGACGAACTCGTCTTCAAAACCACCGCCCTCTACGAGGAGGCCCGCCTCGCCCGCCTCGGCACCGAAAAATTCATGCTCGACGGCCGCCACACCGGCACCGGCGGCGGCAACCACGTCACCCTCGGCGGCACCTCCCCCGCCGAAAGCCCCTTCCTCCGCAACCCCGGACTCCTCCGCAGCCTCATCACCTACTGGCAGCACCACCCCGGCCTCAGCTACCTCTTCTCCGGCATGTTCATCGGCCCCACCTCCCAGGCCCCCCGCGTCGATGAGGGCCGCGACGACAAACTCCACGAACTCGAAATCGCCTTCACTCAGCTCCCCAAAGACGACAGTTCCCCGCCCTGGCTCGTCGACCGCGTTCTCCGCAACCTCCTCACCGACCTCACCGGCAACACCCACCGCGCCGAATTCTGCATCGACAAACTTTACGACCCCAACCGCGCCGGCGGCCGTCTCGGCATCCTCGAACTCCGCGCCTTCGAAATGCCCCCCCACGCCCGCATGAGCCTGCTCCAGCAGCTCCTCGTCCGCGCCCTCGTCGCCCTCTTCTGGAAAAAACCCTACCACAAACCCCTCGCCCACTGGGGCACCGAACTCCACGACCGCTTCCTCCTCCCCCACTTCGTCGAACAGGACCTCCGCGAGGTCACCGCCGACCTCCGCGCCGCCGGATTCCCCTTCGAGGCCCACTGGTTCGCCCCCTTCCACGAATTCCGCTTCCCCCGCTACGGCACCACCCAAATCGGCCCCGTGCAAATGGAGATCCGCTTCGCCATCGAACCCTGGAACGTCCTCGGCGAGGAAGCCACCTCCGGCGGCACCGCCCGTTACGTCGACTCCTCCACCGAACGCATCCAGCTCCGTGTCCAGGGCCTCACCGAAGAGCGCCACGCCGTCACCTGCAACGGCCGCCGTGTTCCCCTCGTGCCCACCGGCACCCGCGGCGAATTCGTCGCCGGCATCCGCTATCAGGCCTGGCAGCCCTGGTCCGCCATGCACCCCACCCTCAAGCCCCAGACCCCGCTCGTTTTCGATCTCGTCGACCTCTGGAACCGCCGCAGCCTCGGCGGCTGCACCTACCACGTCGCCCACCCCGGCGGCCGCAGCTACGAAACCCTCCCCGTCAACGCCCTCGAGGCCGAATCCCGCCGCGTCTCCCGCTTCTGGCAGCAGGGCCACACCCAGGACAGCGCCCCCGAACCCGTGCAAAACAACACCCCCGCCGCCACCGGCCGCACCTTCGCCCCCCTCCCCCCCCGCGACCAAATCCACCTCACCGAAGAGCCCGTCGACCCCGACTTCCCCTGCACCTTCGACCTCCGCCGCCCCCACGGGGAATAAGCGGGGTGATGGGGTGATGGTGGGGTGGGGTTTTGAAGTGATGGGGTAATGGGATTTTGGCCACCACCTCCCTTGCGGCGGTGGAACCCCGGTCACACCAACGCCGACAATCCCAACCCTCCCGGCCACCACCGCCCTCGCGGCGGTGAAACCCAGGTCAAACCCACTCAGCCTCCCGCCCCTCACCGGTCGCCACCGCCCTCGCGGCGGTGGAAACCCGGTCAAATCCACTCAGCCTCCTCCCCCTCACCGGTCGCCACCGCCCTTGCGGTGGTGGAACCCCGGTCAAATCCACCCAGCCTCCCGCCACCTCACCGGTCGCCACCGCCCTCGCGGCGGTGGAACCACGGTCATCCCAACGATTCCGTCGATCCCGTCAAAAATATCGGTGGATAAGCTTCGCTCCCTTTGTGTCCTTCTGTAAAAATCAGTGACCAATGGTGTGCGACTGGAATGCCGCTCCTCCCAAAAGAGGACCTGCCCTATCCCAAAGCATCCCTTCTCTTTTTAGTTAAAAACCACTTTACACGTGCAGGTCGAATGCAGTTTAGTCTAAAATCCTATCTGTCTATCAAAGGTCTTTTATGCACTTTCAATCTTTTCTGATTCCGTTGTTTCTCCTGCTGAACCTCACAGGTTTTGTTTGCAGGGCTGAATACCCGTACGGGTTCGGAGGACAGATTTCCCGGACCGAATTCAATCTAATTGAGATGCTGGAAGAATCAGATGTCGTGGTGATCGCCCGCATCATTGACCGTTCCGCCGGATTGAATTCTATTTTTTTTGAGGTGGACGAAATCCTTTATCCGAAAATTTCCATTCAGGTCCATGGCAAAAATTATTTCACGGAAATTAAACCCGATCAGGATGAATATACTGATTTTCTAGAATGGGCAAATGCACGATCCAGCTACGTGGGACATACGAACCTTTATAATCGCATGGAAAGGCCTTTT
This sequence comes from Verrucomicrobiota bacterium, assembly GCA_020831625.1. Classification (GTDB taxonomy): domain Bacteria; phylum Verrucomicrobiota; class Kiritimatiellia; order SS1-B-03-39; family UBA6053; genus PXAS01. The sequence continues at coordinate 937 of JAFIGD010000005.1, read as the reverse complement.
TACAGACTCAAACGCACAGACCTTATCAAAAACATTCGATACATCTTATTTCTAAAACACGATTACGAAAATACTGACCTCGGAATCAGAAGACGTTTTTCTGAAGACATTATCCTCCCGGAACATGCCGTAACGTATACAGTCGTCAACGCGGCTAAAGGAATCATTCCGGAATTAAATCTGAGCGATGACCTGACAACATTGACAAATCAACTTCACAGCCAAAGTTCTGTGCGTCTCTTGCGGGACATGCTTGAAGCTATTCACCATACTCAGAATTTCGCAGAGGTGTTCGATGCGGTCGTTGCGTTTCAGCCCTTCCTCTATGAGCCAAGCGTACCGGAAATCCTGGAAATATTGACAAATGAAAGCGAAAAAAGAAATAAGGTGTTACAGAAATATCTTTCCGAGCTTTTGACCCGGCCACTCATTCGCCTGCGGAATAGGTTTACCGAAAAAAATGACTATCGACGGAATTTTCCCGTTATGGGTCCAACAAAATCGAGGCCTATTCAGGAAATGATTGAAACCCTTTTTGAAGACGTCGGACACTTCCAAATAGATAAATCCGCAAAAAGACCACAGTCCAAAACGCTCAACGGTCTCCTTGATTTCATCGAAGAAAACTCAACTGAAAAAATAACCTTCATCCGGGACCGTGATCATCCAAGCCTGGAAAAGGAGCTGCCAGAGCGTTATATCCTTAGGCTCTTTAATCGTGATGACGATCATTCAATCTTCAGTTTTTTTGTGGATTTAACACTTTATCATTTTCTGGATTTTTCTCGGACAGAAGACGGCATTAAAGTTACACCCTACTAGGCGCCCCACCTTCCTGTTCCAAAGAGGCCGGGCTTTGTTGCTTTTGCTTCCTTTAGTATATGTCAGCGCCGAGATGAAAGTGGTGTAAAACTGCCGGTATGAAAATACCGGCAGT
>JAFIGD010000004.1 GCA_020831625.1 Verrucomicrobiota bacterium | reverse complement strand
AATAAAACACGGGGCCTTGGGGGGGGTTTTGTGGGGGCCCTTTGGCCCCCCCCCCCCCCCCCCTCCCCGGATTCACCACGGGTCCTGTTCGATTTTTTCTTCGTGATCGTGATTGTAATCAAAATCGGGAGCGGCATCGGGATCGGGATCGGGATTGATTAGGATGAGGATGAGGATTAGGATTAAGATTATGATTATGAGGGATTCGTGGGTAAGACCCGGCGGCGGATGCGTTGATGGGAATTCCATCACCCCATCACATCACCACCCCATCACATCACCACCCCATCACATCACCACAACACATCACCACCCCATCCCAACACCAAACGTCGGCTTACTGCCACTTCTCCTTGGCGTGCGCGCGGTAGCGGCCCGGCGGGAAACCGGTCTGCTTTGAGAAAAACCGGTTGAAATAATTCTCGTTTTCGAATTCCAGTTGTTCGGAGACTTCTTTGACCGAGAGCGACGTCTGCAGCAGCAGGCTGCACGCCTTCCGGGTGAGCAGCAGATTGAGGTAGGCCTTCGGACTCAGGCCGATGATTCGGGTGAAATTCCGTGTGAACGCGCTCCGGCTGAGGCAGGCCACTTCATTCAGATCTTCAACGCGAAGGGAGGCGCTTAAATGCTCCTCAATGTATGTGAAGACGTTCCCGAGGTGGCTTTGCGTCCGGTACTGGGCCTCAATCGCCTCCTCCAGGCGGTGACCGCAGTGGCGGATGAGTGCCGCTTCCACGGTCGCAGTGATAATCCAGGCGTTCGGGAGGGAGAGGCTGTTCGGCTCCCAGTGCTCGGCATCTCTCTCCACATCCCATTCCCCGATTTTCGCCGGCGCTTGCCAATTCTCCAGCAGATTAATGCCATCGATCATCTCGTAATGAAAGGCCAGATAGAAGTGGGAGAAGAATTCCGGACAGCCGCGGCTGAAGGGGAGATTGCCCTTCGAGGGTGGCGTCCAGTAGACGCTGCCGGGCCGCATCTCGATGCGGACACCGTCAGACTCATACCAGGCTCTGCCGGCAATGGGGAACAGAACCACATGGATGTCCTCCGAGGAGGTCTTGTGGAATGCGTGGTCACGTGACCACTGGGGCCCGCAGTCGGTCCGTCCCCACGTTACCGGTCGAAGACGAAGGGAACGGAAGGCTTCAAGCCGTTCCAGAGAAGCCTTCTCACGCCGAAAAACTTCAGCATCAGCAGATGTGCTCATAAGGGGATTATGCTAGCAGCTGGCAAAAAAACATGCAATCCTGAGGTTTCTTTATTCCGAACGCAGCCATTCAAAGGGCATGGTCTTGTCCTGTGTGGGGACCTCCCAGTCGTCGGTGCGGAAGGTGCTTGCGGGAATCCCCGCGCTGTTGGCCAGGTCGAAGTCCGGGGTGCCGGACCAGGCGTGGCGGACCGCCTGCGGAGAAGAGACCTCTTCACTGAACACCCGGACGGTTGCCGCGTCCACAATCCCGGCTCGGGCGGGATGGAAGACCTTGTCGTCGCCGGCAATCTCAAAGCCGGTGATCTCCCCTTCACGGAGAGATACCAGCCCCTCCCCCACATCGCTGAAGGTCAGATAAATGGCATTGCCCTCAATGAGGTGCTCAACATACCGTGGGGCCGAGGCGGGAATTTCGCGGCCGTAGGCCAGCTTCAAGGCACTTTGCGCGGCGCGGGTTGCGGGACCGCGTTTGTCGGGGGGATGCACACTATGGTCCAACCCCATGCCGAGGGTGACCGCCAGGGCGGTGTTCGGCACCTCCAGGATCATGGCCTGCGATTCACGGACAATCTCCCAGGGTCCGCCGTCCTGCGGGCCGAAGGTGTTGAGGTGGGGATCGTAGTTGGGAAGCTGGATCACCACAAAGGGCAGCTCCGGCTGGCCCCAGACCTCACGCCAGCTCTGCACCAGCACCGGGAGCAGAAGGCGGTATTGATAACCGCGGTCGGTGTTGGATTCGCCCTGGTACCAGACCACGCCCTTGACTGGACGCGCGGTGTGGGGATGAATCGACTCGTTGTAGAGTCCGGAAACGTCATGCCGGGTGCCGGCATACGGGGGAAGGCTTGGCTGGGTGGGGATAAACGGTCCGCTTTCACGGCCCGTCCTCCATTCGCGAAAGCGCTCCCCATGCTCACGATCCCAGGCGTTTCGCTTCGCCCGTTGCTCCGCCCGCAGTCTGTCCCGGTTCGCATTCAGCCATTCCCACTGTTCCAGAATCGGGTGCAGCTCAGGGGTGGCCTCGACCGCCGCACGCGGAATCCAGGACTCAATAAAGGATCCGCCCCGGGCGGCATGGATGATGCCGATCGGCACCTTGACGTCGGCCTGGATCTGCGTGGCGAAATGATACGCCAGGCCGGAGAAGCCGCCGGCGGTCTCCGGGGACGTGATCTCCCATCCGGTGTGGTCTTCGCCAAAATCGTCCTGCGGCGACGTGTTTCCGTTGGTGGGCGACCGAAAAAAGCGGATTTCGGGGCGGTCCGCCCCGGCCAGCTCCGCTTCAGCCTCCGGCTGATTTCGCAGCGGCCAGTTCATGTTGGACTGTCCGGCGCACACCCAGACATCCCCGACGAGAACATTCGTGAATTCACGTTCCACCCCGTCCGCCGAAATTCGTAAAACATATGGGCCGCCCGCCGGCATGGCGGGCAGCTCCACGCGCCACGCGCCGTCCGGTCCGCAGGTCACCCGGGCGGTCCTGTCGTCCAGCCGCACCGTCACCTCCGTCCCCGCCCGGGCGGTGCCGAAGACCGGAATGGGGCGGTTCCGCTGCAGGACCATGTTGTCGCTGAAGGTGCGGTTGAGGGAAAGGTCGCCGGCGTTGCAGGTCAGGGAGAGGAGCGCGTGAATCCACCCGAGAAGAACGGCGGAGTTCCCCTTCCCGGCCGTCAGTTGACCATATCCTGTTTTCTGTCTCATTTTTCTCCTGTTTTCAACATTCGTGATCGTGATCGTCTACCCACACCGACTTATGCGGTGGCGGAAATTGTTGATGTTTTTTTAACCACGGATGGACACGGATGGACACGGATGAAGACTGGCTTTCTCATTGTTTGGGTGTGGTTTGCTGGATTCAGAGGAAAGTGTTTTGTTACCTTCGCTTGATACCCTATTGGATTTTTCAGTATTTTTTCCCTGTTTGCCCGCGTGCGTGGATCCGTGTTCATCCGTGTTCATCCGTGGTTTGATTTTTTCGTTTCTTCCTCTGCCAAAAACGCCTTAAACTCCCGGTCCAGGGCCTGGTATTTTACAAACACGTCTTTGGTCACCGCCTCCCAGCGCTTGGGATCGGTGTTCTGCAGCCAGCTCCGGAGTTTCACTGGGCCTCCCATGGAGGGTTGGCGGGCGTCCAGATCTTCGAGGCCCGCATCGCGGTGCGAACGCTGATAATCTTCCATCAGGGCCTGCATCTTCCGCAGCACCTCCGCCGCCTCCGGACAGTCGGCCAGGTTGTTCATCTCGTGGGGATCCCGCTCCCAGTCATAGAGTTCCAGCGCCGGCTTGCGGTCCTGAAAAAAGATGCCGGTCTTTTCATCGAGCTTTCCCTGCTCTTTGAGGCGTCTCATCTCATGGAGCACCGGCCGGTAGAAATCCAGATAGGCCTGGTGCGCGTCCCACGGGACATCAGGCATCAGGTTGTGGATCAGATTGTACCGTCCGTCGCAGACGGAGCGGGAACATTCGTTGATCTCGTCCCAGATATCCCGTGCCCCGTATATGTAGTCGCGGCCCTGAAAATCCGGCTTGCCGATGACGGGCCGGCCCTCAAGATATGCCGGGGGTTCAATGCCGGCCCACTCGAAGATCGAGGCACAGATGTCCAGGGTCGACACCACGCGCTCTTCGGTCACACCCGCCTCAATCCCGGGCCCCCGGACCAGCATGGGAATGTGCAGGCCCGGTTCATAGAGATAGCCTTTGCCCCGGATTTGGCAGCGGCCGTTGTCGGCAATAAACACCACATAGGTGTTCTCCGCCAACCCCTTTTCCTCCAGCTCGGCCATCAGCATGCCGAATTGCCGGTCCATGACCTCGACCGTGTCCAGGTAGGCGGCCCAGTCCAGGCGGTTGGTTTCGGTGTCCGCAATGTAGGGCGGCAGTTCCACCTCATTGACATCCACCGGCTTCTCCGACCCGGCCCTCAGCTCTTCCCACCAGTCGCCGCGGTGGGTGACCATCAGGGTGATTTGCTGAAAAAACGGCGCATCCTCCGGCAACGCCTCGTCAAACTTGTCAAAGAGGCCGAAGTCGGTTTTGCCGTCATACGGACCGACCTTCTCGTGCTTGAAATTGCAGTCCGTCTTCTGCGACTTGGGCTGAAGGTCCTTATGTCCCAGAATGCAGGTGTAGCCGGCGCGGCGCAGATGAGCGGTAATCGGTTCATACGGAGCCGTCAGGGGCGTATCGCGTTTGGACCGGTGGTTGTGGGAGCCGATGGACACCTGGTGAGCCCCGACCATCATGGCCGAGCGGCTCGGCGAGCAGATGGGGTTTGTGCAGAAGGCATTCCGGTACTGAACGCCCTCCGCCGCGAATTTGTTCAGATTCGGCGTCGAGACCCCCTTCATGCCATAGCACTCAAGATCAAGGCCCATATCCTCGGCCATGATCCAGACGATGTTTGGTTTCTGTGAGACGTGCATAAGATTTATACTTTCAGCTCATACATATCATCTCCAGCACCATTTTATATATATAAAAAACACTCCAATTTCTTCACTTTTGAGGCTATTCACCCGGAAGAAGGGCCTGTGCGCACCGGTTGTGCCGGGCCGTTGGCCCTGGCGGGGGGGGCGGGCCGTTGGCCCATTTCCCTCTGTTTCGGCCGACGAGAACGGCGACGAGATCGGATTACGAGTCGCGGGAAACACAATCGTCCCCCGTTCCCGTCGCCGTTCTCGTTCCCCCCTTTCCCTTTTCATACTCTTTCATCGTTTCAGTTTCGCTTCTGTCTCGAGAAGCGCCTCTGCATACCGCCGGCCCACTTCCAGCGTTCCCGCGGAGCTGAAGTGCGCTGAGTTCTGTATTTGGGCTCCCCAATCCTCGACGTGCACGTTATAGACGGAACTCCCGGCAAACTGGATCTGCGCCGTGCGGATTGCCGCCGCGCCTGAGGTTGGCTCGTTTCTCTTCATCGCTCTTCTTCCGAACCGGGTGTTGAACCCCACCAGCGCAATCAGTTCCGGCGCGTCGAGGTCTCGGCGCAGCGTGGAAACCAGGGTCTCCAGTCTTTCCAGGTACAGCTCGGTGTCGGGGTTGCGGTTCGCGTCGGTTTCGCCCTGACACCAGAGCAGTGCCACGGGACGCAGGGTGATTCCGCGCTCCTTCGCCTTCTCGATTGCAAGGTTTGTTTCCCGCATCAAATCCCCGTATAATCTATTTCGTTCGGGAAGCCAGGCATGGATGGAGGTTGCGTTGACGGCAACTTTCACGATGGCCAGACGCCGGTCGGGCTGCTCATCAAGCAACCTCCGGGCGAATCCCATTTCGGGGCCAAAACCGCCCTGGTCAGAGGCGAAGTTGCCCGCACCTTTAGGACCTGGAGTCCCCTTGGGCTGCGTTTGCAGGGGTACCCACTCGTGATTGAAATGTGACGCATGTTCCAGACGCGTCGTGTCTCCGCCTACCCACCAGAACATGACCCGCGCGTCACGCGGGTCTTCCGGCAAGTCACTTGCACGCGCGTCGAACCCGACCGCATTGGATTGTCCCGCGACAAGGATTAGATCAACCACATTCTCCCCCGCCAGGCACATTGCGGACACGAACATTCCCAGGACACATGCTACATGTGATTTCATCATAAGACTCCTTTAGGATTTATTCAATCTTCGTAACGAAAAGGGCGACGAAAATACGGTCGGTGGCTGTTCCGTCGAGGGTGGCCGTGACCGTCACCCTGCCCTCTTCGTCCCTCTCTCCCCGGACAAAGGTGACCGTGGTGCCCTCAACCGTGGCTCCGTCATCATGGAAAGCGACGAGGTCTTTCGACCAGCGGTACTCCGCGCGGATGCCCCTCGTGAAATACTCCGCAATGGGATGCGTGAAATTGAACTGATTTCCGTCCGACACGTCCAGGGCCAGGGCCGAAAGGCCCGAACCCGGCTCCGTGGGTTCGATGCCGAAGAAATACTTCATTCCATTCGTCACGCCGTCGTCGGTATTGACATCGTTGAAGCCTGTCTGGCCGTCAAGATCGAATCCGGAGATCCATTCATCGAACGATTCCGGCACGAGGTCCAGAACCGTAATGGTGACCTCGTCGATGCCGGTGGCCAACGTGTCATCTGCCGTGAGGCGCAGCACGTAGGTGCCCGGTTCGCTGAACGCCGCGGTGGTGCGCACGGCGGAGGCGTCGGCAAAGGTCACCTCGCCCGGGCCGGACACTTTTGTCCAGGTGGTGGTCAACGGATCGCCATCGGCGTCGGTGGCCGTTCCGTTCAGGGTCGTCCTGGCAAAAATTTTGCCGGGCGCGACGTCCTTATGGGGATGATCGGCCGGAAGACTCGTCACCAGATCCCATTTGTGGGCCAGATAGCCTTCAAGTTTCTGGCGGTCGCCGGCGGAGAGGACACCCGGAATCATGAGGAACTCTCCGAACACCACCTCGGATGCTGAGCCAAGGGTCAGGGTTGGTGTGTTGGATCCAAAGTTCAGTCGACGGCCACCATTGTTCGCAAACGTGCCTGTGGATGCACCATTGATGAAAAATTTTGCATCACTGCCATACGTGCCGTTTGCAGTGATGGAATAGGAGACGATCTTAATTTCCTCCGGCGAATAGGTGTAATCCGATCGCACATACCCGTTATAATGTCGTGCGGTAAGACGACGGTTGTCGCTGTTATCCCCCGTCGTTATCCCGAACACTTGGGCCGAGTCCGTGGCCGTGTAGTAGTGGAAGAGCAGAGCCACATCCTTCGGGGTGACGGCTTTCGCAACAAACACCGCCTGAATGGCCGGCGCCCCCGGTCCATAGTTGATGTTGTTGCCGTGGTAGGACAGATGCTGTGCCTCCGCAAAAGAAAGTGCATTCACCCCGTTGAGCGATGCGCCCCCGGTCGGGCCAGCAGTTCCAGTCAGAGTGACATGGTTGCCGCTTTTGTCGTCCCATTGGCTCACCACACCCCCATTTTCCGTGATCGTGTCCGCGTCGCTTGCGTCAAACCAGGCCGCAGTCGGAATGTTTGCGGGTGTCCACAGCTCACTTTCGCTGAGTGCCAACGTCTGATCCAGACCGGCATTTGCCACGGGAGCGGTGTTGTCATTGTCGATCACAATCACGACGAAGTCCTGACTCAGCCCGTCCCACGCCGGGTCCGAACTGCCGGTGGTGTGAGTGATGGTGCCGGTGTGGAGCATCTCGCGGACATCATCGTCCACGGCGGTCACGGTCACGACCTGCGGCACCTCCCAGTTGCCGGGGGTGAAGGTGAGGCTGGTGGGGGTCACGGTGACCTGATCGTCAACCGCAAGACTCACCACGACCTCTTCGCCTGGCGCTCGGTTGAGCACCACGGTGTAGGTGTCCGGGTCGCCGCCTTCCGTGACCGTGGTGTCGCCATTCATGTGCTCCAGCACCAGATGAGGCGCCAGCGCGGCTTCCAACTCGAGCAGTGCGGCGGCATAGCGCCGGCCCAGCTCCAGCGTTCCCGCAGAGCCGAAGTGTGCCTGGTTTACGACTTCGCAGCCCCAATCATCGACCCATTCAGCAAGGGGCGAATTGTCAGCAGCTTGTTGCTGAGCTGCGATGATGTTTGACACGGCGGAGCTTGGCTGGGTTGCGGTTGCCCAGTTGCTCAGACCGAACTTGGAATTGATCCCGAACAGCGCAATCATCTCCGGCGCATCGAGGTCGCTGCGAAGGGCGCCGACCAATGTCTCCAGAAAATTCCGGTAATTTGTCGTGCTGGTTCCCTGATTCGCATCACGTTCCCCCTGGCACCAGACAAAAGCCCGGGGACGCAGGGTGATGCCCTCTGCCGCGGCCGCCGCGATGGCGAGGTTCAATTCCTGGGCCAGTATTGGGTAGATGTTGCTATTTGCGGGAAGCCACCATTGGATCTCGGTTGAGTTGTAGGCGACTTTGATGACGGCCAGCGGCCGGTCGGGCTGCGCATCGAGCAGGGTCCGGACCAGCCCCATTTCCGGGCCGAAGCCCCCCTCTGCAAACGAGAAATTACCGGGGTCTCCCGATCTGGGATTTCCTTTGGGCTGGGTTTGCAGCGGGACCCACTGCTGGTTGAACGAGGAGTCATTTGAATTGGGGGGGTAGTCGCCGCCCCTCCACCAAAGCATTACGTCCTCGTCACGAGGGTCTTCCGGTAATTGCGTGGCCTGCGTGTCGAACCCGACCGCATTGGACTGTCCCGAGACGATGATCAGATCCACCACGTTCTCTTCCCCCCGGCAAACGGCTGACAAAAATAAGGCCAAGGCACCCACCAAATATAATCTCATCACGATCATAAAACCTCAGGCCGTTTCCCCGTCAATCTCACCCAGGCTGATGCTGAGCTGATCTTTGGTTTTGATGTTTTTAATCAGGCCGTCCTCGAGATAGAGCACCCGGTCGGAGGCGGCGAGCATCTTGTGGTCGTGGGTGGCGCTGATGATGGTGATGCCGAGGTCATCTTTTAATTCGGAGAGCATGCGGATGATATTCTCACCGGTCTTGAGGTCAAGATTGCCGGTGGGTTCGTCGGCAAGCAGAATGCGGGGTTTGTTGGCCAGGGCGCGGGCACAGGCGACACGCTGCTGCTGGCCTCCGGACAACTGACCGGGGAGGTGGCTGTGGCGTCCCTCCAGCCCCACCTTGTCCAGAGTCTCGGCGGCCACCTGGTGCGCCTCTTCGTCGGACATGCCGCCGAAAATCAGCGGGAGGGCGACGTTTTCCAATGCGGAGAGGACTTCGATGAGGTTGAAGGTCTGAAAAATATAGCCGATCTTCCGGCAGCGCAGATAGGCGATCTGCCGTTCGTTCATGCTGCCGGTGCTCACGCCGTCGATCAGAATCTCCCCCTCGGTGGGCGTGTCGAGTCCACCGATGAGATTGAACAGCGTGCTCTTGCCGCTTCCGGAGGGGCCCATGATGCTGAAGTATTCGCCGCGATGGATGTCCAGATCGATGCCGCCGATGGCGTACAGTTCGGTTTTGCCCATGACATAACGGCGCTTGACGCCCCGGGCGGAGATAATCGTGTTAGAGTCCATGCATCTCTCCTTGGGTAATCGTGATTTCGGAGCGGTTCTGAATGCGGTCTATTTTTCCGTCACGCACCCAGGCGATGCGGTCGGAGACCGCAAGCATTTTATGGTCGTGGGTTGCGGTAATCACGGTCACATTCTGGCTCTGGTTGAGTTCTCGAAGCAATTCGATGATTTCCTCGCCGGTTTTGCTGTCCAGGTTGGCGGTCGGCTCGTCGGCCAGGACGATCGAGGGATCATTCGCCAGCGCGCGTGCGCAGGCCACACGTTGTTGCTGGCCGCCCGACATTTCCAGGGGTTTGTGGAGAATGCGGTCGCCCAGTCCGACTTTCTGGAGGAGCTGAACGGCTTTGTCCTGGGCCTCGGCCTGTTGCTTTCCGGCAAAGGTCATGGGGAGCATGACATTGTCCAGGGCGGTGGCGACTTTGATGAGGTTGTAGGACTGAAAGATGTAGCCGATTTTGTGACAGCGCAGCCAGGCCAGTTCCAGGGTGTCCAGACTGGCAATGTCGACATCGTCGATGTAGATGCGTCCCTCGTTCGGCTTGTCCAGGCCTCCGATCATGTTGAACAGCGTGCTCTTGCCGCTGCCGGAGGGGCCCATAATGGAAATGTATTCCCCGCGTTTGACTTTAAAATCCACCCCGTTGAGGGCGTGGACCAGTTCCTCGCCCATTTTGTAGGTTCTTTTCAGTCCTTTGGCGCGCACCACATAGGGCGCGGCCAGGGTGCGGGTTTCGGTTGCGGTCTCCGTTTCGCGCGGCTTGCCGGGTTCGGAGGGACCGGCATTCACGTTGAAGGCGTCGGGATGGGTGGTTTGTCGGGGGTTCACATTTCGCTCCGTAAGGCCATGACCGGGGACATTTTCGCGGCCAGACGGGCCGGGTAAATGGCGCCCAAAAGGGTGAGCAGGATTCCGGTGATGAAACAAAAGAGAATGCTGAGCAACAGATGCGCCGGCGGAAACAGAGCGGTCACCTCGGCGCCATAGGTGAAGTACCCTTCGACGTAGGCCAGTCCGAATCCGATGATCAGGCCCAGGGTGGTTCCCAGGACACCGGCAAAGAGACTTTCGATAAGAAAAAGTTTCATAATAAAACTGGTGAGGGCCCCCAGGCATTTCATGGTGCCGATTTCGCGGAAGCGCTCGGTCACGCTCATCAGCATCGCGTTCATGATGCCCGCCAGACTGATCAGGAGAGCCAGACCCGCCACCCAGTAGGTCTGCACCCGCTGGTCGGCAAGGGTTTCGGGATTGAGAATCCCCTCCGCGATGAGGTGGCGGATGAGGTCGCGGGATCCGTAGTCCATCACATTCCTCGCAAACGCATCGGAACAGAGGATATAACTGAGAAAAGCCATCGCGAGGACAATGCCGCTGACCACCAGCACGGACCGCCAAATCCTCACTTTGATGCCCCGGACGGCAATCCGGACGATTTTATGCAGGGGGAGAGGCTGGATTTCCTCTTCGTTCGCCCTGCGTTGCGGGTCATGATTCATTTTGCCTCCTCGGGGATGGCGTCGCGGTCGGTCAGCGGAATCCCGACCAGACCTTTGCCAATCAGCGTTTTCAAGAACATCGTGAGATTGCGTTCCGCTTCCGCGGGATCGATATGATATTTTTTCGCAAAGCGTTTGATGATGACTTTGACGGGCGTCTTTCCGTCGCAGGCGGCATAGACATCCCGCCCGTACGCATCCAGTCCGAAGGAGCGCTCGCACAGTTTGTCCGCTCCGAGAACCCGCTGCCAGCGGGGGCGGACAAATTCCAGGGTGACATAGAATTTCTCCCCTTTGGTTTCCGTCCGGACCGGCGGAAAAGCCACCGGCTTTGCATCGAGGGCCTGCTTCCGGTTAAAGTCGAGATGTTTTGGATTGCGCTTCATGTGTCGGAATCCCGGTTCATGTGTGCCAAAGCCTCCTGCGTCAGGAAAGGCGCATCCGGCCCGGAGGTCCGGTGCTCCGCAATCAGCAGCCGGTCGCGCTCTTCATCCACGGCGGCAATCACGGTGCTGTAGTTGGGTTTGACCCTGCCCAGGGGAAAGGGAAGACGCTTCCATCCGCGGCGCTGGATGCCTTTGATTTTTCCGGAGGACCAGTCCTCCAGCGTGGTGTTCCGGTTTTTTCGGCGCTCAAGAAAGGGGGAGCTGTCCAGCCAGTTGGGCAGCTTGCGGCGGGACAGCGCCAGTCCCGCGGGATACACCGTGCGGAGGATCAGGGTTTCACGGCCTTTGACCAGTCTGAGGGCCACATCGCCGGAGTAAAGGTGATGGGTGTCGAGAAGAAAGCCGGGAGGGGACTGAAAGCGGGTTGAAAACAGATCCCAGGTGATCGGGTCCTCCTTGGAGGCGATCTCCAGGGTGGGCATCACATCCTCAATGATCCTTTTCCGGATGTCGGAAGGCGTCAGCGAGGTCATGAGGATCTCAATCACGGTTTCGGCCGACGCCTTGTACCCGTACCAGACGGTGCGGCTTTTGTTGTTTTTTGTCTCCAGATCCTTCACCCAGGCGCTTTGGTCCACCCCGGGAGGGGCGGGAGGATTTTTCTGCGGCAGGGCGTGGAGTTTTTTGAAGCGGTAGTCCAGCCAGGCCGCGAAGTCGAATTGCTTCTGCCCTTCCAACAGCGGCCGCCACCAGCGCAGCATCAGGTAAGGGCTGACATCATCTCCGATAAACATCGCGCCCTTGGTGAAGGTCCCCTCCAGCTTGACCGGACGCCAATTGGCGGGGACCCGCAGCCGCCATCCCGACCAGGCCAGCGGGCGCGTCTCCCGGGAAAGCCCGGGAGCGGGAGTGTTCGTTTTGGAGCGTGAATGTGACAATGGGTGATCTCTTCGGGGTTAAATCGGCAGGAGGTTTGCGCTTTTGGACATAAACACGAAACCCAGGGCAAACATGGTGGCGAGGCCCAGGCCGGCACCGAATCCGGCCGCGAACACAATGCGGTACTGGGGCCACTTATCGCCGAACCATTTCCGGCAGCCAAAACGACCGATCACGGCGCCGAGGACGGTGGGGATAATGGCGTGGGGGAGAGACTGGTCCAGCCCGCGGACCATGCCGTAGACCAGGAACACGGGGAGATTGAAATGCGCCAGCACGCCATACAGAGCCATCGCCAGCCCCAGTCCGGCACCCAGATATTCCGGGCGGAACGCTTCCTGGAAGGGACTGATTCCCGCGTCCGGCATGGTGGAAGTCCAGATCAGGCCCTGATTGTAGGCGTTGAGTTCCCAGAACTCGTTCGCGTAGGGGAACATTTCGCTCGGCACCGGCCCCATGTTCCAGATAAATTGGGCGAAGATCAAGGTTCCGATGATCATGAGGGGATAGGTGAGCGCCTCAGCTTTCATCAGGGAGGTGAATTTGGTGCCCGTGAGTTCCATTTCCCGGAACTGTTCCACCTGGGTGGCGTGGTTGTGCATCGGGATGGGCGCGAACCAGATCGCCGCACCTTTGTAGCCGGAGAGGATAAAAGTCGCCTCCCGCACAAACGGCAGGGTGAACTGGCGGCCGACGATCCCCTCCATTCGCGCCGCAATATAGGACATAATGGGCGTGTAGACGAATCCATAGAAAATCAAAAGCCACAGCGGAAAGGCCCCGTGAGTCAGCGGACCGGAGAAGCGGTTGACCAGAGACCACGCGATCCAGATGTAGAGGAGCGTGGAGACGATGTAAATCACCAGGCCCAGCCAGATGGGAATGTCGCCGCGGCCCTCCGGAGGATTGAACAGCTTGCTCCAATCCACTTTTGTCCGGCCCATTTCATCCATTTCCCTGCGTTTCGCTTTAAACTTGCTCCCCATGTGGAGAAAGCCGATGAGCGCCACCGCGATCATGAGGCCGAGGTTGAAACTGAAGTAAAAATCGAAGATGTTGGAGCGCACGGTTTCAATCGCGCTGAGCCCCGGCTCCCATCCGTTGAGAATCCCCTGGTTGTAAAGTGTGGGGTTGAAAAACATGGTGAACAGGACGCCGAAGAGAGACCCGATCACCGCCATAAACGGCATCACCATGCCGGTCACCACGAGCCCAAGGTCGAAACTGATCATGACCGGCGTGGCCTGGAGGGTGTTCTGCGTGTAGCCGGTCAGGTCCACAAACGGAATGGGAATCAAGCGGATGGGCTCCGCGAAAATCGCGCCGGTGATGGCGGGCAATCCGATATACAACGCTCCAAAGGCAATCCCGATGGCCGCGCCCATGGCAAAGACCCGGTACCGCCAGGTCTCCTTGTCCTCCGATGCGTCCGCCAGCGCGGTCATTCCCGCCGCGCCGACCGGTGCCATGGGGAAAGGCAGTTCCTCCACATCGGCTGTCAGGCGGTACAGAAGATACCCCAGGCCGAAGTTGTCGATTCGCCCCAGAAGCAGGGTGAGGGCACCGATTGCCAGCGGCCAGAGCCACTCGATCATGAAGAAACTCCGGTTGGCCAGCACCTCAGGGTTGGTGGGGGCGTACCAGTGCGGGATGTACTCCAAAAGTCCCATTTTCCGGAGTTCTTCGCTTTGGGCGATAAACTGGCGCCACAACCAGCCCTGCCCTCCGGCCGCCATCGCGGCGCCGCACATGTAGAACAGCACGAAAATCTCAGGTCTTTTCAGCTTTTTGAAGGCACGGCGGGCGATTTCCACATACAGCAGCACCGTCACCCACTGGGCGGCGGAGCCCATGTGCAGTCCGGCCACCAAATTCATGTACACCGAGGCGGGCGCCATAATCAGCCCGACAAACAGGCCCATGAGGACCGTGCTCATGTTGAAACCGTCCTCAAAATGATCGGGACGCTTCATCAGGTCCCGGAATTCTTGAAACTCTTTATCTTCTCTCATGCTCATGATAAATACCTCAACTCCGGGCGCTTTCTTGTACACGTTTCGCTTCAAACTCATCAATATACTGAAGAATCCGCTCCGTGGGGACTTTTCGCCATCCCAGCAACTGATTGCGGAGGTCTTTGAGGAAACTGCGGTTCTGTTTCCACCAGGAGTTTATCTGACCGGCGACGTGCGTGAGTTCGATCAAAATCTTGCAAACCTCTTCCCCCTCCTCTGCATCGGGCACAATGCGGATGGACAAGTCCTGCCGAACGCCAAGGTCATACGGCGCGAGCCACAGGGTTCCCTCCAGTCCGACGACGGTCTCCCCGGATGAAGGAAGCAGACGGGTGTCCGCCGAGGAAAAATGACCGATGGTTCCGTCCTCGTGGGCCGTCATATAGCTGTGGATATAGGAGATCAGACCCGGAGCGGCATCCCGGTGCACGGTGAAGGGCAGCTGGTCGCGGATTTTCCCGTCCACCGGCTGGGGAACCGTCCATTTCATCTCATCACTCGGAGAGGCAAGCTTGCCGGCCATGATGGCGGGCACCAGCGACGAGAGCACCACCACCCCAATGACCAGCCCCATGACGAGGATCACACTGGAACCGGAGTAGTTGAGGGTAATGCCGCCCATGAGACCAAAGTGGGTCAAAACGGTCGCCAGGCCCTGTCCGGCCACATAGCCGAACACGGACCCCATCAATCCGTAGGTCACCGCCTCGGAGAGGAAAAGCATGCCCACATGAACGGGGGCCAGGCCCAAACTGGTGTAGATGTAGATCTCCTGTTTCCGTTCCGCCACGGAATTGAGCATGGTGTTGAAGATGATCAGAGCGGCAAGCACAAGGGGCGTCAACAGATTGCGCGGAATATTGGGCAGCAGCGGGGCGGCGGCAATCACATTGGTTCCCTCTTCCGTACTGTAGAAAAGCGGGAAAGCCAGCACGTTGGAGAGAAGCTGGACCTGCTCCGCGGCGGTGGCGTGATCCGGGGTGACCAGGGCCATGCTGCGGAGGGATCCGCCCAGTTCCCTGGCGACAGTGTCCGGGATGATGATCAGGGAGTCGGGGGGAATCCGGGGTAAATCCTGCTCCCCCTCTATGGAATCGGCATCCAGGCTTCCGGCGGCCTGCGCGGAACCCGAATCGGCATCCGATTGGATCGAGAAATCAAACGGCAACAGTGACTGGCCGTCCAGCATGGTGAGGCTCCCCTCAACCGTGGCGGGGTCAAACGTGCCGGCGAGAATCAGCTCCCGGCCCCCCAGCCCGACCCGGTCACCCGGGGATAGATTCAAGGCCTGGGCCTGGGATTCGCTGAGGAAACAGGCGTTCCCCTCCCTGAAACGCTCCCAGCCCTCCAGCCACTCCTCCGGAACGGCCAGCCCGGACTCCAGAGGGGAGAGCCCCAGAGCGCCCTGGAGCGAAGCCTGGTCTCCGGTTTCCAGATTGCGGGCGTGCAGGGCCCAGTCGTGATCCGTCGAGGTCACCCAGTATCGGGGAATCACCGGATATTCTCTGGCCAGCGCAGTGACATAGGAAAGGGCGCGGGGATGAAACGGGGCCATGGCCGGCTTTTTAATCAGGACACCGGCGTAGGGAGGGGGTGCGCTTGAAATGGCGAAATCCCGTTTGTTCTGGTAGGTGGTGGCAGAAGAAAACGCCAGCAGGGCAAAGGTGATGAGCACGATGGTGATCGCGGTCAGAAAGGTGCGGAGCTTCCGTTTCCGCATGTTGGCAATGCCCAGCCAGACCGCGCTGCTGATCACGCCGCCGCGGCGGGCTGTGGCCCCGCCGCTTTCCGCCTGCCTGCTGCGGAACTCCTCCAGATCCGCTTCGAATTTGCGGAAAATCAGAATGATCACAAATAAACTCAGCAGGAGCACCGCGAAGGCCATGAGAATAATCAGCGGCTGGTTGGTGATCCGGAACGCCGGGTGAAAGCTCCACAACATGAGCGACATGCCGAGAAATATCCCGAAACTGATTTGAATCCGGCTGCCGATTTTCACGCAGGAGAACAACAGGCGTTCCATGGCCACCGAAAACGGAACGATCAGAATCATCAGGAAAATCGCGCCGCGGGTGACATCCTTGCCGGTCGCCAGCAGGGCCTCATAGACCCGGAAGGCGTTGGACAGCGCCTGGATGGCATACAGTTCCACCTGATCCCCCGCCCCGGTTTCCAGCGCCGCATCGGCTTTGGTCAGCATCGTCTCCGCTTCCGCGTGGATATCGTTAAGGACTTTGCTGGTGATTCCCGCGCTCTGGAAGGTTTGCAGACGCCAGGAATTGATGGTGTGGAAATCCCGCGCCGAAACGTGGGCGGGCGTGGAGGGGAGCGGCTCTCCCAGCTCAAAGCCCCGGCGCAGGGCCTGCTGGGGCTGCATGTCCGGATTGACGGCCAGTTCCCGGTCCAGATTCATCAGGATCATCCGGTTCGAGGCGGTGCCGGCGCGCAGAATCATTTGCCAGCGCGAGTCCGGCGGCAGCAGGCCCCACATTTGTCCGTCAATCACGGTGAACTGCCCCTGCCGGGGGCGGCCGCCGGTCATGGGGTCGATCAGTTGAAAAGACGAGAGCGGTTCCAGAAACCGGGGGTCAAAGAATTCGGGACCATTGAGTTCGCGGCCCTCAAACTCCATGAGCCTGGCGGGAGAGGCGTGCCGGGCCCAGGCATTCAGATTGAATCCCGAGGAGAGATGGCCCTGAACCGAGCTGGTGTTGTCAGCCCGTCCGTGGGTGATGCGGCCGTGTTCATCGAGCCGAAAGCCATAAACGTGGGTTTGTGCCACCGGGGCCGGGAGCCCGCCGGCCATGGGGGGAAAGGTGAAGCCTCCGTCATCGCGGGTCATGGCGAATTCATAACGCCGAATGCCGGGCGCGTCATGCAGCGTTCCGTTCAGGGAGCCCGTGGGCACCAGGGTCACCAACGCGCCCGACACCGGATTCCGGGGGACGGTTTCACCCACAGATTCGCGCACGAAGGATCCCCAGGGGCGTCGCCAGGTCGGATTACCCCGCGTAAACCCGGTGGTGGACGGGTTGAAGGTCTCATCGGACACCATGTGGGACAACACCTGCCGGGAGGCGAGGATTTGAGGGTGCAAACGCTCCCAGTCCAGTTGGTCCACACGGTCCCGGGGGGTGTCCACCCTGTCGCGGGTCCCGCCCAGGGTTTTCCAGGTGACGGCGGGCATTTGAAAGCTTGCCGCGGGTGAGGTCAGCAACGCGGTGTTGCTGAAGTTGAAACTGCGGGGGCTTTCCGTCCCGACCAGTGAGGCGTGATCAATGGTGCTGGCCGGAACGCCCGGGGGGGCATTGTTCCACAGTGAGCGGTTTTCGTCTGCAAGGTTTTGTCTCAGCCAGCGGATAAAATCCCGGGCCTGCGTGCCGGCGTTCTGCTGCAGGTGCCCCCCGAAAAGACCGGGCCCGACTGTGAAGCCGGCATCGGACAGGTCCACCCCGACCAGAAATTCCACCGGAGAGGTTCCGGGCTCTTTGCCCAGGGCCGCCAGAATTTCGTTGCGAATCTCATCGGTGCGCACGAACGCATCCATGCGCTCCCGCTGGGACGCAGCCTGGTCCACAACCCGGGCTCCCGCCCTTTCCAGGACTTGAAGGGCTTCAGGCACGATCTCCTCCGTGATCGGCGCAGGGGTCAGCACCTGCTGAAGAATTCGGTTTAGAAAAGCGTTCCGGGACGTGTTCTCCTCCAACAGGGCCCGCAACCGGTCAATCTCCGCCCCGGCCTCCATCTGTCTTTGCTCATCCGCACGGTCAACGGCCCCCGCCAGCTCTCTTTCCGCGGCGTAAATATCCAGACGCAATTGCGCAATGTCTTCACGCAGCCTTAGCATTTCCGGGCTCAAAACATCCTTGAACGCGCGCTGAACCCCGCGGAATCTCCGTTTATTGTGAATCTGTTCCAGCGCCTCTATGCCGGTTCCGATCTCCAGCATGAGTTCCACCAGCTCATCGTTCTCCTCCGTCAGCCGCGTATCGACCCGGACATATTCCAGACGGGTGGTGTCGGATTCGGTCACAGTCAGCATGGTCAGGAACTGCCGCATACCCAGCTGATTCATGGCATTGGCGTCCACAAACGCAAAAAGGACAGATCTGGGCGGGGGGGATGCCGCGGTTTCGCGCGCCAGATTCAGGAGAAACGCGGCATCAAGCGCATTTTCGGCTCCGGGGGCCTGGCCCAACACCAGGCTCATGGCGTCATACGCGGCGGCCATCGCCACGGCGGACAACCCGTTCCCGCTTTCAGCGGACGGAACCAGCGCATACAGGTTTCGGGCCGTGACCCGCTCCCAGGACATGTCACTGTGGACAACAGCGTCTGAGAGACCCTGAGCGCGAATGGCATTGGCAAGGTCTCCATCGGGAATGTAATACCGCGGACGATACTGGGCCTGGGCCGCCGGCGACGCCTGCCGGTCATCCGGAGACCCCAGCAAAAGCACGGCCGCCGCGTTCATGGCGAAGGGCTGTTTCCAATTGTTGTAGGCGGACATCTCCATGGCGGCAATATTTCCGCGGAGGCTCCGGGCGGAAAGGTTCGCCATGGACCCGTCCCCCACGTAGATCACCTGTCCCTGAATCCCTTCGGGACCGGTGGTGTTGAGCCGCACCAGGTCCGGCCACAGCGGGAACACCTCGTGGGTGCCGGCCATCGGCCCCGCGTCCACGGTGAGGGTCGCGCGCTCCACTTGGGGCATCCACACGGGAAATTCATGGGTCCAGATCTGAACATTCTCCAGTTCCCGCAGCTCCCGCTCCAGCCATTGGGAGGCCTCGGCGTTTTCGGGCGTGCCGGTCATGCGGGTGGACACCGCGCCAAGGGATTCCGTGTCCCTGCGGACGGCGTCATAAAACCCGTCAGGGGTATGCTGCCCGAAGCCCGGCAGGCTCAGGAATCCAAGGAAAAGGGATGTCGTGATAAGAGTAAGAGTACGCATAATTGAATGGAGGATCAGTTGGGCAAAATCCCGGTTCTTCCAACCTGGGAGGGGTCGGCTCCGGTCAGAATCAGAAACACCGGAATGATGATCCAGATCAAGGCGGAGAGCAGTTCCCCCAGGATGAGCCCGATAAAAAGATTCCGGAGTTTTTTATAGGTCCCGGCCCCCCCATAGCGGAGGATGATCATTTTCAGAACCCATCCGATGAAAATACTTGTCCAGCCCGTATTCCCATAGAACGTGCCGACCATCAGCAGACCGACCGGGTGCAGGGGCCAGGCGGGAGAGGACAGGCAGGCCACCGCGAGTCCAAGGGCCAGGGCTCCTCCAAAGACGATTTGTCCGGCTGTGCTGGCATCGACAGCATTGTGCGCCCCGCGGCTCCAGCTCAGCAATTGGTTTTGCGGCCCGTTCATCTGCCTCGATCCAAAGTGGTTCCCGGTCAGGGTCCCTCCGTCCAGAGAGGCGTAGTTCTGATAACTAAAGCCAAGATGCACCGCCCCCGCGACCACCAGCCCGAGAATCATCAGAGGCAGCAGCAGGGAAGGCAGTCGACGCTGCTGGGCGGGCGTGGCCTCGGGGTCCATGCCCATGGCGTGCGGCATCAGGGCCGCCGGACTGATCCGCGAAGCGGTGACGAAAATCAGGTTGAGAAAGCCTGCGATATAAATCAGCGGCGCCGTGATCATTCCGGCAGGGAAGAGTCCGACCAGCCAGCTCGGTGAAAGCGCCGCGATCCGGACAAAGGGCAATCCGGTTTCCGCCACGACCCGGCTGATCACCAGGCAGATAAGAAAACCGAGAAAGACCAGCGCAAAAGCCCAGACCGGCGAAATCCCCACCCACATCAGCCAGGCCATCATCCCCGCCCAGCCAAGCACAAACAGCCACCCGGCCCGCCGGTTCCGGCTCTCTTCGCCGTTTGTGACCGGCCGCACCATGCTGCGTCCCACTTTGGCCCAGTAATGCCGGCCCGTATATAGAACCATGAGCCCGAAAACCAGGGTCGCCCCGTTGCGGTGTTGCCCGATCATTCCCGAATCAAAGGGGGGCGCGTAGGTGCTGGCAAACATCTGGAACACCCCATAGGCCAGCACCGTGAACCAAATGGAGAAACTCACGCGGTTCGGCATGAAGTACACCATGCCAATCAGCATGAAAAAAAGCTTGTTCGTTCTTTTGATGTATCCGGGCAGGTTCCGCCAGGGTTCTTCTGACAAGGCCGATTGCAGATCCCAGCCAAGCGGGAACCCGGGCCACCCGCCCTCCGTCAGGGCGTTGAGACCCCGGAAACTGTAGAGGATCAGCACGGTCCCGGCACCAAACCAAAACAGTTTGTCTTTGAAGATCGCGGGGATGCGCTTTTCCCGGGTGATGTCCCCGATCAGACTTTGCTCCAGGGCCAGAATCGGAAAGGGAAGGCGCTCGTTGTCGCGCCATTGGGGATAGACAATCATGCCGAGGCCAATCATCAGCATCCAGACGGGCACCAGCAAAGCCCCCCAGCTCAACAGTGGCGGAATCCAGGCCCCCCAGGGGGTCGGCTCACCCTCGGGAAGATTTTCCAGAAAATACGTGGCGGCGGGGGTGTCCTCCCCGTGGACGATCCGGTCCGGAAACAACGAGGGCGGGAGCGCCATGTCCTGATGGATTTGAGCCAATTGATGATTGCGGGCACCATCCTGCGTCGTTTGGGCCAGCGTGTAGGGCAACATGCGCAGCAATCCCTGCGTGGGGATCGTACAGGCCAGCAAAAGCATGGCGAAAATCAACGCCAGCTGACGCCGGTCAAGGAACAGACGGCTTTTGGAGATGACCTTGAGCAACGGATTCAGCCCCAGAATCAAAAACAGCATC
Organism: Verrucomicrobiota bacterium; assembly: GCA_020831625.1. GTDB lineage: Bacteria > Verrucomicrobiota > Kiritimatiellia > SS1-B-03-39 > UBA6053 > PXAS01. Next base: position 132,932 of record JAFIGD010000004.1, on the reverse strand, counting down.
ACCAGCACGGCGATCTCGGGAAAATATGAGTCCGATACCAGCCCGTTGTTGAGCAAGAATCGGTTGAGAGGCGCTGCAATCCAAACGAAAATGGATCCCAGGAGACCTATGGCTATGGCGGTAACTGTTTTTTTCATATCGAATCTGATGAACTAGATCTTTAGCAAAGGGAGGCGAGACTGACCAGAAAAAATTTCATGAATATTCATGTTTTCGCATGACTGAAAAATGACAACGCCGTTCAGCCGCCCGGATGGTGCCCAAACGCCCACTTAAAGATTGCTCTGGGTGGCTTAACTGAAAAGGAAAGGCTATGCGCCCGTCCCGGTCCATGCGGCTTGTCCTTCAAACGATTTCCTCCCAAAGGTTTCTTTCATTTTCTGAAGATTCTTAATTGTACATATTTTTAAAACATGTTATTTACAGTAACATGAAATCCCGAAACGACTGGAGAAACGAAATTCGAGCCCTGCCGGTGTTCGACACCCACACCCACATGAACAAACCCGCAGTGCCTGTGGCGGCGCAAGACCTCTGGAATATCGTCGAGTATTTCTGGTTCCGCCAGGAGTTGCAGTCGGTTGGCTATCTCAAAGGCTTCGCGGCGGATCTCGGCGAAACGGAACGCATGGCGGCCTTCGCGGACTGTTTTGCCCGGGCCCGCAACACCACCTGGGCGCAGATGATTCAGGAAACGTTCCGCACCCTTTACAATCTGGAATTGTCGGACGTGGCCAGCCTGCAAAAGGCCAACGAGGCGGTGAAGGCCTCCGCGCAGGACCCCGGCTGGCCGATGAAGGTCGCGGACAAACTGCAGATTAAACGCATCGTCACGAATATTGAGCGGGATGTGAATTTTCCCGGGATGCCGGGGGTGGGCGCCTCCCTGCCGCTCTGGAATGGCTACGGGCCCTGGGTTAAGACCCTGACCGAAGCCGAAGACCCCCGCGCGGCGGGGGAAGAGGCCCGGGCGGCGGTGCGGGCGGACATCGCCGGGATCGCCTCCCGCGGATACCGCGGCATGCGGGTGCACACCTATGCGTTTGAACGCGGCTCGCAGGCCGAGATCCTTCACCACATTACCGAAGGGCATACCCTTTCGAAAGAACCGGTCACAGAACTGGAGGCGCACGCTTTCCTCGCCCACGCGATTTTCGAGGCGCTGAGCGGTCAGGACGGCATGTTCGCCCAGCTGTTTTTGGGCATCAATCACCTGCCGGGCAGCAGGGTCATGATGGGCACGGGCTCGTCTCTCATGGTTCCAAATCTGTATTCACTTTTTAAACGCTACGACTGCGACTTCGAACTGATTGCGGGGGCGCCCCGTCTGAATATGGACGTGGCCCAGGTGGCCCGATTGTTTCACAACGTCTATGCCGGCGGTCTGTGGTGGTACAACTTCCGGCCCAGCACTTACCGGGCGGCCATGCAGGCCCGCCTGGAGGCGGTTCCGGCGGAAAAATGCACCCTTCTGGCCAGTGACGGCCGCTGCATTGAATGGTGCTATGCCAAAACCTTGCTGGTGAAAAATCTGCTGGCGGACTTTTTGCACGAGCAGGTCGCGGACGACCACATCAACGAGGCGGACGCTCTCTGGGTGGCCCGCGAATGGCTCCATGACTCTGCGGCACGACGGTATGTGTAACCCGCTGCGTTCCGAGCGCATCCTGCACGGGGCCGATTACAACCCCGACCAATGGCATCTCAGCGAGGACATCCTGAACGAGGATCTCGCGGCCATGAAGCGGGCCGGGGTCACAACCGTGACCGTTGGCATTTTCTCCTGGACGCTCCACGAGCCGGAGGAGGGACAGTACACCTTCGAGTGGCTGGACGGTCTGCTGGACCGGCTGGCCACTGAGGGCATTTCCGTCTTTCTGTCCACCCCCAGCGGCAGCAAACCGATGTGGATGTCGGAGAAATACCCGGAAATACGCCGGGTGAACCGCGAAGGACAGCGGGAACGCTCCGGCCACCGTCACAACCACTGCCCCTCCTCCACCCTGTACCGCGAAAAAATCGCCGCGCTCAATGAACGCCTGGCCCGCCACTACGCCGGCCACCCCGCCCTGAAACTTTGGCATGTGAGCAATGAACTCCAGGGAGAGTGCTTCTGCGGGAAATGCCTGGACCGCTTCCGGGACTGGCTGAAGGAGCGGTACCAAACGCTGGATGCGCTCAACAGCGCCTGGTGGGCCCGCTTTTGGAACCACACGTTCACCGACTGGTCCCAAATCGACCCGCGCGACAGTAGCATCGACGGCATGAAAGTGGACTGGAAGCGCTTCGTGAATGTGCTGCATATGGAGCATCTGGACAACGAAACAGCCCCCCTGAAGCGGTTCACTCCGGAGATTCCGGTGTCCACCAATTTCATGTGTTTCCGCCCCCCGTGGGACTACTGGCGCTGGTCGCGGCACATCGATGTGATCTCCAATGACGCCTACCCGACCTATTTCGGAGAGGAGGACATGTGGAAAAAAGCGGCGCACACCTCGCTGGTCCACGATCTCATGCGCGGAATGGCCGGGGGCAAGCCCTGGATTCTCATGGAGTCCAGTCCCTCCTCCGTGAACTGGAAACCCATCAACAAGCTAAAACCCGACGGCGTGCACCTGATGGAATGTGCCCAGGCGGTGGCCCATGGCGCGGATGCGGTGCACTACTTCCAATTCCGCAAAGGACGCGGCGGCTCGGAAAAATTCCACGGCGCCATCCTGGATCACGACAGCCGCACCGATCACCGCGTTTTCAGGGAGGTTGCCGCCGCCGGGGAATGGCTCGGGCGGCAGGCCGCCGTGGCCGGGTCCACCTGCCCCCGGGCCGAAGTGGCGATCCTCCACGACTGGGAAAGCCAGTGGGCGTTGAACACCAGCGCCGGACTGCGGCAGCCCCCCACAACCGCCAAGGATCCCCGCGACGCCTATCACGATCTGCTCAACGAGCACCACCGGGGCTGGTGGCAGGCTGGAGTCTCCACCGATGTGGTCTGGCCCGACGCCGAAAACTTCCGCGCCCAGCTCGCGGGCCGCCGTGTGATCCTGGCTCCGGCTCAATATATGCTCAAACCCGGTCAGGCGGATGCCCTCCTGGAAGCGGTGGAGGCCGGTGCCCGACTGGTGCTCAGCCATTTGTCCGGCATCGTCGACGAACACAACCGCTGCCTGTTCGGTGGCTGGCCCGGGTACGGTCTGCACCAGGCGGCGGGGGTCAAGGTGACGGAATGGGACGCGCTGTTCGATGGCGAAACCCGTGCCGTCGAGGGCCGAGCCCCCCTGGAGGGCACTTACTGCGTGGATCGGGCCTTCGGTCTGCTCAAACTAGAGGGAGCCACCCCCGTGGCTGTGCTGCGCGGGGGACACTGGGCCGACACCCCCGTCGCCTGCCGCCACCCCTGCGGCCGGGGCGAAATTTTTGTGTTGGCCGCGAACTTCGATGACGCGTTTTACCGGGATTTCGCATTAAAGCTGACCCGGGAGCTGACGCTTTCCCGTCCCGTGGATACCGACCTGCCAATGGGCGTGCACGCCACCCTTCGGAAAAACGAGGGCAAAGAGCATCTCTTTATCATCAATTACACCGCGAGGTCAAAGACGGTGACGCTCCGGGGAGAAACCGTCACCCTCACGCCTTTCGGGGTGCATACCTCATAACCAAACGGCCCAGCAGATTACTCTTCAACCGGCTCGCGGGCGGGTCCCACGGAATCGATAAACCGTTGCAATTGGATACGGCCTCTGTTGTTGAGGAGAAGAAAGTAACTGATGCGCGCGCCGGGACGATGACCGAAAACCGTCGAGGAGAGCAATTCCACGTCACCGTTTTCCACGCGGGCAATTCTCAAAAACATGCTCGCGTTCTCTTCGGGTTCGGGATTCATTTGCGATTGACTCCCCGAAGCTAACCGGATGGTTTCATCATTCACATTCACCAGCAAGGACATACCGGTCAAATTGAAAAACCGAAGCCCCTCCTCCACGGTTTCCTCCGTGTCCGGAATGGGAAAAATACGGTATTTAGGACCGTCACCCTCTTCAGGGTTTTGGACAAAAATTAGCAGCCATGCGCCCGAATCCGGGGGCGAGAATTGTGCCAGCGGTCTGGGCAGGGGTTCTTCTTCTTCAAGGTTCTCTAAGGTGCTGGCGCGGAAAAAATAGAGAGGATGGGTTCCCCGAAACGTCATCCACTCGCTGGTCCGTGAACGGGAAACCGCAAAGGTTTCAACCCTGCCCTCCTGAATAAAGGCTATATCCTCGACGGATAGATTCATTGCCGTCACTCTGAAATGAATCGTTTTCGGAGTTTCATCCGCATTTCCGGCCAGGGAGGGCTGAGCAAAAGCAAGACCGGACATGAACCCCAGCAAAACAGGGAAACACACCAGATGCAAACGGAGCAAAGATTTAGTGGAGTTTGTCATAATTTAAATTTCGTCTTCGTTGAGGTATCGGAAATGAAGGATTCTGAAGGACCGGCCGAAATTCTCGTGATCATGCGGATCAGGATAGCGCTGCACCAGGAATTCACACCAGGCCTCGGTTGTTGAATTCTCCGTTCGGCCATAGCTCCGAATCACAAAGGTGTCGGAACGGGCACTCATTTTGGGGGCGAGGGTGGTCAGAACATCCGCTTGAGAAATATCACCGGGAGCCAGCGTCGCGACTTTACCGATGATATTGTTTTGCCGGGGTGCCTCGGCCAGTATCGATGGCGTGCTCGGAACAATGTTATTCAAGTTCGCGGCACTGATCGCCGCTTGCACCGTCCCCATGGCTCCACGGTCACCGTTCTCCAAACGGCGGTTCACAAAATCCGAAAGTGAAAGAAACGGTCCTCGGGCCCGGACTTGTTCGACCATCTCCTCCGCCAGGCGGCGGATTTGGGCACGGGACAAATCCCGGGGGGCTCCGGTCCAGGCCGAGTTGGGAGAACCCGTCGGCCGTGAGAGGCGGTGAAAAGGGAATTCAAGGTCGCCCGCTTCGGACGGTCCGCCCAGGGCCGACAGAAAGGCGGTCCAAGCCTCCACTGACGTGGAATTCACGTTAAACGCACCCTGTAACAAGAGATTTCCGGCAAGGGTCCGGTAGTCATCGGCATTGGAGATGTTATAGGTTCTGGTGGGATCAATCTCAATGAATCGATCGCGTTCAGGTGAAATGGCGAAGCCTGTCGCATCCGGCCGGACGGTGGAAAGGAAATAATCATCCCAGAGGGCATCGTTTAAGAACCAGGACAGGTCAATTTGACTGTTCTCACTCTCGGCACCGTCTTTGGTTGACGCCACGACATCATGGGCAAAGGCCCGGTCAACGTGGGGATGCGCCATACTATTGCCAAACGCGTGGGCGGGTTGGGTGGCAAAATAAGACATCTGCGCATGCTGATATTGGCCGAGGGATTCAGGCGGACGCATCGGAACATCAAAGAGAGTCACAAATGGACTGCCTCCCTGTTCCCGGGTTTCTCCCCAAAGCCCCCGAAAACGCGAAGGGTTCGATGAATCAACCTCCATCATCACAGGATCTCTGGTAACACGGGCAAATATATTCGGTGCTTGGAACCCCGGATAGATCTCCGGCAAGGCCCCCCCGGGGAAAAGAGCGGCGGGGTTGAAGTTTGAAAACATGCCCGCCACGTCCTGACCCTCTCCCTCCGAGCTTTTCACCGACAGATCGATCGCAAAAACAAAAAGGGGGTCGTTGTTGGGGAACCGCAAACGCGAAGCCCGTTCGAAGGCCTCATAGGTGGTGTCCGGCGTTTCTTCAAAGAAAAAATTATACCGGTGCAGTTGAGAATGCAAATCAAAGCGCACCCCACCCTCGGTACCCCCTCCAGGTCGAAATCGATTTTCAGCGGCAGAGGTGTCCAAAAGGATCCCCACGACATCATCTCCATTGAATTCTTGATCGTCGGAAGACACGTTCATGTCGCTGGCGTTAAAAATAAGGCTGCCCTCGGGGGAATTGGGTGAGAGATCCCTTCCTGAAATCAGCCGGTATTGGCGGATTTCGCCGGGCATGAAATGCAAATTAGACCCGTGATTGTGGATCACGAAATTGATCCGGGAATCGGTACTGGCACCTATTAAGTCCCTAATCGTAAATTCCCCCACATCTGAACCGTTTTTTTGCAGGATAAATCTAAAATTTCCGGTGTAGGTGTTCAAGATCCATGCTCCCGTGTTCCCGTCTCCCAACCGCCTCGGGTTGATCGAAACATTATAGGGGTTCCACAGGTTGAAAACCGCGGAGATTCTGAAACGTGGTCTATAGGTATCCGTGGCGAACCGGTAGGTTGTATCCACTTCAAATGTTAGATACGCTCCGAGCAGGACGGGCGTCACAGGGCTGCTGTTTAGCTGTCCCCGTCGACGCCCATCATCCGCTGTTAAAATTCCGCCAATCTCTGTTTGTCGGCCGCCCTCATGCAGCCAATTATTTGATGAGCCCGGGCCTCCGAACAGCCCGAGGGAGTCTTGATATCTAGCGTATAATGTATTCCCTGTCCTAATTGATCTTAGGGGATCAAAGAACACAGTGGGCGTTGCCGCACTGGAATCGAATTTTTGATACGAATTATGAAAATCCCTCAATATATCCCATTGCGGACCGAAAAATCGTTGGGTAGTCCCCGCTGGCGCGACAGTGCCGGGGAAATCCTCCCAGTTAAAGATCCGTCCATGCAGAGATGCAGTACGGTTTGAAAAATCACGGTTAAAGCCGGCATTCGCCAGGCCGCCTGTCGGGTCTGCAATCTCCGCCGGATCCCGCCAAAAGGCGAGAGAAAGATCCTTCCTCAGCCCGCCTTTTTTGTTGTTGCTGAGTACGCCGGCGGAATGGACTGTGAAATCCGACAAGAGGGAATCGCCCTGTGTGCTGCCGGGCGAACCGTTCATGGCGGTGACCGCCTCTGAGCTGAGCGGAGCGTCACTGAAGGCCAGCCAGGGGTTGTTTGTTCCCGCGCCCAGTTTTTGCAATCGGTCCACCTGGTCCTCGTCGTCGAAATCGATCTCTTCAAACCAGGAGGTCGCCGCGAAATTCTCCCGATGAGGAAAGAGCATTCTCGAAGTATCCTCTGCGCCGGGAACGCTCTGTCCCCGGAACGGATCGGTCAAACGCACGTTGGCTTTGACGCCTTCATCCGAGACCCACCAGGCGGTCGCCGCATTGTTGTTCATCTCAATCAGCGGGGCCCGGACTTCGGACAACACGGCCGCACCGCCCCCTGGCGGTTCAGCTCGGACACGTGCCAGAGCGACCGTCTGCGCATCCGAGACGGGAACCGGATCGCGAACCGTAAGAATATTGTCCCGTTCCGCTTGCGGCAGCGAAACCAGCCAGGAACGGAAACGATTTCCCCGGTCTCCCTTGTAAGGCCGGTAAGGCTTCGGATCAAGCGGCCCGGCATTCTCAGGAAGTCCGGTACCCAGCCATTGCTGTTCACTGTCCCACACCCCAGTCCAGAAGCGGGTGCTTTCATGAGCAGTAAACGGGCCGATTCCGCCGCCGTGGCCGTCAGGATTCGCAGGAGTCAGGATCTCCGCCCGTGCGCTCACTCTCGTGTCCGGCCCCAGGGTGCGCTGCAGTTCCGCCAGCGCAAGATGCCCTCCCAGCCGCGCGTTTGCGCGGGCCTGCAAAAGTTCCTGATGCTCGGTCACCGTCCGCAACTCCATCCGCACCGTGGCCACCAGAGCAAGGACTACAACCAGCAGCAACGAAACCGATAATATGGTCACCAGTAGCACGGACCCCGTTTTGCGGGTGCCAGCCAAGTCTTGGGGTCTTGTGGGTATCATCATCTTTCAGCCTTCACCGGTTTTTTGTATGTTACAGTAATTATTTCCACTTTCTTCTTTATTACATTATACCGTTGAGTATTCTTTTTGTTAAGTTAATATTTAATAGTATTTATTCAATACATAAAGTTTACATGAAAATTTTAACAGAACATCCGGGAAAAGGACCACGAATGGAAACAGAACCGAAAAACATACACCGTCAAAACATACAACGTCCTGTAAAACAGCAGGCATTGAAAGCGCTGAGGCCGGAAAAACCCTTTTTGATCGGGGTGGACTCAGACGGCTGTGTGTTCGACAGCATGGAACTGAAACACAAGGAGTGTTTCTGCCCGGCTTTCATCGACTGTTTCGGCTTTCAGGCGGTCGGCAAACCGGCCCGGGAAACCTGGGAATTTGTCAACCTTTACTCCAAAACAAGGGGTTTAAACCGCTTCAAAGCCGTGGTGGAGGCGATCAGGCGGCTCAACGAGCGCCCGGAAGTGCGGGCCGGGTTGGGCCGGGTAATCGCCACAGACGAACTGGAGACCTGGATCGCCTCGGAAACCCGCCTCAGCGAGACCGTCCTGGGTCAATACATTCAGGCACATCGAAACGAACTGCAGTCGGACAGTATTCTCCTGCAGACGTTGAACTGGTCTATCGACGTGGCCGAAGCCGTGAAAAAAATTATCCATGATCTGCCGCCGATTGCCGAGGCGCGCACCGCGCTGGAGGTTCTGAGCGCGGATGCCGACTGTATGGTCGTCTCTCAAACGCCCTGCGCGGACCTGATCCGCGAATGGAACGAGCACGATATCACCCGCTTCACCCGTATCATCGCCGGTCAGGAGCAGGGCACGAAGTCCGAACACCTGGCGCTGGCTGCAGGCGACAAATACGCGGAAAATCATGTGCTCATGATCGGGGACGCCCCCGGCGACCATCAGGCCGCCGCCGAAAACGGCTTTCTTTTCTTCCCGATTGTCCCCGGCCGGGAACGGGAGTCCTGGGGCGAACTGCTCAACCAGGGCCTCCCCCGTCTGTTTGAAGGCCGCTACGCCGGTGCCTATCAGGACAGCCTCCTCACGGCCTTTCATGACAGCCTTCCGGAAACCCCGCCCTGGATCACCCACTCCTAATCTTAATCTTAATCTTAATCTTAATCTTAATCCTAATCCTAATCCTAATCCTAATCCTAATCGCAATCCCACTCCCCACATCCCCCTCTCAAGTCCCCACACCCCACGCCTTAAACAAGCGCACGACGAGAACGTCTATGCCAACAAATCACCCTGACATCCCCTTCCTCATCCAAAACATGACGCTTGACCAAAAAGTGGGTGCCTGTCTGACGCTCGGCTTTAACGGCACTATCCTCACCCCCAATATTCTCGAGTACGTCACGCGGTACCATTGCGGTGGACTGCGGGTGACGCCCCCGGAGCGGACCTTCGGGAATTACGTGGACCCCAAAACCGGAAAGTCCGCGCTGCAGATGAAGGGGGACGAGTACTTCTATAAGAAAGGCGTGCCCCCCCCGGAACTCACCGGCGCCGAGTACCTTGACATCGTCAGGCAACTCCGGGCCGCCGCCAGCTCCCGGCCCCTGTCCCTCCCCCTGCATTTTTCTTTCGACAACGAGGGCGAGGGAAACGTCTCCTTCAAAAGCTTCGCCATGTTCCCCCAGCCCATGGGGATCGCCGCCACCGGTGAGAAACGCATTGCGTATGAGGTCGCGAAAACCATCGGCCGTCAGGCCCGCTCTGTCGGCATGACCATGATCCACTCCCCGGTGCTCGACATCAACACCGCCCCCCGTAATCCCGAGATCAACATCCGCGCCTACTCCGACAAGGCGGAAGTGGTCGCCGAATACGCCGCCGAAACCTGCCGCGGTTTCCGGGAGGCCGGCATCGCCGCCACCGGAAAACACTTCCCCGGGCGCGGCGATTCCGCCGACGACGCCCACTACGATGTCCCCGTCATCGGCATCGATTTCGACACCCTCTGGAACCGCGAGCTGCGCCCCTACCGTCATTTGATCGAACTCGGCCTCCTCCCCGCCCTCATGCTCGCCCACACCGTCTACCCCGCCGTGGACCCCGACCGCATCGGCACCCTCAGCCGGAAAATGATCCAGGGACTGATCCGCGAAAAACTCGGCTTTCAGGGCGTCGTCACCACCGACAGCATGACCATGGCCGGCGTGGCCCGCCACCACAGCGTGCCGGAGGCCTGCGCCATGGCCCTCGCCGCCGGGGCCGACCAGGTGCTCATGAAAGCCCAGGACGAACTGGTGGGCCAAACCTTTGAGACGGTGAAAGCCTGGGTCGAGGACGGACGAATCCCCGAAGAGGAACTCAACCAAAAACTCTTCCGCACCCTCGGCCTGAAATACGACCTGGGCCTTTTTGACGCGTCACCGAAAAGCGAATCGCCCGACACCCTCGCCGCCGATCCCGCGCTCAAAACCCTCGAACGCGAGGTGGCGCGCAAGAGTTGCATCGTGCTCCGAGCCGAGGCCGGAGCGCTTCCCCTGCCCCCGGACCGCACGCTGCTCCTCATCGAGCAAATCAGTACCGAGCGCAACAACGCCTTTCAGCATCCCGCCCTGATGTTCAAGCACGCCCTTCGCCACAACCCGCACATCGCCTACTGCGAAATTGCCTTCTCCGCCGACGCCGAAGATCTGGCCCGCATGGCGGCCCTCATTCCTGAATACGACCCCGTCGTGATCACCAACTTCCAGGACCGCGCCTCCGCCGCCCACACCGGCTTTCTGGCGGAACAGATCGCCAGGCATCCCGAGAAAACTTTTGTTGTCGTGGTCAACAAGCCCTTCGCCTTCACCGTTCCCGAAAACGCCAAGACCGTCGTCTGCAATTTCTCCAAGGCCCCACAAAGCCTCGAGGCCGCCGTCGATCTTCTCTTCGGCGAACTCACGCCCACCGGCTCACTTCCGGTCAACGCAAAATGAAATCCTCCCGGCAAGCGGTCCACGTTTTGGACCGGGCCTATAGCGCCGAAGCGCCATTCAGAACGCTCTGGCTTTGGCTGGAGTGCTCCCGAGCGCGCGGCCTCGGCATGTTGGCGGTGTTCACCCTGAAACGCCTCCCGGCCATGCTGCTGCCCTTGTTAACGGGTCTTTTGATTGATGCGGTTTCCGAAGAACCCTCCACCTGGCTGCGGTATTGGCCGCTGATTGCGGGACAGTTCATTCTGATGTCGGCAAACATCCCCCTGAACACCTTGTTTGTGAGCCAACTCAGTCAATTGACCCGCAGATTGGAAAACCGCCTCCGGCGCGCGCTGACCACCCGCCTGCAGCATCTCTCCATTCCCTATTACGATAACGCGGCCACCGGGGAGCTGCAGGCGAAAGTGCTGCGGGATGTGGAACAGGTTCAACATCTGGCCCAGCACGTGATCAGCTCGGGCTTTATGGTGCTGACCACCCTCACGATTATTCTGGGGGTGACCCTGGCCAAACAGCCTGCGATCCTGGGGGTTTACATGATCTTTATTCCGGTCATGATCTACGTCACCCGGAAATTCCGCGCCCGCATGCGGATGGAAAACCGGGCCTTCCGGCAGCAGCTGGAATCCATGAATTCGGAAGTCACCCAGATGATTGACATGATTCCTGTCAGCCGGGCGCACGGGATCGAAGAGGAGGCGGTCCGGCGCGTGGAGGATGAAATCAACGTGGTGGGTGAAACAGGAATACGGCTGGACCGGATCAACGCCCTGTTTCAGGCCTGCAATTTCATGACCCTTCAGATTTTCAATTTTCTTCTGGTGCTGGTCATGCTCGGCATGGCCTCAAAGGGATGGATCAGCATCGGGGATGTGGTTGTGTTTATGTCTCTGTTTAATCAGATGTTTATGCAGATCAACACCATTATGAATCTGTACCCCCAACTGGCCAAAGGCATGGAGTCGGTCCGCTCCATCGGCGAAATTCTGGAATGTCCGGACCTGGAGCTCAATCAGGGGAAAACCATCGTCTCCGGAGTGGCCGGGGAGATCGAGTTTCAAAACGTTTCCTACCAGTACCGGGAAATGGACCGGCCTGCGGTCGAAGAGGTGACACTGCACATTCCGGCGGGAAAATCCGTGGCCGTCGTCGGCCCCAGCGGAGGCGGGAAATCCACACTTCTCCGGCTGACCATCGGATTCCGCCGCCCCACCTCCGGCCGGATCCTCCTGGACGGCGCCGACATGAACACCGTGGACATGCGAAGCTGGCGGCGCTTTATCTCCGTGGTTCCCCAGGAAAGCATTTTCTTTGAGGGCACCATCCGGGAAAACATCCTCTTCGGGGCCGACACCGTAAATGAGGTTGAATTTCAACACATCCTCGATGCCGCCAATGTCCGGGAGTTTGTGGACGCGCTTCCCGAAGGACTGGACGCCCGCATCGGAGAGAGCGGTGCTCTTCTCTCCGGTGGACAGCGGCAACGCCTGGCCATTGCCCGTGCGCTCGTCCGCGACCCGCGGGTCATCGTGCTGGACGAACCCACCTCCGCCCTCGACGTGGTGTCCGAGAAACTGGTGCAGGACGCGATTGAAAAACTGATCAAAGGCCGCACCACCCTGATCGTCGCCCACCGCCTCTCCACCATCCGCAACGTGGATCAGGTTGTGGTCATGAAAAACGGCCGTATCGTGGAAACCGGGACCTACGAGGAACTGGCCGCCAGACCCGACAGCGAATTCCGCCGCATGAAAGATCTTCAGAAGTAACACCAAACTCAGGATTTAGAATCCGGCCTGAATCAAAGAAAAACCCCGCAAAACCGAATATTTGCGGGGTTTTTAAACTGGTGGGCGATACAGGACTCGAACCTGTGACCTCTTGCGTGTGAAGCAAGCGCTCTAACCAACTGAGCTAATCGCCCGGAATCGGGTTGACTGAAAACCAATAACGGAAAGTTTTGCGCTTGGCAAGATGGATTCTCTCTGAAATCTGTTTGCCTTGTGGTTTTCTTTTCATAAAAGTCAACCAATCCGTCTTTCCACTTCAACCTATACCCAAAGACAAAATCAGGAGACCGTCCATGGCAGATTATTTTGATATCCCGCAAATCCAGTTCGAAGGCCCGAAATCCCGCAATCCGCTTGCGTTCAAGCAATACAATCCCGACGAAATGGTCGGCGGAAAAACCATGCGGGAACACCTGCGCTTCGCCTCCCCTTTCTGGCACACCATGCGCGGAACCGGCGCGGATCCCTTTGGTCAGGGCACCATGCAGATGCCCTGGGACGATGGCTCCGACAGCATCGAAAACGCCCTGCGCCGCGTGGATGTCTTCTTCGAATTTCTGAATAAATGCCAGATTGATTATTACTGCTGGCACGACCGGGACATCGCTCCCGAACGCGGCACGATTCCCGAATCCCACGCCGCCCTTGACGAAGTGGTCAATTATTTGCACAAAATGCAAAAGGACCACGGCAAAAAACTGCTGTGGGGCACGGCCTGTCTGTTCGCCCATCCCCGCTACGGCCAGGGCGGAGCCACCTCGCCCAATCTCGGCGTGTACGCCTACGGCGCCGCGCAGGTCCGCAAAGCCCTGGAATGCACCCACCGCCTCGGCGGCGAAGGCTACACCTTCTGGGGCGGCCGCGAAGGGTATGCCTCGCTCATCAACACCAATATGAAGAAAGAACTCGATCATCTGGCCGCGTTTCTTCACATGGCGGTGGATTACAAAAAGGAAATCGGCTTTAAGGGCCCCTTCTACATCGAGCCCAAACCGCAGGAGCCCACCACCCATCAGTACGACAGCGATTCCGCCGCCTGCTTGAATTTCCTCCGGGAATACGGGCTCATGGAGCATTTCAGGCTCAACATCGAAACCAACCACGCCACCCTCGCCGGCCACACCATGCAGCACGAACTCCGGGTCGCCGCCGATGCGGGTATTCTTGGGTCGATCGACGCCAATGACGGCACTCCGAACTGCGGATGGGACACCGATGAGTTCCCCACCGACCTCTATTTGACCACTTCCGTCATGTATGAAGTGCTCCGCATGGGCGGGTTCACCACCGGCGGACTGAATTTCGACGCGAAACGCCGCCGGGACTCCTTCCAGCCCGTCGATCTCTTCCACGCCCACATCGCGGGCATGGACGCCTTCGCCCGGGGCCTCAAAATCGCCAACGCCATCATCGAGGACGGACGTCTCGACGCGTTTGTCGCCAAGCGCTACGCCACCTGGGACAGCGATCTCGGCCGTAAAGTCGAAGCCGGCAAAGCCAGCCTGGCCGAACTCGAAGCCTACGCCATCGCCAACGGCGAACCCGAAATCCAGTCCGGACGTCAGGAAATGCTCGAAGCGATGATCAATCAGTTCATTTAAGCCGGTTCCCGGTTTACCCCCCGAAACCCGGCCTTTCCGGCCGGGTTTTTTCTTGGAAAAAATTCAGATTCGCCTGCGGAAGGTTTGTCGTTGACCGTGTGGCATAATTTAGTCATATCAAGCAACACTCGTTTGCCCCGGTAGCTCAGCTGGACAGAGCAGCGGACTTCTAATCCGCAGGTCGCAGGTTCGAACCCTGCCCGGGGCGCCATCTCTTTCAGTCGCCAGCCCACAGAGTCCATTGTCATGAAAATACGTTTAATTCTATTCAGTTTGTCGGTTGTTTTGATCAGTGCGGGCTGCGTCACCACCCGTGAAACGCCCGCCCAGACGGAAGCGCGGCGGCGCGAGGCCATGGCGGAGCGGGAGCGCCGCCTGGCCGAAGAGGAATCCCGCCGCCAAATTCAATTGAGCCTGGAGGACACCGACACCCAGGTGCATACCCTGCGTCAGGAAATGAACCGGATGCGCAGTGAAATGAATAAGGCCCAGGCGCAGGATCTACAGCGGCTGGAATCACGCATCAGCCGCCTGGAGCAACAACTTCAGGCCCTGGATCAGCAGCGGGCCAAGGACCGGGAGGAGATCATCTCGATCCTCAGCAACCGCATGGCTGAATTGATGCAGCAGAACCGCGCCGCCCCGTCCTCCGGCGGTGGTCGCGCCCACACTGTGGCCAGCGGCGAAACTCTCAGCGCCATCGCCGCCGCGTGGGGGGTCAGTCCCCAGGCCATCATCCGCGCCAACAATATCCAGAACCCCAATGTTCTCCGCGTGGGCCAAACCCTTACCATCCCCTAAGCGGCTCCACCGGTTAACGCTTCCCGAGGCCCGTATCCTATGTCTGACTCCCCTACCCCCACAAATGCCCCCGCAAACGGCTGGTACGCCCGCATTGATGATGAACAGTTCGGCCCTGTGGCCCTGACCACACTCCAACACTGGGCGTCCACCGGATCTCTGCACGGAGGATGCGTGGTCGCCACCTCCCAGGACGGCCCCTGGCAGTCGGCGGCCGAAATTCCGGCGCTTCAGATGGAATGGCAAATTATTCATCCGGAGGGCGATCCCTACGAATTGTGTCATATTCTTTCGCTGCGCACGGAAATGGAGTCCGGGGAGGTTGAACCCGACTGGGAGGTTGTGCATGTGCCCACCGGCGAAAGCTATCCCGCCGTGAACGCCCTCTGTTCCGCGCTGATCTCGCAGAATCATATCCTCGAAAAGCAACTGGTGGATAATTTTGTCCGGATCCGCGATCTGGAAACGGTCGGGGCCGCGAAGCCTGCGACCGAGGAGGCGGAAACCTCCGCTCCCGCCGAAAACTGGAGCGAACACATGCGGGAACGTGACCAGTTCGCCCGCGAGGCCTCCAAATGGAAGCAGTTATATGAGGAGGCGCAGCAGACCATGGAGGCCCGGGAAACCGCCTGGGAGGCCGAGCGGGATGAACTGAAGGAATGGGGCCGCAAATCCACGGAGCGCATCCGGGCGCTGGAACGCCGCCGCAACCAACTCGAGGAAATGCAAAATCTCGTGAGTGAGCGCGCCGCCAGCGGCGAGGACCCCGACCTGCGCCAGGCGTATCAGGAACTCCGCCTGCAACTGGACCATCTGATGGAGTCTCTCGATTTGCGGAACCGTCAGTTGGAAAGTGTTCAGATCCGTCTGTCTGAATCCGAGGAGGAGCTGCGGTTGGAACGCTCGCGGCGCGTCGAGGAACGCGGGCGGGAGCAGGCTCTCCGCGAGGAGGCCCTGACCCAGTTGAACCGGATCGAGGAGGCCCACCGGGATTTGACCCGCTCCTACCGGGATCTCAATGAGCGCATGATCCGTCTGCGCAATCAAATGGAGGCCCCCGCTCCGGTGGCGGCGCCGCAAATCAAGGCCGCCCAGCCCTCCGCGCCGCTCCGGGACCCCGCGCCGAACGCCCCGCCGGCCCCGGCCCCCGCCGCTCCCGGAAAAGTTAAAATCAAACTGACCTGACCCCGTCTCCGGGACGCAACATGCCGCTGCTGGATTACTTCACGGACCCCGAAACCCCTGTGGGGGTCCTGGATCTTGTCTACGGACTTTACATGCTCTACGGACTTCTGCGCGGTCTTTTCCGGGGCTTCGCCAAAGAGGCCGCCTCCATTCTCGGCACCGTGATCACCCTGTGGGGAGCCTGGCGGTTTTATCCGGCGGTCAGCAGGCGCCTTATGGACAACAATCTGCTCGAAAATGAAATGGCCTCGCAGGTGCTCGCGTATGTGTTGCTGGTGTTTTTGATTCTGGCGCTGTGGCGGTTGGTGACCGCGCTGCTGAACAAAGTGCTCAAAGGGACCATGCCTTCTCAACTTCAGCGCCCTGGCGGCGCGCTTCTGGGATTTTTAAAAGCCGGCGTGACTGTCATCATTCTCCTGTTGGCCGCCCAGCTCAGTCAGGTGGAGGCCCTTCAGGAGCATATGATCGATAACAGCGCCTTTGGCCGCCTTGTGCGGGATAACATCACTCTTGAAGGTGTTCCCGCGCCCGGACGGACACTGCGGGAGGAACCGGAACATGAATCTGGAAACCCTTAAAGAGGAAATCCGGGCCCGGGCGGATATTGTCGACATCATTGGACGGGTGGTGCCGCTGAAACGCGCGGGCGGATCGATCAAAGGTCTCTGCCCGTTTCATCAGGAAAAGACGCCCTCCTTCAACGTCGACCCCAAAAAACAGTCCTATTATTGCTTTGGCTGTCACGCCGGGGGCGACGTGTTTAATTTCGTCATGGAATACGAAAAAGTCGATTTCATGACCTCGATGGAGCGCTTGGCTCAGCAGACGGGGGTTCCCTTTGAATACGACCGCGACGGCGGCGCGCACACCGGCCCCAAAAAGGACCGCCTGTACGCCATTCATGAACAGGTCTGCACCTGGTTTGAGGAAACCCTTCACCGCGCCCCGGAAGGCGATACCGCCCGAAAGTACGTCGAAAAACGCCAACTCGGCGGCGAGGTCGTCAAAACCTTTCGCGTCGGCTATTCCATCGACAGCTTTGACGCGCTGCTGAACCGTACCCGGGAAGCCGGATTTTCCGACGAGGAAATCGAGGCCTCCGGACTCTTCGGCATCCGCGAGGACGCCTCCCCCGGACGCGACCGCTTTTACGACCGCTTCCGCGGCCGGCTGATGTTCCCCATTCGGGATGAAATGGGGCGGGTGATCGGGTTCAGCGGCCGGGTGCTTCATGCGGAACAGTCCAAAGCCAAATATGTGAACAGTCCCGAAACGGTGCTGTTCAAAAAATCGCGGGTCCTCTACGGCATTGATCTGGCCCGCAAAGAAATCTCCAACCGGCGGCAGGCGCTGCTCTGCGAAGGTCAGCTCGATGTGATCCGCTGCCATGAGGCCGGCCTCACCCATGCCGTGGCCGCCCAGGGCACCGCCGTCACCGAAGAGCACGCGCTGATCCTGAAACGCTACGCCGACGAGGTGGTGCTTTTATTGGATTCGGACACCGCCGGGGTCAAAGCCGCGCTGAAAAGCGCGGAGATCATGCTCGCGAACGGTCTCACTGTCCGTGTCGCCAGCCTGCCCGAGGGCGAGGATCCGGACAGCATGGTGATTCACAAGGGGCCGGAAGCGCTGAAGGACATCGTGCGGGACGCCGAATCGTTTGTGCTTTTTCAAATCAAAACGCTCATGGCGCGCGAGCCGGAAATCAACGAGGCCAGCCGCATGCGGGTCATCCGCGCGGTGGTGGAAACCATCGGCCTGGCGCCGGAGGCGGCGCACCGGGAGGAGTTGTTGCAGCAGGCGGCCAAAACCCTCGGAGTCCGGGACGAGGCGCTGAGGCAGGATGTGCGCAGCGCCCCTCCCCGGCCGGTGCCGCGGCCGCACGGGAACCCCGCTACGCCGCCCAGCGCGCCGGCTCCGGCCCCAAGCCGCGCCGCCCCCCGCACGGACCGACTTCCGCCGCATGAGGATCTGTTTCTGGAACTGCTTTGTTTTCATCCGGATCTGACCGAAACCGCCCGCCCCTTTTTGCTGCCGAACCATCTTCAGCATGCGGAGTCCAAGGCCATCCTCGAAACCCTCTACGGGCTCGAAGATCTGTCCACCGCCCGGATACAGGACGCTTTCCGGGAGCACCCGAGCCGAAACCGCATCGCCGAGATTCTGATGCGGAAACGGCACCTTTCCGGCGAAAAAGCGCTTGCGCCCGAGCGCGCGCTGCAGGACATCATCATGATCCTGCGGGAGCAGGCCTTAAAACGGCAGCAGGAGGCGCTGCAGGTTCAGTTGACCCAGGTGAAAGGCGACCGGGCCGCCGATCTCGAAACCGAGATTTGGCAGCTCACGCTGGTGGCCCGGAAGCTGCGCGAATGCCGGATGGGCGCCGACTGGGTGTCGGCCACCAAACTGCTGGCCTTCTACGAGTGAAGCAAATGCCTGCGGTAATAGGCCAGCTCGGCGACACTCGCCTGAATGTCGTAATAAGCGTCGTGCTCGCCCTGCGCCGTGTCCAGAAAAGCCTCGGGGAAATATTCCCGGATGAACGCGGGATCCTCTTTGGAGGGCGGCTCCTGTCCTTTTAACTGCATCCACTGAAGTTTGAGCGTGGAAACATCCAGCAGCCTGTAATGCGTGCGGTGCAGCAGGCCCGGAAAAAATTTACGCACCAGCATCCAGTCATTGTGAACGCTGTTGCCGGCAAGGATCGGACGATGGTCGGTCTGGGTTTCAATCGGACCGCAAATTTCATCCACATAGCGGCAGAGCCGCACCTCGGCGTCGCTCATCTGCACCGCGCGTTCGTTCAAACAGGCTTTGACAATGTGCGGGATGTGCTCTTTCACCCAGGGACTGATCCCGCGGTCGTCGTCCCGGTGAATGAACAGGTTCACGTCTTTGGCCGGGGGGGCGAGACGGCGCAGGTCCGCGTCGGTCGCCATCATGGAGATTTGAAGAATTTCAGCGGTCTCCAGCTCAAGGCTGGAGAATTCCGCGTCAAGCCAGAGGTATACCTGCGGCTTCAAATCTTCACCTTGACCGGCTTGAGGTTCCAGATATCCTCATTGTACTGTCGGATCGTCCGGTCACTGGAGAACATCCCCACCCTGGCGGTGTTCAGAATCGCCATCCGCGCCCAGCGGTCCTTGTCTTTGAAGGCTTTGTCCACCTCGGCCTGCGCCGCCACATAGGCGTCAAAGTCGGCCAGGACCAGGAAGGGATCGCCGTGATCCAGCAGACTCTGCTTGATGCTCAGCAGCGCGTTGTGTTCGCCCGGGGTAAAGAAATCACTGCCGATCCATTCCAGCAGCATCCGCACGGTGTCGTTGCTGTCGTAAATCGTTTGCGGATTGTACCCTTCGGCCCAGAGCGCCTCCACCTCATCCACGGTTTTGCCGAAGATAAAGATGTTTTCATCGCCGACCGACTCTTTGATCTCGATGTTGGCGCCGTCAAGCGTTCCAATGGTCAGCGCCCCGTTCAGCGACAGCTTCATGTTGCCGGTGCCGCTGGCCTCTTTGCCGGCGGTGGAGATCTGCTCCGAGAGATCCGCCGCCGGAATGATCCGCGCGGCCAGACTCACCCGGTAGTTGGGGAGAAACACCACTTTGAGCTTTTTATTCACCCGCTCGTCGTGATTTATGACCCGGCCCACCGCGTTGATGGCCTTGATGATGGTTTTGGCGAGTTCGTATCCGGGAGCGGCTTTGGCTCCGAAAATAAACACCCGCGGGGCCATGTCGAAATCCGGATCCTGCAGCAGTTTCTGATACAGATACAGGATGTGCATCAAATTCAGATGCTGACGCTTGTATTCATGCAGCCGTTTAATCTGAACATCAAACAGAGCGGAGGGATCGACCTCAAGGTCGCATTCCTCGCGGATAATTTCCGCCAGCCGCTCTTTGTTCCGATGCTTGATCGCCATGAATTGCTTCCGGAAGGCCTTGTCGTCCGCGAACGCCTCCAGCTTTTTGAGCCGGTCCAGATCCCGGGGCCAGCCGTCGCCGATTTTTTCGGTGATCAGAGACGCCAGTTCCGGATTACAGGCCAGCAGCCAGCGGCGGGGGGTGATCCCGTTGGTTTTGTTGTTCAGTTTTTTTGGATACAGCGCATGGAAGTCCGCGAACAAATGTTTCTTCAGCAACTCGGTGTGCAGCGCGGCGACACCGTTCACCGAGTGGGAGGCCACCACGCACAAATGCGCCATGCGCAGATGCTGGACATGCCCCTCCTCCACCAGCGACAGATCCCGCTGCTTGTCGCCGTCGCCCGGCCACTTCGCCTCCACATCCCGGAGGTGGCGCTTGTTGATTTCAAAAATGATCTGCAGGTGACGCGGCAGCACCTTCGCGAAAAGCGGAACCGACCAGCGCTCCAGCGCCTCCGGCAACAGCGTGTGATTGGTGTACGAGAACACCCGGGTCACCAGTCCCCAGGCCTGATCCCAGTCCTGCCCCTCCTCGTCATGCAGCATCCGCATCAGTTCAGGCACCGCCACCGCCGGATGGGTGTCGTTCAACTGCACCGCGACTTTATCCGGGAACTGCTCCCAACCCTTGTACTCGCGCTTGTAGCGGCGCATGATGTCCCGCAACGAGCAGGCCACAAAGAAATACTGCTGCACCAGCCGAAGCTCTTTTCCGTTCTCCGTCTTGTCGTTGGGATAAAGCACCTTGGAAATGGTTTCGGAGAGGTTTTTCTGCTGCACCGCCTCCACATAGCCCCCCTGATTGAAGGCGTTCAGATCCAGATCCTCCGAGGCGCGTGACTCCCAAAGGCGCAGAAAATTGACGGTTTGTGTGCCGTATCCCGCGATGGGAATATCGTATGGAACCCCGATAACATCCCGGGTGTTGATCCATTTGGGACGGTAACGCCCTTTATCGTCGAACACGCTTTGCACCTCCCCGTAAATCGGAATGGTTTGAGCGTATTCGGGACGGATGATTTCCCAGACGTTGCCGTACCGAAGCCAGTCGTCCGGATGCTCCACCTGGTTTCCGTTCACAAATTCCTGACGGAACAGTCCGAACTCATAGCGGATCCCGTAACCCACCGCCGGCAGATCCAGGGTGGCCATGCTGTCCAGAAAACAGGCGGCCAGTCTTCCGAGGCCGCCGTTGCCCAGTCCCATATCCGACTCGTCCTCCCGGAGAATTTCAAAATCCTGCCCCAATTCCCCGAGCGCCTCCGCCACTTTGTCATGCACACCGGCGTTCCAGAGATTGTTGGACAGCAGACGCCCCATCAAAAACTCGAGCGACAGGTAGTACACCCGTTTCGCTTCCGCCTTGCGGTGTGCGGACTGCGTCGCGATCAGGCGGTTGATCAGCAGGTCCTGAACCGCTTTTGAAACCGCTTTGCGCCAGTCGCGCACCGATGCGATTTCACGGCTCTGGGCCTGCGTATACCGCAAATGATAGAGGATCAGTTCTTTAATTTCTTCCACCGACATGTCCGCCGTCGGCTTCAGTTTCACGGGTATGGTTGAATTCAGCATGAGGTTCCTTTTTAGGATTTTTATAGTTTATGGATCAGAGAATCAACCCGTATGAAAAAGCGCCCGGAAAGGAAAGCAGGAATTTCAAACGATTTAAGATAACCGTTCACAGCCAACAAAGGGCGCAATTCGGCCAGGTGACAAAAAACAGCAGCGCGTATTGAAACAGGAACCGGCCGGTTCCGCCCAGGACGGGATTCAGTTCCTTCCCGGTGGTTCCGGTTTCCACCTGTTTAAAGAGCTTTCGGGCCTCGGGAAAGAGAATCCAAAGGGCGAACACCAGCAGACTCCGCCCCGTTAACGCGGCGGCGGCAGGCGGCAGCATCAACGCCAGCAGCATGCACGCCTTGTACTCCATCCGGGAGAACTTCCGGCCGAAACGGACCGCCAGGGTTTTTTTGGCGTTGCCCCGGTCCTCATCCACGTCACGAAGGTTGTTGACCGCCAGCAGCGAGGTGGCGATCAGACCGGGTCCGAGACCGACCACGAACACCTCCGGCGGCGGCCAGCCGAAGGGGAGTTGCAGGTAATACGTCCCGGCCACGGCCACCGGACCGAAAAAGACAATCACAAACAGATCCGCCAAACCTGTATAAGCCAGGGAATACCGGCCCGCGGTGTAAAAAACGCCGCTCAGGATCGAAGCCGCCGCCAGCCAGACAATCGGCATCCCGCCCCGGCGGACCAGCGCCAGACTGATCAGCGCCGCCAGCGCAAAGACCGCGACCGTCGCGGTCACCATCGCCCGGTGCGAAATCACCCCCGTCTGTAACCCGCGCCGCGGACCCTCGCGCCGGTCCGTGTCCGCGCCCTGACGGTGATCGTAAACATCATTGCAGAAATTCGTGCCGATCTGAATCAGCACCGCCACCGACAGAGTCGCCAGCAACACCGGAAAATGGAAGACCCCGTCTGCGCGCGCCAGCGCTGCGCCCATCAACACTGGAGCCAGCGCCGCGAACAGGGTTTTGGGCCGGGTCGTCTCCAGCCAGACCCTCCATGGAAAAACGCGGTTCTCTTCCGTCGGATTCATTGTGGATTCATTCATGCCCGCCCGTATCCATCATTTTTCCGCAAAGGTCAAGCAAAGCGCCGTGAACATCCGTGAATGATCCCGTTCCTACCCCTTTTTGGTGAAAAGCGCCTCCCGCGGGCCTTGACCGTAGGCCTGATGAAACACGCGGTGAAATTGTGCGTAGCTTCCGAAACCCGCAGCGTGCACTGCCTCCAGAATGGTCGGCTGATCTTTGGAGGACATGCACGCCATGAACCGCGACAGCATCACCGAATTGCGGTAGCGGTTCAACGGGATGCCCATCTGGGCCCGGAACAGGCGGCTGACAGTGGAGGCGCTGACACCGCAGCGCGGCGCGAGTTCGGCCAGCCGGGGCGGCGGATCGGAGATGCGGATTTGCTCCAGCGCCCGGCGGACGGCCGGATGCAGAGGCGGCATCGGATCTTCGCGCCTGCCGGATTCGGTCATCCGCCACGCGCAAAGATACAGATGCTTTAAGCCGGCGTTCAGACCGACGGGATCACTGTGCTCGAAATGAAATCCGGGGGTGAGACCGAATCCGGCCTCGCGATTGAGCAGATCCGGGTCCAGCCCCCCCGCGCAAAGCTCCCCCATCATTTGCCGAAGCATCTGAAAGCTTCCCGATGGTGGCCGATGGGACAAAACCCCTTCTCCGGGCGGAAAATCCCCCAACAGCGCGCGATAGCGATCGGAATCACGCAAAGACGCCAACCGGTCGGGCCGGAACACCGCCACATAATAGGCGGCCTCCGGGGTGCGGTCCACCAACTGATGCACCTGCCCCGGGAACAGCCAAAGCAGCGTTCCGGCGGTAAAATGATAACTCCGGTCGTCCACCACATAGCGGATTTCCCCGCCCACCACCAGATTCAGCTCCGGCTCAACATGTCGGTGCGGCTTCAGCATGGGCGGATTCCGCACGGATTCCGCCAGAAAAACAAACCCGTCATACGGGTCCCGTAAATGCAGATCTTCCAACATGGCGCAAATTATGAGAACTCCGCACAAAAAAGCGAGCGAATACTGACTGCGGAGCGCATCTCAGGTCACAAAAAAAGCCGGCCTCAAAAGAGACCGGCTTGACGGGCGGGAATTTCCGTCGTGATTATTCGGGCACAATCACCTGGGTGCCGATTTCGATGCGGACTTCCTCGCCCACCATCACCCCGCCGGCTTCCAGGGCCTGATTCCAGGTCAGTCCGAAGTCGGTGCGGTTAATGGTGGTGCTGCCGGTCAATCCGTAGCGGACATTGCCCCAGGGGTCGGTCGCGGGGCCGCTGAACTCGGTGTCGAGCACCACTTCGCGGGTAATGCCTTTAATCGTCAGATTTCCGGTGACTTTCCCCTCTTCAACCGAGGTGCTTTCAAAGGTGATCACCGGGAAGTTCTCGGCATCAAAAAAATCGTCGGACTTCAAATGATCGTCACGGCGGCGGTTCGCGGTGTTAATGCTGGCGACTTGAATCTCGGCTTTGACCGCCTTGAGTTCACCGTCCTCGACCGTCAGACTGCCGTCAAATTCTTCAAACGAGCCCCGGACCCGTGAAATCACCATGTGGGTGATGTTAAATCCGATGGAGGTGTGGTCTTTATCAATCTCAATCGCCTTGTCGTGATGTTCTTCATGACTTCCCGCATAGGTCATCGCGGTCAAAAGGGCTGTCAGTGCAATCAGTGTTATCTTCATAAGGATCTCCTTGATTAGGGTTGTGTCATTCGGTCTGTGAAAATAGACTTCCTGCATGAGTCTCCGTCCCGAACGGATCCTTACAAGAATATCTTGATATAAAGATAAAATTAAAAAGGATGCAAGGAAAAGCGGTTTCGCACGTTATAATATGATATATAAATTTCGAAATGGAACTTAAAGGACTGTACGGGGTTCTGAGAAAGCATCACAATGAGCAAAATTATGAGACAAGGCTGCCTGAAGACAAGTTTGATTCTGAGTATCGTGGGGGTGGGTTTGGCGGTGGGCATTCAGCTTTTCCGTCAACGGGGGGAAGAGGATGCCTCAGCCGCCCGGGGAGGCGGCGGAGCCCGCGTGGTTCCGGTTGAAGTCAAACGGGTGGAGACCGGCCCCATGGAACAGCGGCGGGTGTTCAGCGGCAGCCTGACCCCTTCCGCCGAACTGAACGTCGCCCCCCGCATTCCGGGACGCATCGCGGAAATTCTTGTGGACCTCTCCGATCCGGTCGAACGGGGCCAAACCGTGGCGGTTCTGGACGATGCGGAATACACCCAGGCCGTGGCCCGGGCTCAAGCGGATGTCGCCGTCGCCCGCGCGCAGGCGGTGGAGGCCAGGAACCGGCTCGAACTGTCCGAACGGGAATTCAACCGCATCCAAACCCTGGCCGACCGCGGCGTGGCCTCCGAATCCGCGCTGGACAACGCCCGCGCGGATTTTCTCATGCGGCAGTCCGCCTATGAAGTGTCGGAGGCCACCGTTCAGGCCCGCGAGGCCGCGCTGGCCACCGCCGAAATTCAGTTAAGCCACACCCGGGTGACCGCCTCCTGGTCCGGCGGGGACTCCCCAAGGGTGGTGTCCGGCCGCTACGCGGACGAAGGCGACTCTCTGGCCGCCAACAGCCCCATTGTCTCCGTGGTCCGTCTCTCCCCCATCCGCGCGGTTTTCTATGTTCCCGAACGCGATTTCGGTCTCCTGGAGGCCGGTCAAACCGTGGAGATCCGCACCGACGCCCATCCCGGCGAGACCTTTGCCGGACAGATCAGCCGCATCGCCCCGGTTTTCCGTGAAGACTCCCGCCAGGCCCGGGTCGAGGTGCTCTCCGAAAACGCTGAACAGCGTCTGAATCCCGGCATGTTTGTCCGGGCCGGCGTCGTCCTCCGCGCGGAAGAGAACGCCCGCATCGTTCCGGAAACCGCCGTGACCCGCCGCGGCGGCGAATCCGGGGTTTTCCATGTGGACGAAGGCGGCGAATCCGTCTCCTGGGTGCCCGTGGAAACCGGCATTGAGTCCGGCGGACGGATTCAGATCGTCTCCCCGGAACTGGAGGGGCGCGTCGTGGTCCTGGGCCAGCAGTTTCTCGGAAACGGCTCCGCCGTCCGCATCGTGAACGATGAGGATGACGAGTCATGAACCTCCCGAAGTTCTCCGTACATCACCCCATTTTCGCCACCATGGTCACCCTCATGGTGATCGTGCTGGGCGCGACCTCGCTGAGCCGTCTGCGCATCGACCTGCTCCCGGAAATCGAAACCACCACCCTTTCCATCCGCACCGAGTACACCGGAGCCAGTCCCGAAGTGGTCGAACGGCTCATCACCCAGTTCATTGAGGAAATCGCCTCCTCGGTGCCCGGCGTGGAGGAGATCACCTCGGTTTCCTCCGAAGGCTCCAGCATCGTCACCGTCCGCTTCACCTGGGGCACCAACGTCGACAGTGCCGCCATCGACATGCAGAGCGCCATCGAAAACGGCCTGCGCCGTCTGCCCGACGATGTCCGCCCCCGCATCTTCAAGTTCGACATCAACCAGTTTCCGGTGGTGCTCCTCGGGGTCGCCAGCGACATGGATCCCGTGGATCTCACCACCCTGATCGAGGACGAACTGCGGGTGCGCTTTTCCCGCGTGCCGGGCGTGGCGCAAGTCGACATCTGGGGCGGATTCAACCGCGAAATCCGGATCGAACTCCTCCCGGAGCGCATCAAGTCCCTCGGAATTTCCCTGAACCAGATCCGGCAAACGCTTCTGAACGCCAACATAGACCTGCCCGCCGGGCGCATCGAGCAGGGTCTTTTCGAAAGCACCCTCCGCGCTCCCGCCCAGTTCACGAATCTCGACGAAATCCGCAACACCGTGGTCACCTGGCAGGACGGAGCCCCGGTGCTGCTCTCCCAGGTGGCCGACGTGCGCGACACCTATGAAGAACTCCGCCGCATCATCCGCATCAACAACGAAACCGGCGTCCGCCTGGCCATTCGCAAACAGCCCGAAGCCAACACCGTGGAGGTGGCCCAGGGCGTGTTCGACGAAATCGACCGCATGAACCGCGATTACCCGCAAATCGATGTCGTCCCCGTCATTGACCAGGGTAATTTCATCGAGCGCTCCATCGCCAACGTCACCCGCTCCGTGTTCTACGGCGGCGGTCTGGCCATTGTGGTCCTGCTGGTGTTTTTGCGCAACATCCGCAGCACCGTGGTCATCGCCCTCTCCATCCCGATTTCGGTCATCGCCACCTTCGCCCTCATCTATTTCGGCGGCTTTACTCTGAACCTCATGACCCTCGGAGGACTCGCCCTCGGCGTGGGCATGATGGTCGACAGCTCCGTTGTGGTGCTGGAAAACATTTTCCGCCGCCAGGATGAGGACAATGAGGATCCCGAGACCGCCTCCATCAACGGCGCCAACGAAGTCGCGGCAGCCATCGTGGCCAGCACCCTGACCACGCTGGTGATTTTCCTGCCCATGGCCTTCATACAGGGCATTGCCGGCATTCTCTTTCAGGAACTGGCCCTGGTGGTCGTCTTCGCGCTGATCTGCTCCCTGCTGGTCTCGCTGAGCCTCGTCCCCGTGCTCGCCTCCAAACTGCTCACCTCCCCCGAACACCGGCACGAAGCGCGGAAACCCTGGATGGACCGGCTCGCCACCCGCATCGAGAATCAGTTCAAAGAGGTCGACCGGCAATACCGCGATCTCCTGCTTACCGTTCTTAAAAAACCCTGGTGGACCGTGGCCGCGGCGATGCTGTTGCTGTTCAGCAGCACTTTTCTGCTGCAATTCATCGGCAATGAGTTCCTGCCTCCCAGCGACGAGGGCGAAGTGCGTATCAGCGGCGAAATGGAGGTCGGCACCCGGCTCGCGCTGGTCGACGAACTCTCCCGCCGCGTGGAGCGCATCGTGGTCGATGCCGTTCCCGAAAAAACCGCCTGGGTCACCAGCATCGGCGCGAGTCGACGGGGCGGGAGTTTTTCCCGCATGGACATGCGCCTGTCCCTCACCCCCGCCATGGAGCGGGACCGCTCCAACATCGACATTGCCAACGCCCTCCGCCGCGAACTGGACGGCGCCGTTCCCGGCATGACCGTGCGCACCCGCGCCCCGCAGGGGCAGTTTCTGCTCAACCGCCTGCTCGGCGGTGAGGAGGGCTTCACCGTCGAAGTCCGCGGCTTCGACCTCCTGCGGCTGGATCAAATCGCCAACGACTTCGCGGAACGCATGCGGGACATCCCCGGCATCACCGATGTTCAGCTCTCCTCCGACATCGGTCTCCCCCAGCAGGAGGTCCGCATCGACCGTGACAAAGCCTCCGCCCTCGGCTTCCAGCCCGGCGATGTCGCCCGCTTTCTCGAAACCACCATGGCCGGCACCCCCGCCGGTGACTTCCAGGTGGACGGCAATTCCTTCCGCATCCTCATGCGCCTCAAAGACGCGGAACGCCTCACCCCCGAGGACATTCTCGACCTGACCCTCACCAACCCCGCCGGCCGTCAGGTCGCCCTTCGCAATCTTGTCACCCTCGACAGCGGCACCGGCCCCCTCCTGATCCAGCGCAAAGAGCAGCAGCGCTACATCGAGGTCAACGCCAACATCACCGGACGCGACACCGGCTCCATCGCCCGCGATGTGCAGGAGATCATCTCCGACACCGTCCTGCCCGAAGGCTACGCCCTTCGCATCGCCGGAAATTACGAGGAGCAGCAGCGCTCCCGCAACGAACTCCTCCTCTCCCTCGGCCTCGCCCTGCTCTTCGTGTACATGGTGCTCGCCTGCCAGTACGAATCCCTCATCAACCCCGTCATCGTCATGGCCGCCGTGCCCATGGCCGCGATCGGCGTACTCGTCACCCTCTTCCTCACCAACACCACCCTGAACCTCCAGTCCTACATCGGCTGCATCATGCTCGCCGGGATCGTCGTCAACAACGCCATCCTGCTTGTTGATCAGTCCAGCCAGCTCGTCAAACAGGGCCTGAGCGTGCACGACGCCGTCGCCGAGGCCGGCCGCCGCCGTCTGCGGCCGATTCTCATGACCACCCTGACCACCATTCTCGCGCTCATCCCCCTCGCCCTCGGCATCGGCGAGGGAGCCGACGCCCAGGCCCCCCTCGCCCGCGCCGTGGTCGGCGGCCTCGCCGGCGCCACCCTCATCACCCTCCTCCTCATCCCCGTCGTCTTCACCCTCTTCCACCCCGACCCTCCCCCCAAATCCTAATCCTAATCCTAATCCTAATCTTAATCTTAATCGTAATCGTAATCTTAATCTTAATCTTACCCCTCCCCTCCTCCCCCTCCCCCATGTCCTTCAACCCCACCCAATCCAAGGGTCCGCACCGCCCGACTGCTCGAAATATCCTCAGCATTCTGGCGGCCGGCCTCCTGCTCACCGCCTGCGCCACCCTCCCCGATCCGGCACAACTCGAGAAACTCCCCGAGACCCGGACACCCGAACCCGTTCCCGAATCCCTCAGCCTCGAGGACGCCGTGCGCCTCGCCCTGCTGCACCATCCCGATCTGCGCATTCAGGAATTCGAACCCCTCATCGCCGGCACCTTTCTCACCCGCGAACAGGCCCGCTTTTCCCCCGAACTCTTCGGCGAGGGCTCCCGGCGGGACGTGCGCAGTTCCGAAACCGCCCGCGCCACCGGCGAACAGTTCAACGCCGAAATCGAACAGACCCGCCTCCAGGCCGGTGTCCGGCAACAATTCAGCACCGGAACCGACCTCGAACTTTCCGCCCTTCAGCTTTCCGAATCCTCCAACCGCGCCCCCGATCAGGAGGAGGCCCGCCTCTCCCTCTCCCTGACCCAGGCCCTTCTCCGGGGCCGCGGCCGCGAAACCAATCTCCTCGGCGTCCAGCGCGCCCGGCTCGACATCGACATCTCCGAAGCCGAACTCAGCGCCTTCACCGAGGCGGTGCTCGCCGACGTTGAAACCGCCTACTGGAACCTCTGGCTGGCGCATCAAACCATCCGCATCAGCGAAAACGCCCTCGACGTCGCCGAAAAACAATTGCAGGAACTCCGCACCCGCATCGAGGTCGGCAACCTCCCCCGCAATGAAGAGGCCGTGGCCATGACCGAGGTGTCCCGCCGCCGGCAGGTTCTCATCGACGCCCAAGCCAACCTCACCGCACGTCAGCTCCGTCTCCTCCAGCTCATCGCCCCCCAAAGCGCCGATTCCGGAGCCCTCCGTCCCGAAACCGCCCCCTTGCTGCCAGAACCCGACCCCGACGACACCGCCGAACTCCACACCCGGCTCGCGCTCCAATCCCGGTTCGACCTCCGCGAAGCCATGCTCCGCGCCGAACAGCGCCGCCTCGACACCCGGCTCACCCGCAACGGACTCCTCCCCCGCCTCGACTTCTTCGCCACCCTCTCCAAAACCGGATTCGGCCCCGACAGCTCCGACGCCTGGTCCGATCTCGACGGAGACGGGTACGACGTCCAGGCCGGCCTCCGCCTTCAACGCACCCTCGGAAACCGGCCCGAAGACAGCCGCGATCAGGAAGCCCGCTTCCGTCAGGCGCAAGCCGACCTCGCGATTGAAAACCTCAAACAGCATATACGCACCGACGTGCATCTCGCCCTCAACGAACAGGACCGCGCCCGGCAGCAGGTCGAAGCCGCCGCCGAAACCCGCCGCCTGCAGGAACTCACCGTCGAAGCCGAAATCGAACGCTTCCAGGCCGGCGCCGGCACCGCCCTCATGGTCGCCCAGGCCCAGCGCGATCTCCTCAGCGCCCAAATCGAGGAACAGCGCGCCCGCGTTCAGGCCCGCCTCGCCCTCCTCCGCCTCCACCGCGCCGAAGGCAGCCTCCTCGACCGCCGCGGCATCGGACGGTAAGCGCATCGATCAAACAATACATGCTGTTTCACCCATCTTCGCGACCTTTGCGACTTTGCGAGTGTCGTGTCACTCGTGAACAGGCTGCCCTTGGCTTGTCGGAGGGGTTTCGGGTGTTCCTCCCAAAATCCGGATATATCGTCAATTTAATCCATACGCATTGTAAACACTTGATAATGAGCAAAGTGGGATTCAAGAATTTCATTCAACTCCCTTTGGCTAATGCCATAAACCTCCAATGCGAAGTGGCCCTCCAACAACTCAATTATTTTTTGATACGTTTCCATTTTCGCAGCGGGCTTGGGACTGTCCTTTTGACTCGGATTGAAAATTTGACTCCAACCCGGCAGAGTCCTGATTGCAGCAAAACTGGCCACTAAATTACCTTTGTTTATATCGACGACTGTTTCAGTTCGATTGTTATTCAAGAGATCCAGCTGGATTAGCGCTTTACTCCCCTCGCCATAAGATATGCGGTATTCATAACGAACCGCAGTAACATAAGATCCGAGAAAGATTCCCGCGGAAAAGACAACTGCGAACAAGGCTATGATCCCTAAGCGTCTTCTTTTCAAAATCATCTTTGCTCCTCAAATCAGGGTTTGACCGCGCAATCGGCAACATTCTGAACCTGTATTAGTTCTTTAGAATGTTTTCGATGAAGGCTGTGACATTTTTTGTAGCAACTGAACCGTTCCGTCAAGCCGAAAGGATTTCAGGCATTTTCAATTCCGGCAATATCCGTGTCCATCCGTGTCCATCCGTGGTTCAATAAATCACCCACATCAAAATCCCCAGATCACCGGCGCCAGACCAATCGCCGTGGCACCCACAATCAGGGTTAAGGGCAGGCCGATCCGCACGTAATCGGTGAATTTGTACCCCCCGGCTCCGTACACCATCAGATTGGTCTGATACCCGATCGGGGTCAGAAAACTCGCCGAACCGGCGATCATGAGGCAAAACAGAAACGGCAGCGGATTCACCCCGAGATCCTCGGCGGTGTTCATCGCGATCGGAAACATAAGCGCCACCGCCGCATTGTTGGTGATCACCTCGGTAAACATCACCGTGCCGACATATATCAGAGCCAGCGCGAGCATCGGACTGTCACCGGTCAGGCCCAGCAGCAGCGTCGCCAGTGCCTTGGCCGCGCCGGAGACCTCCAGCGCCGCCCCCAGTCCCAGCGCCGCGCCGATCACCATCAGCACGTTCCACTCGATCCGCCGCCGCGCGACCGCCGCCGTGCAACAGCCCGTCGCCAGCATCAGTCCGGCCGCCAGCAGCGCCGCCTTCAACATGCTCAGCCATCCCATCCCCGCCGCGACCACCATCGCCGTCAGGATCGCGAAGGACATCGTCGCTTTCGCCACATTCGGTTTGGCCACGTCCTCCTGCAGGGTGTGCAACAAATAAAAATCCCCGCTGTCCCGCTGACGCGGAACAAAGCCCGCGTGCGACTCCACCAGCAGCACATCCCCCGCCTTCAGCGCCACATCCCGCAAACTCCCCCGCAGCCGCTCCCCGTTCCGCGCCATCGCAATCACCACCGCGTTATACTGCTGCCGGAATTTACCCTCCCGCAGCGTTTTCCCCACCAGCGGACAGGTGTGTGACACCACCGCCTCAACCAGACGGCGGTCCTGAGGCATCGGCGCGCTGTCAAATTCAAAATCCGAAGCCAGATGAATCCCCTTCACCTGCAGCAGACTCCGTATCGTCTCCAGATTCCCCGCATACAGCAGCCGGTCGCCGTCCCGCACCGGCTCGTCAATCGGCACCGGCGCGATCACCGTCTCTCCCCGCACCAGTTCCACCAGATAGCCCCCCGGCACATTCACAAGCTCCGTTTCCCGGATCGGCGTCTCCAACAGCGGACTCTTCCCGCGGACCACCAGCTCCAGCGTAAACTCCTTCGGATCCGTGAATGCCTCCCGCGCCCCGTCCCGGTGCGGCAGCAAGCGGTCCGAAAACAAAAACAGATACACCAGCCCCAGGACCGCGCAGGGCAGCCCCAGCAGGGTGATATCAAACATGCTCAGGCCCCGGCCACCGTACCGGCTCACAAACAATCCGTTCACCACCAGATTGGTGCTCGTCCCCACCAGGGTGCACATTCCGCCCAGAATCGAGGCGTAACTCAGCGGAATCAGAAACCGCGAGGCCGCCAGCTTGTGCCGCCGGCACCATTCCGTCAGCACCGGGATCATCAACGCCACCACCGGGGTGTTGTTTAAAAACGCGCTCAGCCCGCTCACCGGAATCAGGGTTTTTATGCGCGCCAGCTTCACCCGGTCCGGAGCCCCCAGCACATGCCGTGAAATCACATTCAGCCCCCCCGTCTCCTGCAGTCCCGCCACCACCACATACAGCGCCCCCACGGTGACCAGCCCCTGCGACCCGAATCCCGCCAGAGCGATTTCCGCATCCATCACGCCAAGAAGCAACAAGGTTCCCAACGCCCCCACAAACACCATGTCCGCCGGAACCGAGGTAAACACCAGCATGCCGAACAAAACCGCCAACACCGCCAGCGTCTGCCAGGCGGGCAAGGTCAACAAAGCGAAAGCGGGATCCATAAACATGCAGGCCACTTTATGCCCCGGGCCGCCCGCTGGCAATCCTTAACAAAGGCTGTCGCGGGCCTGTTTCGCCGCCGCCATCCGGCTCTTCACCGCGGCATAACTCAGTTTGGGACGGCGAAACTCATCCACCACGCCCTTGTTGTTCATACAGCGGGGACGCCCCATCGGGCTGTAAGAATTATAGGTTTCATTGTTCCCCTCCCGGGTCACCCGCACATCGCAGAACTGCCAAATGGCCGCCCCCGTCACCCGGGGATGATTCAAGTACACCCTGAGCGCCTCATCCAACACCACCACCTGAAACTCCTCCGACCAGGGATCCGCCTGCGGATTCCGCACCCCGTAGATCGCCCCGGCGCCGAATTCGCTGATAATCAGCGGTTTGTTATCGCCGCCCAGACTCGCCGGACTGTCCAGCCAGCGCAGGCGCTCCTCCAGATCCTCCGCCGTCCGCCCGGGTTGCCCCACATACCAGCCCACGTAGATATTCCAGGAGACAATATCCGCAAACCCGTGGCAGCGGTCCGCCTTGCCCAAATGCCCGGCATAGGTGGTCGGCCGCGACCCGTCCAGCCGTTTCAACAATCCCAGCACTTCGCGATGGACCTCCACGCCGTAATCGCTGGCCGTGTCGCATTCATTCACACTCCCCCACATCAAAACGCAGGGGTGATTAAAATGATTCTCCACCATTTCAATGGTGCTCTGACGAATCTGCGCATCAAACATCGGCTTTTGGAACGGTGTCTGGCGGGAATGGCTTTCCTCCCAGACATAAATCCCCCGCTCGTCACACATATCCAGCATCCGCATATCATTCGGATAATGCGAGGTCCGCAGGAAATTACAGTGCAAATCCTCGAAAAGCGCCAAATCCGCCGCCATGCCCGCCGGCGGAATAGCGCATCCGAACTGGGGATGGTCCTCGTGCCGGTTGAATCCGCGCAAAACCAGCGGCCTGCCGTTGAGAAGCAGGGCCGGTCCCTCCACGCGGATCTCGCGGAAACCGATGCGCTCGATCTTGTCATCCACAACGTCTCCGTCCCGCAACAACCGCGCATTCAACCTGTACAGTTTCGGATTTTCCGCGCTCCAGGCTTCCACCGCCTCCGGAAACAACTCCGTATCCACCTCAACCGATGCGCCCGGCGCGATGTCCGGCAACGAAAGACAAGCCGAGTGATCCGCAACCGAGATCCGCACCTCGCCGCCCGCCTCGGAGTGCCCGACATTCCGAATCCGGACCCGGCAGGCCAGCGCCCAGCCCGCGTCTGTCCGCTTCGGTGTCGCAAACAGTTTGTCAATAAACAGATCCCCGACGGTATGAAGCTCAACCGGACGGGTGATTCCACCGTAGGTATAGTAATCATTGGGAATGTGCAGAGCACTGTGGTCGCCGAAAGAATTATCCACTTTCACCAGCAATTCGTGCGGGCCGGGCTCCAGATCGGTCAAAATCACATCAAACGGGGTGAACGCATCATAGTGATGTCCGACCTGTTTGCCGTCCAAAAACACCGTCGCGGTATGACTCACCCCGCCGAACACCAGCCGCACATGCCCTTTGCTCTCCACGGAAAATGTTTTGCGATACCAGCCCGTCCCCCTGAACCCTTTCAAATCCGGCAAAGTCTCCCAGGCCGAAGGCACCTCAATCTGTCTGGTAAACGCCGACGGAACTCCATGGTCGTCCGGTCCGGTATCGGGGTGAAAATCCCATAGACCCTCCAAGGAGGAAACCGGGCGAAAAATGTGCTCAACAAACGCGCGTAACATAACGTGAAATCCGTGTGTGAATATGTTTGGAATAAAAAGATGAAACATATTTATTACTGAACCGACAGACACAATTCAAGCCCCGCATGCACAAAGGGTTTTATCTTGCCCTTTGTCATTTTCTACGTTAGCTTTTTTACGTAAACTTTTAAACCTGACAGAAATGACCAAATCAACAAAAATACCATGAACTTTGTCAAAAACATCCTTCTTTTTCCACTGGATCTTCTCTACCTGACGGTGGATGCATGGATCATGACTTTCCGTTTTGTCAAAAGCAAAGTCCGCCGGGAAAAAGACCAGCGCTGTCATTTCTGTCAGGGTGAGGACCACAGTGAGGCCGACCATATCGTCCGCGCGGTCCTCAAATACCGCAACGGCTGGCTGGTCACCCGGCTATCGCCCTGCATTCGCTTCAAAACCGAGGGGCGAAAGCGGGTTGCGCGCTGCCGGCGTGAAGGCGGATACACCAAGGTCAGCCCCGCAACCCCCTTAATCGCTCTGGCTCTGAGCTTCTTCTGGGTGGGCGGCACCCTGGGAATTCTGCGCGCAGCCTCCTCCGAGCCGGAACATTTCTGGGCCAATTTCGTCACGTTTTTCAATCCCTCCCGCACCCTGGGGCGCGCCGGAGACACCGACTTTCTTGAGCTGGGCGAAGCGCGGCTGAACCCGGAACGGGCCGAGCGCTATTATTTGTCGGGAGTCCGCCACTTCGATCAGCAGAATTTCAACAATGCCCAGGTGGATTTTAAAATCGCCATTCAGTCCAACCCCATGGACCCGAAACTTCATTTTCACCTCGCGAGATCGCTTCTTGCGGTTGGACAGCTCGTCCAGGGCGAAGCGAGTATCCGACGCACTCTCGAACTGGACTCGGACCATCTGGAGGCGCATTTGATCATGGCCGAATTGCTTGAACGCCGGGAAAACCGCGCCGAAGCCCTCACACACGCGCGGCGCGCCCTTGCCATCGACTCCGAAAATATCCGGGCCATTCGCATGAACGCCGCGCTCGAGGCCTCTTTGGGCAATCAGAACACCGTGCGCGGCCTCATGGACCGCCTGCACGCCCGGGACGCGGAAAATCCCGGCACCCTCTCCTTCCTGGGAAGACTGGAGCTCAATGTGTTTCAGAATCCTGAAGCTGCGCGAACCCGCCTTGAAGCAGCGCTGACACTGGATCCGGACCATATCGATGGCCTGCTCGCCATGATTCCGCTTCATGCCCAGGCCCAGGATATGCAGGCTGTGGACCAGACGCTGGATCATGTGCTCTCCATTCAGCCCGACCACCTTCAAGCCAACCAGCTCCGGGCTGAAATGATGCTTTCCCGGTTCGGTCTGAATGTCGGGCTCCGCCAGTATGAATCACTTCTCAACCGCTTTGCCGGCGATTTGGGCATTCGTCTCCGCTATGCCGAACTCCTTTTGCAAAGCGGCCGGATCAGTGAGGGACGCCGCCTGGCCCTGCAGCTCACCTCCTCCCGTGTTCCCACTGTGGAACGGTCCGCCAACTGGATGCTCGCGCAGATGTACAGTCAAATCCGGATGTACGACGAGGCTGCGGATCATGCAAGGCGGGTGCTCAATGTCACGCCCAACGCCCGGAATGTCCTGGGATTTCTGGCCCAAACGCTTGTGCAGAGCGGGAAAGCGGGCGAGGCCAAACTTGTGCTCGAAAACGCTCTGTCACAGCACCCGGACGATTTCGGACTGGTGGCCCTCTACAGTCAGGTGCTGGTGAATCTCGGCGAAACCCGTCAGGCCATTGCATTGCTCACCCGGATCCTGGAGGAGAACCCCGAAGCCGACGCCATCCGGCTCCGCCGGGTTGAAATCCGTATGCAGTCCGAATATTGGCGCGACAGCCTGGCCGACACCCGTCGGCTGCATGAAAAATATCCGGAGCGGCCCGAACTGGCCAACAACCTCGCCTTTCTTCTGGCCCGCAGCCGCGAGGATCTGGATTTCGCTTACAGTCTGATGGTGCCGCTCCGGGAACAATATTCCGACAACGCAGTGATTCTCGACACCTACGCCTATGTACTTTCCGCAAAAGGCGAGTATGATAAAGCCATGCCCATCTACGAACGCGCTCTGGAAATCGCCGGTGGCAACCCGACCATCCGCTTTCACTACGCCCAGGCCCTGGCGGCCACCGGGCGGAACCGGGAGGCCCGGCAGAACCTTGAAGTGGTTCTGATTCTCGACCCCGACTTTGTTCAGGCCGGGGACGCGCGCGAGCTGCTCAGTCAACTTGAATCCGGAGACCTGTCATGACCGACGCCAGCAAAACCCTTGCGAAAAAATCCTCATACAAACAGGGGTACGGCTATGGATACGGCTACGGGCTTAATCAGGTCCGGATTCCCCAGCTCGGAGCCCTCGATATCCTGTGGATCACCGCGCTGGCCTTTGCCGCCAATATTTACATGATCATCACCCTGTTCAAATACTATTTGAACAATGAGGATTACTCCCACGCAGTGCTCGTCCCGGTCATCGCCGCTGCCGCCGCATGGAAAGTCATGGGCAATCTGGACAAACGGCAAAAGCCCCGGATTGTCGGCGAATTCTGGGGCATCCCCATTCTGCTGTCCGGACTGGCCGTTCAGTTCTTCGCCATGTGGTATAAAATCGGCCTGGTCGCCGGCGGTGTCTTCGCGGAATACATCACCAGCGTCGGCCTCATCGTCATGATTTGGGGACTGTTCATTTCGTTCTTCGGCTTCAGAGCCCTGAAAACCTTCTGGTTCCCGCTTCTGTATTTGGTCTTTTTGATCCCAGGACTGCCGGGCCCCCCTGAAGCCATGCTCAAAAACGCCCTGAGGAACACCGTCACCGCCTGGTCGGCCGGCGCGCTCGAGCTCATGGGATTCAGCGTCTATGTGTCCAGAAATGTGATTGAAATACCCGGTGTCCTGCTTGGGGTGGCCGACGCCTGTTCCGGGATCCGCTCCCTCTGGGCCATGCTCGCCGTGGCCCCCGCCATCGCCTGGTTTCTCCGCTTGCGCCCCTTCCTGATCGCGCTCTTCCTGCCCCTCGGCGTTTTTCTCGCCATTTTCCAGAATTTCATCCGGGTCGTGGCCACCGCGCTGCTCTGTCACTGGTTCGACATGAGCTGGGCCAGCGGAACCAAGCACGACGTGGTCGGCGGAATTTCCTTCTTTATCGCCGCCATGATCATGGTGCTCCTCTCCCGTTTCCTCGCGCCCCCGCCCCAGGGAAAGGAATCCTTCGGGGATGTCGGCAATTACGGCGTCTATGGACATTACGGAAACGCCGGAGGCTATGGCAGTTACGGCACCTATGGAGCCTATCACGCCGCGAATGACAACGGCGAGGAGGAGGAAGAGCATATCACCGCCTCCGCCGAGGATCAGCGTGAGATCTATTTCAGCCGCATCAGTAAAATCCGGCTCAGCGTCTTCCTCTGTCTGGCCGCGATGTTTGTGCTCCAGCTCATGGTCTTTCAACGCTATTCCGTGCGCAGCCGCATCCAGTATCTCCTTTCCCAGAACCGCATGAGCCTGGACACGTTCCCCGGCGAAGTCGGGCCGTTCCGCCGCATTTACTGGGGCGAGCTTCCCGATCAGGCCCTTCGGATTCTCCGTCCCTCCGAGAGCTATGTCGCCTGGTACAGCGCCCCCGACGGGAAACTGGTCAATGTGATTATCAATTTCTGGGAACCCGTTCTCGGCTTCCATGGGTCCACCTGGTCCTTCCCCCACTCCCCGGACGTCTGTTTCCGTGAGGCCGGCTGGCAGGAAATCGGTCAGCCCCCCGTTCCCGGTGACATGAATTTCGACTACGAAATCATCTACTCGCGCCTTTACGAGAACGCGAATCTGGGCAACCGGCAAATGGTGCTGTATTGGTACAATCAGGACTTTGTCTCCATCATGATGAATCAGCAGCTGTCCGAAAACGTCGCCCACGGAACGCTCAACAGTTATTTCGCACGCCTGGGACATGTGTTCGCCTCCTGGCGTTCACCCAAGGAATACAGCCGGTTTCAGTATTCCGTCGGGATCTATGTGCAGGAACAGGGCTCCACCGAGGAAACCATTGCGCTGGCGCAGGAATTCGCACGGCATCTCCGGGATAAGCTCCCGCCCTTCGGCCTCAAACCCCTCCAGACCATGGATCTGGAAAACCCGACCCGCACGTTCGCCGCCGGTGTGTCTGTGCCCGGCGAGGCCCTGGAGTCCGTGCTGACGCCGGAACCCTCTTTCTAATCCCCACCCTCTTTCGCATATGGCACTTTTAAGCGTTCAATCGCTCTCCATGTCCTATGGCGGGCCAAAGCTTCTGGACGGTGTAAGCTTCACACTCGAACCCGGCGAACGGGTTTCCCTGCTGGGCCGGAACGGCGAAGGCAAATCCACCCTCATGCGGATCCTGTCCGGAACCGAAACCCCGGATGAAGGGACCCTGGCCTTCACCAGCGGCGCCCGCGTGGCCATGCTCGGTCAGGAGGTCCCCCGCGATATGCCCGGCACCACCCGCGACCTCGTGGAACACCGGCTTGGCCCCCGTGCCCACGAGGCCCACACCGCCCGCAAAATCGACCAGCTCTTTTCTGAAATGGATCTGGAGGACGGCCTACCCTTCGCCACCCTCTCCGGCGGACAAAAACGCCGCGCCCTCCTCCTCTCCGCGCTCGCCGCCGAACCCGACCTGCTGCTCCTCGACGAACCGACCAACCATCTTGACATCGAATCCGTCGAATGGCTGGAGGCTGTGCTCAAACGCTTCACCGGAGCCATTCTCTTCGTCACCCACGACCGGACCTTTCTCCGCGGCCTCGCCACCCGTATTCTCGAACTCGACCGCGGACAGCTCCACGACTGGGACTGCGGATACGAAACCTTTCTCCGCCGCCGCGAGGAACGCTACGCCGCCGAGGAAAAACACGCAGCGCTTCAGGATAAAAAACTCGCGCAGGAAGAAACCTGGATCCGCCAGGGCATCAAAGCCCGCCGCACCCGCAACGAGGGCCGCGTCCGCGCCCTGAAAAAACTCCGCGAGGAACGCAAGGCGCGGCGGGAACGCACCGGAACCGCGGTCCTTCAGGCCGGCGAATCCGACCGCAGCGGACAAAAGGTGATCGAAGTCACCCACCTGTCGCATCAATGGGACCACCAGCCCCCGCTGATCCGGGATTTCTCCACCCGCATCCTCCGCGGCGATAAAATCGGACTCATCGGCCCCAACGGTTCCGGCAAAACCACCCTTCTTCACCTTCTGCTCGGCAAAACCGCTCCGCAGAGCGGAACCGTCGAACACGGCACCAACCTCGAAATCCT
Organism: Verrucomicrobiota bacterium; assembly: GCA_020831625.1. Taxonomy (GTDB): domain Bacteria; phylum Verrucomicrobiota; class Kiritimatiellia; order SS1-B-03-39; family UBA6053; genus PXAS01. The sequence goes on along the minus strand of JAFIGD010000004.1, from coordinate 92,784 downwards.
CTACTTCGACCAGCACCGGTTCAAACTCGACGAAACCAAAACCGTTTTCGAAAACGTCGGCGAAGGCAGCGACACCGTCGAAATCAACGGCCGGAGCCGACATGTCATCTCATATCTGGAGGATTTTCTGTTCCCGCCGGAACGCTCCCGCACCCCGGTGCATGTGCTCAGCGGCGGCGAACGTAACCGTCTCCTCCTCGCCAAACTCTTCACCCGGCCCTCCAACGTCCTGGTCATGGACGAACCCACCAATGACCTCGACATGGAAACCCTCGAACTCCTCGAAAACCTGCTCGTCCAATACACCGGCACGCTGCTCCTCGTCAGCCACGACCGCGAATTTCTCAACAACGTCGTCACCGGCACCCTGGTCTTTGAAGAGGACGGACAGATCCGGGAGTACCCCGGCGGCTACGACGACTGGCTGGACCAGCGCAAAAACAAAACAACCGACCGAACCCCGTCCGCCGCCTCCGCCGAAACCTCCGCCGCGCCGAAATCCCCGCCGAAACCCAAGAAAAGGCTCACCACCTGGGAGGAAAACGAACTTCGCGGCCTTCCCCGCAAAATAGAAACCCTGGAAACCGAGGTGCGGGAGAAAACGCTGGCCCTCAACGAGCCCGAATTCTACCGGCAACATGAAAAACAACAGGCCCGGACCCGGAACGAACTGAAGAAACTCGCAGACACCCTCGAAACCTGCTATGCCCGATGGGAAGAACTTGAATCCCGGGCCTAATCCATGCTTCTCCCCATCCTCGCCGTCGTTATCGGTCTGCTTTTCCTCGCGATAGGCTCAGACCGGTTTATCACCGGCGCCGCCGTGACCGCCCGGCGCACCGGCATCTCCCCTCTGCTGATCGGGATCGTGATCATCGGCTTCGGAACCTCCGTCCCCGAACTCATCGTCTCCGCCATCGCCGCCCTGCAGGGAAACCCCGCCCTCGCCGTCGGTAACGCCTTCGGCTCCAATATCGCCAACATCGCCCTCATCCTCGGCTTGACCGCCGTCGTCTCCCCCATCCGCTTTCAGTCCGGGATTCTCAAAAAAGAACTCCCCCTGCTCACGCTGGTCACACTCGTCGCCGGCGGATTTATCTGGAACCTTCACATCAGCCGGACCGAAGGCGTTCTCCTGCTCATCATTTTCGTCGCGGTGATGGCGTACACCCTCTGGACAAGCCTGAAGCAGCCCCAGGATCCCATCGTCAAAGACCTGCAGGCCGAACTCTGCCAAAAAGACATGCCCCTGCCGAAGGCCGCCGCGAATCTCGGCGGCGGACTGCTGGTGTTGATCATCAGTTCCCGCGCCCTCGTGTGGGGCGCCGTGGAAATCGCCGCTACCCTCGGGGTCAGTGACCTCATTATCGGACTGTCCATCGTCGCCTTCGGAACCTCCCTCCCGGAACTCGCGGCATCCTTCGCGTCCGTCCGGAAAGGCGAACACGAACTTGCGGTCGGCAATATTGTCGGCTCCAACCTCTTCAACACCCTCGCCGTCGTCGGGATCGCCGGCGGCATTTCGCCTTTCGCCGTCGAATCCGAAGTCCTCAACCGCGACTTCCTCACCATTCTCCTTCTCACCCTCTCCCTCTTCGCAATCGGCTACGGACACAACCGCCCCGGCCGCATCAACCGCGTCGAGGGCGCCCTCCTCCTCACCGCCTATGCCGCTTACCTGTATATTCTTTACGGAGAGTTCGGTTCGACGTGAATTCGAAAAAATCGCCGGGGCAACCCGTCTAAATCCAGATCGAGTTCAACCGGGGAGTTCGCACCGGCGGGCAACATCCCTCCGGGAACAGAGGCCCAAACCGCCGGATGAATTTCCGGACTGGCCTCAAGCTGATACAACAGATCTTCGCGTGTGAATTCAAGCCGCAATCTGACTTGTCCCGAATCCCCTGTAATCAAACGGGGAGCCTGCAGGCTGTGCGCGGTCCAGGGGTCCCCCCCAAAGGCGTATTCCAAAAGATTCACAACGCCGTCGCCGTCCGGATCCGCATACCAGTCCGAATCCCCGCTGTTTTCCAACACAATCGGAAAATGGATGTCCCGCCAAAGATCACGGGGAAGAACATCAGGTGAGACACCGGGCTTTTCGAAGAACGTCAGCTCCACGTCGTCCACCATCCAGTCATTCGCATCATCCAGCGAGGGGGTTCGATAACGCAGATACACATGGGTAAAGGTGATGTGGGGCGCATCGCTATCCGTGTATTCATCATAGTCTGCTTCGTCGATCCGGAATCGTATCCGGACGGAATCTTCAGCTGTTTTAAAGATTTCAAACTCAACCGTTCCCGGATCTGTCCCGAGATTTTTGGCTTGTCCGCCTGAGATCAAATGCGGACCGGCGGGAAAATTGATAAATTGCGCCCCGGCGGTTTTCTCGAGAATTCCAATAGAGCTGTCTGAGCCAAAGGAAGTAAAAAACGCATATTCGCGGTTCTCCTCGTGAACCCATGGTGCATTCCGTCCCGGGGCGGCATATGCAAAACTGACCCCGGTACGGGAGGTGTCCGCGCGCGCTCCCTGGGGAAACCGCACCCGGTAGCGCAACCGGAGCCCTTCTCCAACCTCCAAAGTGCGGGGCCCACCGGGAATACGGAAGCCAAGGTAGGCATCTGCGGCCGTTCCATCGATCCGCACCCGGGCCACATAGCCGGGCGTGCCCGGATCCAGAACGGAATCCACCACAACCGTCGGCACATACCCAGTGTGAATCCACGCGATGTCCAGAGGGTCCAACGGATTATCCGTTGCCGATCCGTCGTCAAACCCATCCTGAACTAAAAGCGTCTGATCATCCGTCGAGGTGCCTATGATTTCGGAGGATGCGGACAGCGCCTCCACCCCTGTCGTGAACACACGATATTCATAGACGGTGTTCGGCACCAGGCCGAGGTCATAATATTCGAGAACATCGGCCGGAAACATGCCGACCGTTTCAAAGAGGCCGCCTGAAATCCGGCGCTGGAGCACATACCCCTCCGTATAAGCGTCTCCCGGCTCCCAGCTCACACGCAACTCCGTGCTGGAGATCATCTCAACGGTAAAATTGGACGGGGGGGGCGGAACTTCAAGGATACGGTCGCTCACCAGTCGGCGGACCCGTATATCATCCAGATGCACTGCCTCCACGGTCTCGTTTGTGGCGCGGCGGAAACGGAGAAACACCCGGTTAAAGATCTTGTACAGCTCCTCGGCGTCTGTGACTTCCGCCACCGGCCCTTCTGACAATTGGTAACGAAGGCGAATACGATTGGGGCTCACCCTCGCCATTTCAAAAAACACACTCCCCGGAGCGACACCCAAGTCAATGGAGGGCTGTTGATCCGCCAAAATATCGCCCGTATTGATAAACTGGAGATCACGGGATTTTCGAAGACTTCCCAATTCGCCTTCCGTTCCATAGCTCGTCAAAAAGAAGTATTCCCGGTTTCCGGGGGCCTGCCAGGGACTGAGCCCCGCTTCGCGATAGGCAAAACCGGTGCCAGTACGTGATGCGGTCGGATTCGCCGGAGCCGTGAAACGCAGATTGTAGGTCAGCTGCACCGCCTCGCCCACCCGCAGGTCCACAAGCTCCTCCAACGCGAATCCGATATATTCGTCTTTTTGAACCGAATCGGGACTATTGATCAGAAACGAGGCCACATGATGCGGCGGCGTGGGATTCAGCAGCGGATCGGTCGTGACTTCAAGGACACCTCCACTAATCAACCAGCCGGGAACGCCTCCGCCCTCTGCCAGCAGATTCGGGTCCACACGGTAGAGAAGCTCCTCGGCTTCATAGGTATAAGCGTTTGCCAAGGTATACACGGTGCCATCCGGCAGCAGGATTTCAATATCCACCGTGCTGGGGAGCGCAGTGCCATCCGCCGCGTGGGGCGCGACAAAGTGGATCTCGCCTCCGGGTCCCACCACAACGTCACTGGCAGGAATCCCGCCCACAAGGATCTGTAATCGGGGAATATCCATTTCTGGATTTTCCTCCAGCCTGATCCCGTCTTTCAGTCCCCATTTACGATCTAAATAGTGGCTGATGGACCAGACATCCTCCCAGCCCAGACGCTGGTCAAAGATAAGAACCTCTCCCACTTCACCCCGATAAAACCCCGTGCTGGTCAAGGCCTCCGCCCCAATCCGCAGATTCTCCCGGGAGCGGTCCATGTCGGCGGACACCGCCCGCAGTTCGGGAGGAGCCACTTGCGCCACGCCGCCGATCTCGCGGGCACCAATCGAAATCCCGGTCTCCCAGTCCGCCAGTCCAACCTGATTCCGGGCGCTCAGGATTCGTTGCCAGGTCATCGGTCCGGGATCCGGCACATGGCTGATCAGAAAAGCATGAAAATGTCCCACACCCAGACCGGCCGCGCCTCCGACGGAAAGATAGTCCAATCCCCCGTCAAACCAGACCGCGCCCAGACCGTTGATGGCATTTTCGCGATACAGCGGCTGCCGCAGCGGCTCGGATTGTTCCGCAGGTGCACCCCCGCGAAGGTTTGGCCAAAAGGAAACCGGCGTTCCGTTCGAAAAGGTGTCGGCAAGCTGGTTGCCCGCCAAATGTAACATCAGGGATGTGCTTTCAAGCAGCGGGTACCGCTCCGGCAAAATACCGGGGACCTGAGGGGCCGATTCCACCCCGTCCCCGAAAACCGCAAAAACGGTGGATCGATCCGCTGTGAACAGAAAAGGAGGTGTCGTGAACCCTTCCGGTAATGCGGGTGCCCGCAGCCAAATCAGCGTGTGCTCCGTTCCCAGACCCGACTCGATCCAGTGCTCCAGCATCCCCGCTCCGCCCGCAAATGAAAAACGGAGATCCCTGGCATCCGCCGACATGCCTTCCGCGATCCAGGCACGGGTGTCCACCACGACCGGCACAGGATCGAGATAGAAATCACGAACCAGCGCCCCCGTGGTGTTCAATGCCCGGCGAATCAACCCGTCTCCGCCCAGAGACGTGGCGGGAAGTGTGATTTCATCTCCCCCCAGCCCCAGCCCGGTCAGACCGCCAGGGTCGGAAACCTCGCGAAGGGGCACCAGCACCGTCGACTGCGACGGCGTCACAAAATCCACCCCGTTCAGCGAAAGATCCACCGGCTGCCCTCCTGACAGACCCTCAAAATCAATTTCCAAAAACGCTTCCGAACGGTTATCAACAAAATCAAACATCACCTCCAGCGCCATGGCCGACCGTCCGCCCACCCGGGCCGTGAAAGTGTCGGGGAAGGTGCGCCCCAGAGAGGCCCCGTAAACCCGAAGAACACGGACACCATCCTCACGGGTAACCATTTCAGTTTCCAACTCCTGCAGATGTTCCGGCCCAAGCCGGGCACCCGGCCGCCAGGCGGGCTGATCCGGATTGTACGAGCCGACATAAGCCCCGGATGAAGCCTCCGTGATTCCCGGAACCGGCGTTCCATAATCCCGCGCGGGCGAATCGACCTCCAGCGTGTAGCGGTGCGTGACCGCGGAGGTGAATCGGGGATTTGCCAGCAGGTTGTCCGCCTCCACATTTTGGGTCGTTTGCCAAAAAATATTATCAGCCATCACCGCACCTGACAAAATCAGGCTCCCCCCCATACGTTCTCCAATGTTCCTCCGGAAGATATGCCCCTGCCCCGAGCCGCTGCCGCCGATGACCAAATGCCTGGAAACCGTATTGTGATACACCTCGATTTTGGAATCGCCATAATTCTCCATCCCCTCCTGAAGAAACCACGCGGTAACCGAACTTTCGGACGTTGTTCCCCACACCACATTGTGATGGATCACCGCATTGGAGCACCCCCGTTCAGCCCCTCCGGAATCGAGCCGTATTCCCTGACCTCCATACCACTTCAGACCTGAATCTCTCGGTGCCAGATTTGTATGTGCCCAGTTATAGCTGATCACCGTTCCCTGCATATCTCCGCTGTTCCAGGTATTCATCACCGCTAAATCTGTGGAACGCATCCCGGCTTTATATACGTGATTCATCGAAATTAAACTGTTTTTTGCGCCCATGGCCACCAGAGTCCCCCCCGCCTCAAACGCCGTGTTATACTCGAAGACTCCGTTCACCGCGTCATCCAGGCTCAGGGCATGACTCTGGGTAAACCCGATCACATTATTTTCAAAGCGGGTCTCCTCCCCCTGTGTGTAAAGAGCCACACCATCCACCTCCAAAACTTGTCCGTTTCTGAAGACGTTTCGGTCTCCCATGAGATGCACCGCACGATTCCCTCCCCACTGCAGCTGATTGCGGTTGAGGGCCGGATACCGAAGATACAAACGGTCCATGATCAGATCATGGCTGTTTGGATCCGCAAAAATCAGGCCCCCTTCTATTGAAACGTTCTCGAACAAAAGATGCCGGGAGCCGGTCAGCCTCAAGGCCTCTTCCCGGTTCCGCAGAGAAATCACATGGCTGCTTGGATTTCCGCTGTCCGGGAGCCAAACATACAAGGTCAGCGCGGGTCCGTTCACGCCGTTCACATCCAGAAAAAACTCACCGGGTTCCGTCAGCGTCGCCAAATGCCCCCAAACGGCATACCGGTCTTTTTCCTTCGGAGTGTCCAGCTCCGGATCCCAGTTCTCGGCAAATCGAAAGCGGAAATCAAGTCGGCTGCCTGAATTCCCGGTAACGACTCCGGTCTTCGTCCACCAGTTGTGGCCGGCGCACAAATCGATATGCGCACCCTGAAAATGGTTCGAGGGAAAAACGGAAAGATCCGTGTCATCATACCAGCCACTGTAAAAATCATCCGGAGTGTATGGAGCCTGCCCCCCTCTTGAGTTCAGATCAATCCCTCCACTGTCGGCTTCCGCCATTCCCCGGCGGTCAAAATCCACCACCTGGGACGCCGAAGGCCAACGGGCGGGACGCATCGCCTCCCCGTTGACCAAAACCAGATTCCGCCCCAAGGGCAACGATTGGGGCACCGTGATTTTCCAGATGGACCCCGAATGATTCTCCCAGGCACCAAATCCGTTGTCACCCGGCGTGATATCCTCAAACGCACTGACGATTGCGGAGGGGCGTCCGTGTGACCATCCGGTGCCCCGGATGACAATCGGCTCAGACGCGGCTCCCTCCTTCGACACCAACACCCGTTCCCGATACACTCCGGGGGCAAGCTCGATTGTGGTCCCCGGAGCGGCCTCCGCAATTGCGGCGGTCACGGTCGCAAACGGCTCCAGCTCCGTGCCCGGGTTGGCGTCATCCCCGTACGGAGCCACATGAAGCGTTGAGGCGGAAAGAAACGTGCTCAAAAAAAAGAGAGTAACACCGGATCGTTTCATCATGCTGGGACTCCGACTGGATTATAATTTACCCGAAAGAAAAGGGAAAGGCCGACCGGGCACCATTAGTTTTCAAAACCGATTCCGCGCCGACGCTGTTGCAAAAATTCGGTCCAGACCGCCTGTTGACGCTGTTGCAGCATCGCTTCACGGAGTTTTACGCGCGCCTCCTCCATGGTCGCCTGGCGCTCCTCGCGATGTCCATGCCGCTTGACCAACAGAATCCGTTCCTCCAGCGGAAACTGATGCACGGTTCCGCTTCGGGCCGACTTTAACGCGTTCCAAACTTCTTCCGGAAAAGCGTCTTTTGCCACCCAGCCCTCTCCCTCCTCTGAAACACCGGCGAGTTGCCGCCCGCCAACTTCTGCGGCAGTCGCCGCGTCGATCTTCCGGCCCCGCACGGCTTGACGCGCAAAATCCCTCGCGGCGTTGTCATTGAGGTCAAACACAAACAGGTCGACTTGCAGGGCTTCCGCCACCCTGAAGCGTTCCGGCTGTTGGTTGTAGACGGTTTCAACCTCCTCCTCCGTCGGTGCCGGGATCCCGCGGATCACATCTGCTTGAAGCGCCTGGACCAGCACCCGCATCCGGGTCGCGTGCAACGCCCGCTGGACGTCCATCCGCTCGGTCAATCCCCGGCGCGCCGCCTCTTGGGCCAACTCCTGTTCCAGCACACCAGCCGTATACTGACGAAGGAAATCCTCATTGCTTTGCAACGCGCCGACGGCAAGGCCGCCGGTGCTGCCGCGAAGCAGTTCAGTGGCCACCATTTGATCGAGCACGTGCTGCGCCTGCACAAAAGAACTGAGAAGAAGACTGAGTAGAAGCGAGATACGTTTGGAGGAGTTCATCATATGTTCATTGAGGGGTTCAGGTTAAAAGCCAATGACCAGGCCGATGTGGGCCCGGGCCGAGGCGGAAAGTGTTTCATCGCTTGCATCGAGGGGAACGCCGAGGTCCGCGCGCAGGCTGGCGTAGGGGGCCCATTCGATTCGCAATCCGAATCCGGCAGAAATCAGGTGCTGATCTTCATCCGTGCCCTCCATCGGTTCGCGTTGCCGGACCCAGCCGGCATCCACAAATCCAAGCGCCTGCAGGCCGGGCCCCCGGCCTTCGCTGCCGGGGAGGTGCACAAAGGCGCTGCGAAGCTCCACTCCTCCAAAAGCCCCCGTGTCCCCAAACAAAATCCGCTCCTCATATCCCCGAACTGTGCTGTAGCCGCCAATCCCCAGATTTTCTGTGCTTAACAGCACATCCGGGGCATGCTGTCCGGTGCCGCTGGCCATCAGGGACCAGCCCCGGCCCAGCCACTGCGTGCGGCGCAGCGATCCGGTCATATACATGTACTCTGACTCCGTGCGGGGGTCCACCGCTTGAAAGGCCTCGTCATCATTCCGGCTGCTCAGACCTCCCGGCGAATAGATCAGCCCCAGCGTGCCGCTGGTGCGGCCATACCGGTCCGTCTGTCCCGCCGCATACTCCAACACCAGCTGCACCACCTCGGTCTCATTGGTCGGCACCCGCTCCCCGTCAAAGCGCACCGCGTAGTTCGAGTGTTTAAAATCAAACCCAAGCCCCAGCTCCTGCGTCAAGCCCACCCGCCCGGATGCCAGCGGAAAGACATAACGGGGGCTGATCTGCCAGCTTTCTCCGCCATACGAGGCTTCCTGTCCCAGCGTGTAAAACGAGTCCCCGTAACTCAAATACCAGTTGAGATTATGACGCCACGGCAGCGGAATCATCCAGGTCAGGGCATGCACACGCTGGGCGTCAAAATCATCAAACGCCGAGGAAAACTGATAGGCAATCTGATGATCAAGCCCAAACGCATTCCCCCACTGCACCCCGATATTTCCGCGCCATTCGCCGGTGGACGCGGAGCCGGTATTTTCGACACCGCCATACACCCGCAGCGGAAAACGGTCGGTGGTTTTGAGCACCACATCACTGCTTTGCGCCTCCTGTCCCGGCATGAACACCACATCAATATGCCGGAAGGGGTTTTGATTCAGCCAGTCCAGATCCTTCAGCAGAACCCCGCGGTCGATCGGACCGCCCGGGCTCAGACGCACCTGCCGGGCCAGCCAGCTTTCATCAAACCAGCGGGCTCCTTCCGCACGGACCTCGCCGAGCACACCCTCTTTGACCAAAAATCCCACCCCCCCGGTCTCTTCGTCTCGATAGAGTAAATGCACCAACAGAATCGGACGGTTTTCCCCAATATAATAGCGGTGGATCTCCCGGCCAATTCGCTGCAGCGTTTCATCACTCAGCGGACGGCCGAGTTGTCGGCTCAGCGCGGCACGCAAGCTCACTCCGCCCCGGTCCTCCACCAGAGGCAGCCCTGTGATTTCGACGCCTTCAGGACCCGCCGCGGTTCTTTCACGCAAGTCCTCAGCCGTTCCGGCCAGCAGAATCCACCGCACCGGGCCGCTCTCTGAATCCGGGATTACCACCTCCGCCTCTTCCGGGTCCATCTCCGCGGCCGCTGCCCCCGGAACTCCGGGAGGAGGCTCGGGAATGCCCCCCGGCACGTTGCGGATCACCGGCACCTGCGCCCAAACCGCTTGTGACATCAGAAAAAACAGCCCCAGACACCGTCCGGAAACACCATATGATTTGTTTTGCTTGGTCATCATGATTATTCTCCAAACGCAAGTTCAGGGTTGTCAGTGTCTTCCACCGCTTCGATTGGGCGGTCCCCCTGACCACTGTCCGAGGCCGGGCGGTTGATAAAAGACCGTTGGCGTAAATACCGCCGTTCCAAATAGTCCAACCATTCGCCGGGTTCGGTTCGGATCGAATAGAACCAGTCAAACTCACGCTCTCCGGCCCAGTCCCAGTACCGCTCCATGTGGAAGGGCAACAACCAGGGCAGCTCCGGTGTCCCCCACTCCACGCCCCCTCGGCGCGAAATGGCCGTATCCACGACCGGCACAGGCTGAAGTTGCGGCGTGAGCTTGTACCAGATCCCGCTGCCCATAGGCGCAAATCCGTTTCCGGCCAGATATGCCCCGGCAAATCCGGGTCCGTGCGCCACCCCGCCTTCGCTGTAACTCACCCCGTACTTTGCCAAAAGGTTCGGATCCAGCGTCGCCAGGCCGATCAGACTGCCCAGTTCCACCTGGTTTTGCACCGGGAAATGCGTTCCGGGCACCGAGGGCCCGCCCACCGCATATACAATGACTCCTCCTTGCCCCTCAATGGTTCCGAAATTCCGGAACCATCCATCGCCCGGTAAAGGTCCGGCGTTTTCATCCACCACCATGACCACGAGGCCGTCGCCGACCACCGATGCGCCGGAGTCAACCGTAAGATCCATCCCCGCTGCGAAAATTGAGTCGCCGCCGAGTTGCAGATTCCCCGGAACCAGGATGTTTCCGCCGGAGCCCACCGCCACGAAGCGGGATTCTCCGAAGATTTGCACCTCTGCGGGACTGCCGTCTCTATTTGCGCCCAACACCAGATCGCCTTCACCAGACTCCATATCCAGGTGTCCGTGCACCACGCTTTCGCCGAGAATCAGGGTCTCAGCACTGCGCAGGACGGTGTCAGACGCATCCCGAATCCGGATGAGGCCAAAACGGTTCCCTTCCTGATCCAGCGTAATCGTCGAACCTTCCCCGCCGTTGAGCAGCGAGTTGTCATACGGACTCAATACGCCGGTGTGGTTGGCTCCCGTGGCCGCGTTGACCAGCAGGTCGCGGCCGTCGGTGTCGATGGCCGCAGTTTGCACCAGGTTGTAGTCGCGGGTCGTCTGCTCCAGGGTGGTCGGCACATTGCCGCCGGTGCGCACCCGCAGTTCGTTGGCGACGGTGTTGTCGGCGTTCTCCAGCAGAATGGCGTCCACGTTCACCACCGTGGTGTCCTGCGTGAAGAGATCACTCCGCAGGTCCACGCGGACGGTTTCGATGCTCGGATCCAGGGCGGTGATCTCCGCGATCATGCTGGCCAAATCAAAGTCAGGGTTCGTGCCGTGGGCGTAGATCTCCGCAGTGCTGCCGTTGAGTACGAGCACCGCGTTGATCAGGTCCACGTCGCTCGGATCCAGATTGCTCTGACCCAGCACCGTCATGTCGCCGTTGTTCGTCCAGACCCCGACCACGTTGAGGTCGCCGCCGACGATGTTCCCCGTGCTGTCCACGGTGATGCTGTCGGCGGTGAGGTTGAGGTCGCCCACTGTCACCACCACTCCGTCGATGACGATGTCACCGGCGGCGTTGAGTGTGAAGCTGCCCTGCACCAAAGAGTCCTGCAGACTGTACCCGCCAGCGGTGGTGACCACCGCGTTGCCGATCCCGGTGTTCCGGGTGGTGTCGAGTTCCAGGCTGTCCACGGTGACGTTGGCATCCGCGCTCTGGGTGATCAGGCCGCTGGTGTTCAGGTACACATACGCCCCGGAGGCGGTGATGCCCACCAGACCGTCGACGCTGCCGATGTTCAGGGCGCCGTTGCTGTCGTCGGTGCCCTGTTTGAAGGCCACGTTTGTGCCGCTGGCCACGATGGCCAGGCTGCCGAGAATGAGGTTGCCGTCGTGGGTGGTGTCATCGCCGTTGAACAGGTCGATGTTCACCGCGCTGAGGGCCAGGTTCTGGCCGCGCAGACTGCCGGTGCCGTCGCTGTTGATGTCCCCGCCGCTGATGAGCACCAGGTTCGGGACCGCGCCGCTGTAGTCGAGCACGCCCACCACGGTCTGCGTGCCGCTGTCGTTGTTACCGACTTGCAGCGTCAGCGCTGTGATCTGATTGATCTCGGCCTGCGTCAAGGAAAGCGTTCCGGCAACCTCGTTACCGAGGGTCACTTCACGGCCGTCGGTGAGTTGCACCAGCGTCACCCGCCGGCCGTCGGCGTCCACCACGTTGATCAGGTCCATATTGTCAGCGGTCAGGCGGACATCGCCACTGGAGACGATGCCGTTCTGGCCGTCGACGGCCGTCACAGTCAGTTCGCGGTCCGCAACCGAAAGCAGGATGTCGGTTTCGCCGCCGGAGGTTCCGGCCGCGTTGAGGTCGCCGACCACTTCGTCGACGTATAAGTCGCCGCCGGTCGCGAAGCGCAGATCGCCCGCGTCCAGGTCCATCCGCTGGGTTGAGCTGCCCGCGTCGTCGCTGGCGTCAAGGACGACCAAGCCGGAGGTCTGCGTCAGGCCGTCCGCGCTTTGCTGCACGATATTACCGCTGTCAGACTGATACGTAATCGTGCTTCCGTTGTTGGCAGTGATCTGAGCGCCGTCGGTGACGATCACGTCGCCGCTGTCACTCTGGGCGGCGAAGTCGCCAAACACGTTCACCAGGCCGAGCAACACATCGCCGGTTTCCCGGATCACGGTCTGCGTCGCATCCCGAATGCTGATGCGTCCGAAGCTGTTGGCCCCGTCCAGGGTAATCGTGGAACCCATCGTTTCATCGAATGTGTTCGTACCGTCTGTCCAGGTGTTGCCGATGCCGCCCGCGAGTCCAGGTGTGAAGGGCGCACCGGGTGCGGATTCGCCCACCGCGCGAACCGCGTTGATGGTCAGGTCGGCGGTACCGGTCGAAACGGCGCCACTCTGAACAAGGTTATAGTCGCGGGTGACCGAACTGGTGCTTCCAGGAGTGTCGTTGCCGGTGCGAACGATCAGGTTGCGGATTTGATTCTGTGACTGATTTGTCAGCACCACCGCGTTGGCATCCACGAATTCAGCAGGGGTGAAGGTCGTCGTTTCTCCACGCAGGTTGACCACATATTCGGTCACCCCGCTCAGATCCAGATTGCCAGGGAGCTGATTGAGGATGCCGGCCAAATCAAAATCAGGATCGTCAAACCGTGCGGTAATGGTGGCCACGCCCCCGGCTTCGGTGATTAACTCGTTTATCACATTCAGCCCGCCTTCGGACGCCACATTGCTCACACCATATACGGTGAGGGTCAACAGACCCGCATCAACGGTTAAGGTCCCCGTCACCTGAAACTCTCCCCCGACGGTGCTGTCACCGCCGGCCAGACGGAAGCCGTCGGTGCCGACAATGAAGTCGCGGGCGATGTTGTGATCGCCGTTCATGATGACTTCGCCCGTGCTGGTGATAATGTAATCGCCGGCGATATCTGCGGTCGACAGGTTCAGGTTGCCGCCACTTTCAGCGATCAACGCGTGTCCGAGAGTTGCGCGGGTGGTGTCGAGTTCCACTTCGCTGCCCACTCCATTGACGAGGAAGCCAGCACCCGGCTCTTGATCGATCAGCCCGCCGGTTTCCAGACGGAAACTGCCGTCCGTGACGGAAACATCGGCCAGAGTGACGCCATCGACTTCGTAGATATTGACATCACCGGTGCCGGTGACTGTGCCGCCCAGTGTATTGACATCGGTGCCCAGATTGCCCGCGGCAAACATCGCGCCACTGCCAATGCCGGTGGCCGCCGTCAGAATTGCCCGGTCGGCAACGATCTGGACACTTGTCGCCGAACCGCTGTTGTCGATGATGGCTCCGCTGTCAGCGATCCCCTCAACGTTGCCGGTTGTATTCATCTGACTGCCGCCGTTAAAGATGATGTTACTGGATGCTTCCGCCAGAATATTCCCGCTGCCGCTGGTCACATCCTGATTGAGAATCAAGTCGTCCGCACTGATCAGGTTCACCTCCCCGGTGCCGTTGGCGCGCACACCATGGCCCCAGGCGGCACTGTCGAGTTCGAAGGCGCCGGGAGCCAGAACGCCGCCGGTCAAAGGCGTCAGCGTGCTGACCACTGCCACCTCGCCCACCGTGATGCTTCCAATCTCACTCTCCAGGGAAATCCTTCCGTTTGCCAGGGTGCGGGCGCTGTACTCCATCGGGCCAATGGTATAGAAATACTGATCAGCGAGGCTCTCCGCCACCAGGAAATTTACATCCGTGAACACAACACCTTCCACCGTGCCGATTTGCCCCTGAGACGCCCGGAAGCTCGCATCGTTGGCTGTGACCATCCCGCCGAAACTGCTGCGGATGTCGCCCGTGAGCGATTCCACCAGGACGCTGCCTGCGGCAGTGGTCATAGCCCCGTTCAGGTTCACATCCTGTAAACCGAGTAGGTTGATCTCGCCATCCATTTCCGATGTGACCGGCGCAAAGATGTTCAAGCTGCCGCTGGTGCCGCCGATGCCGGAACGCAGCACGATATTTCCCGCGCCCGGGGCCGCGGTCCCGCTGGCGTTCCCGGCGGTGATGTCATGCGAAATCAACACATTGCGGTCAGCCGCCAGGCGAATGTACCCGCCGCTGTCGCTGGTCACTATGCCGGCGGTGCTCAGACTGCCGGTCCCGCCGGTGGTGCTTTCCCGGGCGGTGATGTCGATGTTGCGGCCCGAGTTAATCTGAACGGCGGGGCCGGCAACATTCACGCCCCCGGCCGTATCCAAGATCGTGAGGTAAATTCCTTCCTCGGCTCCGGTGCCCAGCGTTGTGGCTGTGACCGTTGCGCCATGCACCTGCAGGGAATCGATACTGCCGCCATCGCCGCCGATGCTGCCGCCGGCTTCCAAAATCAGATCCCCGGTGGTGGCCAGGTTCAGGGCGGCGCTGTTGAGGTCATCCGTACCGCTGCCCAGCTCGGCCGCGAGGCCGTCGAGAATATTGCCGCCGCTGGCATCCATGCCCGCCGCGATCCGAATGCTGCCGCTGCCCGTGCGCACCTGCTCCAGGGTAACGCTGCCGTCCCCGTCTTCCGTTTCAAAATCAATCCTGGAGGCGCCTTCCGTGCTGCCGGCCAGCGTCACGTCGTTCAGCTCACTCAGCCAGACATCTTCTGTGGCGGTGAATTCGATCCGGTTGCCATCGGTCAAAATGCGCTCGGCGTCGCCGGTGCCGATAAAGGTCTGGGCGTCGAGGAAGATGGTGTTGGCCGTGATCCGGTCTTCCGTGGTCGGGTCGGTGCCCAGACTGCGGCGGATGGCGCCTGCCGAAATCAAAGTGGCATCACCCGTATCGGCGAAGATCTGTGCATCGACATTCATGTCCCCAATCTGCGTCGTGATAAAGACATTCCCGTCGTTGTTGCTGCCGGAAGTTACGATCCCGTCCCAAATCACCCCGGAACTGACGGGATAGCCCACCACCCGGAAGTCGCCATCCAAATCATCGCGGATGTACTGCTGATTCTCGTGCGTTTGGACCGTGAGATCGCCGGACAAATCACGGATGACAAAATCACGATGCGCAAACCCTGCACCCAAGCCACCGTCCAAATCCAGCTCCGCGATCGCCGCCAACGTGAGATCCGCCCAGTAGGTGGCATCGTTCAAGCCGCCGGAAACGCCATCGAATTCGCCCTGCAAATCCACCGCAATGCCAGCGGTGGCAATCAGATTGGGCACGCTCAGAGTGGCGTAGGTTTCATCCGCCCGGCGGTTGGTCACCACCCCGCCACCGATCAGGTTGAGGGTGGAGAGATTCGAGGCGATCGCATCGGCTTCCAAACGCACGTCCCGGGCCGCCCAGAGTGTGATCTCACCATCGTTGTTAGCCGAAAGCGATGCCGCATTCTGCACAATGATGTCCCGGAATCCGGCGGCGAAAATATTGCCAGCACTCGCGTTCAGCCGCATGCTGTTATAGACAAAATCATCCGGCGTTATCGTCTCGAAACTGTTATTCGTATTCTGCCGCAGGAAAAGATCCGCCGGGGCACCGACGCCGGAGCCGGCAAAGGTCTCGTACCATTCCGACTGATAACCGGAGCTGAGCACCACATTACCATTGACGGAGTTGATCAGCGGCGTGTTCGCCCGCACCACCCAGGTATCCGAAACCACGATATCCGCCAGTGGACGGGTGTACCACTGCCCCGACATGTTCAGTGTGGCGCCGGAACCAATAGCGCCGGTAGGATTGCCGAACTTATCAATGCTCGTATCCACCGGGGTATCTGATCCAATGACATCCGCCGAGAAACTGACAAGGCCCGCACCATAGTCGAAAAGGATATCGTTCCCCAGTCCCAGCGAATTGTAATCCTGCAGAAGCGTCGGCGAAATCAGGCCGACCGGCTCATCCAAACGAATGCTGTTACTCGTCGTATAGCCACGGATCGCCCAGACCTGCTCGCCACCGGAAGTCATGCCGGTGAAGTTACCGATGTTGAGATCATTCTCGCTCAGCGAACCATAAAAAACATCTCCGGCCGACACCACCGTACCGTTGGGGCCGGCGATGGAGCCATTGTACGTCACGGTGAAGTCACTGTTCGCAACAAAAACACGTTGGAAATTAGGCAATAACCCGACATTGCTCAAGCCACCCAGGATTGCGCCAGTGCCATCCGCTCCGCCCGTGCCCGCGCCGAAAATGGCGCTGCGGTCCGCATCGGCCAGTAAGAAAACATCTCCACCGGCCCGACTGATATTGCCATCAATCAAAATATCGCCCTGAGCGGCAATGACCAGATTGCCGGTGTCAGCCGCATTACCGAATGTGGTTACGAACAGACTGTCCCGCTCGTTAATGATGACATCGCCGAGCCCGCCCCGGGCCAACCGCAGTTCCTCTATATTTGTGTTTAAGAAAATACCACCATCGGCAAGCAAGCGCAAATAGCCTTGGGGTGTGGAAACAACGCTGTCACCCAGCGTTTCGATTCGTCCGTTATCGAAAGCGGACAACCAAATGGAAGAGGTCACTCCAAGTGGATCGCCCAAAGTGGTCGTAGACTCTACAGCATTAAAATAACCATCGAAAATTAAATCTCCGTAAACCTCAATATTCATTGTGCGCAAATTTCGAGCTTCACTGGCCAATGCAGCCCTGGCCATAAATTCAACCGTTCGGTCCGGATTCCCGGCGATTAAATTCGTGTTGCCAAAACCAAGAACAACAAGATTACGAATGGGACGATCACCGGGAGTGTACAGCGTCAAATTCAAATCCTCGCGTTCACCTAAAGAGTTCAAACTACTGGTCAACGTTATAGACCGAACAGAAGTAGTCGCAATATTCTGAGTGTCAAAGGTCATGAAAACATCAGTGGTCTGACCATCCGCGTTATGGAAACGCGTTCCGCCGACGTCGCCTGTCATCAAACTCAAATAATTAACCGACTGCATATGGATATTATTTAAATCCTGAGTATTACGATAGGTGTCGAAATACAGATCCAAGGAATTTGAAAAGACTTGCAACGCGCCCGAATGGTTCATCTCGTAGATTGGGTTGCCGAAGGAGTCCAATAAGTGGAAATCAACTTGGTTCATTCCAGCCATCACAATGCTATCAAACATATTTGTATTGTCGTAATACTGAATCCTAGGCCCAGAAAAATTGGCAAGTGCTCCCCCACCGGGCAATTGGGCGGAATTGAGCTGGATCGATCTCGCTGTTAAAACAGTATCCGGTGAAAAATTAATATTTCCGGTTCGCACAAAAATATTAGATCCCGCATCATAAGGACCCACTAAACCAAACGCTTCTGGAGCATAAGTACCGGCAATAAGGAAAATAGCACCCGCGGATTTTAAAGAATCTGTCATAACATCGATCTGATTGGCAAACACGCGAAGTTGGGCGTTCGTCGTCTCAATATCGCGCTCGAGCACAACATTTGAAAATCCATCGATGTAAACAAATTCGGCTACAACACCGCCTGGTGCCCCGTAGGTAATATCCGCCAACGAGACCCGACCGCCGCCATCTGCCGCCGGCTTTTTACCGGAATAGAGAATTGTCCATCCGATTCCCGCTAAATGCGGGTGTAAATCCGTAATGTCCCTGAAGTCAATATAACCAACCCCACTTTGGTGAATACCGGGAACATACGCAGCCGCTTGCAAACGAAATTGCGTGTCACTTGCCAGGGTTTCGATTCCGGCAGGAATACGAATATCGTTAGCCAGAATCATTAAGGAAGAATTTTCCCAACGGGAATAAGCTCCACCTGATAATAGAGGGTCGAACAAATCAAACCCTTCAATATGAATCCGATTAAAGGATGCAGTTGTGGGATCAGGTATCACGAAGGGTTCCAAGTTGGCCAGAAAATCTGGTCGAACGCCGCCCTCCATACCCGTATTCAACAAAACGGAGTTTGCTTTAAAGGTTACAGACGGGTCGATCAAAATAGCACCGGCATTTTCCAATCTCAAATTTGTTGTCGTCTGTGCACTGTCTGGATCCGCATACATGGAGCTGTTCATCCAAATTTGAGATCCCACGGTCATGTCTTCCATGACGCCGATACGGTTGGCCATGGCCACAATTTGAGAGCTTAATTGGAGCGGCGTCAGAAACTCCACCTGCTCAAAACCTCTCAGAAAAAGCTCCATACGATTTGCAACAAAGCCAGATGTATTATTCCACACGATCTGATTTTCACCTGTTGCTGAAAAAGAGCCCACCATCTGAACTTCACTTCGGGTTCCAGCAACCCGCCCGGAATTCACCTCTAAGCGGTACGTATCAAATACCACCCCCTCTGGCATATAAAGGCGACCGAAACCGTTTTGAATACCTGCGGTCGTATTCCCAGCATAAACATTGATTTGGCTGCCTGCTCGTAGTGTTGGCTGATTATTAAAGATAATGTCACCGCCGGTTCCGCTGGTACCGGAATATAGATGTAAGAGACCCTGAAATAAGTCAATATCTGCATTAATTACCAAATTGCCCCATGCCTCCAGCGTTAAAGACCTGTTTGACAGAATCGGAATACTGAAATCATCAGTGGCATCCACCCCGAAGGTGATCATTCCCGTGCCGGAGCCACCGTCATCTAAGGTGCGCACAGTTACATTGCCCAAATTCAGGGCATTGGTCAGCGAGTCATAACTCAACAGCGAACTCGCGCCGGGCGTACTCGGCTGGAAGGGGGTCGCCGCCGTTACATCCGTGTCCACGGCCACCGTGCCAGTAATCAGCAAATCCGTGGGGTCGAGCAGCAACGTACCTGCTTCCCCATCGCCGCCGCCAAGTAAATTGACAGTTCCCCGAAAATCCAGATGCCGCTTGCCGGAAACCTCGGCAAAACCGCCGTCACCGTCCAGCTCACCGCCCCGGGCGCTCAACTCACCATAAAACCGGGTCGTGTCATCCGACCAGACAATAATCTCACCGCCCCGGCCCGCTTCCAGTCCGTCGGCGGAAAGCAGCGCGCCTTCAGCCACATAAACCATGTCCGCGTTGATCAGGTCGGCGTCCATTCCCTGATAGCCCCCGCCGATCCGGATCCGTCCCCCGCTGCCGTCCGCCCGCACTGCGGCGATCCGCGTGGTGTCCCGCACATCCAGGCGGGCGGCGGTTATGGCAATTTCCCCATCCCCGCCCTCGGAACGCAATTCACCCGAGATGGCGGCATCCCCCTGGCCGGCGGAACCACTAATTCGTCCGGCCTCCACCAATCCACTGAGGTTCATCGCCGCCGTGTAAGCGCTGCCGTAACTCTTGAATTCCGCATTGCCCGCGCGGATGGTGCCGGTGTGATCCACCATCACGCCGGTCTCCGCCCCCGCGCTCACAAAAATCCGCTCTTCGCCGGAGGGACGAATCAGGACATCGCTGCCCGCCGCCAGGCCCACGCTTCCCGGGGCGGTGACGGTGCCGCTGTTGCGCACCGAGCCGCCCACCAGAAACACATCCCCTCCCAAGGCTTCAATACGGCCCAAATTCACCACCGCACCGCTTCCGCCCGCAAAGCGCAAATCCCCGCCGCCCAGAAAATCCGCATCCGAAAGATTCAAACCACTGCCCACAAAACTGTGAGCGCGCACCACCCCGCCGGGTCCAACCACAATGCCCTGCGGATTCACCAAAAACAATCGTCCGTTCGCCTGCAAGACCCCGTCGATCATGGACTGTGACCCGCCCAGCACCCGGTTCAAAGCCGCCGACCCGGAGCCCGGCATATCAAAACGAACCTGGTGCCCGCCGCCCACGGAAAACGAATCCCAGTTGACGATCAGGCGGTCGGTATCCTGACTCACCACCAGCGAAGCACCTTCGCGATGAAACCGCGCCTGACCGTGCGATACGGATTCGCCAACCGGAAGCTGTGCCAAAAGCGGAACCTGAACATGAGCCCAGATAAGTGTGTATGTCGTGTAACGCATCCAAGCTGGTTTAAGGCGGTTTTTCATTTTGAGATTCCTGAATTTTGAAAGAGAACGATTATAAATTTCATAGTTTTTGACACATCACAAGCTTTTAGCTTTTAATGCAAAATGTTTTTTAGGTTAACTGTTAAGTTAACCTAAATAACTTAAATGAATATCTTGTGAATATTACGGATTCATCATTTATTGCATAAACAGAGTGCTGCTAAAATATGATCCCAGGTGACATGAGCTGATTTCGGATGAAATTATCTGTTGTTTTTTGGACACGCAGCAAGATGCAAAAGAAATAGAATTGATCATTCCCGCCCATTTTGCGATAGCAAGCCCATGACACCAATCCTCCCCCTTCAACACGCCATCGCCGCCGATGCCCTGCGCACGCTCCGCGACAAACAGACCACTCCCTGCCGCTTCCGCGAGGCCGTCCGCCGTCTCACGACCCTTTTGGTCGCCGAAGCCACCCGCAGTCTCGAAACCGAACCCGTCGACATCCAGACCCCCATCCAATCCACCACCGCTTACGAACTCCGCAGCCGAATCGGGATTGTCCCCATTCTCCGTGCCGGCCTCTCCATGGTGGATCCCTTTCTCGACCTCCTGCCCCACGCAGAAGTCTGGCATCTCGGCTTCTACCGCGACGAGCGCACCCTTCAGCCCGTCGCCTATTATCAAAAACTCCCCGCCGGACGCCCCGTCGATGTCGCCTTTGTCCTCGACCCCATGCTCGCCACCGGCGGTAGTGCCATTGCCGCCTTGAAAGATCTCAAAGCCTGGGGCGTCAAACAAACCTGCTTCCTCGGTCTCCTCGCCGCCCCCGAAGGCATCGAACGCGTCCAGCAAACCTTCCCCGGCACCCGCATCCTCGTCTGCGCCATCGACGAACGCCTCAACGAACAGGGCTACATTGTCCCCGGACTCGGCGACGCCGGCGACCGCGCCTTCAACGCCGCCGCGAACTGACGGACCGAAACAGACCCTTACGAACACTTGACCCGCTCCGCAGACGGGATAAGTAAGACGAAATGAGCCATCCCCCCAACCGAACACTCTTATTTGTTTGCACCGGCAACACCTGCCGCTCGCCCATGGCCGAGCGGCTCATGGCGGACCGCTGCAAAGACCTGCCGGGCTGGACCTTTTCCTCTGCCGGCATCTTCGCCGAGGCCGGAGCCCCCCCCAGCCCCCTCGCCGCAGAGGCCCTGCGCGAAGTCGGCATCGACCTGAGCGACCATCGCGCCCGCCCGGTCAGCCCCGCCCTCATCTGCGATGCCGACCTCATCATCGCCATGACCCGGACCCACAGCGAACTGCTGGCGCAAATCGACCCCGCCGCCGAGGGCAAAACCCGAACCATTCACAGCTACGGCGCCGAAAAGCCCGGCTCCGATGTGATGGACCCCTTCGGCGGCGGAATCGACACCTACCGCATCGCCCGCGATGAAATCACCTCCGCGCTGACCGACGTCATCCTGTCGGTCATCCGCCCGCCCTCATCCTGATCCCCCCTTTTAACACCATCCCCTTAACCCAAATACCGAAAGCATGTTCATGAACGTAATTGTAGGATCCGACCACGGCGGTTTTGACGTCAAAACCCTCATCATCCAACTCCTTGAAGAACAGTCCGCAACCGTCACCGACGCCGGCACCCGCGAAAACACCTCCGTGGACTACCCCGACTTCGTTCCCACCGTCTGCGAGGCCGTCACCCGCGGCGAGGCCGACTACGGGATCCTCATCTGCACCAACGGCCTCGGCATGTCCATCGCCGCCAACCGCTACCCCCGCGTCCGCGCCGCCCTCTGCGCCAACGCCCGGCTCGCCAAAATGGCCCGGCTGCACAACAACGCCAATATCCTCGTGCTCCCCGGCGAACTCGAGGCCCCCAAACTCGCCGAAATTCTCGCCGCCTGGCACGAAAACACCTTCGAGGCCGGCACCCGCCACGAACGCCGCGTCAATAAACTCACCCTCATCGCCGAAAAAGCCTACGATCCGCTGACCCTCGGCGAGACCGATCCCGAAATCTACGACATCGTTCAGGACGAGGCCAAACGCCAGCGGCAGAACATCGAACTCATCGCCTCCGAAAACTACACCAGCCGCGCCGTTCAGCAGTGCAACGGCTCCGTGCTCACCAACAAATACGCCGAGGGCTACCCCGGCAAACGCTGGTACCACGGCTGCGAATTTGTCGACAAAGCCGAACAGCTCGCCATCGACCGGGCCAAAAAACTCTTCGGCGCCGAACACGCCAACGTGCAGGCCCACTCCGGCTCCACCGCCAACCAGGCCGTCTACTTCGCAGCCCTCCAGCCCGGCGACACCATTCTCGCCATGGATCTCGCCCACGGCGGCCACCTCACCCACGGCATGAAGCTCAACTTCTCCGGACGCTTCTTCAACGCCGTTCACTACGGCGTCGATCCCGAAACCGAACGCCTCAACTACGACACCATCGCCGAACTCGCGAAAGAGCATAAACCCAAAATGCTCGTCTGCGGCGCCAGCGCGTACAGCCGGATCATCGACTTCCCCCGCCTCCGCGAAATCGCCGACTCCGTCGGTGCCCTCCTCTTCGCCGACATCGCCCACATTGCCGGACTTGTCGCCACCGGACTGCACCCCTCCCCCTTCCCGCACTGCGACTTCGTCACCACCACCACGCACAAAACCCTCCGCGGCCCCCGCGGCGGACTTATCATGTGCAAAGCACAATACGCTGCCGACATCGACAAACAAGTCTTCCCCGGTGTTCAGGGCGGCCCCCTCATGCACACCATCGCCGCTAAAGCGGTCTGCTTCCACGAAGCTCTCCAGCCCAGCTTCAAAACCTACGGACAGCAGGTCATCGCCAACGCCAAAGCCCTCGCCGAAGGCGTTGAAGCCGAAGGTCTCCGCGTCGTTTCCGGCGGCACCGAAAACCACGTCATGCTCGTCGACCTCACCCCCATCGGCCTCACCGGCAAAGACGCCGCCGAAGCCCTTGACCACGCCGGCATCACCGTCAACAAAAACGGCATTCCCTTCGACAAAAAGAGCCCCTTCGTCACCTCCGGCATCCGTCTCGGCACCCCCGCCATGACCACCCGGGGCATGAAAGAGGCGGACATGAAGCAAATCGCCAAATGGATCGGCCAAATCCTCAAAGCGCCCGAAGACAAAGCCCTTCAGGAAAAAATCCGCGCTGATGTCATTGCCCTAACCGCCGGCTTCCCGGTTCCCTGAGCCACCGACATCGGAAATTCCGTTTGGCATGAAGGTATCCGAAACCCGCGGAATTTGGCTTCACGGCTTTTTAGGCGAAGGCAGCGACGGAAGCAAACTGTTCGCCACGGATTCCAGGACAGGGCGGCAGGATATTCTCCGCCCCACCCTCCCCGGCCACGGCTCACCCGCGGAACCGATCTGTTCATTGAGCCAAACTCTTGATCACATTGCCCGGCTCGCCTCCGGCCGCGACTGGGCTGCGGGCTATTCCATGGGCGGGCGGCTCCTTATGATGGCCGCCGCCCGCCATCCAGACGCCTTCTCCACCCTCATCCTGGAATCCGCATCCCTCGGATATGCCGACCCGGCCGCCCGCGCGGCCCGCCTCGCCCTCGATCAGGAACGCGCCGACCGCCTCCGGTCCATCGGCCTCCCCGCCTTCACCGACTGGTGGTACACCCTTCCCCTTTGGGACGGTTCATCCCCGCCCCCCGAACGCCACGGCGACCCGGAAGCGCTGGCCGCCGCTCTCACTACCTTCAGCAGCGGACGCCAGCCCGACATGCGGACCTGGCTCCGAACCACTTCCTGCCGTGTTCTCTGGCTGGCCGGGGAACGGGACCGCGCCTATGCGAAGCAGTCAAAAGAAGTTGAACGCATTGCCCCCCGGGTATATGTTGTCCGTATTCCCGATGCCGGGCACAATATTCATCGCGATCAGCCCGACCGCTGGCACGAAGCGGTCCGCAACTTTTTAATCAGCTCACTTCATCCCAATCAAAAGGAACAATAACGTAATGGCCATTCCCTCCGACCCTGTCCTCTCCACTCCGCCCGACTGGCAGTCCGCCGGCGACTTCACCGATATTCTTTACCACAAAGCGGAGGGCATCGCCAAAATCACCATCAACCGGCCGCAGGTCCGCAACGCCTTCCGTCCCGAAACCGTGCACGAACTCCGCGCCGCCCTCAACGATGCCCGCGACGATCTCCACATCGGCGTCATCATTCTCACCGGAGCCGGCGACCTCGCCTTCTGCTCCGGCGGCGACCAGAAAATCCGCGGCGACGACGGCTACAAAGACTCCGACGGACATCACCGCCTCAATGTGCTCGATCTCCAGCGCGAAATCCGCGTCTGCCCCAAACCCGTGGTCGCCATGGTCGCAGGCTACGCCATCGGCGGCGGGCACGTGCTTCACATGATGTGCGATCTCACCATCGCCGCCGACAATGCCCGCTTCGGACAGACCGGTCCCAAAGTCGGCTCCTTCGACGGCGGCTACGGCGCCAGCTACATGGCCCGCATTGTCGGCCAGAAAAAGGCGCGTGAAATCTGGTTCCTCTGCCGTCAGTATGACGCACAGCAGGCGCTGGAGATGGGCCTGGTCAACACCGTGGTGCCCCTGGCGGACCTCGAGACCGAAACCGTAACGTGGTGCCGGGAAATGCTGCGCAACAGCCCTATCGCCCTCCGCTGCCTCAAGGCCGCCCTCAACGCCGACTGCGACGGCCAGGCCGGCCTCCAGGAACTCGCCGGCAACGCCACCCTGCTCTTTTACATGAGCGAAGAAGGCCAGGAGGGCCGTAACGCCTTTGTCGAAAAACGCCCGCCCGACTTCAGTAAATTCCCCAAACGGCCCTGAAAAAATGAAAATTCCCATCGCCGTATTCGACACCAAACCCTACGACCGCGAATTTTTGTCCGCGGCCGCCGGCGCAAAGGAATGTGAACACCATTTTCACAGCTTCCGCCTCGAAGCCGCCACCGCCTCCGCGGCCGAAGGCGCGCACACCGCCTGCATCTTCGTCAACGACCACGCGAACCGCGAGTCCCTGGAGGCCCTCGCCGGAGGCGGCGTCAAACACATCGCCCTCCGCTGCGCCGGATTCAACAACGTCGACCTCGACGCCGCCAAAGCACTGGGGCTTCTCGTAACCCGCGTCCCCGGCTATTCGCCCCACGCGGTCGCCGAACACACCCTGGCCCTCCTGCTCGCCCTTAACCGCCGCATACACCGCGCCTACAACCGCGTCCGCGAAATGAACTTTTCGCTGTCCGGTCTGGTGGGATTCGATCTGCAGGGCAAAACCGCCGGCGTGGTCGGCACCGGACGCACCGGGGCCCTCGTCGCCCAAATTTTCCGGGGCTTCGGCATGGAAGTACTCGCCTTTGATCCCTATCCCAATGCAGACTGGGCGGAAAAACACGGAGTCCGTTACGTGGACAAAGAGGAACTGCTTGCCCACAGCGATGTCATCTCGCTCCATCTGCCGCTCACGCCCGAAACCCGGCACATGATCAATGGCGACACACTGAACACTGTCAAAACCGGCGCGTATCTGGTCAACGTCAGCCGCGGGGCCCTGGTCGACACTTCTGCTGTCATCACCGCCCTCAAATCAGGCAAACTCGGCGGGGTCGCGCTCGATGTCTACGAAGAGGAGGAGGGCGTCTTTTTCGAAGACCTCTCCGGCGAAGTCATGCAGGACGACGAACTCGCGCGCCTGCTCACCTTTCCCAACGTGCTCATCACCTCCCATCAGGCCTTCCTCACCCGCGAAGCCCTCCACGAAATCGCCCGCGTCACCACCGAAAACATCCTCCGCCTCCACCGCGGCGAACCGCCGCTCGATGGCACGCTGCTGTAATCTCTGACCTCTGGAAAACCCGATGACACACACCATCCACTCTGACATCCAAAGCCTGGCCTCCCAACTCCCCGCCCTCCGCGAAGCACTGCAGAAAGGCCTCCCCGCACCCGTCAGCGGGCTCTGCGGGTTCGACGGCTTTATCGACACCTTTATCCGCATGGAATCTCCGGCATCCATGGAGGCGTTCGGCCCCAAAGTCACCGCCGCCGCCGGCATCGCCACCTCCTTTCCCGTCCGGCATCTCGGCGACAAATTCGGCGGCAACGGCCCCCTCTTCGCACGCGCCCTGCACGACCTCAATGCCGGTCAAATCGAGGTCACCTACATCGGAGCCCTGGGCGACAAAGAACTGCTCCCCATTTTCGACGAGGCTCTTTCCTCCAAAATGAAGCGCGTGGTCTCCCTCGCCGATCCCGCCCACAGCGACTGTCTCGAATTCACCGACGGCAAAATCATGCTCGGCGATCTCTCCACCTGCGCCGACATCACATGGAAACGCCTCCTCGAACGCATGGGGGAAGACGATCTCGACGCCGAACTCCGCTCCGCCGCCTGCATCTCCGCCGTCAACTGGGGCAAGCTGCCCCACGCCGGGGACATCTGGGTCAATCTCGCCCGGAAACTCGGCGACCTCGGCCGCGAACCCAAATCCGTCCCCTTCTTTATGGATCTTGCCGAATTCGAGCACCGCCCCAAAGAGGACATCACCACCCTGCTCGACCGGCTCCCCGCCATCACCGAACAGTGCCATACCCTGCTCAGCTTCAACCTCAAAGAAGCCTGGCAAATGGGCGCCTTCCTCGGCAAAGACCTCAGCGGACAAAAAGAACCCGAAGCTGTCGCCGGTCTCGCCGCCTTCCTGCGGGACAAGATTCAAACCGACCGCGTCATCATTCATCCCAACAGCGGTGCCGCCTGCTCCAGTGAGCACGGCACCGTCTACGTTCCCGGTCCCTTCTGCAAAGAGCCGCTCATCTCCACCGGTGCCGGCGACAACTTCGGGGCCGGCTGCCTCACCGCCGCCCTCCTTGGACTCGACGACACCGCCACCGTCCTCCTCGGCAACTGCGCCAGCGGTTACTTCGTCCGATCCGGCAGAACCCCCGACCTCCCCGGCATCGCCTCCTTCCTCGACCTCTGGAGCGGGGGAAAGCTAAAAGAAAGAATATGAATCTTCTGGTAGATCCACAAAAAGTACTATATTTTGACTTATTATGAATACCTTACTAAGTCCTTTTACCGCCAGCGTCTCGGAACTGAAAAAAAGTCCCCGGCAGCTCCTGCAGGATTCGAACGGGGAAGCCATTGCCATCCTCAATCATAACAAACCGACCGCCTACCTTGTCCCGGCGGAGAAATATGAAAGAATGTTGGATCTCATAGAGGACATCGAACTCGCCAAAATCATTCATGATCGTGAGTCCGAAAAACCCTTTGCCGTTGAGATGTCCCTCGATGAGCTATGAGCTGAAATTTCTCCCCAGCGCATTAAAGGAATGGAACAAATTAGAGTCCACGATCCGGGAACAGTTTAAGAAAAAATTAATCAAACGACTGGAATCCCCGGAAGTGACTGCTGATCGCCTAAGGGGATTTGAAAATCATTACAAAATCAAATTAAAACGTGTCGGGTATCGCCTCGTGTACGAAGTGAATAACCAAGAAATAACCGTCTACGTGATTTCGGTTGGAAAACGGGAAAAGTCGGCGGTGTACACGAAAGCCAAAGAAAGACAATAAAAGCGACACCGCTCAATCCGCCGCCGGCCGCCCGCGGTGGCGTTTGATGTCCCCCCGGTGCTTTTTAGCCTGCAGGCGCTTGGCCTGCTCCCCGGGACTCGGCTTTCGCTTCTTATATCGTATTTTGGCGCGCTTTGCCTGACGCTCCAGCCGTTCCCGCTCCCGCTCCGCCTCCACCTCGTCGCAAAGCCGCTCCCGCGCCCGCAGGCGGTTCATGTGCTGCGAACGCGCCTCCCCCGCTTTCACCACCCGCCCCGTGCGGGTATGCACCAGCTGGACCGTGCTCGAGGTCCGGTTCACTTTCTGCCCGCCCTTCCCCGACCCCAGGACAAAGCTCTCCTGAAGCTCATCCTCGGCAATCCCAAGCTTCGCCATCCGCGCCTGAACCGAATCCCACTTGGAGACGGTCATTTTCGCATCCAATCGCTAAAAAACTGTTTAAACATCACCTTCATAACAATCAGGCTTATCCCATATTCCGCCTCGTCTTGCCACAAAATTATATCCATTATGGTCTGGACAAAGTCCAGAATCAGACATAAGCCAAAATTATGCATCATGAACCCCCAACCGAAAAAACGCTGCGACAGGCCGGACTACAGGTCACCGCCCAGCGGTTGGCGGTTCTGAACGCCCTGCATGACCATCCGCATGCGCTGGCCGACGAGCTGGTGCAACAGGTCCGGGACCGTATCGGATCCATTTCCCGACAGGCGGTCTACGATGCACTCAACCTGATGTCGGAAAAAGGACTGATTCACCGTATTCAGCCCGCCGGTGCCACCGCCCGGTACGAAATC
Organism: Verrucomicrobiota bacterium; assembly: GCA_020831625.1. GTDB lineage: Bacteria > Verrucomicrobiota > Kiritimatiellia > SS1-B-03-39 > UBA6053 > PXAS01. The sequence goes on along the minus strand of JAFIGD010000004.1, from coordinate 64,038 downwards.
CGGTCCGACAATCATCATCACCTGGTCTGTCGGAAATGCGGGGCCATGCGCGACACCGAATGCGGCACCGGCAAGGCACCCTGCCTGCTGCCGAAACACACACACGGCTACGAAATCGATGAAGCCGAAGTCCTTTACTGGGGCATCTGTCCCGATTGCCAAGCCAAAAACACTTAACCTAAACTGAACCGATCAAAGGAGAATTCACATGACCGTCGAAAACGAACTCAACACCGAAGGCAAATGCCCTTTCATGCACAGTCACCTCTCGCATGGCCCCACCAACCGTGACTGGTGGCCCAACCAGCTCAACCTTAATATTCTTCAGCTGCATTCGGAAAAAGTCAGCCCCCTGGGCCCTGATTTCAACTACGCCGAAGAATTCGCCAAACTCGATCTCAAGGCCGTAAAGCAGGATTTGTTCACCCTCATGACCGATTCCCAGTCCTGGTGGCCCGCCGACTACGGGCACTACGGTCCGTTTTTCATCCGCATGGCCTGGCACAGCGCCGGGACCTACCGCACCGCCGACGGCCGCGGCGGCGGCGGAACCGGCGCCCAGCGCTTCGCCCCGCTGAACAGCTGGCCGGACAACGCCAACCTCGACAAGGCCCGCCGCCTCCTCTGGCCCGTCAAACAGAAATACGGCAACAAACTCTCCTGGGCCGACCTCTTCATTCTCGCCGGAAACTGCGCCATTGAATCCATGGGCCTCAAGCCCTTCGGCTTCGGCGGCGGCCGTGAAGACATCTGGGAACCCGAAGAGGATATTTATTGGGGCGCTGAAAGCGAATGGCTCGGTGACAAACGTTACGAGGGCGACCGCGAACTCGAAAACCCGCTCGCCGCCGTGCAGATGGGCCTGATTTACGTCAATCCCGAAGGTCCCAACGGCGAACCCGATCCCGTGGCCTCCGGCCGCGACATCCGCGAAACCTTCGCCCGCATGGCCATGAACGACGAGGAAACCGTGGCCCTCACCGCCGGCGGCCACACCTTCGGCAAATGCCACGGCGCCGCCGATGCCAAACACGTCGGTCCCGAACCCGAAGCCGCTCCCCTCGAACAGATGGGCCTCGGATGGATCAGCTCCTACAAATCCGGCAAAGGCGATGACACCATCACCAGCGGCATCGAAGGCTCCTGGACCGCCAACCCCGTGAAATGGGACAACGGCTATTTCGACCTCCTCTTCGGCTACGAGTGGGAACTCACCAAAAGCCCAGCCGGCGCCTGGCAGTGGATCCCCAAAGACATCGACGAGAAGGACCTCGCGCCCCTCGCGCACGATCCGTCCAAAAAGGTCAAACCCATGATGACCACCGCCGACATGGCCATGCGCATGGACCCCGCCTACGAGAAAATCTCCCGGCGCTTCCATGCCCATCCCGAAGAATTCGCAGATGCCTTCGCCCGCGCCTGGTTCAAACTCACCCACCGCGACATGGGCCCCCGCGCCCGCTATCTCGGCCCCGACGTTCCGGAAGAGGAACTCATCTGGCAGGATCCCATCCCCGCCGTTGATCATCCCCTCATCAACGACCGGGATATCGCCGCGCTGAAAGAAACGCTGCTTTCCGCCGGGCCCTCCATCGCCGAATACGTCTACACCGCCTGGTCCTCCGCGTCCACCTTCCGCGGTTCCGACTACCGCGGCGGTGCCAACGGCGCCCGCATCCGCCTCGCCCCGCAGAAAGACTGGGCAGTCAATCAGCCGGAACAGCTCCAAAAGGTGCTCTCCGTGCTTGAAAAGGTGCAAAGCGACTTCAATGCCGCCCAAACCGACGGCAAAAAGATATCCCTCGCCGACCTCATCGTCCTCGCCGGTTCCGCCGCCGTGGAGAAGGCCGCACAAAAGGCGGGGTACGACATCCACGTTCCCTTCACTCCCGGCCGCGGCGATTCCACGCAGGATCAGACTGATGTCGAATCCTTCGAGGTCATGGAGCCCATCGCCGACGGATTCCGGAACTATAAAAAAGGGAACTACACCTTCAAATCCGAGGAACTCCTCCTCGACCGCGCCCAGCTCCTCAAGCTGACCGCTCCGGAAATGACGGTGCTCGTGGGCGGACTCCGGGTGCTCAACGCCAATTACGGCCAAAGCAAAGACGGCGTGTTCACCGATCGGCCCGAAACCCTGACCAACGACTTCTTTGTCAACCTGGTCGATCTCAACACCGAATGGAAACCGGTCGACGAACACGGCGACCGCTTCGAAGCCCGCGACCGCGCCACCGGCGAAGTCAAGTGGACCGGCACCCGCGTCGATCTCGTCTTCGGCTCCAACTCCCGCCTCCGCGCTCTGGCCGAACTCTACGCCTGCGATGACGCCGGCGGGAAATTCGTCAAAGACTTCGCCGCCGCCTGGACCAAGGTCATGAACGCCGACCGCTTCGATCTCGTCTGATCGCGGCCCACGGTAAATGACCATTGCCCCGTGCGGACTCCGCACGGGGCATTTTGTGTTCCGGCCCGGATCAAGGCTCAGCCAAAGCTCTTCCGGTAAGTCGATGGGGACTGCTGATGGCGCGCGCGAAAAACCCGCGCAAAATAATTGCTGTCGGAAAAACCACACTCATAGGCGATTTCGGTCACGGATTTGCCCGTACTCCGCAGAAGCTCCGCCGCCCGCTGCAGACGGATGTGCAAAAGATGCTCAATCGGCGAACGGCCCATGCACGCGCGGAAAATCCTCTGAAACTGGCGCGGAGAAAGATGCGCCATGCGGGCAAGCTGATCAAGCGTGACGGGTTCGGCGTATCTCGTTTCAAGATGCGCGATCGCATCACCGATGCGGAGCAGTTCCATCGACTCCGTCCCCGGCCGCCCGGAATACAGCCGGGAAAGATGCACCACGATCTGCATAAACCGCCCCGCCGCCATCACCCGGTACCCGGGCTCGCGGGCCGCGATCTCGTCGCGCAACGCCAGAATGTGTGGCTGGATTTCCGCCAGATCCCGGTCGCTCAGTTGCAACCGGCTCCGGAACTGATGCTGCCGCCGGTAGGCGGGCTCCAGCGCGAACAGCGCGTGAAATCCGGGCAGACTGCGGATATCCCATTCCTGCATGCGGAGCGCATCCGGATCGAACAGCAGATTCGCCAGGACCAGATTGTGCAGATCCTGATACTGATGCCGGGTGCCGGGCGCGATCACAAACGCGTCGCCGCGCTTCACCGCGAAAGTCTGCACCGCTCCGCCGCGGGCTGACGGACCGGGCGAATGAACACAATGCAGGGCGGTTCCCCGCAGAATAATCACCAGTTCACTGAACTCATGCGCGTGCAGGGGAAACTCCGGCTGCGGATCGCGCAAATGCACAAACAGCGGCAGAGACGGGTCCTCCAGCCATTGGTCTTTGGGCAGCAATGCCGAGGAGCGGGAGAATGAGGACATGTCGTAATAATGCTGAAACATGTCGGAATGGTCAAGGCAATCCGGTGAAGAACAGGGTATTGTACCGCTATAACCCGGAGACCTCCCATGAGCATAGACAAAGCGTATGAATTTGCAAAAAAACGGTATGCGGATTTCGGCGTCGACACCGACGCGGCGATCAGGGCCGTCCTCTATCAGCCCGTTTCGCTGCACTGCTGGCAAGCCGATGATGTGGCCGGGTTCGAGACCAAGCCGGGCGGCTTGTCGGGCGGCGGCATTCTGGCGACCGGCAACTACCCCGGCCGGGCAAAAAACGGAGAAGAGGCCCGGAGCGATCTTGCCAAAGCCATGTCCCTGATTCCGGGTGTTCACCGCGTCAATGTTCACGCCTGCTACTCCGAAACCGACCGCTTTGTCGACCGGGATGAAATGGATCCGTCCTGCTTCACCGCCTGGATGCGCTGGGCGGCGGATCAGAACGTCTGCCTCGACTTCAACCCCACCTTCTTCGCGCATCCCAGGGCCGAGGATGGATTCACCCTCTCCCATCCCGATGATGCGGTCCGCGCCTTCTGGGTGCGGCACGGAAAAGCCTGCCGCAGGATCGCGCAGGCCATGGCGGCCGCCCAGGGCTCGCCCTGCACCCTGAACTGGTGGACCCCGGACGGCGCCAAGGACCTCCCCGCCGACCGCTTCGCACCCCGCGCCCGCATGGCCGCCTCCTACGATGAAATTTTCGCGGAAGACTCCGTCGACCGAACCCTCTGCGCCGATTTTCTGGAAAGCAAGCTCTTCGGCATCGGTTCCGAGGAGTATGTGGTCGCCTCCTCTGAATTTTGCGCGAATTACGCCCTGACCCGCAAAATCGGCCTCTGCATGGACATGGGGCATTACCATCCTACCGAGACGATTCACGGCAAAATCTCCAGCCACCTGCAGTTCATGGACCGGCTGCTCCTGCATGTCAGCCGCCCGGTCCGATGGGATTCCGACCATGTGGTTCTCTTTAATGATGACCTTAAACATGTGTTTCTGGAGGTTCAGCGGGGAGATGTGTGGGACCGGGTAACCCTGGCGCTGGACTTTTTTGATGCCTCCATCAACCGAATCGGGGCCTACGTCATCGGCACCCGCGCAACCCGAAAAGCGATGCTCTACGCGCGGCTGGATCCCTCCGCGCTCTTGAAAGACCTTGAACGCCAGGGCCGGCTGACCGAACGGCTGGCGCTGATGGAGGAATTCAAATCCATGCCCTTCGGCGCGGTGTGGGATGTCCTCTGCGAACAGGCCGGGGTCCCGGTGGGTTCGGAATGGCTCAGCGAAATGAATCAATACGAGGAAACCGTGCTCAGGAAACGGTGAGCCCCCTCCACCGTTAAATCAAAACCCCTTGTTTAATTTCGCGGAAATCTGTGCTATGTGTTCCGGGTGAGCCTTCCCGCATTCGCAATTCTCGGCCATCCCAACGAAGGAAAATCCTCCGTGGTCTCCACCTTGACCGAAGACGAGACCGTTGCCGTCAGTCCCCTGCCGGGGGAAACCCGCACCTGCCGCACCCACGCTATCACCCTCGGCGGCAAGCCCCGGCTGCAATTCATTGACACCCCCGGCTTCCAAAATCCCGCCGCGGTGCTGGAAGCCTTTCAGTCGCATGCCGGCCCCGAAGAGCACATGGTCCGGGATTTCATTCAACGGCATGCAGGCGAACCCCGCTTTCATCACGACTGCGAACTGCTCAAACCCCTGGCCGACCGCGCCGGCATCCTCTACGTCGCCGACGCGTCCCGCCCCCTCCGTGAATCCGACCGCCAGGAAATGGAAATTCTCCGGCTCACCGGACTCCCCCGCATGGCGCTGCTCAACTGCAAACGACAGGAAACCCGCCATCTGGACACCTGGAAAGACGCCATCGGCCGCCGCTTCAACATCCAGCGGGAATTCAACGCCCATCACGCCACCGCTTCCGAACGTCTGCAACTCCTTGACGCCCTCCGCATCCTGAACCCCGAATGGGACACGCAGCTCCGCGAAGTCATTGAGGCCCTTAAAACCGAACATCAGCGCCGTTTGGAGGAATCGCTGCTCATTCTCGAAAGCCTTCTCATCGACGCCGCCCGCCACGTCACCCGCATCCCGATCAAAACCGGCGACGATCCCCGGGCACTGACCCAAAGCGCTCTGGCAGCCTATCAAACTGAATTGCGCGCCCTCGAGGACCGGGCCCGCAAACAATGGCGCAATCTGCACCATCTCACCCGGCTGCCCGGCGGCGATGAAGCCGCCCTGCTCACCGACGACCTCTTCGCGGAGCGGGTGTGGAAGCTCCTTGGGCTCACCCGCAGACAGCTCGCCACCTTCGGCGCGGTCAGTGGCGGACTGCTCGGCCTCGGCGCCGACGCCGCCGCCGGCGGGATCACCTTCGGCGTTCTCGCACTGAGCGGCGGTGCTCTCGGGGCCCTCAGCGGCTGGATCGGAGGCCCCAAACTCGGAGCCAAACGCCTGCCCCTGCCCGGAAACCGGACCCTCGCCCGCGAACAGCTTCAGGTCGGCCCCCTCAAAGACATCGCCCTGTTGTCCATTCTCATCGACCGCTCCCTCCTCTACCTCCTTCGGCTCGGCAACTGGGCCCACGCCCGGCGCGATCACGACGCCTTCCTCGAATCCCTCAAACAAAAAGAAGGCTTCGTCGCCGCCTGGTCCGAAACTGACCGCAATGCCCTCCGGAGCCTGCTCCCCTCCCGCCGTGAACCCGACATCCCTCCCGCACTGCCGCCGGACATCCAAAAGCGCCTCAGAAAAGCCATGTCATCGTCAACAAACTGATATCCGCCCACTTTTCAGGCACATGCCGGGTTTAAAAAAACTGAAAAGTAACGTTTGTCAAAAAACTCTTGCAATCCTCCTGTAGAGGAATAACTCGTTTAGAAGGCTGAAAAGGTTAATGAATGCTTGAATTCTAACAAACTGCCTCAAGCACAATTTTGTAAAACGGTCAATATCCCTCAAAGATTCTTCTTGTGTGCCACGTCGCAAAGGACTATTCTTTAATCATTCCTGATCACCATTCTTAAGGAAACACGTTATGCTCCGCTCAGAAAAACTTATTATTAAAGTATTGCTTATGTTTGCAACGTCCTTGGCCTGCGCCCAGCCCGGATCCGGGATTCGTATTGGGGAGCAGACCGTCATCACCCCCGAGGTGTCGGCGAGTGTCAATTATAACGATAACGTCAATCTGCGTCGCAGAGCACTTTCCGAAGGCGGAGAGGTTCTGAACAACAATGACTCAGACCGGTTTCTCAACACCCAGGTTTCCCTGGCCTTTCGCCATTGGACGGATCAAACACAATGGAACGCCCGCGCATGGTATGGTGAGCGCCGTTATGATGAACAGTCCAATTTGGACCGTGACACCTATGGCGCTTCGGCTGGCCTTTTCTGGGTGAGTCCGGCGGCAACCCGGGATCTCTCCTGGAATGCTTCGTTTCAACGGGCGGTTGACCGGACTGAGCTGACGGGAGTCGCGGTTGACACGGAATCCAGTGAAGAGTTAGACAACGTGTCTGAGCGGGTTGAGCGGGATGAAATCCGAAGCAGTCTGGCCCTTGGTCAACAACTCACGACATCTGTTCGGGGAACCGCCTCCTACAGCCTGACAGACATCGAATATAAAGAGGAACAATTCAATAACCGGACAAGCCATCTCTTTACCGGGGAACTATCCTATCAATTTTCAGACAAAACCTCACCCTATTTTCGAGTGGGGCTGGGCTTGGACGATGATGAGGGGCTTGACGGAAATGCGGAAAGGCCGTTTTACCTCGCGGGCATCCGTTATCGCCCCACCGACAAACTTTTTATTGATGTCGCGGTGGGATATGAAACCTACACGCGCACGCCGCTGGTGTTTGAACCTAATTTTGAAGAACAGCGGATGGAGCGCGTCCCCGGAGATGAACTGAAAAATTCAGGTCTGAAATATACCGCGAATATCCGCTATGCGGCCACAACAAAAACCCGTGTCACCCTCAGCGCGCGGAATGGATTCAGCGCCGGGTCTTCACAGGGCAGCAGTTCCCGGGAGGAAACGGCATTGTCTGCGGCCCTCAGTCACCAAACCACATCCCAGTTAAGCCAACGCATTTCCATCTCCTGGCGGGAAGATGATTACCTTACCCCCTTGACGGTCCAGGGAGAAGACGTGAACGAATTGAAAGAAACGCTCTGGTATCAGTACCGGCTCGATTACCAAACCGTTCGCCCCTGGCTCAGCCTCTTCGCCAATTTAAGCTACGAGGATGGTTCCAGCCGAATTCCCGGGGACAACTACACCGAAATGCAAATCACCGCCGGAGCCCGCGCCCGCTATTAAACCGCCACAGACACTTGGAGCCTATCATGAAACACTTCTTTAAATCCCTCATGGCCGCCTCCCTTTTGGGTATGCTGGCCGCCCCTTTGCTGGGGGCTTACACCCCGCCAACGGACAGGCAACTTTCCCAGGCTCTGGCCAATCCCGGTATGGTACGCTCTCTGATTCAGGATGCCAATCCGGAAGAAGCCGGCCAGGTTTTGGTCCGACTGCTTCGCCGGATCCAGGCAAGTGACGTTGTGCCCAGCCAGAAAAACTTTCTTGCCGCCTACTACTCCGCACGATTTGCCTTTCTTCTCGGCAACGATGCCGACGACATGGCCGCGGTTGTTTTAGGCAATGCGCCCGCAGAACTGCTCCCCGCAGTTTGGGCCGGCTTCTCAGTCGGCGGGCAGGGTTCCTCCAGTTTTATGGCGGCACTGCGTGAGCTCGCGGGAGAAAATGAAGAGTTCCTCCAGGCCGTGGACGCGCCAAACATTCCGCTTGGCGAATCGGTTTATAATCAGCTAATCGTATCGTTGGGCTCCTCGCAAACGCTTCCTCCGGTGGCCCCGGGAGCGGTCGCACCGGCTCCTTCTGTCAGTCCGATCCAACCGGCCGCAGGAACAGCGCCGGCACCCGCCCCCGCACCGCCGCCCCCGATTCCTGAGCCCTATGCGGGCCAAAGCTGAGAACCCGTGAACGGTTCCCCCGATACCAGCCCGTCCTCTGTGAAAACGAGTCGGGCTTTTTCATTGCCCCCGTGTACGGCCCTGCCCCTTCTCCTTTCGGGCTTTCTGCCGGTGTTGTTTGTTCCGGTCTGGATGAACGCCGGAACCTTCCCGGGCTGGCAGGGCAGTTTCATACCCCTCAGCCTGTGGGCATGGGTTTGCTTCTGGCTTGCGCCGCCATCCGCTGGGTTCCCCCCACGCTGCGCCCGCCTGAAAACTTTTCTTCGAGACCCGGCGTTTTGGGGCTCCGCCTGTTTCATGGTTTTTCTGGGAATTCAGGCCTGGAACAGCGGACGAATTCGTGTCTTTGATTTTGACACCGGACGCTGGGGATACAGCCCGCCGCCTCATCCCGGACTTCCCTGGGCCTTCACAGAGGAGGACGGCATGGAAATGATCCGCTGGTTCGCTCCGGTGTTCACCGTATTTCTCATCTACAAGCATGCCCGCCCCCTGTCCGAATCCCCAAAAACCGTGGGATTTTTCCTGGGAAACTGTATGTTGGTCGCGATTCTGGCCCTCATCCATCAATTCGCGGGATGGACTCGGATGTATGATTTTTGGGGCATGGGCGAGGTCTGGGGAATCGCCCGGAATTCGGGCCGTGACACCTTTGGCAGCTTTGGCTACCCCAATAATGCAGCGACCTATTTCATCCTGGTTTTCTCTTACACACTTGGACTGTTTCTCCGGGAGCTTCTCCGGGACCGCAGTGAGCGCAGGCCGGTTGTGCTCACCGTCTACGCAACCCTGGCGCTGCTCTTTTTTTTCACCGCCCAGTTCAGTGTTAGCCGCACGGGTATGCTCGGTGTCTGGATCGTTCTGATTCTGAACCTGGGCGTCCTTGCGGTGATTGGATGGCCCCGGGCCCACCCCGTGCAGCGGTTCTACGCGGTTTTCGGCATCCTGCTGACCCTCACCGCGCTGATCGCCGGGTTTCGAATGTTTGCCCAGCCTGCCCATCTGCGTGAATTTGCCGCCGCCACCACCAAACTCGATCCGGGCCGGGAATTCACAGCGCGCTTTTTTCAGGTGGAATCCGCCTGGGCGATCTGGAAAGATCATCCCTGGTTCGGCACCGGAGGCTGGGGGTATAAATATCTCGTGGGGTACTACCTCGATCCCGAATATTGGGGCTTGCTCAGCCGGGGTAAAGCCAATGTCCACAACGATTTTTTTCAGTTTCTGTGCGAATTCGGCCTTGTCGGCATGAGTTTGCTGGGCCTGGTGTTTGTCCCCTCCATGTTTAAGCTGTTGCGCGATTGCCGCCTCTGCCCGCATCACGATCAAAGTGTCTGGGCGGACCCGGTCCGGTTCAGTCTGGGTTGCGGCCTCCTGCTGATGGTGGCTCACAGTATGATTGATCTCCCCTTTCGCAGCCCGGCGGTTTTCGCGCACGGCGCTCTTTTTCTCCTCATGGCTCAGCAAACACACGGGACTCGGGCCGTGTGGAGTGAACGTGTGGACTGGCGGGCTCTCCAGCCTGCGGTCCGTCTGAAAAACACTCCCCCATGAACAGGTTCACCGGCTTTATCGCCGACACTGAAAACATATTGCTTTCTGGTTTACTTTCCGGCTTTCCGTCGGTTATATGTTCTAAATTCATCCCCTTGGAACGATTATGGCTAAAGATTCTTCATCTCTCCCTCCCTCCGGCACCTACCCCTCCTATCCCGCGGCCCGCCTGGCACCTTTTGTGGCGGCACCTCAGGATGAATACGCGCCCCAGACCCCTCAGGGCTACGGCGGCGCACAGTATGGATATGCGGTCGGCTCTCCCCAGTACGGTTATACCGGCGGCGGGTATGACGCATACGGCTATGGATACGGCGGGCAGGCTGCCGAAATTCTGTCTCCCAAGCGACTGCTGAAAGTCCTCAAGCGCCGTTGGTTTATGATTCTGCTGGTGACCCTTTTTGGTTTAGGAGCATCGGTCCTTTATTTTTGGAGGTCGGAACGGGTATACCAATCCACCGCGCTCATTGAAATGAGTATTCGCGCGCCGCGCATTCTTGGCGATGTGGTCCGTCAGGATCTCGGCCGCAGTGAAGAGGTCTTCAACACCCGGTTGGGACGCCTGAGAGGGAATCGATTCGCAGTTCTGGCGGAAGAACGCTTCAATCTGCTCTGGGACGCGCACGGGCGTCCGGTCGCGGGTGAAGACCGTCCGGAATTCGCCAGAATTTCCTATAACATGATGCGTCAGTCCCGCCTGGTACAGATTCAGGCGCGGGGCAGCGATCCGCTGGTCGCGGCTCTTTCCGCAAATGCAGCCGCAGAAGCCGCAGAGGCCTTCTTCCAGCAGGAAAACAGAGAATTATCCGATGCCGCAGTTGAATGGCTGAACCGTCAGGCCGAGGTACAAAAAGCCCAGGTCAACCGCACCGAAGACGCCCTGCTTGCCTTCCGTACCGAAAACCGTCTCGACACCCTCAAGGCGCAACAGGAGGCGGACCGCATGGCCCTGCTCTCCTTAAACCAAACCCTGGTGGAGATAAACGGAGAACTCCTGCGCACCCGGGAACTGCTGGATACGGTCACCTCGATTGATTTACAGGATATTGACGATTTGGAAATTCCAATCGCGCTCCCGAACCGGGAACGCATCATCACCAGCATCCAGTCGCACCGCGCCGCGCGGGCCAACCGCGATCTGCTCCTGGAGCGCTTCACCGAGCGTCACCCCACCGTTCAGGAAGTGGATTTCCGTATTCAGGAACTGTCCCAGGATATCCATCGGGAAATCGCTTCCGCTCAGGGCACCTTCCAGCAGCAAATCCGCATTATCGAAGGGCAACGAAACGCGGTGGTGGCTGAAATTGAACAATCCCGGGAAAACGTTTCCCGTCAGGAACTGCGGATTGTCGAACGCATGTCGCGACTGGGTACGCTCGAACGGGAGCGGGAAGCGGCCGAAATGGCCTATAAAAGTGTGCTCAGCCGGATTGAAGAGGCCCGTCTCGCCGCCGATGAGGATACCGCCACCCTCAAAGTCGTGGAACGGGCGACCCGGCCTGACGCTCCGGTCCATCCGAAAATTATGTTAATCCTGCCGATTGGTTTGGCGGGCGGCATGGCCCTCGGATTCCTGCTTGCGCTCGGAGCGGAAACCATGGAGGATCGAATCTTCTCCATCGCTGAATTGGAAGCCAATATCTCCAGCCGCATCATCGGGATTGTTCCGCATATCAGCGGCGGTAAACGCGCGGATCTCGCGATGATTTCCATGAACCAGAAATTCGGCCAGGTTGCGGAGGCGTTTAACGCGATTCGGGTGATTCTGGACCATATCAATCTTACCCGCCAGCGGCGCCTCAAAAAAGAAGGCGTCGTGTCCCCCGGAGCCCATGTGGTCATGTTCTGTTCCGCGTCACCCAGCGAAGGCAAAACCGTAAGTGCCACAAACATTGCGATCACCTCCGCACGCGCGGGACTGAAAACCCTGCTCATTGATTGCGATATGCGCCGTCCGCGTCTGGCGAAAGTCTTCGAAGAGGCTCTTAAAAGTCGGGAGGGTGATCCAGAATCGTATTCCCTTCTTCACCATCTTTCGTCTGTGGGAGGCCGGGATTTCGAAAAAATTCTTCTGCCTGGTCCCGTGGAGCATCTTGATCTGATCGCCTCGTTGTCCTCCACAGATATTAATCCCGCCGACCTGCTCGGCGGCAGCAAAATCCAAAACCTTATCGCCTGGGCACGCCAACATTATGACCGGGTGATTATCGACACGCCGCCCATCGGGATTATTTCCGACGGTCTGGTCATCGCCGGCCTCTCCGACGGTGTGGTCGTTGTCTGCCGGAGCGCACAAACGCGTCACCGCGCGTTACGCCACGTTCTCATGCAGTTCAAAGGCGTGGGGTGCTCTGTTCTCGGCATTATCGTAAACGACTTCAATATGCGCAAAGTACACGAGCCGTTGGACGTCCACTACCGTGAATTCGCCTCCACGTATTCCAAAGCCGGATATGAAACCAAAAACACCGCGCCGCCCGAGCAGGTTGCCGCCGGAGACATGAAACCGGAATAATGTCCCTCGAAGGGAATTTATTCGAAAAACCTGCCGCCCGGACCGGGGGGAAGAGGCTCATTCACCGGCTAATTCAACAGACCGCGCCGCAGCGGCAAGCACTCCCCGGGTAAGCCCCTCCCCCACACCCCGCGAATTAAACTCGGCAATGGCCGCGGCAGTGGTTCCACCTTTTGAGGTAACCCGCTCCCGGAGTTCCCCGGGAGAGACCGTCGGTTGGGCCGTCAGCAGTTCGGCCGCGCCTTTGACCGTTTGCACCACCAGAGCCCGGGCGGTTTCAGGGTCCATCCCGAGAGAGGCCCCTCCCTGAAGCATCGCCTCCACTAAGTAGAACACATACGCGGGCCCGCTGCCGCTCAGCGCCGTCACCGCGTGCAAATCCGGCTCCGAAACCCGCACCGCCATGCCCACGCTCTCCAGACAGCGTTGGACCACCTGCAGATCAGGCTCGGAGGCATGCGTCCCGCCACAGTACCCCGCCGCCCCGCACTGCACCAGCGCCGGCGTATTCGGCATCACCCGGACCACCCGGCATCCCTCTCCCAACAAATGCTCAATCGTGCCGAGGGTAACCCCGGCGGCAATGCTTACCCAGAGAGCCTCTGCGCCCGCACCTTTCAGAGGCGAAAGAACGTCCGGAATCTGTTGCGGCTTCACACAAAGGAAAATCACCGACGCGCCCCGCACCGCCTCCGCGTTATCTGTTGAAGTCCTGACACCGAACCGGGCCTTGAGTTCAGCAAGGCGTTCAGGACGAACGTCCGTGAGACACACGTCCTCCGGCCGCCACAGCCCGGCGGATAAAATACCCTGCAATAATGCCTCCGCCATGTTCCCGGCGCCGATAAAAACCAAAGTACCCTTCATAATAACTCCTTACGTTCGTTGATGAGAAAAAACCGACGGGGCGTCCAACACCTGAAGACGTGTGGCGTACTCTCCGTCCCGGCCCGCCTCCACAAGCAGCGCCTCCATAACCCGTTCCTCCAAAGCAGCGGGAATACACAAAACGCCCCGCTCCCGCGCCGCGATCCCGCCCTCCACATCACTGAAACTCAGGCAACGCACTTTCGTCACGGTTGCGCCGGCCGCTCCGGTGTTCAGCGCCGCATGTACAAACGCATCGGCGCGGCCCTCGGGACAGATGAACGTGATTTCTCTGTGATTCCTGCGCGTCTTGCTGCCCCCCTCCTGCAGCGGATCCATCCCCGCGAAGCGCCTTCGCCAGCCGGTTCCGCGTTTCAAATCATCCACCGCCGCAATAAGTTGCTCCATACTCGCGGCATGTTCCTGATGTCCGATACGGACCAGCGAATCCACAACCGCCGCGCGGACGCGGGTCTGATATAAGAATCCGCCTCCCGGCCGGTCCAACCGTCCGTCGTCTATCAGAAGCCGCGTCAAGCCGGGCGCGTCCTGAGACGGCACAATCAGGTGCAGCAATTCTTTTTCGGGGGGAATGGCGATCCGTAAAAGCCCCAGCCGGTCGCGGATTCCGGTACCCTGCCCCAGCGTCAGCACCGGAACACCCGCGCCCAGCCGCAGCGCGATCCGTGCCAGTGCCTCCGCACTGCCGACCGTGGACACGATTCCAGTCATCAGGGTTAAATCATTGAGCAGCGTCCCGTCATCCAAACCAAGGGTTGATTCCGGAACTTCCGCCGGGGATAAAATACTGTACTCCTGAATATCCTGAACGAAAACCGAACCCCGCCCCGGTTTATCCAGCTCCAGCGCGTCCCGCAGCCCCCGGACCGCGCCGAGCGCGTAATCACGCGCCACCGTGGTTCGGAAAATATCCATGGGAGCGTCCTGATGACGCAAACGGCTTCCGAATTTCAGAACCGAAGGCGGCAGACTCTCCTGACGCACACACCGGGCGCTCTCGGAAAGAACCGTATGCGCGCCGACATCCCGCAAAGCCTCAATGGTGACAGGGTTCAGGCGTTGATGAACCATGCAGGTGATGCGCACGACCTCCCGGGGATCCGTAAACGGGTTATTCATGGTCCACATCTCCTTCCGTCCCCATGAGGCTTCTGGCCTGACGCCGTTGCATCCATAAACCATACAGCAAAACTGAAATAATTGGATAGGCGGATGCCATCGCCAGAACCCCGAAACCGTCGATTACCTTTAACTCGCTGCCAATGCCCAGCCCCATCGCCAAAACCAGCGGCACGGTGATGCTTCCGGTCGTGACCCCGCCGCAGTCCCAGGCAATGGCGGCGAAATCCTCATCACTCCAAAAGGTCAGCGGCAGCAAACACAAATAAGGCGGCAGTAAAAGCCAGATCATGGGGAGGTCGTACAAAATTCGGCTGACTCCGATCACCAGCCCGACGCCCACCCCCAGAGAAACCGCCCGCACGACGCCCACACGGCGGATCGTGCCCACCGTGAGTTCCTCCACCGTCCGCCCCAGCGCACGCAGCGCCGGTTCCGCGAGCGTGGACCCGTAGCCCAAACCGAATGCGAACATCAACACCAGGGCGATTCCAGCCAGCGTGAGTTCCGGACCGAAGAGCGGCGGACGTTTGAGAATATGTTCATAACGCATCCGTGCCGGATCAAAACGCTCGGGATCAAAAGGCACGGCCCGCGGAACCCCGGCCGATTCCTGAAGATAAAAAAAGCGGTCGACGCGCCCGTCGGAGGCCACTGCGGAAAAGACAAGGTCCGGGTCAAACGGTTCAAAAATCAAGCGGCCTTCCTCACGCGCCACACTGCGGAACAGACGGGGAAGCGGGCGGCCCACCTCATCCCCCAGCGGAGCCAGCCCCAGCCGGATCCCGCTGGTCAGCAGGCTCATGCCCAGCCATGCGAAAAAGACACCCAGCGCCACCTCGTCCCCGTGCCGGGGACGGCTGCGGAGCCAGAGCATCAAAACGACCAGCAATAAAAACGTCAACGGAAGCACCGAGCGCACAGCATGTCCGGATTCCGTGCGAATCACCGGCATTAATGAAAGCCCCGGAGAAATCACGGGAGGGGCTTGTTCCGTGTGCGGCTCTGACACCTCGCCGGGAAACAGCGCCTGGCGGCCTGTCTCCGTTCCCCGTTCAAACGCCAGCAGCGTCAGCCCCTCTTCAGATCCGACCCAGAGTATCGCGCTCTTCCGATTCTCCTGCGAAAAGAAATCCGCTTCGCTTTGCGGGCGTGGAGCCTGCTGGTTGAGATGGATTCCCAAGAGCATCACTCCCAGCACCGGAAATGCGGACGCCAGCATCACCACGCCGAAGCCGGCGGTGGCACGGTCCTGTTTACCCGTGGCCCGGGAAATACCGATCCCCAGGGCCAGCACCAGCGGAACGGTCACCGCCCCCGTTGTCACCGCCCCGGCGTCCCAGGCCAGCCCCAGTATCGAAACCAGATTTTCATCCAGCGCGCAATAGACCGAAACCAAAAGCAGCAAGGGAATCAGGACGTAAACAAAAGGCTTGATCGGCAGCCCCAAATAAAAGCGCAACATCCCGAACGCCACCGCCACCCCCACACCGCCGCCGATGGCGGCCACCAGTTGGCCGGGCGCGCGCTCCAGCATCCAATACAGCAGCGGAGCGTCCCAGGGTGTCACCGAAAGCCCCGCCGCCCGCAGGGACGCGATCGCCGGTTCGGCAAACGTCGCGCCCACCCCGAGCAACAGCCCGAACAGCGCAATCAGCACCACGCCGGCTTTCTGGGGCAACTGCACGCCAACCTGCTCTCCGAGCGGCATTAGCCCCAGAATTAAACCCTCCAGAAAAAACATCAGTCCGAAAACCACCATGCCGATCCCGAGCGTCAGTTGCAGCGCATTGGCCGGGGTTGTGCCCAGTACAAGAATTTGAAACCCCAGTAAATACACTAAAATAAAAGAGATAGAGCGGATTTGCTCCAGAACCCGAACGCGGAAATATCCACCCAGCATGCGCAGGGCACTGTGAAAAGGAATATGGATTCTGGAAACGTTGTCGGTCATGAAGCCCATTCCGCTTACTCTGTTCCTCCCGTCTTGTAAAGGAATCACACCCGCTCTTTCCCGCATGAAATTCAGGCATTCGAAACAACCCGGGCATAAATTGAATTCCCTTCACTCTTTTCGTTTTTTCCTTTTACTCCAAAAAGAAAACATTAGAGATCCCTTATGAAACTATCGATCATTATTCCGGTATACAACGAAGTCAGCACTCTGGCGGAACTCTTAAATGCCGTACGTGAAGTGGACACGGGTCTGGACCGCGAAATCATTCTGGTCGATGACGGTTCCAGTGACGGCACCCGTGATCTGCTTCCAAAACTGGCGCAACAATTCCCGGATGTGGTCATCGATCTTCACGCGGTCAACCGGGGCAAGGGCGCGGCGCTTCATACCGGGTTCGCCAAAGCCACCGGGGACATTGTGCTGATTCAGGATGCGGATCTGGAATATGACCCCAAAGACTACCCCAAACTTCTCGCCCCGATCCTGCAGGGGCGCGCGGATGTCGTCTACGGCTCCCGCTTCCTTGGCGGCGGGGCTCACCGGGTGGTCTATTATTGGCATTATGTCGGAAATAAATTTCTAACGATGCTTTCAAACATGATGACCAACATCAACCTGACCGATATGGAGGTCTGCTACAAAGTGTTTAAGCGCGACATTATTCAATCTCTGAACCTGAAAGAGGAGCGTTTCGGGTTTGAAGTGGAAGTGACCGCGAAGCTGGCACGGCGCAAGGCGGTCATCTACGAAGTGCCTATCAGTTATTACGGGCGAAGTTATGAGGAAGGAAAAAAAATCACCTGGAAAGACGGATTCCGGGCCATTTGGTGTATTTTCAAATACCGGATCACGGATTAACACATGCACATCACTGGAGGTCAGGCCCGGGGTCTGCGGATCGAGACGCCGCCCGGAAATATAACCCGGCCCACCACCGACCGGGTCCGCGAAAGTGTCTTCGCCATCCTTCGGGATTTGATCCCGGATGCGCAGGTGATCGATCTATATGCCGGCTCCGGATCACTGGGACTTGAGGCCGCGAGCCGGGGCGCGGAACACGTGACCTGGGTCGAGAAACATCCCGCCACCGCCGCACTCATCTCACAGAATTTCGCGCGCCTGGCCCCGGCGGGAGTCACTACGCGTGGAGCTGTGAAAACACAGGAGGTGCTTTCCTTTCTTCGCGGCTCCGGTCCGGAATCTGCGGATCTGGTTTTTGCGGATCCGCCTTACGATAAAATGCGGAAAAACGAGGAGCTTCAGGAACTTCTTCGCACGATGGAACAAAGCCGTATTTTGAAAGAGGACGGCATCCTGATTCTTGAAGTCGGCGGACGCACCCGCCCGGTTCTGCCCAACCCTTGGAATCTAATGCGCAAAGAAGAGTACGGAAGCACAGCAATATTGTTTTTAGACTATTCAGAGTAAGGTGTTTTCCAACCGGGAGGGCTGTATACATTCCCTTCGACAAATTGAACCTGCTCCCGCAATACAAACCGTATCCATTCCGGCCGTGCGGCCCGCACATCCCCGTTCGCATATCGCACCGCAAGCGCGGCGGCGGTTCCGGCGGCCTGACCAACAGCACTGACTCCAGAAATCACCCGATACGAAGAATGCGCCTCATGGGTACCGCTGATACAACGGGACCCCAACAGAAGGTTCTCAGCATCCGCCGCCACAAGACTGCGATACGGAATATGATAATATCCGGAGCCCGGAATA
Organism: Verrucomicrobiota bacterium; assembly: GCA_020831625.1. Classification (GTDB taxonomy): domain Bacteria; phylum Verrucomicrobiota; class Kiritimatiellia; order SS1-B-03-39; family UBA6053; genus PXAS01. The sequence goes on along the minus strand of JAFIGD010000004.1, from coordinate 45,856 downwards.
TTCACCATCCGGGTCGGGCCGCCACCGGGATCATGTATATCAATCTCATAGGCGCACGCCGCGACCATGTCATCAAACCGGGCTTCCCCGAGGCAATCCTGCTCAGTCAAAATATAATCCCCCAGAATGCGCCGTCCCTCCCGTATTCCCATCTTATTGGCCACAAATTCAACGGTCGCGTTCTCAAACGCGGGATGTTCACGAAGAATCTCAATCAGTTCCTGCACCAATTCCCGCCCCTTTTCTTTTGAGGCCTCCTCCGCACCCGGAACGGTCGGGTCCACACCGGTAACCTCATTGGAATTAAACAGCAGACGCTTTCCATCCGGATACGGAAACGCCACAACCGAGGACTTCGGATTCCGGGTACGCCCCTCTTTTTTTGCTTTTCGGTATAAATCGCTTAATTCCCTCCATAAGCTGGCAAGCCCTCCACGGGTTTTAAATTCAGCAACCTTTAATTTCTGAACATCGACATTGCCCATCCCAAACACCAACGTCGCGCTTTGCAGGGCACCGTCCCCCTCTCGGCCTTTCATTGCCCGACAGTCAGCCATCGCGGATAAATTGCCGTTTGCAGTGGCATCGATAAAGACACGGGCCGCTATTTCACGACCAAGATCGGTTATCACATGCCCTATACGGCTCCCGTCTCTGTGAACGGATTGAACCCCTTCCCCTGTTCTGACGGTCAGAAGCGGCTCCGCAGAAAGCAACATCAAATATCGCTGATACAACTCCCGCTCATCGTACGTAAGCCGCAAAGCCTGAGGTCTGAAATCCTGCGTACTGTGTAAATAGGCGAAGGGGAACAGTTCGCGGTGAATCCCCAAATTGACAGGACGGTGATCTGTTCCGTGGAATTTACAAATCAATGAGACGGGAGAATGTACCCCGGTGCCACCGATTTGATCCGCTTTCTCAAGAAGCAGGACCCTGGCCCCGGAACGCGCCGCCGCCAGTGCCGCGCAAATCCCACCAGCTCCGGCCCCCGCAATCAGCACATCCACCTTCGTCATGATCAGTTCCCGCTTATTTGTTGCTCAAGCCAGCGAATATTGGCCAGAGCCTGACGGTTGCCAGGCTCCAGCCGCCTTGCCTCACGGAAAGCCTCCAGGGCCTCGGGATAGCGGCCAAGCCGCCGCAGGGTTAGGGCATATTGCGTCCGCACGTGCTCATCCAGCGGATCCAGCACAATCAGAGTTTCGAGTATCACCAGAGCCTCTTCATGATTCCCTTCGCGGATATCCAACTGAGCCAGACCGAGCATGGCGATCCGGTCATAAGGGTTCCAACGCAATGCGGTTTCATATGCGGTCCGAGCCTGCTCCGAAATTTCCGCTCGCAACGCGGGATCCCGAATCAAAAAAGCCTCGCTGCGAAGTTGAAAACCATACTCGGTCCAACCGCGCCAATGGAAGGGCGTCCAGGTTCGGATCATCGCGGCATACCGTTTTTCCGCGTCCATATCCTGCCGCCGCCTGGCCTGATCCATCCGGTATTCGGCCCAGTTGGACCACCCGAACGCCGAAACGCCCAGCAGGACACCCAGAGTGAGTAGCATTGAAATCCCAAGAACCGGCCGCGCCAACCCGGTCGGGAGCGGACGCACCTTCCAAATGCCCTCATACAGACCATACCCGTACAATCCTCCGACCAGCAGCACAAACGGAACGATATTGCCCAACACATGCACATTGAAATCAAACGCCGAATGAGTGGCTTTCGCGAAAAGTAACGCCAGAAGCGTCAAAGGAATCATCATACGCGCGCTGTTCCGCTCCCGCCAACAGGTCGAGACAAACGTCCAGACAATTACCAACAGGCCAAAAACCACCACAAAAAAGATTACCCAGCCATAGTCGGCGATCAGATGAAGGAATTCGTTATGGGCGTGCCGCAAATATAAACGGGGCACATTAAAATGATGTCGGTATTGTTCAAAGAGATGTCTGAACATCCCGGGACCGGCCCCCCAGAAACCTTCTCCCTCAATCAACCGCCACGTGTCAGGCCAAAGCGCGGTGAACCGGACATCTGCCCGTCTGGATAATTCTACACGGTCCCGGACCATCGGGACATATCGGTAAAGGGACCAGAACGCACCCAGGGAAACGGGGATCAACGCGGCAATCGCCAGCAAGGTCACCTTAAAGCCTTTTCTTAGGGCCCCTCCCAGTAAAACAATCCCGACCCCGACAACCATTCCCAACCAGCCCGCACGGGAACCGGATAAAATAATCGAGGGCAACGCCACCAAAATTGAATATCCGGCCACAAGTTTCAACGGGATTCCCAGCCCCGGCCAAATCAAACAGGCCGCGGCCAACACAAGCCCCATCTGTAACAACTGCGCGAAGTGATTTGGACAAATGAAGGTGCCGCTGGCACGCATACCGTAACTTTCAGGCCGCTGCAGCCAGAGGACATTCCTCAACCCGTGATAGTGCAGCGAAAGGGCATACATGGACTGGAGAATCACCGCGATGAAAAACATCCCCATGACCCAACGCGCCGCGTGACGGCGGTTACAAAGGTCCGTCAGCGTCACATACAGGAAAAAAACGGCCCCGACATAAAGAAACACCGACCAGGCCTGATAGGGGATCCGGGGAATCCAAATTGCCCGGAAAAGGACATACGACCAGAAGACGAGCCAAACGGCTCCACCCGGAGGCAACACCATTTTTAGAGGTGTTCCTGAAAACATCGCCAACCCCTGGGAGAGCAAAACCAGGACAAGTGCCGGCACCAACACCGGGGCCGCAGTCCAAAACACGGTTCCTCCCAGCAAAAAGGCGGTCACAAGAGAGCAGAAAACCAGCCCGGACAGAAGGCCGGCATCCAGAATCGGCGGTCTTCCGTCCGAAAGGGGCGGCACACTCGAGGACCGCTTTCGCTTTCTGCGGGAACGGTTCATGCTCTGCTCACAAAAAAGAACGCTCAACTGTGATCACGTCCCCGGTACGCAACTCAATATCACGGGTTGGATCCTCCAAAATGTCTCGGAAAAGAATAGTCGTGCGTTCATTATTGCGAACCAGCGTCAAACGTCCGTCCCGCCGGGCCCACTCCGTAAAGTTGCCTGCGGCGACAATCGCCTGACTCAGAGTCACCCGCCCGGTAATTGGATAACGTCCCGGCTGACGGACTTCACCGCCAATAAAGTAAAAGGTATAAGGAACATTCACCCGGGCGAACACTTCCCTGAAAATCCGCTGGCGTTCCGTGTATTCCAGTTCAATCTCCCGCTCCAACTGTGAAATCGAACGCCCGGCGGCACGGATTCGCCCAATGAAACGCAGGGTGATTTCGCCGTTTTCATCCACAGGCATTTCCAACTGCTCGTCGAGACCGGAGCCGGTGATATGAATCTGCAACTGATCTCCCACACGCAACAAGTAACGGTCCGGCAATGTCTCCGGATTCACTAGTTGCGTTTGAGGAACCGTTACACTCTCAGCAGCTCCTTCCGCACCTTCAGCCGGTGAGGTATCCGCTTCAGACCGACGACCAAACCAACGCCGCCGCGAGCGGGGTTCCTCGTCCGCCTCCAACACAGGCTCCTCAACCCGGACAGGCTCCTCAACCCGGAGAGGTGCTGCACTAATCTCATCTTCTGGGAAAATCACCGCGTAGGGGTCAAATATGGAAGTGGACTGGCAACCGGAAAAGAATGCCGCGAATAAAACCGCCCATAAAAAAAGCCGAGATAAAGAAGAAAACCGTTTCATTAAAATCGCTCCTGTGCGGAAACCGTGGATGAATCTTTAACCGCCTCACGCTCGGGATCCGATCCCTCCGCATAATGCGAATAATATGAGCTGTAGTAGTAGTAGGAATCATCGCGCAGAATATTGATGTTGTTCAAGACAACCCCGGCAATGGTTCCCCCGACATTCTCAACCAGACGCTTGGCCCGGGCGGACATCTGTCTGGGATATTTCCGGTATTGAACCACAAGCAGCACGCCGTCCACCTCACTGGCGATGATCGAAGAATCACTTACCCCCATAATCGGCGGTGAATCAAACAGCACATAATCATATCGGGCTTTCAGATTTTTAATCAAATCCCGGACCCGCCGGGGATCAATCAGTCCGATCGCGTTCGCGGGCAGTCGGCCGGAGGGCATGAAATGCAGATTGGGATGCTCGGTGGTTTTAATCGCATCCTCGACCGGCGTGTCACGCAACAGAACATTTGAAAGGCCCACGCGATTGGATACCCCCATAATCGTGTGCTGAACCGGGCGGCGCAGATCGCCATCCACAATCAGAACTTTATCGCCCATCATCGCACAGACGTATCCCAAATTGAAAAGTGTGGTCGATTTTCCTTCACCCACACCGCCGGAACACACGGCAAACGCTCCGCCAACCTGACCTTTTCGACTGAACTGGAGGTTTGTGCGCAACACCCGATAGGATTCGGCATGGGGACTGTCCGGCCCCTCCTGATTCAGCGGTTTCACTTTTTGTGGAATCACACCAATAACCGGCGTGTTCAAATGACGTTCCACATCATCCACCGTTTTCACCGATGTGTCCAGGTACTCGATAAAGAATGCAAGGCCAACCCCAAACACGCCGCCCACAAACAGAGACAAGATGAGGTTCAATACCCAACGGGGGGAAAAGGGGCGGTCAGGGGGCTCAGCCCTTTCAAAAATTTCCACCGGAGTCCGGGGCAGACTGATATCGACACCCTCCTGTGCCACGCGCGCCTGAAGCGCCGCATGAATAGTTCGGCGTTGCCGCAATTCGCGTTCAGCGCGCTCAAAGGGCAAAAGTTTTCGGCTCTGAGCGTCACGCTCAGCCTGTTCCACCAGGCCTAATTCATTTTCCAAAGCCTGAACCTTGCTTTGAGAAACCAGAAAATCAGTGCGGAGACCCGCTTTAATTCCGTTGATTGCCGCGTTTAAACGGCGTTCGGTCTCCTGCAAACCCGCCCGGACACGACGAACATCCGGGTGGTTTTCACCCAGACTTTCGAGCAGCATACTCATTTGGATTTCAGCATCAATCAACTGTTCCCGCAAGACTTCCAGACTGCGGTCGGGAACACTCATTAACAAAGCATTCACCAAGCCCTCCCCTTCCAGCTTTTCCAATTCTCTCAGGCGGGCCTCCCGGGTTAACATGTCCACACGGAAGGCCATCAAATCTGCTTGTAATTGACGAACCCGCTCGGTTTCAGCCGTAATCCTGGCACCCATCATTCCGATCGCGGTCAACCCAAGCTCTTCACGAATTCGCTCCAGTTCGTCCTCGGCCTCTTCCACCTCCATCGCCTTTTGATCCAAGATGGATTCCAAAACCGCAATCCCCTCCAGCACCTCCTCCGTCTTTGAGGTCAGCCGGTGTTGACGGTACGTTTCCGCGATCATGTTGGAGAGAAACGCGGCCTCCTGTGCGGAATCCGCCACCACCGTAATATCGATATTGCTGGTGTTCCGTTGCTGTTGTACCCCCACCCTTCGTTTCAACAGCTCAACCGCCTCTTTCCGCTCCAATGAACGGGTCCCCCGAGTGAGGGTTTCACCCCAGCGACGGGCCAAATCAGCACGGTCAACCACCTGCCCAAGAATAAGTTCGGACTGAAGCACCTCCATCTCGGTCAGCAGAAAATAGGGATTGAACTGCTGCATCTGATGCCCGCCCCCCCCAAATGACTGTACCGCGGTCGAATCCTGCTGCACCCGGATACGGGTCGTTGCCATAAACCGTTCGGGCATAAGATTTGTTACGAAAGCACCGGTCATAAACACCAGCAGGGTTACGGCCAATATCACCTCTTTCCGGGAGCGGACAACCCGCCAATAATCTAAAAAATGCAACTGCTGTGGTTCGGTCAACGCGTTTTGTGATTCCATAAAGCCTCTAAATCAGAGAAGTACATACAACGAAAACGGCGTATCCGCCTCAGGCCGATACGCCGATAAAGCACCCTCTTTTTGAGGGTACAACCGGGAATTGTCAAGGTTAGAGGCTATATTTCCAACCCAAAGAAACACGGGTCCGGTCGAAGTCCTCGTTGGGACGGACGTCCGAATCCAAGTCAGTGTACTGAATCACCGCTTCAATGGAATTACGGACATTAATCCGATGGTCCAACCGAAGGGAGAACTGCACCGCGGTTTCGTCACCGTCCTGATGAATTTCAGGATCGAATGCGGAGGTCGAATCATCCAAATCAAAATTCCCCATCGCATAGGCGGCATCCGCGCTCAAAACTGTGGCGGCGGTGAGGGGATGGGTGATCCGGCCAAAAATCCGGGTGCGGGTTTGCTGTGCGAAACGGTTAATGGGAGAAAGATCTTTCGAGTATCCTGCGCCGACGCTGATTCGCGTGCGTTCAACCGGGAGGAACACAAAGCTTCCTTCCACATACGGAGCTTCAGAGGACTGTTCCAACGCGTTATCCGCATCGCGGAATTCAATCCCCGCACGGAAGTCCCCGTGCCATTTGGGATTGAAAATCCGATTTAAGACCAAACCGAGCTGAACGGAATCCACATCACGCAGATCATTCTCATACTGAACAGACTCATAGCGAATTTGTCCGCCCGCATCCGTGTTGGGCGCCACACGGTATACCAGATCCGACCCCAGGACAAAACGGTCATAATCATTGAAATCCGCGACATCACTTTCATCATAGCGAAGAATCACATACCGTCCGTCAAGACGCAGTGTGGTCCGGTCAGGTATCAGTTGACGCTCATAGGAGGCATTCGCAGAGTTATAGTAGTAATCGTTGCGGCGCCGGAGGGTAACATCACTGTCCATCAATTCCGGTTCCTGCGCATAACGGAAGCTGTTTCGGAACTGAAACACCGACGTGGGGGAAAACTGCCGACTGGCAATCAAATCCAGAACATGATTGATGTCAGTGCTGTCACCCGGACGGTCTTCATACCAGACAATCGAAGGTGCATACCGAATGCCCAGGTAGTTGGCGTCCTGACGGGTATCCACCAAAAACTCCAGGGTATTGACAATTTTAAAGCTGTCCACTTTCCCGGTGGACGAGTCCGACCCGGTGGTGAAAACATTGTCATCATATTCAATACGCAGGGTGTTTGTGACATCCACGGGGAGGTTTTGAGCCCGGGCGGGTGCCCAAGTGGAGGAAACGGCCAGCAGAAGCGCGGTGGGGATATAGAAGTGTTTCATAATGATCTTTCAGTAAAGGCTGAATATTGCGATAGTTCCTCAGGGGGTGCTCGGAGTGGTGTCTTGAACCTGTTGGGAGGGGCGACCCGCAGGGCCGGTTCCGGGCGAAGGCGTCAGCGCGGCCAATGCGGCCTGAAGATTTGCTTCACTGACAGGTAAAAAGGTTGTCCCGAGCACGGTCGGCGAGATTTGTGACGGGTCACCCCCGAGCGCGTCAGACAGAAGCGGATCGGAGGAAACAACATCGCCAGCAGTGCCTTGAATGTTCCGGTTGCCCCGCTCTAAATCCAAGGCCTCAGGCGGGATTTCAGATCCGGTGATTTCCAGATCATATTCACGGATCAGAAAGTCCTGAAAAGCTGTGGTTTGGGGATCATCCCGCTCTTCTTCAGGGATTTCGCCCTCTTTTCCCATCGCGTAGACAAGAATCCGGGCCAAGTCATTTTCAAACAGCGGCTCCTCAATTTGCCAGCCACCAAAAGGGGAAATGTTATTCTCCGTCAACAATCGAACCGCTTCAACTTCGGTCAGAGTCCGGGTGGTTTGCAATGCGAAACCCAGTCGCTGGGCCAGCAAAACCGCAGCCTGCCCTTGAGACAGGGAGGCGGTTTGAGCATGAAGAGCGGGCGCAATTGTAAGCATTGCGGCCAGAATTAAAAGACGGGCTTTTTGAAAGGTGCACATAACAGATCTCCAGGTTCAGGATTCAGATTGTAAGCAAACACAACACCAGTGTTATCATCCAGGAGTTTATTTCATCCTTTGCCGCGATGTCAAGCGTTCATTCGGTTTGATTTGTGCGATTGTGCGATCGAAGGCCGGGTTCAGGGGATGTACAAATACGGAACGGTGATTCCGTAAGCGCGGGACAACCCGCGTATCCGCTCAAGCACGGCCGGATCCTGAAGCTGTAAATAATCACTGACCTGCTTCAAAACCGCCTGCCAGGCCCAATCCTGCCGCAAGGACCAGGGTCCGGGTGGAATGCGGTTCACGTCCAACGTGTAGAGCATGTCGTGAGCGCCTTCTTGCGAATGCCCGACAATCTGAAATGTGAGCGCCTTCTGATCCGCCGGGATCCTTCCCACGAGAATCAGAGGCCGATCCAGATATAAATGCGTCAGGCTTTCGGGATATACCCACAGCCGGTCCCCGTCCGCAAAGCGGTAAGTCAAATGCCGAAGCACCGGGCGCCTCACCCCCAGCAGGGTGCGGCGCAGTGCATCCCCAATTTGCACCGTTTGCTCTGTCACCAGCGAATCCCCCCGGTTCTGAAACGAAAGAAAATCAAGCAAATAGCGGTTGACCTGACGTCCAACGCCCACGGTGAAAATGGAGATCTCTCCCCGGTTCCCGCGGGTGAACCGTTCGATGTATGCGGCGGATTCTTCAACGCTCAGGGAGGGCACCCCGTCGGTCACAACAACGCCGATCCGCAACCGGTCCGGGGTGTCGGCCGGCTTCAAAAGCATATTCAATCCCGCAAACAAATCCCCGCGCCCCTGAGGACGGGTCTGTGCCAGGCGCCCCCGCGCCCGGGCCAGATTCAGCGGGGTCGCGGCCTGACTTTCGTCAAAAAGCTGCGTGACGTCCGTCTGCAAAAGAAACAAATTAAACCGGTCCCCGGGTGCCAGTTCGCCTAAAACGGTTCCCACTGCCCGGGCAACCTGCTGAAAGGCCTCGGGCGTCACTCTGGACGTGGCGTCCAAAAGAAAAAGCACTTCGCGGGGCATCACCTCGAGTTCCTCCAGTTCGGAGGGGCGAAGCTGCACTTTGAAATAGCGATAGTCTGGACGGGAGGGATCCAGGTAGGTCTGGGCCGTTATGCGCAACAACTGGTCCGCGACTTCAGCCGCATGCGGAAAAAGGGTGTCGTCCATCATACCGGAGGACAGACCCGAAGGACGAAGCTCCGGACTCCATTCGAAGCCCTCCCCCGCCCCCCCGTCTCCCGCCAAACCCAACGGTATTCCTCCGCCCGGGGCTGAAAGAGGCCGAGGCCGCCCGGAGGTGTCCTCAAATTCCGCTCCAAAAAAGCCGACCCCGACCGGGCCGGGGTCCAACGCCCCCTCCGCCGCAAGGGACGGAAGAATATCCGCGACCGGTTCATCCGTCTCCACACGGGATACAATTTCCCGCGGTCGCGCGTCTGGCCGCGCCTCAACCCGCTGCTCGCGAATCGCGAGGATCTCCGGACGGGCTTGCCAGGAATCATCAGCGGATACCGGACCTTCCGGCAACGCATCCGGTTCCAGTGGCGCGAAAGAGAACTCACCTTCCATGAACGCCAGTCCTGTATCGATGTCAGGAAAAGAAGCCTCTAAATCTCCCAGGTCCGGCTGCGCCGTCGGCAGATCCATCTCCCCACCCTCCGCGCCTGACAAACGTTGCTCCAAATCGGCGGCTTCAGACCGGGGACGGGACTCCATCAAGGCGTCCAACCTCAACCGCTGATGGGGGCTTACCTGCTCCGGGGACTCGAATCCGGAGCCCCCCGTAAGCAGAATCGAGGGATTTAAACGCCAAAGAGCCGCATGCAAACCAAGCGACAACGCCACCGCCAAAAAAAGTGGCAGGCGGCCGGGAGGATTTGCTTTGGCGGGGATTACCGACATGAGACGCGGCTTCTGTCAACGTTCATAAAACACGGTTCATCAGTTCCGCTCTGTCAATTGGACCAGGTCTGCCAGAATCTGCAAGCCCTCTCTTAAAACAATGTCCCGCTCGGGTCGGATCCGGTTGCGGGTTTCCTCCTCATCCCCGTTCTCCTCGTCCTCTAAAACCATTCCGTCCTCCTGAAGACTGTCCAACTCACGGTCTGCCAGCGCCTGTTCTTTGCGCGCGGTCAAATTCAACGAGACCTGCCGACGCCGGGCCCGCTCTTCCAATCGGTCAATTTTCTGCTGAAAATGAATGAATTCGTCGTCCTCGGCCATGCGCGCGGCGGACTGCTCACGCAATTCCTCATTAAACGCCCTCAGGCTGCCATGGGGGCGGAAACGAACCGGCGCAACCCAGGTCCAGGGCAGAACATTTTCCAGAAATTCCTCGCCGAGTTCCAGCACATCCGAAGGACTGCGGATCTCAATATCCGGGCTCACGCCTTTCAACTGTGTCGAACGCCCGTCAATACGGTAAAACGCCGCAGTCGTCACCTTAAGCGATCCGAGGCTGCTGTCCCGGCGGTCCAGCGGCATGATGGATTGCACCGAACCTTTTCCATGGGTTTTCGAATCGCCGACAATCACCGCACGACCGTAATCCTGCAGCGCCGCGGCCAGAATTTCCGAAGCCGACGCGCTTTGGCGGTTCACGAGAATGACCATGGGCTTATCAAACACAACCCCCCGGCGCGGATCGGACAACACCCTGACATTTCCCTCGGAACGGACCTGCACAATCGGACCGTAATCAATGAAAAAGCCGGACATCTCCACCGCGTCCTGCAGACTGCCGCCGCCGTTGTTCCGCAAGTCAAACACCATTCCGTCGACCTCCTCGAGATTCAATTCCTCCAGAAGCGCTTTCACATCCGCCGCGGAACTGCGGTCCCCCTGAAAATCCCGGTAAAAATCAGGCAGCAGCAAAATGCCCAGCCGAAACGTTCTGCCGTCCCGCTCCAGCTCATGGATTTTCATATTCGCCGCGTTTTCCTCAAGTTTGATCTCATCGCGGACCAAATCAATCACCCGGACTTCGGTGCCGGTGGGATCACTGGCGGGAATCACATGCAACACCACGGTCGACCCGATTTCACCGCGAATAAGCCGGACCGAGCGGTACAGCGGCCAGAACAGGATGTCTTCCGGGGTGTCTTCCCCCTGCCCAACCGCAATAATACGGTCACCCGGCTGCAGCCGTCCGTCACGATGAGCCGGGCCGCCTTTAATCAACCGCTCGATCTTCGCGGCTCCGTCCTCGTATCCCAGCATGGCCCCGATCCCGGTGAGCGAAAGCCGCATATTGATATCAAAGTCCTCGTTCGCCCGCGGAGACATGTAGGACGAATGCGTGTCATACGCCCGGGTAAAACTGCTCAAAAACATCTGCTGAACATACTCGGCGTCATGGCCGCGCAACACGTCAATAAACTGATTATACCGCCTCAGAATCCGCTCGACAGGCGAAAGATCAAGCTGCGGAGCGACAAGGGAACGCTCCTCCTCCGGCTCTTCTTCAGAATCCACCGCGACATCGGTGGCCTCTTCTTCCTCATCGACCTCCTCTTTCGCGGTCTCCTCTTTTGCGGACGCCGCCTCCTCGGCCTCCAGTTCACGCATCATCTGACTGACCCGGTGGCCGATATATTCATTGGTGATTTTATGCCGCCACAGTTCATCCCATTCCTCTTCCGTATCCACCCAGGGCATGTCCCGGCGGCGCCACACAAATTCTGTGTCCAGTTCCGCATCCACACCCTCCTCCAAAAAAGCGCGGACAAATGCGACCCGGTTTTCCGCCCGCTCCTTAAACCGTTCAAACACCGCGAACGCCAAATCCAGCCGACCCTCCATCAAATCCTCCCGCAGCGTCAGCCCCATGCTCCGGAATTCCGTGATATCCGACGCCCGGAAGATGCTCCGGTCAAAATCCAGGGCCCGAAGATAATTATCCAGTGTCCGCCGGGCGATCGCCTCCGTGAACGGCTCCCGGTTCATGTGCGCCTGCGGCACAACCCGCACCAGCGTGCGGGTGATGTGGGCGGCGTTGTCGTCCGGCCCCAGAGGCATCAGCTCCTGAGCCGCCAGAAAACCGTTACAGGCGAAAATCAATGTAAAAAAACCGGTCAATTTCATAATCTGTCCAAATGAGGTGAGCGAATAGTATCTGTGACATCCTAGAGGCATCATCGGTTCAAGGCGAACGAAAATTACACAAAACCCACTATCGGACAGGATTTGAAATCCACAAGCGGGAAAACAGACCCCAACATTTCACCGGACATCACTCTCCGTTCCGCACCGGGCTCATGCGGACCGTGCCGGCATCCCCGCCTCTCAGAGGCGTCTGCTCCCGAAACACAAGCGGTTCACCCGGGCTCTGGACCGGCCACCATCTTTCTGTCAACAAACGCCATGCGTTGGCGTCACGGGTGTAAGCAAAAACCGGATCAATCACCACGTCGTGCGAGGAGATCCGATACACACGACTCCCCCATGCATGCTGATGCAGCAAAAAATGGTCTTCGCCCCGCGATCCCATATAGAACACATGGTTCAATCCAACATCCGTGTGCCGCCGCACCGCCGCGCCCAACTCATCCGGGGTCGCCCGGGGCCGGGTCGCACACCCCGAAATCAAAAACGCTCCAAAAATTATTGCCATCCAAAGTCTGATCATCCCTGTTAAATAACGCGTCTTTCTGAAATTGCGATGCCATTTTTCCGCCATCCGGTCAAACGGCACAGGGCATAAATTTAAATCGGATATTTGACAGTCTGATTCTCCGGGATATAAGACCCCCATGCATTCCGCTCCGGCTTCCGTACACACCGCGCCCGCCCGCCTGCCGTTTCAGGTTGATTTTCAACAGGCCCCGCTTCTGGTCATCTGGGAGGTCACCCGCGCCTGTGCGCTCGCCTGCCGGCACTGCCGGGCCTCCGCCATCAATCAGCGCCACCCCGCCGAACTCAATCTCGACGAAGGCAGAAGACTCCTCGACGAAATTAAGGAGATGGGCACGCCCATCGTGGTTCTTACCGGCGGCGATCCAATTCAGCGCGACGATCTGGAGGATCTCATCGCCCACGGCAAATCCCTCGGACTCCGCATGGGCACCATTCCCGCCGGCACGCCGCGCCTCACCCGCGAACGCCTCGCCTCCCTCAAAGCCGCCGGGGTCGATCAGGTCGCCTTCAGCATCGACGCCGCCACCGCCGAACGCCACGACGCCTTCCGCCAGGTGCCCGGCTCCTTTGACCTCACCCTGCAGGGCGCCCGCTGGGCCCGGGACCTGGACATCCCCCTGCAAATCAACACCGTCCTCAGCCGCAACAACCTCGAAGAGTTCGATGAAATCGCCGACCTCGTCGCCGGCCTCGACATCGTGTTCTGGGAGGTCTTTTTTCTGGTGCCCACCGGACGCGGGACCCAACTGCAAGGGTGCGACGCCGAAGAAACCGAAGCGCTCTTCACAAAGCTCCGCGAACGGTCCAAAACCGCGCCCTACGTCATCAAAGTCACCGAGGCCCAGCACTACCGCCGCCATCTCCTTCAACACTCGCAGCGGGACCGCGGTCCGTCCCTTGCCAACCGCGGACATGCCACCGAAATACACGCCATAGGGGGGCGTCCCGCCATCGGCATGTCCTCCAAAGTGGTCAATGCCGGCAACGGATTCTGTTTTGTGGACCACACCGGCGACATCTGCCCCAGCGGCTTTCTCCCCGAAGTCTGCGGAAACGTCCGGACCCGTTCCATCACCGAGGTTTACCGGCACCACGAATTCTTCACCGCGCTCCGCGATCCCCGACGGCTGGAAGGCAAATGCGGCCGCTGCGAATTCAAAGCCGCCTGCGGCGGATCCCGCTCCCGGGCCCACGCCGTTCACGGCAATCCGTTCGCCGAAGAACCCACCTGCATTCTGATCCGATAACCCGAATACTTGACGCGCTTCAAATCGTCTCTAATATAGACCCTCAGCGAAACCTCACCCCGTTAAGGATCCCGTGATGAAAAAATTTCTGTTTTCCAATCCCACCCATTCAACGCCGGCATCGATTTCCCTGTTAATCCAAAGGCTCGTATTCGGTCTTTTCATGCTCTTCGGGCACGGATGGGGCAAACTCGTCAACTTCGGCGACCGGATGGACTCTTTCCCCGATCCCCTCGGCGTCGGCAGCGCCGTCAGCCTCGGCCTCGCCGTGTTTGCGGAAGTCGTCTGCGCCTTTCTGGTGAGCATCGGTCTCCTCACCCGCGCCGCGCTCATCCCCCTGATTATCACCATGATTGTCGCCGCCTTCATCATTCACGGCCCCGATCCCCTCTTTGGCAGCGGACGCACCAAAGAAATGGCCCTGCTTTTCCTCGCCGGATACGTGTCCATCTTCGTCGCCGGCCCCGGAAAATTCTCGCTCGACCGCCTCCTGAAATAATGTTCACGGCATGAAAGAATCCGATTTCAATTCCCGCGAAGAATACGTCAAAGCCCGCATCGCCTATCTGCGGAATAAAATGAAGGACCTCGAGGACATCCTCGATTACTGCGCCGATGAGGACGATCCCGAGGAGGAACTCGCCTTTCTCGAACACATCTACGTCATGGAGTCCCAGCCCTCCGTGACCCACGCCCATCAGCTTATCGCCGCCGGGGTCAGTCTTCCTCCCCCCGACGACCTCAGCGACAGCGAACTGCACGACAAGCTCTGGGAAATCATCCACAAGCTCGCCGAACTCCGCGTGTTCTTCGACAACACCAACCACCTCACCGACCGGACCTTGTACGAACGGCTCTGGACCGAAACCCTCAACGAATTCACCTGGGACATGTCCAACGCCCTCAACGGCGCCATGCACATCGACATGTGCGGCAGCGGCAGCGAGGCGGACACCGCCGACTGGCTCAGCTTCTTCGCCTCCGAAGAAGACCGCCAGGATTGGATGGAGACCTACCCCGACGATCCTCTCCCCCCCCGAAGAACACCCCCGATGGACCGCGATGCCGCCCTGCCCCAGCCCGACATCGACTTCGGCGATGACTGGGACGAGGACATCGACGGCGAATATCCCTTCTGATGAAAACCTATCTCTCGGTCCCGCCCGCCCTCTGCAAACTTCCCCTCCCTCCGGCGGCGGACTTCATGACCCACGACCCCGTCGGCCGCAAACTCGGCTCCGGCGGCGGCACCGCCCATCTCCTCGTCGAAGCCTGGAAACAGGAGGCCCCGGACACCGCGTTCTCCGACTGGCTCCGGCATAATCCCAAGTTGCTGCTTCACGCCGGCGGCCAAAGCCGCCGCCTCCCCGCCTACGCCGCCTCCGGCAAGGCCCTCCTCCCCGTCCCCGTCTTCCGCTGGAGCACCGGACAGCGCCTTGATCAAACCCTGATCGACCTCCAGAAGCCTCTGCTGCAAACCCTCCTCGAACGCGCCCCCGCCTCCCTCAACACCCTCGTCGCCAGCGGCGATGTGCTCGTTTGGAACGACGCCCCGCTGCCCGAAATTCCGGAAGTCGATGTCCTCTGCGTCGGCCTGTGGGACAGCCCCGAAGCCGCCAGCGGCCACGGCGTCTTCTTCACCCCCCGCGCCCGGCCCGAAGCCTTCGAGTTCATGCGCCAAAAACCCCCGCCCGCCGAAATCCAGTCCCTCGCCGGAGAATACCTGTTCCTCCTCGACGTCGGCATCTGGCTCCTCAGCCCCCGCGCCGTCGGGGTCCTCATGAAAAAATGCGGATGGACCGGAACCGGATTCGCCCGCGGCATTCCCGATGAATTCGATTTATACACCCATCTCGGCGAAGCCCTCGGACGCACCCCCACCCGGCCCGACCCGGAAATTTCCACTCTCTCCTGCGCCGTTCTGCCGCTCACCCGGGGCGAATTCTACCACTTCGGCACCTCACGCGACCTCATCCGGTCCTCCCTCGCCCTCCAAAACCGGGTGCACGACCCCCGCCGCATCCGCAGCCCCCTCATCAAACCCCACCCCTCTCTCTTTGTCCAAAACGCCGACACCGGCAATCCGCTCAGTGCCGACAGCCGCGACATCTGGATCGAAAACAGCGAAATCGGGACCCGATGGACCCTCCGGGAAAAACACGTCCTCACCGGAATTCCGCAAAATGACTGGTGTCTCGACCTCCCCCCCGGCCTCTGTCTCGACATCGTCCCCATCGGCGAAACCCGCCTCGCCATACGCCCCTACGGCTTTGACGATCCCTTCCGGGGAGACATTCAGTCCGAAACCACCCTCTGGATGGGACAATCCGCTCCACATTGGTTCGCACAGCGAGGCATCCCGTCTCCTCAAGGCGCCGACATCCAGCAGACGCCCCTTTTTCCCGTCCTCGCCGCCGAAGACCTCACCGGCGAATTCATTCAATGGATGATTCAGGCCGCGCCGGAGCCGGATCCGGCCCACACCGCGCTTTATCAGGCCGCCCCGAAACGGTCCGCCGAGGAACTCGCCTCCGAAGCCAACCTCGCCCGCCTCACCGGCGAACGCGCGGCCCGCCACCGCCGCACCCTTCCCGTGCTCGCCCGCCACGCCCACCGCAGCGTCTTTTATCAGGTGGATCTTGATCACACCGCGCGCGAAGTGACCGACGATGTGCTCCGCGCCCTCCCGCCGACACCCCCGGATCCCAAAGCCCAGCTCTTCGCGTACCTCCACGACCGCATGTTCCACTCCCAGGTCAAACGCCTCCGCGGCGAAGACGGCACCCCCGAAGCCGCGCAGGCCTTTGCCGCCCTGCGCGAATCCATCATCGCCCCCTACCGCGGCCAAACCTCCGCCCCCCGGAACACCGCCCTCTCCGACCAGGTCATCTGGGCCCGCTCCCCCGTCCGCCTCGACCTCGCCGGCGGCTGGACCGACACCCCGCCCCACTGCTTCCTCCACGGCGGACAAGTCGTCAACCTCGCCGTCGAACTCAACGGCCAGCCCCCCATCCAGGTCTTCGCCCGCTCCTGCGACGAACCCCGCATCACCCTCCGCTCCATCGATCTCGGTGTCACCGAACACCTCGAAACCTACGACGACATCGCCCGCTACAGCGAACTCGGCTCCGGCTTCTCCATCCCGCGCGCCGCCCTCGCCCTCGCCGGATTCCATCCCGAGTTTCAAGCGGTCACCGCCCACAGCACCCTCGCCGAACAACTGCGGGACTTCGGCGGCGGCATCGAACTCTCCCTGCTCTGCGCCGTGCCCAAAGGCTCCGGACTCGGCACCAGCAGCATCCTCGCCGCCACCGTGCTCGGAGCCCTCTCCGAACTCTGCGGCCTCCGCTGGGACCTCACCGAAATCGGCAACCGCACCCTCGCCCTCGAACAAATGCTCACCTCCGGCGGCGGCTGGCAGGACCAGTTCGGCGGCATCACCCGCGGCCTCAAACTCCTCCGCACCCGCCCCGGACTTCTCCAGACTCCCGAAATCCGATGGCTGCCCGACCACCTCTTCACCGACCCCGCCCACAGCGGCTGCATCCTCCTCTACTACACCGGCATCACCCGCGTCGCCAAAAACCTCCTCGGCGAAATTGTCCGCGGCATGTTCCTCAACCGGCAACAGGTGCTGCACACCCTCGACGCCCTCGACCACCATGCCGACGACATGTACGAGGCCCTCCAAAAAGGCGACTTCGCCGCCGTCGGTCAAAACGTCCGCCGCACCTGGGAACTCAACCAGCGCCTCGACCCCGGCACCAATCCCCCCGAAGTGCAGGCCATCCTCGCCCCCATTGACGACTGCCTGCACGGCATGAAACTCCTCGGCGCCGGCGGCGGCGGCTACCTCCTCCTCCTCGCCAAAAGCCCGGAGGACGCCGCCCGCGTCCGGACCCGCCTCCGCGAGAATCCCCCCAACCCCCGCGCCCGCTTCGTCGATGTTTCCCTGTCCCGGACCGGACTTCAAATCACCCGGAGCTGAATATGCACGCTCAATCTGTTTACGAAATTGCCAGAGAACTGAAAAAAAGTGACGTGCGCTATCTGATCGTCGGAGGGATGGCGGTAATCGCCCACGGATATGGGCGTATGACAAATGATATTGATCTTGTCATACAGTTGGAGCCGGAAAATCTAATTAAAGCCTTCGCTGCGCTTGCCCGGTGCGGCTTCCGTCCCAATGTTCCCATTACACCTGAACAATTCGCTCAAAAAGACTTGAGAGAATCCTGGATTAAAGAAAAACACATGATTGTTCTCAATATGTTCTCCGTAAAAGATCACAGAGCAAGGGCGGATGTTTTTGTTTATGAACCCTTTGACTTTGACAAAGCATTTGAAGAGAAAACCATTGACAGACTGGATGATGGAACAGATGTTTATTTTCTGGACATAAACCGTCTTCTTGAAATGAAACGGAGCGCCGGCAGGCCGCAAGACATCATCGACATTGACTATTTGGAGAAACTGAAAAATGATATCTCCTAAGCAAACGTTTACCCCCTTTGACAACATCACCCCTGAAGAAATTTCACGGGCATGGGAGCAACAACAGTTGGAGGAATTACGTTGGTTTAAACGTATGAGCCTCCAGGATAAAATTCTCGCGACTGAAGAACTATGCAATCTGGCGGAAGAGTTTCTGGAACGCGGCAAAAAAAGAAGGCTGCAGTCCAAATGAGCAAACTCGGCATCGCCCTCGGCAGCGGCGGAGCCCGCGGCCTCGCCCACATCGGGGTCCTCGAGGAACTCGCTAAACTCGGCATCGAACCCGATGTCGTCTCCGGCACCAGCATCGGCAGCCTCATCGGCGCAGGGTATTGCAGCGGCAAACTCGACGACATGCGCGAACTCGCCCTCAATCTCGACCTCCGCACTTTTGTGTTCCGCATCATGGACTTCGGCATGCCCCACAGCGGTTTCGTCGAAGGCAAACGCATCAATGCCCTCATCGAAGACCTCATGCCCGAGGTCACTTTCGAGTCCCTCGACAAACCCTTCCGCTGCATCGCCGCCAACCTCAAAACCGGAGAGGAGGTCGTCTTCTCCGAAGGCCCTGTCCACCCCGCCATCCGCGCCAGCATCTCCATCCCCGGCATCTTCACCCCCGCGAAATCCGGCGGTCAGTTTCTCGTCGACGGCGGACTCGTCAATCCCATTCCGGTCGACCAGCTCCTCGAAATGGGCGCAACCCGGACCCTGGCTGTCGATGTCAACCACGGCTGCCTTTCCCGTCAGGTCGCCCCCGAAAAAGAAAAAAGCGAACGCGATAAAAGCACCTTCGACGAATGGATGCAAAGCATCGAAGCCAAACTTAAAAAACAGGAGTCCAGGCACCTCGACAAAATCATGGACTGGTTCAAGTCCGATGACATGCCGAACATGATCGATGTCATGGGCTTCACCCTCCACATCATCGAAAACCAGATCGGCAAAGTCCGGCTCAAAATCGATCCCCCCGACCTCCTCATCGCCCCCGAAGTCGGGGACATCGAAGTCCTCGATTTCCACCACGCCGACGAAATCATCGAGGCCGGCCGCCGCTGCGTGCATGAAAACGAGGACAAACTCAAAGCGTTGCTGAACCGCTGACCGGCCCCAGTTCCAGCCGCAGAATCCCGTTTTTCCCGGCCTTCCACGCCTCCGCCACCCGGAAACCCGGCACCCAGACAATCGCCTCCCCGCAGGTCACCACCGGCCACCGCTTCCGCAGATGCGCCGGAACCTTCGCGCCCCCCAGCAAATCCGAAACCTTCGCCGTCCCCTTGAGCCCCATCGGCTGATAGCGGTCCCCCCGCCGCGGCACCCTCACTTCAAACGCTCCCTCCCGGCAGAACGCGGTCAACGCCCCCCGCCAGTCCGATTTCAAACTCGCCGCCCGCGAAACCGCATCCGCCCGCGCGCACGACAACGCCCGCTCCAACGGTTCCCACACCACCCGGGAGCCGCACGCCAGACGAATCCCGCCGATCGCAGGAGGCTCAGCATCCGGCAACACCCGCTCACCCGCCCGAATCAGCCGCAACCCCGCCGTCTCATACCGCTTCGACTCGCTCTCCGGCTCCGACCAGGCCGCCGCCAGCCCCAGCACCGCCTCCCGCGACAGCTTCAGCGGATCCGCCCCCCACCGCTCCAGCGCGCAAAACACCATCCGCTCCCGCAAAACCGGATGCGCCGCACGCCACGCCCCTAACTCCAGCACCCCGTCCATAAGACACCCCGCCAACGCCTTTTCCGTCTCCGCCGCCGCCCAGCTCTCCAGCCCCCGAAGCTGTTCCGCGAACGCCGCCAGATGCTCCACCGACTTCGCGTTCACCTCCCGGCACATCGACGGCAAAACCACATGCCGCACCCGGTTCCGCGTCATATCCTGATCCGCGTTGGACACATCCTCGCGCCATTCCCGGCCCCAGGCCGTCAGCCGATCCTGAATCGCCTCCCGCCGCATGCCCAGCAACGGACGCACAAAGCGAACACCCTCCACCTCCCGCACCCGCGCCATCCCCGCCGCCCCGCCGGTTCCCGTGCCCCGGCACAACCGCATCAGCACCGTCTCCGCCTGGTCATCCATATGATGCCCCAGCGCCAGCGAATCCGCACCGGTCCGCTTCGCAATCCGCACAAACGCCTCCCGCCGCAAGCGCCGCGCCCACATCTCGACCGACTCCCCCGCCCGTTTGCTTTCCCGCATCTCAAAGCGCTCCACATGACACGGCAGCCCCAGCGACCACGCCAAATGCCTCACCCACTCTGCATCCGCCCCGCTCTCCGGACGCAGCCCGTGGTCACAGGTCACCACCGCCAAATCCAGTCCCAACTCCGTCCGACACCCCCACAAGCCCAACAAAAGATAAACACTGTCCATCCCCCCCGAACACGCCACCAGCACACGGTGCGGCGGATCCGGGAATAGATCCCCCACATCAACACGCTCACCAAAAAAGGTCTGTCTCCTCACACCCCCATGATACACTCCCGGCCGGAATGAATGCAAGCTCTCGCCACAACGATGCGCAAAGCGTTTTTCAACCGCCCTGTGATTGCAATCTAAAAACGTTTTGTTAGGGGACGGTTAGGATGATTTTACAACCCCTTTACACCGACTCCCAGACTCAGCTTCGCGTCTCAAATCTGATGACGCTTCTTCTTCTGACGGGCTTTTCCATAGCGTTTTTTTTCTTCCCGGAGGTCGCCGAAGTCCTGCTGGTCAAAGATTTCCCGGGCGGCGCGGGCGCGGTGGAGCAGTTCACCGAACTGTTTCTCTTTTTGGGCCTGCTCCTTGCCACCCCGGTCTTTTTCAAACACCGAAAACGCATTCCCGACGGCATGTTGACCTTCTGGTTCGCGGGCTGGCTACTGGCGACGTTCTATTTTCTGGGCGAGGAGGTGAGCTGGGGCCAATGGTGGTTCGGCTGGGACACCCCGGAGGCCTGGGCTGAAATCAACCGTCAGGACGAGACGAATATTCACAACATCTCCTCCTGGTTCAGCGAAAAGCCCCGGCTGATGATCGAGTTGTTTATCTATGGCGGCGGATGCATCATTCCATGGGCCTTCCCCAAACTCCGCCGCGGAACCGGTTTCAAACCACCCCTTTCCGGCTGGATCGCCTGGATCCTGCCGCCAAATCCCTGCATCGCTCCGGCGGCGTTTCTGCTTTTCAGCCGCATGGCCCGTCTTTTCTTCCGGGAGGTCACCGCCCTGGAGTTTTTCGCTGACGGCGAATTCAAGGAAATGGCCATCGCCTGGTTTTTCCTCTGGTATCTTCTCGGCCTGTGCCGGAAAACCATGACACCTAATTGTGACGGGCGTGATACATGTTGAAGGCGTAGTACATGACATTGATCGCCATGCGGTAGGCCTGCTCGGCCACTTCGGGCCGGGCCCCGGAATGTCCGTCGCGCCAGGCGTCGCTCATGTCGCCGGGATGATAGAACACCACCCAGCGGCCTTCATGACGGATACCCAGCGCCCGCGAGCCGTCCTGCTGCCACAGCGGCGGCGCGCCGCCGGGAAATAAAAACGGTGCCCGGAATATCGGGTCGTCGTTCGGAATATCCACCAGCCGGTATCCAGGAAAAATCCGCCCGAGTTCCCGGCGGAAATTGCCGCCGAAGTTTCCGCCCCCGTGCGTGGCGAAAATCATCCCGCCCTCCTCCAGCGTGTACCAGCGCAGGGTGTTCACCTCCTGCTGCGAAAGGCGGAGGTTTCCGCGGCCGGTCATGAACACAAACGGGGGCTTGCGGCCTTCGGGGAATCGGCGCAGCCGGTTGATGGCCAATCCTTCACCGTCGCCCGCCACCGGAAATCCGGTGATCTGATGCATGCGCCGCAACAGGTTCGAATCTGAATTGCGCTCCATATTCTGATCCCAGTCGCCGCCGGAATACTGCAAACGGATAAAGCGGACCGTCGCGCCTTCCATGCCGTCGGGCCAGCCGCCGCTGTCCCCGCCGCCCTCGCCGAGACGGCCGGAGGTCTCCTGCGCGATTTCATAGGTGTTTTGCGTCAGTTCATCCAGTTCCTCCATCACCTGGATGTCATCAAGTTTCATCCGCTCGAAGATGAAGGGGCTCCATGTGTTGACAATCATCCGCTGTTGGGGAATCTCGCGCTGCCGCGTGACCCGCACCATCTCCACCACCGGATCGCCCGACCCCTGAATGAGTCCGTAGGGATCCTCCCATCCGCAGCCGCGCATCAAAAAGGGACCGACGAGGACCATGAAAAACAGAAAAGCCGACCAGTACGTCGAGGAGCGCATTCGCGGATCGCGTCCGCCCGTGCGAAGGTTTTCATACACCCGGTCGCCGAAAAGCGGTTTGGGTGCCTCTTGTCGCGTGAACGCCCGGCGGGTGCCCCGCCGCGCCACGCCCAGCGCCAGCAGCAAGAAAGGAATCAGCGCGGGAAGCCAGGGCCCCCAGGCGCGCAGCCAGTATTCATTCCGCAAGGCGTTGGGAAAACCCTTCACGTCCACCGCGTTCAAATACGAGGGAACACGGGTCACAAACAAATGCCAGCTCAGCCACATGACACCGTAGACCGCCAGGGTGATTTTTTGCAGGCCGAAAACCAAAGGATGCCGCAGCCACACCGCTCCGGCGGTCAGAAGACAGATCCCGGCGGAAATCCGTCCCAGCCAGGCGACCCGGTCCCCGAGGCCTGTCAGCCCCCCTTCCTGAAGGCGGTCGAGGTGCGCCTCAATATACCCGGTCCACTCCCAATAATGCGGCGCCGCCCGTCCCCCCGTCCAGGCGCTGATCCCCGCCAGCACCAGAAACCCGGCGCACAGGCGCAGGCGCAGAGGCAGCCGGGCCTGCAGGCGGATCACCCGCCCCAGCGCCGTCACCAGGGCGGCGGCAAGCGCGCCGTGGAACCGGCTGAACAAAGCATACAACGGCGGAAATTCCCTCATGAACGTTTAGATGTCCAGGTCCGGGAGATCATCGAGCGAGAACGGACGGGGCTCAAGCGGCTCAATTTCCGGCTCGACGGGCGTGTCCGGGGCGCCCGGGGCCTCCGACGGCTGAGCGCTCTGCCGCGCCGCGCGCTCCTCCGCCTCCAGCGCCCGGGCGGCCTGTTCGGTCCGCCGTTCCGTCTCCCGCTCCGCGCGGGCCTCGGCCTCCCGTTCGCGGACGCGGTCGCGGCGCAGTTGCGCCATGGTGGACGGGGTGTGAAAACCCGCCTCGGAATACAGGCCCATCTCCGCCCAGTCGCGGTACAGACCGAACGAGGTGAGCCCCAGAACCGCAACATGCGCCGCGAGGGAGACCCAGAATGTTTTCGCCAGGACCGACCGGTTCACCGCCACAAGAAGGCGGTCCGGTTCGCTCACACTTACTCCGTCATTTTGTTTGCTGTCGCTCATGATATTACTCCGTGTCCCGCATTCCGACCAGGGCGATTCGCGCCCCCGCGCCGCTGAGGGCCTCGATGACCGGCATGTATTCCGGCCGGGTTAAACTTCGGTCGACGTTCAGATGCACAATGCCATCCTCCCGCCGACGCTCCAAAAGAATCTCCACCGCCGCCCCCAGATCGTGGACGCCCACTTCCAGCCCCTGAACCCATATCCGCCCCTCCCGGTCCACCGCCACACTCACCTCCGCCGGCGCCAGCTCGCCCACATCCGCCCCCGGCGCGGGATCGAGTTCCTGATGATCCCGCATAAAATCGGACACCAGCATAAAGAAAATAATCAACAGGAACGCGATATCCCCCATCGACGCGAGGGGAATCATCACCTTCAGCTTTTTGCGGCGGCGCACCGGCATCAGTTCTCCTCCACAATCGCGATGATACCGCCCGCGTCACTAATCAGCGTGACCACCTGGAAATAACGTTCATAGGTCACGTCATCGGCGACCTCCAGCACGATCATCCGGTCCTGATCCTCCGCGTTCATCAGGTTCATTTGAAACAGCCGGTCCCGCAGCGCATCCAGAGAAATGTCCGCCATCGAGTCCTCCGTCTCTCCGAACCGGATCAAATTCGCGGTGACATTCACCGACGGGGTTTGATCATCCACCTCCCGGTTTTCCGGCGTCTCGGTTTGCGGGATACGGACCTCCTGCCCCAGCGGCCGCACAAAGCTGGTCGTGAGAATGAAGAAAATAATCAGCAGGAACGCGATGTCGGCAAAGGCGCCGACATCGATTTCCGCTTCCGCTTTCGCTCGTCGTTTACGGGACATATCGCGCTCAGTGTTCGCTGATCGAACCCACCAGATCGGTGATGCATTCCTCGATGGCGATATTGAATTCCTCCACCCGCCGCGAAAAGAGGTTGTAGGCCACCACCGCCGGAATGGCGATAATCAGACCGGCCGCGGTGGTGATCAGCGCCTCGGAGATCCCGCCCGAGACCGCGCCCGGATCCAGCCCCGCGTCCTCGGCCATGCGCGCGAAGGATTTGATCATCCCCGTCACCGTGCCGGTCATGCCCAGCAGGGGGGACACCGAAGCGATCAACACCAGCACGTTCAGCCGTTTTTCCAAACCGCTCACCGCCTTGGGCGCATAGTCCTCCATGGTTTTGGACACCGCCATTTCGATTTCCTCGGGATGCCGCCCGCGGTCGCGCATTTTACGGTACCGGTGCAGACCCACCAGCAGACAGGCGGCGACCGGCCCCTCGGTGCTCTCGACCCGCTCAATCGCGGCGTCGAGTTTCTCGTCCATCAGATCCTGATTCACCAGACGCCGCAAATCCGGCGTGTCGCCGGTGGCGGCCTGAAACGCCCGCACCCGGTCGAGAATGATCGCCAGCGACAGCACGGAAAGAAAAAGCAGCGGCCACATGATCGGTCCGCCATCCAGAATATAGGTTAACATGAGAGATTCCTCATCGGGGTTGGTTGGTTTAAAAGGTAATTACAGACGCCGCAGAAAGTTCGCCGCCTGGGCCGCGGCGGCGCCGTTGGGATATTCTTCAAGAACCTGCATGAATTTCTGCCGGGCCACGGACGGATTCCGCATCCGGAAAGCGGCCACGCCCCACTGCAACAGTATTTCATCGAGCCAGGGAGCGTCCGGATAATCCAGAACCACCCGGTCCATGAGTTCCACGCCGCGGACATAATCCTCCTGCTGCAGGTGGAAATTGATGATCTTTTTGAAGGCTTCCCCGGCAAAGGAGGAATGCGGAAACCGTTCGGTGACCTGCTGGAATTCCACCATGGCGGGCGAAAGATTGGGCGTCTGTCCGGCCTGAAGATTCAGGCGGATCAACTGCTCCGTGACCTCCCCGATCCGGAACTGCGCCTCGGCCTGATAGGCCGATTCCGGAAGATCCAGAATCGAGCGGTACACGCGGACCGCCTCCCGCAAATCCTCCTGCGCCCGGGACTGGGACCGCGCCCGGGCGATGTTCATAAAGGCCCGGTCCACCCGGTCGGTGTCGGGAAACAGTTCGACCAGCGCCATGCAGGCGGCAATCGCCTGATTCAACCGCCCCTGAATCAAATACAGCTCCCAGCGGACCTCAAAAGCGTCCTCAAGAATATCGCGCCGCAGACTCCGCCGCGCGGTGATCCGCATGATCTCATCGATTTTCTCCAGACCCTCCTCCGCGCGGGCGGAGGCGTTCTCCTCCAGACCCACCTCCTGAAAGATGCTGCCCCAGCGGTGGAGCAGTTTGGCCTCGATCAACAGCTTTTCCGCCTGGGTGTCGGGATCGTTGGCTTCGGACACGATCGACTGCGGTTCCGAGGTTCCGCCGGTGACCACCTGCGCCCGGTCGCTGCGAAGCCGCGGCTCATCGCCACCCATATGCAGTTCGTCCACATAGCGCACCTCCAGATAATCGCCGGGCGTGACCACCACCTCGTTCGGATCCCCGGAGGCCCGCTCCTGAAGCACCGGAATCACCCGTCCGTGAAATTCACCGGAATGCGCCGCCGATTCCCTTAACCGCACCCGCAGCGTGGACCGCTCAACCCATTCATCCTCATCCGCGCGCGATTCGTCCAGATCCTCCACATCCACAGAGGTCAGCGGACTGTCCGGCTCCTCGCGTTCGACTTTCCGCACCACCGCGATTTCCACATCCACCGTGTCCCGTTCCTCACTGACATCCAAATCCAGATCCACCAGCCGGATAAACGCCGGCTGCCCGGCGAACACCCCGCGCACGCTGCGCTGATACGCCCCGTCGGTGAAGCGCACCGCGCCGGTGGAGACCACCCGCACCCGGGTGGTGAGTTCCAAATCCACCTCACCCTGTGAATTGTTCTCATCAATATACACCACCGTCACCACATCCCCTCCCCGCACCGTCAACACCCCGTCGTTCGGTTCCGAAGGTTCCGGCACCATCATCACCGAGGCGATCCAGTCATCCCCGCTGCGCCCCAGACGCTCCAGCGGCACCCGCTCCTCATCACCCGAGCCGGAGCGCAGGGTCACTTCGGTGGTGTTGCCCAGCAACGACAGAATCCGCAAATCCCGGTCGTTGACTTTCACAAACAGACGCTGACCGGCCTCCACCAGCCGCTCCTCCTCCTCGTCGAGCGTGTCCGGCACGGCGGTGCCCACCATGCGGAAGGCCTCCACAGCTTTCCCCCAGCGGCCCTGTTGAAAATGCGCCTGTCCGATGTAGTCGTAGGCGTGATTGGTGAATCCGCCGGCCGGGAAATCATTGGTCACCCGGCGGAACGCGGAAAACGCCTCATTGTAATCGGCCTGATAAAACGAGACCGCGCCCAGACGGAACCAGGCCTCGGCCTGAATGTCCTCATCGGGAGACTGCCGCGCCTGATGCAGCGCGGCGCGGGCGCGGGTGAACTCCCGGCGCTCCATATGATGCCGGCCCAGCTCCAGCGCCGCCCGGAAACGGACCTCGGATTCAGGAAACATCGTTCCCACCGCCTCCAGCATCGAAACCCCGCGGTCGTGCTGACCCGCCCGCAGCAGTTCAAGCGCACTGTCGATCATTCGGCGGGCCCGCAACGCGTCCCGCCGCGCCGCCGCCGAAGTCGTGCCGCCCGCCTCGCCGCTCTCTGCGCCGCCCGCCGCATCGGCTCCGCTCTGCGCGCCGACCGGGGTCAGCGACAGCCATAAACACATCCAACCCGTCATCATTCGTCCAAACTGTTTCATAGTCGTCCTTGTCTTAATGCACATCATGAATCACCCCTCCCGCCGTGTCGTGTCCCATCGCCTCCAGGCGGTCGTGCGAACGCGAGGCCTCCTGCGTCCGCGTCCACTCCGGATGCCGCAACACCCGCAAATACAACGTGACCGCCGCGTCCTCTTCGCCGTCCGCGCGGTGATGTTCCGCCTGCGTGAACACCGCGCGCGCGGCCTGATCGGGGAAAATACTCGCGATTTCGGTCAACACCCGCCGGGCCTCTTCGCGCTGTTCGGCGCGGCGGTGGCAATCGACAATGCGCCAGAGGGTGTCGGGCGGATCGTTGATTTGATAATACAGTTCAATCGCCTCCTCATAGCGGTTGAGCCGCTGATGCAGAAGCCCGGCCCGCTCCCGGAGCGCGCGGCGGCTCATCTCCGGGTCCTCGAGCGCGTCGATGCGGACCAGCACATCCAGACTGTGCTCATGTGTGCGGCGGCGCTCGCTGATCGCGAATTCTTTCCACAACCGTTCGGCGGGATCGCGGAAAAAAACCAGCAGAGAATACGCGGAATCCCACAGATCCCGGGAGGCCAGCCGCCCGATCAGATCGTCCGCATAACGCTTTTGGCGGTCGGAATCACTCTCGTGTGACCGAAGATAAGCGGACAGTTCCGTTAACAGATCATCCAGCGACTCCGGTTGAAAGCGGGCCTCGTAATCAAACCGGGCCAGCAGAAAATCCCAAAGCCGCTCCGCCTCGAAAAATTCAGACTGCCGCCCGAGAAACCATGCGTAAAGGGCGGTCCGCCGTTCGTCCCGCAAGACGTTGCCGGCCTCCTCCTCATGCATGCGGTGAAAATACCATCCCGGATAACGCCGGTGCATTTCGCGGACACCCTCTTCAAAAACCCGCAAAACCGCCTGGGAATCCCGCCGCGCCTCCGGCCCGCGGTTCTCCCGCTCCCGCTGCAAATCCAGGGCCTCGTCAAACGCCCCCTGAACCAGCGCCCAGTCCTGCAGCCGGTTTTCAGCCTCGCGGCCGGCGCTCCGGTCCTGTTCCGCAAAGGTCTCCGCCACCCGGCTCCACAAACCGACCGCCTCAGCCGACCGCGCGTTTTCCCAGTGATTCGCCGCAATCCGGTTCATCGCGTCGGCGGCCAGCACATGCTCCTGATACTGCTCATGCTCAATCAAATCCCGTAAATCGGAGAAGCCTCTGCGGTCATCCCCGATATCAAAATGCGTCCGGGCTCTGAAATACAGCGTCGGCGCCGCCAGCCAGACCTCCTCGGGAAAGAAATCCAGAACCTCGGTGAAGGTGCGGACCGCCGTGTGCCGGTCATGCGCCCCGCGTTGACTTAAGGCCTGCATCAGAAACGTGTAGGCGAAGATTTCCGGGTCCACCTGATCACCGTGCTGGGCGCGGAAGCGCTCCCATTCGTTGGCGGCGTTCTGATGGATCTGCTGTTCGCTCCGGTTACGCCCCTCCCCGCCCCGGTTGGTCATCTCCAGTGCCCGGTCCAGCGCGGCACGCTGCGCCAGACTCATCGTCTGATACAACGGGACCGGCATAACATACGACCACTCCGCCGGTGCGGACGTCCACATCAAACACGCCAATACCGCGGTCAAAAACCACTTCATGAGTCCAGCCCCTCAAACAGGTCCGCCTGCTGCAGCAGAAGCCCCCGGGCCCGCCGGGCCCATTCGGACTCCGGATACTCAAAAACGGTCCGGCGCAGGAAGATATACGCGTTGGCATAATCCAGCCCCCGCAGACTGGCATCCCCGGCCCAGTACATCGCCTGGGCGCGCAGATCCGCCTCCACCGCGCCGCTGCCGTCCTCAATCAACCGCTGAAAACTGGCCACCGCCAGCGCGTACTCATCCAACACCGGCGCGGTTTTCACCTGCCGCTCCGACAGCCCTTCGGCGCGCAGTTCGTTTTCCCACACCTCCGCCTGTTTCATGTGCGACTGGGCGCTCATGAACATCGCCCGCGCGGCCATGGGATGCGTCGGAAAACGCTCCGCGAAATTCGAGAAAATCCGCCCGGCGATGTCAAAGCGCTGTTCGTGCCGGAAATAATGCGTGGCCAGCCGAATCGAGGCGTCCCCCACCAGCGGCGATTCCGGATAGATGTACGTCAATTTAACATACTCCTCCCCGGCGGCGGCGAAATCGCCCAGTTTCTCCAGAGCCAGCGCCTTTTGGAACTGGGCCCGGGGAGCGAATTCACTGTCGGGGTGATTGCTCAGCAACACCGAAAACCGGGAAAGCGCCTCCTGGAAATATTCCCGCGCCGCTTCAGGATCGTCTTTTTCCGATTCGTTGCCGAACTCTTGATACAGATGCGCCAGCAGATATTCCCCCTCAACCGCCAGCGACGTTTCCGGATTCTGCATCAACACCTCTTCCAGAATTCTGCGCCCCTCCTCAATCACCTCCGCGGAACGGTCCCGTCGATCAAGCCGCCGATAATCTTTCGCCATCTCAAACAGGCTCTCGGCCAGACGGAACTGCACGCGAACCGCCATTTCGGGATCGTCAAACTGTTTGGTAAAAGCCCACAGGGTTCCGTCGGAGCCTTCGAAAATTGTGCCGGCGGCCTCGTGAGTGCGGGCGGGACGGTGCGGAAGGCCGCCCTCATCGGCATACCGGAACCGCAGGGTATCCCCGAAAGCGACCCCGATCCGCTGAAGGCCCATCAGCGACGGATCAAGCGTTTCCTCCCCGTTCCCCGCCTCCGCGCCTTCCGGTCGCTTGAATTCCGGCAGAATCACACCGGTGAACACCCCCGAATTCGGCAGGGTTTCCTCCAGAACCAGCTCTACCTGTTCGCCGGAAAGCTCCGCCTCCACGGCGACGGAAACGCGGTCCCGTCCGGGAGTCCGGTCCTGTTTGCGGTCGATCACCTGAACAAAAAACCGCTCGCCCAGATGCGCCTGCGTCCGCTCCGCCTGAAAAGAACTGTCGAGCAGAGCCAGCGAGGCTTCCGAGGACAGTTCCAGATTGCCGCGGTACACTGTGTTGCGGGATTCATCCACAATGCGGAGCTGCACCCGGTCGTTGCCCTGAACAAACAGCGTGGCGGTGTCGCCGTCGACACGCCCCCCCCGGTCGGAGGCCGCGCCCAGCTCGAAATTCAACACGCCGCTGAAGTGGGCGTTCGGGAGAATCATGTCCGCCTGCGGAGCTTCAACCCGTGGATTGGACTGCATGGAAAAGCCCGACCGGGCCCGTCCAAGCGTCAGATGCCGCTGCAGCACCGCCGGTTCACGTCCTTCACGCCGCGCGGCATCAATCTCGGATTCCGCCGCCGCGATGAGGAGCAGACGGCTTCCCTGATGCAGCGCCGCCGAGGGATGGTAGACCTCCAGAGGAAACGGCGTGTCCACATTAACGGTCACCGGATCCGCCGTCGCGTCATCCGGAGCCATGGGCATGGCGAAACGGTCCCAGGTATACAGGGCCCCCACATGCTGATTGCCGGGACGGGCCCGGATCTGCGCCAGTCTGCGCGCGGCATCCGCCCCGGTATCCTCCCGGCGCTCCAGCCAGGTGTGGAAAAATGTCACCTGCGGTTCACCGGCGTGCACACTGTCGAGCGCCGCCTCCCGTTCCACCGGAACCCCGGGATTGGTGTTTTCACGGTCGAGATAGGAGGCCGTGATTCGGTCACCCGGACGCACGCTCAGCGTGTCCCCGCCGGTTTCCCCGTCCAGACGGGTGCGGACCAGAGCCACAAAACGGCCGGAATGCACGCCGCCCGCATCGGGATCCCCCTGTTCCACCGCGGTGACCGTCAGGGTCTCCCCGCTCCGCGTGCGGATCGTCACCTCAAGGGTGTCGGCCTGCGGACTCACATCCTCATCCGCGTCCCGCACCACCACCAGGAAATCATCCCCGGGACGGAACCGGTACGCCCGCTGGAGTTGGCTCTGCATACCCTGCGCCGAAGCGGTGATCTGCTCAAAATAAAATCCGATGCTTCCGTTGGTGAACCGGGAGTTCAGTTCGCGGGACAGCAGACGGGTCTGCCCGCTGACCGTGTGCTGATCGGTGTAGGAAACGGTGATGCGGTCGCCGGGCGCAATCTCAAGCACATCGTTGTCGAGCGCGTCGGTGAAATCGGTCTCGCCGGGAAGAATAACCTCCCCGTCGGCGTTTTCCACCCGCATCTCTTCAACAGTGACAGCCTCGCCGGTGTAGCGGACAAATTCCCACCGCAGGGCGCGAAGCCGCTCGGGTTCGTTGAACCGCGCCCGGAATCCCTCACCGCTCCGGGTGATCTCCGCCCGGTCGCTCAGGAAACGCTCGAGTTCGGGGTTGTCGGCGACCGACATCCACTCCGACGGGAACGGTGCCACCTGCCCGTCCGGCATTTCCATCGCCAGTTGGAATCCGTCCCGTTCAAAACGGATATAACCGAAAATCTCCAGAAAGTGGCCGCCTTCGGCCAGCGAGAGCGGAATGCCCTCGCCGCCCCGGAAATCCGATCCGCGGCCCTGCGCGATCACTTCACCGTTCACCAACACCCGAACATAAGCGTCGCGCATCGCGTTGTTTTCATCCGGTTCCAACGGATCGAAAAAGAGCCGTGTGCTCAGCGCGTCGGACAGATAAAACGCGCCGCGCATATGAATCCGGCGGAAGCGGGACTCCACTTCATACCGGAAGGTTTCCAGGGAAGCGGGCGTGTCACCCGTTTGCGAGAAATGACTGCGGTATTCAAACAGGGAGGACAAATTGCGGTCCGTGGTCCGCAACTCGACCCCGCCTCCGGGAAGATCCCGCCCGGGCAGGGACCCCAGACGAATCCAGTCGCCCGACAAACGGCCCACAAGCCGGATCTCCGAAATACTGTCCGCGTCCGGAGTGATCAAATCCACCTGACGGATCGAATGACTGTTCATCGTGTCCACGGCCAGCCATTTGCCCTGCTCTCCGTCCGTCCGGCTCCGCCAGGGCCCGGGACGGTTCACATTGATGGTGTTTCCGGGAAGCGTTCCGTCCGCGCTGTCCGAGGCCGTCGCGTGCGGCGGCGGAAGCGCGGTGGGAATTTCACCCCGGAAAACTCCGGTGTACGGACCGGTTTCCCGCAGGATCACCGACGGAATCCGGTCGCCGCTGCGGGTCTCCGCGGTCACCCGGACAGAGCCCCCCTCACCGCCCCGGCTTTGGTCCCGGTCCCGCACCATCACATAGACAGGATTGCCGGGCCGCACCGCGCCGCCGGCCTCGGGAAAGCTTTCCCGGCTGCCGCTCATCTGCTGTTGAATTTCCAGGGCCTGCTGCTCGGCCTCGGTCAGCAGTTCGCCGGCGCTGACCATCAGCACCGCGTCATCCACAATCCGCAGGGTCCGGGGTTCGCCGGGCTCCATGCCCCTGGCCGCCAGGAATTCCGGATCCAATTCAAAGGAAATCACATCCAGCCCGTTCACCTCCAGCACCCGGTTGCCCGGCACCGCCGCGCCCAGCACCGTGTCCAACACTCCCCGGAACAAACGCGGATCGCGCGTGGAGGGAAACAGACTCAGACGCTCCAGATCGCCGCCTTCGCTGGTGCGCACAATCACCGGGATCGACCCGCCGCCGCCCACAACCGCGAGATTGGGATCCTGAACCGTGATCCGCAGCGGCTGACCCGGACGCAGAATCGTGCGGTCCCGCAAATCGCCCAGCAGAATCTCGGGATTGTCCACTTCAAAATTGGTGCGCAGCCGCCAGCGCCCGTGAAGCAGCCGGGCGGCGGTATGGGTGAAATCCAACGCGAACACCCGCTCGAGCTGAGTGCGGGTGGTGTCGTCATCCCCGTCCTGGAACGCGATCAGCGCCTGGAAGTAATGCGCGTTGGCCCGCAGCGTCGGATCGGGATTGGCCAGCCAAAATTCAAGAATGCTTTCGGCGGCGGAGGTGTTGCCCATGGCGATCATCAGATCCACATCGCGGAACATGGCCTGCCGTCCGGCGGGGGTCTGCTGATATTCGGGATGCGTGCGGATCGCCTGATATTCCAGACGCGCCGCGTCAAAATTCCGCTGATCCCGGAAGATCTCGGCCCGGTTCAGCATCACCCGCGCCCGCGTCTCCACCGGAAGCTCATCGCCCCGCGCGATCACCTCATGACTGAGATCCAGCGACGCGTTGAGAAATTCGTCGTCTTCGCCCCGCACATTCCGCAGCCGCTCCAGCGTCCAGGCCACAAATTCGGAGGGAAACTGCAGCGGATCCCCGGAAAACACCTCCAGGTTTTGACGCAACAGATTCCACGCCTGCTCAGGATTGTTCAAAGACAGCTCCTGCGCGGCGACAAAAAGCGGATAACGGGGATCATCCTCCCCCACCGGAAAAATACCGGCCACATTCGCCGAGGCGCGGTTCCGGATCCGGGCCAGTTGCGCCATCGCGGAGGGATCCGCGTCCCGCACAACCCGGGTCAGCAGGAGCAGCGGCTCATACTGCTCCGCGGTTTCCAGAATGTCCGCCAGTTGATCAACCTGTCCGGACCGCACATCATCGCCGAAACGACCGGCCAGCAGCACCAGGGCCACCGCGCGGGGATGGTCCCCGGTCTCCACGGCCTGCTCAAGACTCCGCCGCAACGCCGGGTGCAGATCACGGTACCGGGCGTCCGTCCGGGCCCCCTCGCTGAGCATTCGAATGAATTCCTCTTCAACGTTATGCAGGTTCGCGACCACATCCGGGTTCGCCTCCCCCCGCCGTTCAAACCAGTTGATGTGTCCGAAAGTCCATCGCGGAATGTGGACCCCTCCGGCCTCATCGGACGAAATCTCCGCAAATCGCGGCCCCGCCTGTGACACCAGCATGTAGCGGCGGTGCCCCCGCGCCACGTCTTCAGCGTCCGTCTCCTCCTGCGGAACCAGATTCTGATCCTCGGTGATTTCCAGGATCACATTGACCGCTGCGACCGGGTTCGCGGATTCCGCGCCGCGCAACAACATGTCCACCCCGTCCATCTGACGACCCGCCGCGACAAACAAACGCATCACCTGCAGACGGATTCTTCGGTCTCCTCCGTATGCGCCCGAAGCCCCGGGTTTTAAAAACTGACCGCCCAGCGCGTCCAGCGGCAGATTCTGGATCACAGCATCCTCCGCGTTTTCAATCAGCACATCCAGGATCGAATGCGCCAGATTGGTCCGGACCTCGGAAACATCATGCGGGGCAAGCGCGGCCGCCAGTTGTTCCGTCAGAAACGACGGCGACCAGCGGTTGCGGTTCCGCATCAGGTACACCATCACATCCTCCGCCTCCATGTGCTCAAAATAGGGCCGGGCGAAGACGTCATCCTCCTCATCGTGCCAAACGGCATCAAAGTCTTCATGCCACCGGTCAAACCGTTTGGTGTAGGCGCGGGCGACATACAGCGAGGCGCTGCCGTCCCGGTTGTTGTCCAAAATACAGAATTCGATGTGTTCTTCCCAATCGGCTTCGGCGCTGAGACGGGGTGAAACCACCCGGGCGAATTCGCGGCGTCCTTCGCGGCGGCGGCGGGCGGTGACCCGGTACAATTCCAGAATCTCCCCCATAAACCGGGTCCGTTCCGGTGAAACCGACGCATCGGGAAAAGGCCGGCCGTACAAATCAAACGCCTCTTCCAACGCGGCGGTGAAAGCAGGTTGCGGTTCGTTGCCGGCGCGGAGGTCGCTGTCAGTCGTCACCCGGATCAGCAGCGCGAGCAGCGGATCGGAGGCCTCGGGAACTTCCGCAAGTGATTCCGCAAACGCCCGCATCTCCTCTTCATTGCGGGCGCGGTTGTCCCCCCGTTCCACCAGGCTGCGGAAACGCCCGGCATTGCCGGAAAAACGAACCCCCTCCTCCAGAACCCGGATCCGGGTCTCCATCGGAACACCGGAAACACTTAAGAAATGACGCGCGATTTCCCGCTCGTCAAAACCCGTCGGATTCAAACGAAACTCCCGGCGGACGGTCTCTTCAAGCAAATCGTGATACTCATGCCGCGCGAAGTCACTGAGCAGCGTCAGCCGCACATCCTGCCGGTCCCGCGTCAAAGTCAAATACGCGTCAATCCGCTCCCGCTCACCGACATGATCGCTGATCAGTTCCCGCAGCGTTCCGGCGTCAAACGCCATGGGGAACTCCCGCATCAGTTCTGATCGCGTTTCCTCTGTCGGCAGAAAACGGTGCGGCGTTCCGTTATGGGAGGAGCGCATAGCCTGATTTCCCAGCCAGCGCAATTGCTCCGGACCGCTGTCGTATACGGAATAAAGGTGGCGGAGCATCTCCACCATAGTCTCTTCGGACACCAGACGGTCCTCCTCTCCAATAAAATACTCCGGCTGTCCCAGCACCGTGCCCAGATACAGACGGTAGATCGCCGGCTCCGCCTGTTCACGGTAGATCGGCTCCATCTCAATCCATTCGCGGGCCGCGGGCAGTCGGACCGCCCCGGGCTGGACACGGTCCAGACGCCGAAGCCGGGAAATCAATTCCGAAGGGAACGGCCGGCCATACGCCCGCTGCAATGCCATCAGATGCGTCAGATCAATACCCTGACGGCGGATCAGTTCCCGCATCACCCGCAGATCGTGGATGCTGTGCTTGAACAGCACCGCATACACCGCGTCCCGCTCCAAACCGAACATGCGGTTTTCCAACGCGTCAAACACCTCCTGGATCACCAGGTTGCTTTCCCGGGGGCTCTCCGCCATGCCCATCAACGAATCGGCCAGTTCCAAATAGGGAATCACCTGACCCGTTTCACGAATGCGTCCGAGCATTTCAGCCCCGATATCAAAACGCGCCTGTTCCGCACCGTACAGTTCCCGATACATCCGGAACGCGTCGGGAAACACCGAACGGTGGGACAGCGTCCGCAGGGCCCGCTCCAGTTCAGGCGTCTTTTCGTCCTGCTGACGTGCGAAAAACATGAGGCGGTCGAAGTAACGGGCCGTGTACCCCATGTCGCGGGCCACCAGCGCCCCCTCATAGATCCAGCGGGGAGTCCGCTCCCCTTCCCGCCGAATCAGTTCGCGCACCCTGCGCTCGGCGGTGAACACCCGTCCGTCGCGGCGGGCGGCGGTATAGGACAGCTCCAAAGCCTCCAGCGGCACGGGCTCCCGGGAAAACAGCGGCTCAAGCGCGTCCTCGACCGCTCGGTAATCCCCGGAGCGGAACTTCGCCAGGGCCTCCCCGGGAACTTCGGCGCGGAGAGACGCCGAGGAGGATGCCGCCAACATGAAAACGGCCGCCGCCCGGACAAAGGACCGAAGGCCTGTTCTGACAACCGGATTTCCGGGAGAACGGGTCACAAAATCACACACAACCTGTAAAGAATCTGGAATCATCATAAGCATTAACCGTAAATAATCTGAAGATAATGCGAAATTCATAGGAAACTTTCCTCCCGCCGACAAGAAAAAATTTACTTTACTCAAAGCGAACGCAGGTTTACAATCTGAACACTGTGGATGTTACATCCGAACGGCGGCGTCTGAGCCCAACAATCGGCACCCAACATGAAACCCGAAACTTCAGAACAAAACAGGCAGCAGCCGGCCTCTGGCCGGCCAGAGGAAACGGCGGATTCGAAGATGCCTTCTTTGAAAATTCTTGAACAGATTCTGGACTTGGACATGATCGGATATTGGGACTGGGATTTCCAAAAGGATCGTGTTTTTTACAGTCCGGCCTGTTGCCGCATGTTGGGCTATGAACCCGGAGAACTCGCGGAAAGCCCGGAAGCCCGCCGGCGCCTGATGCATCCGGAGGACCGTGCCGAAGCGGAAGGCCTGATGCGGGATTATCTCACAGGATCGGGGCCAGACCCGTATCACCAAGAGGCCCGCTTCCATCATAAACAGGGACATTGGATTCGGATTGTCTGCTCCGGCCGTGTCATAGAGCGGGATCCGGAAGGACAGCCGCTCCGGATGGTTGGATATCATGTGAACATTCACCAAAGCAGACGGAAGGAAGAGGCGGTTACCCAAAGCGAACAATCGCTCAGGGAAATCATGGAAAGTACGCTTTCGGGTTTCTGGGACTGGAATCTCATTGAAAACACTGAATACCTTAGCCCGACGTTTAAGCGTATGTTCGGGTATGAAGATCATGAAATGGAAAGTTCACCGGCGGCCTGGCAGCGGATTATCTTCCCGGAAGACCTGCCGACAGTCTTGGAAACATTTGATCGACATGTGAACTCGCACGGCCGGGAACCATACTACAATCAAGTCCGATACCGCCACAAAAACGGCTCCACGGTGCATGTCATCTGTACGGGAAAGGTCATTGAATGGGCCGGAGACGGGACGCCTGTTCGCATGACCGGGTGTCATATCGACATCACCCCTCTCAAAGAGACGCAAAACTCGTTGCAACAAGCGGACGACATCCTGAAGAACATGCAGATCGGCCTCTATGTCTATGAGATTGAAGATCCGGATGATGACAAAAGTCTGCGTTTAGTGACCGCCAATCCCGCCAGTGAACAACTTACGGGTATCCCGGTACAGAACCTTTTGGGGCGGCGGATCGACAACATCTTCCCACAACTCCGTGCCAACGGCATACCCAGCCTCTTTGTGGAGATTATAAAATCCGGAAAGCCTAAAGACTTTATGGATCTCAATTATAATGACGACCACGTTCTTGAAAGCGCCTATGCGGTGAAAGCCTTTCCTCTGCCGAACCGAAAAGTGGGCATCACGTTTGAGAATGTCACTCAACATAAGAAGACCCAACAAGAGCTTCTGAACAGCGAAGACCGGTTCCGCACCCTTTTTAGGGAAAGTCCGGTCAGTAATTATATTCATCACCCGGACACAGGCGAAGTGCTGGATCTGAATGAGGCGGCGCTCAATTCATACGGGTTCGCCAGTCACAAAGAATTTTACACCGAAATGCTTTGGCTGAACGAACTGCCGTATACCGCCGAAACCGCTTTGAACAATATTCACAAAGCCCGGGACACAGGTTTGATCCACTTCGAATGGAAAAATATCCGTAAAGATAAAACCGTGTTTTGGGAGACGGTGACTCTTCGGCGCATTATCCTTAACGGCGAACCCAGGATCCTGGCAACGTGCGTGGATATCACACGCCAGAAAAATCAGGCGTTTTATCTGGAAGCCGTCCGCGAACGGGTGGAGGCGCAACTTCGATTTCCAGCTTTGCTGGAAGCAAACAGCGAAGAAGTTTTCCTGCGCGAGACGCTGGCAACCGCTTTGCATCTGACCAAAAGTCACATAGGGGTTTTTCATGCGGTGGACGAGGAAAACCAAACAGCACAACAACTGGTCTGCGCGGGGTGTGTCCTGTCTCCGGACTGCCAATGCCAGCGACAAAATAAAGTTCCATTTGACGATGCAGGGCCCTGGATTGAAGGTGTTTTCCGCAAAAAGCCAGTTCGGGGACACGCCACTTTTAAGAACCGGAACTGTGACGGCATAACCGCGGACGCCCGCCATTTTATCAGCGTCCCGGTGCTGGAAGGGGGGAAAGTGAAACTCCTTGCGGTTCTCGAAAAACAAGATTCAGCCTATACCGATTTCGATCTGGAAACCTCTCAAATGCTCCTGAACGAAATCTGGACCCTCGTTCAGCGCAAGCGAAGCCAAATCGCTCTAAAAAACAGTGAACAGCGTTTGCGAACCCTTTCTGAACAAATTCCGGGAATGGTCTATGAGTTTCAGATGTTTGCAGACGGGAGGATATGCTTCCCATACCTGTCTGAACACAGTCAGAATGTGATCGGCTGTTATCCATCCGAGGTGCGCTATGACGCATCGCCCGCGATCGCAAATGTGCATCCCGAGGATATGGACCGCGTCATTCAATCCATGAAAGCATCATTTCGCACCCTCGAAATTTGGAGTTTGGATTTTCGCTATCAACACCCGGAAAAAGGGACCATCTGGCTTTGGGGGATCTCCAGTCCCGAGGCGCAGCCCGACAGCAGTGTCCTCTGGCGGGGGTACATCGCGGATGTAACCGAGCGAAAAAACGCCGAAAAAAACCTCCAACTCACCAATGAGCGTCTACGGATCGCCACCGAAGAGGCCCAGCGGCTCAGCAAAGCCGCCCAGGCCGCCAACGAGGCGAAAAGTGCGTTCCTGGCGAATATGAGTCACGAAATCCGCACCCCGATGAACGGAATTCTGGGAATGACGGGACTGATCAAAGACACCCCTTTGAATTCCGAGCAACGCGATTATATCGAAGTCGCCCATCGAAGTGCCTTGAATTTGTTAGACCTCCTGAACGATCTTCTGGATCTGTCTAAGATCGAGTCCGGCATGTTCAGTATTCTTCCCGCCCCGTTCAGCCTGTGGAAATTATTTAAAGAAATCACGTCCCTGATCCGATATCAGGCGGAGGCTAAAAGCCTTCGGTTTGAAGTGGAGTTCATGGCGAAAAAAGACGCGTGTTTTATAGGCGATACGGGAAGAATACGGCAAATTATGCTGAATCTGCTCAATAACGCGGTCAAATT
This sequence comes from Verrucomicrobiota bacterium, assembly GCA_020831625.1. GTDB lineage: Bacteria > Verrucomicrobiota > Kiritimatiellia > SS1-B-03-39 > UBA6053 > PXAS01. Next base: position 6,024 of record JAFIGD010000004.1, on the reverse strand, counting down.
CACAGAACAGGGCCTAGTGCGGTTTCAGCTGGAGATACGTGGTTCCACCCCGCGTTTCCGGGAACTGCACATCATCACCGAAGACAGCGGCCCCGGCATTCCCGAAGACCAGTTGGACTTTATTTTTCATAAATTCCAGCAAGTGGACAACTCCCTTACCCGTAAACACGGGGGATCCGGACTGGGCCTGTATATTTGCGAACAACTTGCGATAATGATGGGCGGTCAAATCCACGTCGAAAATCGGGCCGGGGGAGGTTGCCGTTTCCTCTGTGTACTGCCCCTGGAGGAATGCCCCGCAGGGACTTGTAAATCTGATGATTCCGTTGAATCCCCCCACCGTGTCTCTTCGAGATCAATCCATCATATTTTCGCCCATTTACGCCTGCGTATTCTCATTGTGGAGGACAATCCGGTCAATCGGGAGGTCGCTGATGCGATTTTTCGAAAGCTCGGAATGTCACCCGTGCTGGTCGCAGACGGAAATCAGGCGCTCGAAAAGCTGAAAAGCGCTCCTTGGGATCTTGTGTTCACCGATCTCCAAATGCCGGGTATGGACGGCCTCGAACTCCTGCGCACCCTGCGCGACCCGAACTCGGGAAACCAAAACCTGACGATTCCTGTAATCGCGATGACCGCCCATGCCATGCACGGTGATCCTGAACGATTTCAAGCAAAAGGCATGAACGACTTTATCGCCAAACCTGTCTCGCCGCGCGAAATTGTCCGGGTTATAACCCGTTGGTTTCCGGTGAATGCGGAACAAACACCCCGGATACCCGTCAACACCGATAATCTTCTGTCGGGCGTCATCGAGTTCGATGGCCTTTGTGAACGGGTGATGGGGGATCGGGACACGGCGCTCCATATCCTGCGGCATTTTTTGGAAGACGCGCCCGAACGGCTGAAAAAACTTGAGCTGGCCCTTCGGGAGCGAAGGCTGGAAGACGCGCGCCGCATCAATCATACCATCAAAGGGTCCGCCTTAAATCTGAATGCCCTGGAGATCATCACTCTTTGCGACTCGGTTCAAGAGATGTTGAAACAGGGTGACCATGTGGATCCAGCCGGCACGTCGAATTCATTCCAACAGGCCCTGAGCAAACTGGAGAAGGCCGTCAATTCCCTGGAGGCATCATGAAAATCCTGGTCGCCGATGATGATTTTGTCTCCCGAACCCTCGTCACCCGTCTTCTCGAAAAAATGGGCTATGAAGTGGAGGGATATTCAAACGGTGCGCAGGCATTGAAGCGGATGCTGGGGGAAAACGCTCCGGAAATGGCGATTCTGGACTGGATTATGCCGGAGATGGATGGTCCGGACGTGATTCGGACACTCCGTCGGGAAATCGAAAATTACCCGTATCTTATTTTGTTAACCAACCGGAATGAAACCTCCGATAAAGTGGAGGGGCTGGAGTCCGGCGCCAATGATTATCTGGTCAAACCCGTAAACCCCGGCGAACTCAAAGCCAGAGTGCATGTCGGCATTCGCTTTCTGGAACTCCAAAAAAAGCTGGACAAAAACTCCAAAGCCCTTTTGGAGCTGGAACGGCAACAAAAAGCCGCCAGCCTCACCCAGATGGCCGGAGGAATTGCTCATCACTTGAACAACAAACTCCAGGCGGTCATCGGTGGCCTCGACCTCGTTCTTATGGGACTTACAGAGCTGGATGGACCTGACAGGGATGAAATCCAGTTGCTGAAACAAACCCATGCCGCCGCGGAGGAGGCGGCCGAAATCGGCAGAAAAATGCTGACATATCTGAGTCAAAACCGGGGACTCCCGGAAGTCGTCAACCTTGGGACCGTCTGCCGGACAGTCATCGCCGAACTGGTTCATGACTACCCTGCACTACAGCAAGCGTCCCTCCTTGCTTCAAACGCTACGTATCAAATCCTTGCCAATCCGGCAGAGATTCATGAAGTCGTTCTGCAAATTCTTAAAAACGCTCTGGAAGCCAATCCACTTCATGCGCCCCGGATTTCCATAGAACATGTTGACGCCCTGTCCTGCTTGAAAATCCCCTCGAACATCCCCCAAGTCAGCTCATGCGGAGACCTTCCGGAAAACCGACACTACATCAAACTGATTGTGCAGGATAAGGGGGCGGGTATAGCGTCAGACCGAATCCGCCAGATTTTCGATCCGTTTGTGACCACCAAATTCACCGGACGCGGCATGGGACTTCCAGTCTGCCTCGGAATCGTTAAAAAGCTCGGCGGCGGCATCATCGTCAGTTGTCCAAAAGAGGGCGGCACACAGGTTAACCTTTGTCTCCCTGAACATCAGGCGGAGGAAAAGCGCTGATTTACTCAGGCTCCGCCTGGCGGATCCAGAAATCATCGCCGGGACCTCTCACATTCCGGAGCAGAATCTTCACACTCGCAAAGGGTGTGTCCACTTCCAGCTTCGTGAGTATCCTCCGGGGATCCTCCGAAACCCAGACCGACATCTCTCCCCGCCGCACGAATACACCCTCAAAACTTGCCCGGGGATCAATTCGGATACTGTCAATCCGCCCGTAGTTTCTCAAATTCACTCTCTCAACCCCTTTTGTGTTCACTTCCAGCTCATACAGCTTGTCGTTCACAACCACCTCGTACTCAAAAGAGGAATCCGGGGGGAGATCCTTATTCCGCATGAAGTACATAAACGACACCAAATCTCTGGCATTGTCCTGAATCTCATAGGTTTTCGTTTCCACACGACCGTCTTCATGAAAGCGCTCGTATACAGCTTGATTTCTCTCCCAGTCAAAGGTGGTTTTCTCATTGCGGTAATGCCGTCCGGCCTGGAGAACAGTAGTGAACTCAACCGGCCGCTGCGTCTCCGCGTCAATCCACGTCTCCACATGGTCCTCCACCGGATACAGCCGCCGCAAAACGTGATTGGTGCGGGTCTGGAACTGAATCACAATGTACCAGCGGTTGTCTCTCAACTCCCAGCGGGTTTCCGCAACCGACGTTCCCACCCCGATCCACCCCCAGAACAGACCGTATTCCAGCACCTCGCCGATCGGGAACGGCAAATCAACTTCCGGCTTGGGCGGGGCCTCCGCTTCATTCGCGGACAGCGGAATACACACCGTCCCGAAAAAACAAACCGCTATAAAGATCCGAATCCCTTTCATCAGGCGACCTTCCCGTTTGGCGTTAACAGGCGCAACAGCAAAATCTCCAACTGCAGAAATCCGGAAAGGCCGCTCTGAAACTGACGCTGATACGCTTCCGCCGTCATTCGGGCCATTTGATCCAGCTGCCCCACCGAAAACGCCATCGAGCACTCCGCCAACTGGGCCATCCGGTACGGCGACGGCTTCCGGTTTCCGTTCACCTCAGCAATTATTCCGTTCACGGACGCGTCCTGAACCGCGAATTTCCCGCCGTAAGACCCCTTCCGTTCAAGACGCGCCAGCCCTTTCGCCATTAACGAACGGTACAGCGCCATTTCCCTAAACTGATTGTGCAACTGCGCGATCAGCGCGATCGGGCTCACCTTCTGTGTTTCCATCTGATTCAACAAATACATCGCCCGCGAAAGCTGCCGGCGCGCCACCGCGTCCCCGAAGGTGTACGCCGCGATTTCCCGCATCGGACTTACCATCAAATCCAAATCCTCCAGCGTCAACGTGCGCCGGTCGCCTAAATACACATCCACTTTCTCCACCTCCTGCACCAGCATCCGGGCGTCTCCGCCCAGACGGTCCGCGAACGCCTCCATCACCGCGGGATCCGCCTGAATCCCTTTTGCGCTCAACTGCGTCCGCAGCGCCGCGACATCCTCCTTGGCCGCCTCCCAGGGCTTGTCCGACTTCGAAAACTCCGCGACGCCCCCGAGCGCCCCGAACCGCTTCAACACTTTCGACGTCGCCGTCAGTTTACCCGCGACACTGACCACAAAAATCTGCTCCGGTCCCAGCCCTTTCTCCAGAACCGACAATAAACGCTCCACCGCCGCCTTCACCTCGGCCGAGGTGTACAGCTTTCCGGTCAAAAACTTCACATCCCGCAGCCAGGTCACATTCTTGTCCCCGAACATCGAGAAGGACTGAATCTCCGTCAGCGCGCGTTTCACCGCCTCCACCGCCGCGTCCACCGTGTCCACATCCCCGCGCAGCGTCGTCAGCACGCCGTCCGCCTCCGCGGTCGGACACAGCGACTTCAGCATTTCACGGGCAAACTGATCGACCGGAAACTCTTCGTTTCCATGCACAAGATATATCGGTGAGGGCGGGTCTGAACTTTTGGACATGCGCACACTCTAAGGGATTTCAGACACCATTCAACTAAAACATATATCCTTTCGCATACGTCCGGTACGTTTCGGCCTCCCGTTCCGCCCAGGCCGCGTCCTTCCCCGACTCCCGCGCCATCAGCCCCGCCACCCCCTCCGCCGCCTCGGCGCTCGCCTTCGCGTCCAACAACAGCGCCCGCGTCCGGCGCGAAAGCACATCCGTCACCGTCCGCGCCATTTCCTGACGCACATGCCAAATCACTTCCGCCTTCTGATACGGGAGATTCAGGTGAATCAACGCCCCCCACTCCGGACGTTCCCGGACCAGCCTGCGGATGTCCGCCGCATCCGAACCGTACACCCTCAGGTTTTTCTCTGCGATATCCGCCCGCGTCCATCCGTGAATCTGCAGGCGTTTGGTGACACAATCGCGGTTCTCCACCCCGGCCACCATCTCCGCCTGATCCACCACATCCTCCCCCATTTTCCGATACGTCGTCCACTTCCCGCCCGTCACCGTGATCAATCCCGAATGCGACACCATCAGGGTGTGATCCCGCGAGAGCGCCGCCGTATTGGACGCGTCGCCGGATTTGACCAACGGCCGCAGTCCCGCGAAAATGCTCAGCACATCCTCCGGCCCCGGATCCTTTGTCAAATATTTGGCGGCGTGCTCCATGATAAAGTCCCGCTCCTCCTGCAAAGCCCGCGGTTCCATCGAATGCTCCTTGAGGGGCGTGTCCGTCGTCCCCACCACCACCCGGTCATGCCACGGCACCCCGAACAACACCCGCCCGTCCGCCGTTTTCGGAATCATAATCGCCGCCTCTCCGGGCAAAAACGCTTTCGGAAGCACCACGTGAATCCCCTGACTGACCGCAATAATCCCTTTCGCCTCCCGGTCGTCTTTCATCCGCAGTTCATCCACGAACACGCCGGTGGCATTGATCACCGCCCGACCGCGGATCTCGTGCGTTTCCCCGCTCTCCTCATCCCTGGCGATCACCCCGCGCACCTCATCCCCCTCCTTGATCAGGCCCAAACACTTCATGTAATTCACCACACAGGCCCCGCATTCCACCGCCGTCTGCGCCAGATTCACCGCCAGACGGGAATCATCAAACTGACCGTCATGATATATCACGCCCCCGGTCAGATGTTCAGTCTCCACCGTGGGAATCGCCGCCACCACCTCCTCCTTGGAAAGCACCTTCGAGGGACTCAGCCCCAGTTTTCCCGCCAAACTGTCGTACACCTTCATACCCACCCCGTAAAACGGACCCTCCCACCACTTATAATTCGGAATCACAAACGCCATGTTGTGCACCAAATGCGGCGCGTTCTGAACCATCAGCCCCCGCTCGCGCAAGGCCTCCAGCACCAGGGAAATATTGCCCTGCTTCAAATACCGAACCCCGCCGTGCACCAGCTTTGTGCTCCGGCTGGAGGTTCCGGCGGCGAAATCCGACTGCTCCATCAGCAACACCCGATGCCCCCGCGAAGCCGCGTCCACCGCCGTGCCCAGGCCCGTCGCCCCGCCCCCGACAATAATCATGTCAAACGGCTCCTCCGGATTCTTAATCTGATCGATCGCATATTCACGTTTCATAACATCTCCTTAAGTCATTCCGTCACTCGTCACTCGTCATTCTTCACTCGTCACTCGTCACTCGTCATTCTTCACTCGTCATTCGTCACGCGTCATTCGTCACGCGTCATTCGTCATTCGTCACTCGTCATTCGTCACTCGTCATTCTTCACTCGTCACTCGTCACTCGTCATTCGTCA
>JAFIGD010000087.1 GCA_020831625.1 Verrucomicrobiota bacterium | reverse complement strand
AATTCCAGCCGACCGGCATGGCTTACAAGTTTCCCCGCGCAGTACACCAGATTTTACAGGACGGTTTTGATTCTCCACCGACGAACCCGAATCCGGACGGACGCAGCCTCAGCCCTTTGGATGGCTTCCTGGCCCAGGCCACGCAACAGGTTGAACGACACCATGGCGCAGAGCAGCACAATTTGGTTCACGCAAAATTGAATTAGAAGGCAGCCGCTGGATTCCAAAGTCGTGCGTGAAGAGGCGGTCATCCCGATATGAGACTGTCGAGTTGGTCGACGAACGTGGCGGGCTGGACCTTGATGACGTCGGTTAGGTATTCCAGTGAAATCACCCGGTTCGCCCAGCACGTTCCCAGCAGACTTATTAAGGTGGCGGCAGTCGCGCCTCCGTTTTTGCTTCCAAGGGATAGTCATTTCTTCCGCCCGATTGCCAGCCAGCGGATCGCCCGCTCGGCGGCATTTTTGTCGATGGGCAGACGCTCATCCTCCACGAAGGCGCTGAGCTGTTTGCGGTGCCCCAAAATGTACTGTTACGTCTTACCGGGATCCGAGGCGGGCGCGTCGCTCCGGGATTCTACCGCCTCAAACACTTTCGCAAGCTGAGCGCGACTTTCGGTGTTCCGCAACCGGGCGCGGTCTTCGGCTGAGGCGTTACGGATGCGATCTTCAATTCCATAGAATTTTTGGATCTCTAAGAGAACGCGGGCCTGATAGGGTGCCTGCCCCTTGCATTTGTCGATGATTTTACGCCGCGCGTGCGCCCAGCAGGATTGCATGACTCCGCACTCCACATTTGCATAGCCCGCGTATTCGTCACACATGACCGCCCCGCCATATCCTCGGAAAAAGGACAGCACATGCGCTTGTTTTCGGTTGGGCGTGAAGGAAAAATGAACCAGCGGCGGACCTTGGCCCGATACCGCCACCCACACTCTCCCTTCTTTTGCCTGACCCGCTCCCTGATCCAGCCGGTCCACTGGCGTATCGTCCTGATGAACCACTCCGCAGCTCAATCTAAGTGACCTCTTCGCCGATGCAGGGGCGCTCCTTGCCGGTGACCGGGCAGATCTTCTCGGATTCGGGAACATCGAGGACAATCTCGTTTCGCTTCAGATGATCGGCAATCGGCATGCCCCCGTTGCGCTTGGAGGGCTTAGCAGCCGTGGCGACCGCCGCTTCCGCAACCGGAGCCGTCCAGCACGGGTTCCGCAAAGGTGTCCTGCGCCTGCAGCATCAGCGCGTCCATGAGCAACTGGTTGGGGTCGAGCTTTTCGCTGCTGCGCCCGAACATCTTCTTAAGCATCAGTTCAAACTGCGCCCGCAGCTTCTCCAGATTGCCCCCCAGCTTTTCGATAACGATTCATTTTTTACAAGAATGGCTTCCAGCACCTCGTTTTTCGCCAACACCCCCTTGACAAGTACCCGGACTTCCGGGGGAGATCTTGAAGAGTTGCGGGTGCCGTTTCCATGCCGCCAACCCTACCGGAATCTTGAAAAATCCCCAGCTTTTTTTTGATCAAATTCCATGATTTTTCCGCCAGCGGGGCTGTCTTCGAATCTTCTCGGCATGCACGCCATCAAGCCGCATCGCCAACCGGGCGCGGTCGTGCGTCTCGCTGCCGTCAAATCGAAACCGTGCGCGCTCCAGCCGATTGTGCCAGATCACAAATCCTTCTCCATCCCAACTCAACAGCTTGACCATATGTCTGCGGCGATTGGTGAAGGCAAAGCAGTCTCCGTGCAGAGGATCCTGGCCAAGCTCATGCTCACCATGCCCGCCAACCGGTCAAAGGACCGCCGTATATCGCAGGGCTGATTATAGACGAAAATTCTGATGCCCGATCTAAAGGCTGGTGCCATCGACCCACCGCCGAAAGAAAACGCTGCAAGGTGACCACAGCAAATCCGGCATGAAGCTAAAGCACCCAGCTGCTTTCGGGACTGTACAGCTTCAATCTGCTCTCCCGGGGACGGATCTCGGTAAACCCGGTGACCGATGCCGATGGATCGGAAGCCTGGCGCATACGGCTGCGGTGATATTGAAAACTCGCGTGGCCCAAATTATGCGCCTGACAATATTCTTTGACGGAAAACCCGGACTGTTTCTGAGCATCGAGATGTTCGCGCCACTGCGCGTGCTTCATACGTTTACGTCGAGAGGTCATTTTTAGTTCTCCAGTTCGCACTCCGCACCATGCGGAGCGTCGACCAGAGTTATAACACCTCAGCTAAATTCCCGGTAGATGCAGTTCGCCGGACGCTTACAGTCGGACTTTGATTTAGTGGCGTAACGTTTGAGGGCGGGCTGATTTAAGGCGTATTGCTCCACTAGTTGACGATAATACTGGTGAATCCGAATTAATCAGTGCGGATTATCTGTTGAAGTTTCCAAGGTCCTTCATTCTGCGACGCTGCAGGCTGAAAGTTCTCCTGATTTTCCCTTTTATCTAGATGTTGGAAAATGTAAACCCGGCCATGGTTGCAGGGTTGGAGAGGGTCTCTGAATAGGCGGGGCCAGGGGGTGCCGGGCGCGGAGGGCGTGACCGGCGTAGAGGGATTGCCGGGGAGTGGATTGGCCGCTGAGGTGGAGCAGGCTTTGGAAGGGATTTTCGGTTTCGAGAAGTTGCAGAAGCGGACGGGTCTCTTCTGGTGAATAGGGGTGTCGGGTTAGGTAAACCCAGAAGCGGTGCAGGGCCTGGTGTTGTTCTTCCGGCGGTGAATTGAAGGCTGTGTCGATGAAGCCGAGAGTTGGATTACGGGCGCGAGCGTACTCAAAGCGCTCCACTGCCTCCGGGTGATTTTCCGGAGCTAAACCGTGCAAGTGGATGGCGTACCCTTGAAGAAAATAAAGTGCATTGGCGTTCAGGTTTTCGTTTTCGGGATTCAGATCCATGAGTTTTTCGACCACGGAGGCTTCGAGATGTCCGAGTCCGCTGACGCGGTGGAGGTTTCCGGGAACGACCATGTGGCCGCGGTGAAGCACTTCCTGCAGGAGATAACTTGCGACTTCATCGGCCGGGGCTCCCTGTCTGCTTCGGATGAGGGCATGGGTGCTGAACACGCCGCTTAAATGTGGAGCGATACGGAGGAGTTCGCGGGAATGGGCTTCGGCTTGTGCGAGGGCGTGCTGTTCCAGTTCCGGGTTTTGTTGCTGATGATATTGACCGGCCTGTCGGAGCCGGAGTGCAGTGAGGCTGTCGAGTGGAATCACTTGATACGGCCAGATATCCAGGCTTCGTTCGAAGGTTTGAATCGCTTCGGCGGTATATTCTGGGCTTTGAGCGAGCAGGTGGGCTTTCAGGGTCAGGGGGTATGCTTCACCCATCGCGGCGTGCGCGTCCTCGTAGGATTCCAGAGCGGCGGAGATGTCGTTCCGCTCCCAGGCGGTTCCAGCACGTTCCATGGCGAGGCGGCTTCGATAGGCCGCCGGAATCACCGTTAGGCTGGCGATCAGGGGACTCATTGCCGAAATATGAGCGAGTCTGACGGCTGGTTTCGGTAGTTTGAAGGAAAAAATGTCCCTTTTTGAGGTCAGGATGCCGAGATGCAGCCCCCAAAGAACGAGAATGGGCAGAAGGTCGAACTGATAGTCGGACAGCATGACCATAAAATAGGCGAAGAGGGCGAAGAGGGATGGCGCTGGGTTTAAATCCCCGGTATTTTCGGTTTTGGGTTTGCGAAGCAGGAACACAATGATCCAGACGGTTAAGCCGGTTATGCTGATCAGAGCGGGGACGCCGCCCGCCGACCAGAGGTGAAGCCATCCGTGATGAAATTGAAGCAGAGAGGGCCATTTGGCGGTGACGGTGTGGGCCAGTTGATCACTGACTTCCGGCGCGAGCCCTTCGCCCGTTCCCCATGGGAAATATTCTACACCCGAGTTCCAGGCAAGTTGCCAGACGCCCCAGCGGGCGGAGCCTTCCTGAAAAAAACGGCCGTGAAACCGTGGAGAGGCCGCATAAAAAACCGCCAGAAGGCACAGGAGTCCGAGGCTTTGCAGCAAAAGCGTTTTTGTTCGGCGGCTTTTCCAGTACACGAGCACTGCGGCCCCAAGAAACAGACCGGCCAGCGTGTTTCGGCTTTGCAAACTCATGAGGACAAGAACACCCAGCAAGGTTGCAATTCCTCGAAGCAGGGCAAGCCCCCGTTGACTTGGGAATTTCTGAACCCACAGCAGGGGAAGCAACAGGAGCAAAAAGCCCGAGGTATAATTCATATGACCAAAAGGATGTGGGTTGCGCAGTTGTCTCAGGCCTTGCTCCCGCAGCAGAGAAAAAAGACCGCCCCCGGCCGCCTGATCGAGTTCGCTCCAATGGGTTAAAGCGGGTATGACATCCTGTGTGACGAAACGAAATAGAGAAATCAGACACCATAGACTCACGAGGCCACAGATAAGAAGCTGACCTTTTGGGGATACTGTTTTAAGGAGCAGTTTATTTGGCAAAGGTGTGCATGTGGCCGTCAGGCACCAAATCAATCCGGTAAACAGCGGAAAGGAATACAGGAGGGAGAGGCGTGGAAACGGACCGGTCATGGCTCCGAGCCAAAGGCCGTTCAGCATGATCAGAATCAGGATTCCCGGCACTGTGAGTCGATATGTCGCGCGCCATGCAATTGAAAGCCCGCCGACCGCAATGAGAAGAGTGGTCAGCATAAAGGCTGAAAACCAGCGGAAATCCCAGATGGTGCTGGCAGAACTGCTGAGAAAGGTAAGCGTCAGGGTCCCAAGCACACCGGCGGCGAGCAATATTTCGGGGAGGGATGCCCGGGGGCTTTCGGAAGCTTGCCGGTGATCAATGTGTGTTTGCATGGAGTATGGCTATGCAAACAAGTAGGAACGGGCAATCATATTTTGATGTGAGAGGTGAGCGCTGACAACCAAAACGGGAATCTACGGGCGTGGGTCATCGATCGGTAGGCGTAATTGTAATCGTGATCATCTGATTTGGTTGTCGGTGTCGATTCCGATTCATTGTTGCCTTTCGCCGGAAGTCCACTAGGGTTTGGATATGTCAGAAGAAGCTTTTTACGAGAGTGTGCACGCGTACTTTGACCGCGCGGCGTTGTATTCGAAATTTGACGCCGGTATTTTGCAGCAGGTGAAGGACTGCAACGCCATTTACCGAATGAAATTTCCGGTGCGGGAGGATGACGGGTCGATCCGGGTGGTGGAGGCCTTCCGCGCCGAACACAGCTATCACCGCCTGCCCACCAAGGGCGGGATTCGTTTCAGCCGCATGGTGAGTCTGAACGAGACGATCGCGCTGGCCTCGCTGATGACCTATAAATGCGCGCTGGTGGGGGTGCCCTTCGGCGGCGCGAAAGGCGGGGTCAAGATCAGCCCGAGTCAGGAGAGCGAAGGGTTTCGCGAGCGGGTCACCCGCCGCTATACGGCGGAACTGATCCGCAAGAATTTTATCGGACCGGATATTGATGTTCCCGCGCCTGATTACGGCACCGGGGAAAAGGAAATGGGCTGGATTGTGGACACCTACAAGAACATCCGCATGAATGAACCCAATATTTACGCCTGCGTGACCGGAAAGCCGCTGGCGATGCAGGGGATTCCCGGCCGCACGCAGGCCACGGGTCAGGGGGTGTATTTTGGATTGCGCAGTTGTCTGGAACGTCCGGAGGTGGCGAAGAAACTGGGGCTGTCGCCGGGGCTTGCCGGGAAGCGGGTCATTCTTCAGGGACTGGGCAAAGTCGGATATTACGCCGCCAAGCATCTCCAGCAGGACGGGGGCGCGGTGATTGTCGGGGTTTCCGAGCAGGAGGGCGGGATTCACAACCCCGAGGGATTGGATATTCCGGCCTTGTTCGCGCACCGTCAGGAAACCGGTTCAGTGCTGGATTATCCCGGAGCGGAAAACGTGGACCGGGCGGCGTTGCTGGAGTACTCCTGTGACATTCTCATCCCGGCGGCGCTGGAAAACCAGATCACGGCCGAGAATGCTCCCCGGATTCAGGCGAAAGTCATCGCCGAAGCGGCGAACGGTCCGGTGGATCAGGCCGGGGACGCGATCCTGTGTCAACGCGGATGTCTGGTGATCCCCGACCTGTTTCTCAATGCGGGCGGGGTGACGGTGTCCTACTTCGAATGGTTGAAAAACCGGGCCGGTGTCAGCTTTGACCGCATGATTTCGCGTCACGAGGAAATCGCGAACCGAAACATGGTCGCGGCGATGGAAACGCTGACCGGTCAGACGCTTTCCGTTTCGCACCGGGATTCATTGATTCACGGCCCGGATGAGTTGCGTCTGGTGGTGTCCGCGCTGGAGCAAACCATGATCCGGGCGTACGACCGCATTCACGAGGTTTGGCTGCAGCGTGATCTGCCCGATCTGCGCACCGCCGCCTTCCTGCTGTCCATCGAGCGCGTGGCCGAAAGCTACAGTCACCACGGGATTTTCCCTTAATCCGGTTCGGCTTTTGTTAACGCCGGATTCCTTACTCCGCAGCGTGGGCCAAGGTGTTATGACGTTGATGGCGGCTAACCAATCGTGGGATGGCATTGTTTCGCCAAAATTCCGGGCAAACTTTCGATGCTTTCTATCGCGTCTTGAGAAAAATAGAAATTGTTGGGGACAGGTTCAGCGAAGGCCTGCTGGTCATTGAATCCGATGCGAGTCTGGGGGCCTCCTCGGGCACGCTTACTTTGGACAATGCTTCCCTGGTTTTGCTGGGGAATGTTTCCGGCACCCGCGAACTGCAGATCGGCGGCGGTGGGGGGACGGTCGAGGCGAGCGGGGGCTCCGGCCATTTTTCCGGCCCGCTTTCCGGGTCTGGCGAGCTGTCTCTGAACGGTCCGCACCCGATTACCCTGGCGGGCAACAACGCCGGTTTCACCGGTACAATCGAGGTCAGTGACGGTACCCTCCGCACGGAGGGCGGGAATGTGTTCGCCCCCGGAATTTCAGTGCATCTCTCTTCCGGCGCGAATTTGCAGGTGATGGATGCCGAAACCGGCGCGTCTTTGTCGGGTAGCGGAACGGTGCTCCTCCACGCGAACCTCGCCCTGGCCGACAATTCGGTCGCCCCGGCCTTTTCCGGGGATCTGTCCATCTCCAACGGAACTCTGGTGTTGCTGAACGACGGACAGGCTGAATTGA
>JAFIGD010000105.1 GCA_020831625.1 Verrucomicrobiota bacterium | reverse complement strand
CATCACCACCACCCACCAGTACGACGAGCTCCGCCGCCGTATCGCCTCCACCCGCGCCGGGGTCACCACCCACACCGAATACGACGCGCAGGGCCGGGTCGCCTTCACCTGGCAAACGCCGGAGAACGCCTCCAATCCCCTCGATCCCGCTCTTGTGATCGGCAGATCCACCGCCGCACCCGTTTACAACAGCCACGGTGAATTGACCGAATCCACCGATCCCGCCGGACGGGTCACCACCTATGCCCGCAGCGTCGCCAACGGCATCGTCACCCGCACCACCACATTACCCGGCGGAGCCACCCTCATCGACAAATCCTACGCCGACGGAACCCCCATCGAAAGCCTCGGCTCCGGACAGCGGCACATGACCCAGAGCGAGACCTGGAACGCCAACGGGGAACGCATTGTTGAACAGGCCTACACCGCCAATCCTGACGACTTCAGCCGCAGTATCAGCGATTTCCTCGGCCGCACCCTCCGCACCGAGCAGCCAAGCCCCACCGGCACCGGCCTCGCCGTCACCCACTACCACTACGAACCCGGCACCGGCCGGCTCCTCAAAACCGTCGACCCCTCCGGCCTCGCCACCCTCTATTTTTACAATGACCTCGGTGAACAAACCCTCACCGTCGTGGATGTCAACGACGACGGCGAAATCGACTGGGCCGGCCCGGACCGAATTCAGGAGTCTGAGACCGTTTACGAGCAATACGCCTCCGATCCAACCCTTCCTCCGGATCCGCTCGACCCGCTTGAACCAACCGATCCCTGGTGGCGCGTCACCCGCACCTACACCTACAAGCACGGCTCCGACCAGCCCGTCCTCGTCTCCACCACCTGGACCTCCCTCGACGGCCTCGAATCCCTCACCGATTCCCTTGGCCTCATCAGCCACTCTAAAACGGTCCGCACTCCGAACGCCGCACTTCGCACGCACACCGCGACCGCGCCCGACGGCTCCTACACCGTGTCGGTCACGCAAAACGGCCTGCCCCAGTACACCGCCCGTTACGATGCCGACGACGTGCAGCTCAGCCGCCAGGACTTCGGATATGATGAGTGGAACCGCCGCAACCAGGTCACCGACGCCGGCACCGGAACCACCCTGACCACCTTCCATGTGGACGGCTCTGTCGCCACCGTCACCCAAAACCCCGGCACCGCGCTGGAACAACAGACCGCCTTCCTGTCCTCCGGACTCGGGACCCTCGGTTACACAACGTCGGGCGGCCGCATCGAGCAGGTGACCCTGTCCGACAGCACCACCGTGATACGCGAATACTATCCCACCGGCGAACTCATGAGCCAGTACGGATCCCGTCAGTACCCCGTCGCGTACACCCACGATTACGCCGGGCGCATGAAAACCCTCACCACCTGGCAGGATTTTGACGGCGACACCGGCGCCGCCGTCACCACCTGGAATTACAACGATGCCGGCGTCCTCGTTTCCAAACGCTACCCCGACACCCTCGGACCTGACTACGAGTACGACATTCGCGGACTTCTCGCCAAACGCACTTGGGCCCGCGGAGCCGAAACCGTTTACACCTACAATGCGCTCGGCGAACTCACAAACGTCGACTACCCCGGTTCCGCCACCCCCTCCGTGGTGAATTCCTATGACCGGCAGGGCCGTCTGACTGAAGTTCAGGACGCCTCCGGCACCCGCGAATACGTTTACGAAGACTTCCAGCTCGTTCGCGAAAAATACACCGCCGGACTGCTCGAAGACTGGAAAATCGAGCGGAATTATGATGCGCTCCGAAGGGCGGGGGGCTTAGAATTGTACGAAGATGCAACCCTTGAACATGCGGTCGTCTATGATTATGACACCGCATCCAGGGTGGCGACCGTTACAGGCCATTCCATCACCAACACATACACCTATTCTGCCAACCGTCATGTCCTCGACCAACTCGACCAGGGCGGAGTACAAACGGTGGTCTGGACTCACGACAACCTGAACCGCCTGACCTCGATAGCCACTGATAACGGCACAAGCACCCTCAGCTCTCACATGTATCTTTACAACGATGCCAACCAGCGAACCCGGGCCACACTGATGGATGGCAGTTATTGGGAATATACTTATGACGCTCTGGGTCAGGTAACCGGAGGGGTTAAGAAAGAAAGTGGTGGAGCTGTTTTAAACGGGTATGATTTCTCATACACCTTCGATGACATCGGAAACCGCAAAACCTTTACTGAAAACAGTCAGACGACGACATATGAAGCGAATTTGTTGAATCAGTACACCGAAATTGACCGCCCCGCTTTCACAAACTTGCGGGGAGACCGGGTTAACACGAACACAACCATCCATGTGGATTTGCTCGGGGATGGCAATCCCGCTGTGGAGGCCAGTTACAACAATCTTCTCTGGCATAGACAGATGGCGGTTACCGATCCGGTGAGTGAATTTGATATCACCGCCACTGAAAACGGCAACAGCAACAGCGTCACCGGGAGCCTCTACACTCCAAATGGCGTCGAGGTTCCTCAATTTGATGACGACGGGAACTTGACCCGGGACCATCTGTGGCAGTACACTTGGAACAGTGAGAACCGCCTGGTGAGACAGGAAAACCGCGAAGACATCAATATCAGCCCACTGATCCGTACACGCATGGAATACACCTACGACAGTCAGGGACGCAGGGTGCGTCGAATCATTTCCCGCTGGGACGGCGGGCAGAATGACTTTGTGGTGGAGGAAGATCTTCGCTTTGTGTACGATAATTGGAACCTCATCGCCGAAATCGATGCCAGCGGCGACGTGGTCAGGAGCTATGTTTGGGGTCTTGATCTTTCCGGGGATTTTCAAGGAGTCGGAGGTGTTGGTGGTCTGCTCAGTGTGGAGAGCGGAAGCACCGTTGCTCTGGCCGTATATGACGGAAACGGCAACGTGATGGTTTATACAGATGCATCCACCGGGAATCCGATTGCGGAATATGAATATGATCCCTTCGGCCGTCGCATTAAAACCAAGGGAGCCCAGGCGGAAAACTATCCTCACCGATTCTCCACGAAATATGAGGAATCGGAAAGTGGTTTCCTGTACTACGGCTTCCGTTCGTTCAACCCAGAAATAGGCCGATGGTTGAACCGTGACCCTATTGAAGAAGAGGGTGGGTATAATCTGTATGGATTTGTGGAGAATGATGGGGTGAACTTCCTGGATAATATGGGCATGTCAAGATTTCGATATAATAATGTTTTTGACTGGTTAGATGCCCCAGAAAGCAATGTGTTTATAGCAGAATTTTATGACCGAGGTTGGGAATATGCCGACATTGAGTCAGGGTTTTCAGTTACGGTTAGACGAGCAGTTTTCAATTTCATGAATAGTTCTGGTAACAGAGTAAGAGAGCAGATTATTGAAAGAACTACTTCAATTCCGAGGTATGAACTTGGTATAACAATTTCTGAACCGAGCGAGATAGGTATTAAATGTGGTTGCTCATCAAATGAAGAAAAGAATAAATACAGTGCAGCGTTTTTCCTAATCGTCGAGTCAAAAACCTGGATTGCTAATCGAAGAAGCCGAGGGTGGAGTGAACCAGCACTTAGTGGACACATTAGGGATCATAGAGTTAGTGACAACTGGGCCGAAGCTTCGCAATTTAGAAGGAGAAGGATGGTTCGTGATCACGAAATTCGACACAGACAACATGCTGAATCAAATTTTGAATTTTGGAAACGAGACATTAGATCGCAAATGGCTATTACATTCTCTTCTGAAGAAGATTGTTTGAATGCGGCGCAACTTTTCATGGAAAGGCAATATGTAAGATTCCTTCAAAGAGAGAGGCTATCTGGTGAACTTGTTGAAAGAGGTGGGCTTTAAAATGAAATATATATTATTTAATTCATTATTGTTGTTTTATGCTTGTGCTCACAGTCCGACATCTGTCAGCACTCAGGCTTCATCAATTAGAGATTATTTCTATAATAATTTTTCGCTCGAGTTATCTGATCCCCTTATTAACATAGATTTTAATAGTGTTGCCGAAAAAAAATATTTTGAAATAAGCGCAAGAGAGTATTTTATAGAAGACTTTGATGAATCTTATACATATGATGATTGGCATATACTTGGGTATAATTTAGGTATGCAAGGTTATTTTTTTTCATTGACTAAATCAGTTAATATTAAAGAGCATGATCTGCCTAAGCTGTATAATTTTATTGTTGGACAGAACATTGCGAGATCAAACTTAATGAGTGGTAGAGAGTTAAAATAAAGTGCAGGTAACCACCTACACCTACCAGACCAACCGAAATCTGATTTCCACTCTTGACCAGGGTGGCGTGCAGAGCGTATCCTGGACGCATGATGCTCTCAATCGCCTGACTGAAATTGCAACCACCGTCGATAGCACCGTGATCTCCTCCCACGAATATGTACACAACCTCGCCAATCAGCGCACCCGCGCTGACCTGGCCGACGGAAGTTACTGGGAATATACCTATGATGATCTGGGCCAGGTGACCGGCGGCGTGAAAAAAGACATCGGCGGAACACCTATCCCCGGCTATACTTTCGGTTACACCTTCGACGACATCGGCAACCGGAAAACCGCCGTCGAAAACGGACGCACCACCACCTATACCGCCAACCTGCTCAACCAGTATACCGGCATCACCCGACCCGCGTTCGCGCATTTGCGCGGCGAGCGCGGCACCACCGGCACCACCATCGACGTGGAATTGCTTGGCGGAGGCCTCGGTCCGCAGGAAGCCACCTACAGCAACCTGCTTTGGTTCAAAGAAAAAGCGGTCACCGACCCCGTCAGCACCTTCGAGATCACCGCCACCGAAGGCGGAAACTCCACCAGCGTCACCGGGTCCATGGAAACCCCCAACGGCCTCAACGAGCCTGAGTTCGATGACGACGGCAACCTGCTTAAAGACCATCTCTGGGAATACACCTGGAACAGTGAAAATCGGCTTGTGCGTCAGGAACATCGTGCTGACGTGACCATTAGTCCGTTGGCACGAACAAAACTGGAGTTTGTCTACGATTCCCAGGGCCGCCGTGTGCGTAAAACCGTCTCCCGCTGGGACGCGCAAACCGAAGCCTTTATCCTCGAAGAAGACCTTCGCTTCGTATACGATGGCTGGAATTTGCTTGCTGAAATCAAATCCGACGACAGCGTGCTTCGCAGCCACGTCTGGGGACTGGATCTCTCCGGCTCCATGCAGGGCGCGGGCGGGGTAGGGGGACTGCTCAGCACCCGCCACTACGGGGCGACCACAATCACCGCGTTGCCATTTTTCGATGGAAACGGCAACGTCATGGGTTACACCAATTCCGATACCGAAGCGGTCATCGCCACGTATGAATTCGACCCCTTCGGCCGCCGCATAAAAACCACCGGCGTCAACGCCAATCTCTACCCCTACCGCTTCTCCACGAAATATGAGGAATCGGAAAGTGGTTTCCTGTACTACGGCTTCCGCTACTACGATCCCGAAACCGGACGCTGGCCAAATCGCGATCCGATTGAAGAGGACGGGGGGTATAACCTGTATGGGTTTGTGGGGAACAATAGCCTGAGTTTTATAGATTATCTGGGATTTTTTAAAAGCAATATTATCAAAATTGCATTTTATGGTGCAGGGCAAAAGCGAGGTGATCTATATCCAATAAGTATTGATGTTTTTGATGGTGGTGTGATGGTGAATAGCATTAGAGGTTTTGGGGGGTGGCCGGATAAAATAGACGGAAGAACTCCTAACACATTTAGATCTAGAGAATTGCGTAATGCAAGAGAAAAGCTTTTAGAGTTATTGGATACAAATAATGACGGGAAAATAAATTGTCTTGATGAGTTGCCGGATATTAGAATAGTGGGATATAGTTGGGGTGGCTGGTCTGCTTTGTCTTTGGCAAAGTGGTTGAATACTACGAATAAAATCGATAGCGATGAACACAGAGTTGTTACAAAGTTAGGCCTATTAGACCCTGTGAAAACAGGAAGAATAGGCTTTTCTAGAGTTCCAAACAATGTAAGGTTCGCAAGGAATATATACCAAGACCATGGTTGCACAAGGTGTCGGTTACCGTCAAGATGGTTTAAAGGTAGAGAAATTCAAGGGGCAAACAACATGAACGTCGCTTTTAATGGCAGAATTTTTCCACATGCAGGAAAAATGTTTCGAGATAATATTTCAGGACAAAATCTTAGTTTTAGAATTTTACCCGATCATATTTCACTTGGATATGAAGATTGGGGTAGCCGAGGTGCTATAGGAGGTGTAGGTGGGGTTTCATGGGCAGAGGAAATTGCATCACTTTTGGATTAAAGTTTATGAATAAATATAAAAATATTTTAGCATTTTTGTCTATAATCTTTTTGGTTTCGGCATGCGTTACTGTAATCGATGAGAATGATTTTAAATCTTTTTCGAGTACAGGTAGTTTTACTTATATCGGTTCTCATTTAGATTATTTGTATTTCGAGTTTAACAAACCTAAGATTTCTAAACGAAATCGAGTTAAAATACATCGAGATGTTTTTTTTGACTTAAATCCATTAGAGGGATTTCAGGAACATCCTCTTGGTTCACCTAGTGACCCTGTTTCTGTCTTCCAAATTTTTCCTCATGACCATGAAATATTTAACGAACTTTTTAACATCGGAACCCAACAGTAGTGCGGGGTGTCGCCGCCAGTCTGAAAGTGAGGGGAAGGGTCAGGGAAGGGTCATAGTGGGAATAAAATATCAGGCATTTTAAAGATAAACACCTACACCTACCAGACCAACCGAAATCTGCTTTCGATTCTTGACCAGGGCGGCGTGCAGGGCGTATCCTGGTCGCATGATGCCCTTAATCGCCTGACCGAAATTGCAACCACTGTTGACAACACCGTGATCTCTTCTCACCAGTATGAACACAACCTCGCCAATCAGCGCACCCGCGCCGATTTGGTCGACGGCAGTTACTGGGAATACAGCTATGACGACCTGGGCCAGGTGACTGGCGGGGTGAAAAAGGACAGCAATGATGTGACGGTCCCCGGTTACAGTTTCGGCTACACCTTTGATGACATCGGCAACCGCAAGACCTCAGACAACAATTAAAATAACAGGTATTTTAAAGAAAATTTGGCTTGAATCTGGCGATTTGTGGGATAGGGAGGGGGTATGATTGTTCCGAAGTCATCGAAGATTCCGGGGCCAATGTGGCCTTGTGTGGAGAAAGTTGTCCAGAAGCGGGAGCGGGTGCTGCCGAAGGAGGGCGGGTATTTTGTGCATGTGACGAGTCGTGTGCGGGGTCAGGATTTCTTGCTGGGTACCAAAGAGAAGGAGGCGTTCAGGGAACTGGCGTTTCGGTGGGCGGAGTTCTCGGGAATTACGGTGGTGACGTATTGCGTGATGTCGAATCATTTTCATTTGCTGCTGTGGGTGCC
>JAFIGD010000086.1 GCA_020831625.1 Verrucomicrobiota bacterium | reverse complement strand
GAGTGACGAGTGACGAATGACGAGTGACGAATGACGAGTGACGAATGACGAGTGATGAATGACGAGAACCACGGATGAACAGGATCTTTGGGGCAGGCGGGCAGGGAGGGTAAAGTCTTTGGAGGGGCGGCTTCCCAGCCGCACACCACAGTAACTGATGCGTAATCGTGCTTGTAATCGCAATCGGGTTCGGGATCGATTTGGATTACGATTACGATTATGATTACGATTAAGATTAAGAGGGGCAGGTGGACACGGATCTTTGGGGCAGGCGGCAGACCCCGGATGAAAGACCACGGATTTGGACCGAGGCGGGGGTTGAGGGATTTCCGGGGATCGGAAAAACGGGGCGGGGCATTTCCGATGTTCGGAAAATCGATCCGCGCGTTTTCCGACGTTCGGAAAACGCTCACGCGTCACCACGCGTCCCGCTTGCATTTATTCGTCACTCGTCACTCGTCACTCGTCATTTCTTAGCTTTTGGCGAGGGCGGCTTCGAGGTGGTTGCAGACGGTTTGGAGGACTTTGACGCGGGCGTGGGCTTTGTCGTTGCCTTCGACGAGAACCCAGGGCGCGTGGGGGAGGTGGGTGAGGGAGACCATGTCGTCGACGGCGTGCTCGTAGGGGGTCCATTTTTCGCGGTTGCGCCAGTCTTCGTCGGTGATTTTCCAGGATTTGTAGGGCGTGTTCTGGCGCTCTTCGAAGCGGCTGAGCTGCTCGTCTTTGTCGATTTGAATCCAGAACTTGAGCAGGACGACGCCCTGGCCGGTGAGCTGTTGTTCGAATTCGTTAATTTCGCGGTAGGCGCGCTGCCATTCGGCGGGCTGCGCGAAGCCTTCGACGCGTTCGACGAGCACGCGGCCGTACCAGGAGCGGTCGAAGATGGTGACCCGTCCGGCGCGGGGCAGGTGCCGCCAGAAGCGCCAGAGGTAGTGGTGGGCGAGTTCCTCGCGGGTGGGGGCGGCGATGGGGATGACCTGATATTCCTGGGCGTCGAGTCCCTGCACCAGCCTGCGGATGGCTCCGCCTTTTCCGGCGGCGTCCTGGCCTTCGAACACGAGCACGGTGGAGATGCCGGCGACGTGGGCGTGGTGCTGGAGCTGATAGAGTTTGCGCTGAAGTTTTTTGAGCCGCTTTTTGTAGTCGTCGCGTTCGAGACTGCGGGTGAGGTCCATTTTTTTGAGGCTACCGCGTTTTCCAGCCATGGCTTTGTTCCAGGCGGCGGGGGATTTGCCTTTGGGGTCGGGTTCCTGCGACAGCGCGTCGGAGATGCGCTCCATGAGGGTGTCGGCCACGGCGAGGGTTCGGGTGCGCTTTCGTTTTCCGTCGATGATCACCCAGGGTTGTCCGGCCTTGGCGGAGCTTTCGATGATGAGTTCGGAGGAGGTGATGAAGCGGTCGTAGAGTCCCCAGTTTTCCCAGGCACCGGGTTTGACCTGCCATTCGGTGGCGGGATTTTTGGAGAGTTTTTTGAGGCGTTTCCGCTGGGCCTTTTTGTCGAGGTGCATCCAGACTTTGATGAGGATAACGCCGTTGTCGGCGAGGGTTTTTTCAAAGCGGGCGATTTCATCGAGGGCGGACTGGAATTCGGTGTCGCCGATTTTGCGGCGGACGCGTTCGAGCAGGGGCAGGGAGTACCAGGCGCTGAGGTAAAGGCCGATCTGGCCGTGGGCGGGCAGGTCGCGCCAGTAGCGCCAGAAGGGGGGACGCTCCTGTTCCAGCGGGGTGGGCTTGAGGTAGGCGTGGGTGGCGATGCCGCGCGGATCCATCCAGGCGTTGAGGGTGTTGACCATCTCGTGCTTGCCGGCGCCGTCCACCCCGGCGAAGACGACCATGACGGACCGATTGGAGGCGCGCAGGTCCTGCTGCAGGGCGACCAGGCGGTTTCGGAGGGCCGGAACCGCGGCCTTAAACTCCGCCTTGGGGGTCTTGGCGGCGTTGGGGATATCTTCAAAGGGTGTTGTGCTCATGGGCCCAGCCTAACCGTGAGAGTCTGACTGGCAAGCTTAAGTCCGGCCAAGGGGCTGTTTTTTTGACGGGTGCGGGCAGGGGGAAATTTAACCACGGATGAAACGGATGAACACGGATGCTGAGAGGCAAGGGGGGGAGGGTTTGGATGTTACTGAGGTGTGCGGCTGGAAAGCCGCCCCTTCAAATGTTTCCCATTCATTCCTCATCCTTCTTTTCCTCTTCATCGTCCTCTTCTTCGTCCTCATCCTCATCCTCTTCAGGTTCGTCCAGCAGATCGGCTGCCAGGGCGTTCAGGGCGTCGAGGTGTGTCTCTCGTCGGCCCGCTTCCGCGGAGGGTTCCATGAGCGGAACCGTCTGTTCGCGCGGGACGGCGCGTTGCCGTTCAAGGGCCCGCGCGGGTGCGGACGGAGGAGCGGGGGTTGCGGCGGGCTGGGGCGGGACTTCCTCGCGGAAAGAAAACGCGCGGGGGTGCGCTGCGGGGGCTTCCCTTAAATTCCGGCCGAATTCCAGTGAAAGGGTCTCTTCGGAAAGTGCGTCTTCGTGAAGTTCAAATGAGCCTTCGGGAATGATCATGCCGTCGGCGGCGAAGGTGTCGATTTCGTTGCCGGTTTCGTCCAGCAGGGCGGGCGGGGTACCGGAGGGGAGCAGGGCGCGGAGGCCGAGGAAGAGCGCCAAACAGGCGGCGAGGGCCGTGGGGAAAAGATAGCGGATCGGAAAGCGTGCCGGGGGCGGGGCAAGCGCGGTTTCGCACTCCCGCACGAGGTCCTCCGCGCCGGGCACGGGTTGCGACAGCGCCTCGCGGGTGAGGCCGACGGTGAGGCGCAGGGCCTCGACGTGTTCGCGGAGGTCCGCGTCGGCGGCGAGTTCCTGTTCTGCCCGCGCGCGTTCGGCCTCGGTCAGTTCGCCGAGGACATAGGCGGTCCATTTGGGATCGGTGAGTTTCGGGTTCATGCGGGTTCCTCCCCGTGCACCCATTGGGTGAGCTGGCTGACGGCGTGGTGGAGGAGGTAGCCGACATGGCCTTCTTTCAGGCCGGTGGTCTCGGCGATTTCGCGGTAGCTCAGCCCTTCCTGCAGACGGAGCAGCAGGACCGCCCGCTGTTTTTCGTCGAGCCGGTCGACGAGACGGAGGACCTGATCGAGTTTATGGGTATGGGTTTCGGGTTGATTGATTATCTGGAGGTGGGCGTGTTCCTCATGCAGGCGTTTCCGGCGTTGATCGGCGCGGATGTTGTCGACGGCGAGATTATGGGTGCAGCGATAGAGCCAGGATTTGGCGGCGGCGGGGGCGGGGCGCTTGGATTCTCCGAGCTGACTGAGGCGGATGAACACCTGCTGCACGACATCGCGGGCGGCGTCGGCATCGCGGATCAGCCGCGCGGCGTAGCGGTGCAGGGAGGGGGCATGGGTGTTCATGAGTTCGGTCAGGTTCACAGGATCCGGGGCGGGGTTCATAGAGGAGACGCTTGGGAAGGGCGGTTTCTTAGAAGAAAAACGGCGGTTTGATGTGAAAGGTGAGCGGGAGTCCGGTGACGGGGTGCTGAAAGGCGAGGGAGACGGCGCAGAGCTGGAGGGTGAGGGCGGGGTCGGGATGCGGCGGCGCGTAGATGGGGTCGGCGAGGATCGGGTGCCCGATGGAGAGCATGTGGACCCGGAGCTGGTGGCTGCGCCCGGTTTCGGGAAAGAGGCGGACGAGGGTTTCGGTATCGAAGCGCTCCGCGACCTCCCAGCGGGTGAGGGCGCGTTTGCCGCGTTCGGGATCGATGATGTACACGGGGGGATCGTTTCGGGTCCAGTCTTTGCGGATGGGGGCGTCGATGATGCCGGTGTCCTCCTGAATCCGTCCGTGCACGCGGGCGTGGTATTCTTTTTGGATGTGGCGGCGTTGGAACTGCCGGCTGAGTTCGGACTGGGCCTCCCGGCTGAGGGCGAAGATCATGAGGCCGGTGGTGTCGCGGTCGAGGCGGTGGACGAGATAGATGTCGTTTTCGGGATGTTCGATTTTGAGCCGGGACCAGACACAGTCCTGTTTGTCGGGCGAGCGGCCGGGGATGGTCAGGAGCGAGGCCGGTTTGTTGATGACCAAAAGGTGTTCATCCTGATGGATCACCGGGATGGGAGGATTTTTCATGCCTCCCGTTCACGCCTGCCAGGGCGGGGGATGGTTTAACACGGCTTCAAACGTCGCGATGAGTTCTGTCTCGCGTGTCCCGCGGTATTCGCCGCGGAAGAAGCGGTCCATGTCTTCGCAGAGAAGCTGCCGCCAGCATTCGGCCTCGCGTCCGGGAATAATCGGATAGAAGCAGACGCCGGTTTCGCGGGCGGCCTTGAGGTCGCCGGGCGCGTCGCCGAGAATGAGGACCTTGTCGGGGTCGCAGGTTTTCTGGTTCAAGGCGAGGCGGATCTGGTCGGGTTTGGTTCCCCATTCCTGACCGAGAATCGCGTCCACATTCTGGCGGAGCCCATGAAGTGTCCATTCGTGATTCAGGGCTTCCAGCGGGGTCAGGGAGATGACCACCGTGTCGGCGCGGGCATGAAAGAGGGATAGGGCTTCGGCGGCTCCGTCGAAGGGGGGAACCGGCCGCATGTTGTCGGCGATGTCCTGGTTGATCGCTTCACTCCAGGCCAGGACTTTCGCGAGTTCAGGGCTGGTTTTGGCCCTGACGGCGAGGCTGTCGTTGTTGAGGGTGTCGCCGGATTCGACCCAGTCCTGCAGATCCCGAAAGGGCGGGATCACAATGTCCAACTCCTGATGCGCGTTCCATTCCAGCAGAAATTCGAAGGTTTTCAGGAGGGCGACGAAGCGGTTGCTTCCCCGCCAGGGGGAGCGGAGGTTGACATAGGCCGCGACGGCGCGGACTTCGGCTTCGTGCGGGCTGAGATCCCAATGTTTGAGGATAAGCGGGTGGAAGTGCTCGATCTGCTTTACTTCCATGCTGTCAAAGACACAGCCGTCGGAATCGATACCGATGAGGAAGTCATGTTTGGGTTCAAACAGCATGGATTGCCTTCGGGGGAAATGGAAACGCGGCCCGGAGCGGGCCGCGTGGAGGAGGATTAAACGCCGCTGAAGGCTTGGAAGCCGCCGTCGACCGGGATGACAGTTCCGGTGACGAAGCGGGCTCCGGGCGAGGCGATCCAGACCAGAGCGCTGAGCAGGTCGTCGGGTTCTCCGAAGCGGGCCTGCGGGGTTTGGCTGATGATGGTCTGCCCGCGGTCGGTCAGGGAACCGTCTTCCTTGGTGAGCAGGAAGCGGTTTTGTTCGGTGAGGAAGAACCCGGGGGCGATGGCGTTGACGCGGATTTCCGGGGAGTAGACCTGGGCCATGTGGACGGCCAGCCATTCGGTGAAGTTGTTGATCCCGGCTTTCGCGGCCCCGTAGCCGACAACCCGCGTGAGCGGTTTGATGGCGGAGAGGGAGGAGATGTTGACGATATTGCCGGATTTCTGTTCGGCCATGATTTTGCCGAACACCTGGCAGGGCAGAATGGTGCCGATGAGGTTGAGTTCGACCACGAATTTCATGGCGTCGACCGGGAGGTCGAAAAACGGGGTCTTGCCGGGCATAGCGGTGGCGTCGGGCGAGTTGCCGCCGGCGCCGTTGACGAGGATGTCCACGCGGCCGAAGGCATCGAGCACCGCTTTGGCGGCGGCGTTGACGGAGTCGGGGCTGGTGACATCGCAGGGGAGGGCGATGGCGGTGCCGCCGGCGGCGGTGATTTCCTCCGTGAGGCCACTGAGTTTTTTCTCGTTGCGGCTGAGGAGCGCGATTTTGGCGCCGCGGGCGGCGAGGGCTTTGGCCATGGCGCTGATGAGCACGCCGTTCGCGCCGGTGACGACGGCGACCTGGTCGGTGAGATTGAAAAGGGAGTCAGACATTGTGTATTCCTTAAACGTCGTAGGTGGAGGCGGAGGTGTTGCCGCCGCGGCCGGTCCAGTTGGTGTGGAAGAACTGGCCGCGGGGTTTGTCGAGCCGCTCGTAGGTGTGGGCGCCGAAGTAGTCGCGCTGGGCCTGGAGCAGGTTGGCGGGGAGGCGTTCGGCGCGGTAACCGTCGTAATAGGCGAGGGCGGCACCGATGGCGGGCATGGGGATGCCGAGGCCGACGGCGGTGGAGACCACCCGGCGCCAGGCGGCCTGGGCGTTTTGCACGGCTTCGCTGAAGAAGGGGTCGAGCAGGAGGTTGGTCAGCGCTGGGTTTTGATCAAAGGCGTCTTTGATTTTGCCGAGGAAGGCGGAGCGGATGATGCAGCCGCCGCGCCACATGAGGGCGATGCCACCGTAGTTCAGGTCCCAGCCGGCCTCATTGGCGGCGGCGCGCATGAGCTGATAGCCCTGGGCATAGGAAATAATTTTGGAGGCATAGAGCGCCTGGCGAAGATCTTCGATCAATTGGGCCTTGTCGCCGTCGAAGGCGGCGCCGGGGCCGGCGAGCACTTTGCTGGCGGCGACGCGCTCGTCTTTCATGGCGGAGAGACAGCGGGCGAAGACGGCCTCGCCGATGAGGGTCAGGGGCATGCCCAGATCCAGGGCGCTCACAGCGGTCCATTTGCCGGTGCCTTTCTGTCCGGCGGTGTCGAGAATCTGATCGACGGTGGCGTTGCCGTCTTCGTCTTTATAGCCGAGAATGTCGCGGGTGATCTCGATGAGGTAGGAGTCGAGTTCGCCTTTGTTCCAGTCGGCGAATACCGCGTGCATCTCCTCGTTGGTCAGTCCGAGTCCCTGGGACATCATCTGATAGGTCTCGCAGATCATCTGCATGTCGCCGTATTCGATGCCGTTGTGGACCATCTTCACGAAGTGGCCGGCACCGCCGCCGCCGACCCAGTCGCAGCAGGGTTCACCGGATTCGGTTTTGGCGCAGATGCCCTGGAAGATGGGTTTCACCGCTTCCCAGGCGGCATCGGAACCGCCGGGCATAATCGAGGGCCCCAGCAGGGCGCCCTCTTCGCCGCCGGACACGCCGGTGCCGATGTACAGCAGACCGGCCGCTTCAACTTTTTTGAGGCGGCGTTCGGTGTCGGGATAGTGGGTGTTGCCGCCGTCGATGAGAATATCGCCCGGTTCGAGCAGCGGAAGGACCTGATCGATGAAGGCGTCCACGGCTCCGCCCGCCTTGACCATCATCATCACTTTGCGGGGACGTTTGAGCGAGGCGACAAATTCCTCGACGGATTTGGCGCCGATGATATTTTTCCCGGCGGCGCGGCCCTGAATGAAATCGTCAACCTTGGAGGTGGTCCGATTGGTGCAGGCGACGGTGAAGCCCTTGCTTTCCATGTTTAAAATAAGGTTTTCGCCCATGACGGCCAAACCGACGACACCAATATCCGCTTCTTGCATAAAGTCTCCTGAAGGTTAAGAATTTAGGGGATTACAATGTGAAATCATTTAGGTTTACGGAGTGAACATGGCAAGCAGAAAGCAAAACGGATCGGGCGCATCTCGCAATGGGTGAAGGGCGTTTTTACTGAATTTCTGCCCCCGGATGGGGGCAAAGCGCATAGCCCAAGGCAAGGGAGGCACGACCGCAG
>JAFIGD010000111.1 GCA_020831625.1 Verrucomicrobiota bacterium | reverse complement strand
GCGGCGAGCCCATCACCTGTCCCGGATTTCAGAACTGGAATCTGCTGGCCTTGAGGATGGAAGGGATTTCAACGGTTTAAAATTTGAACTCTTTGACCGCATCCACCGGTTTGGGGTAAGATGTGATTAAGTTAAATTCCGGCAGTTTCGCTGGGCGTAAAATCCCACACCTTCTGCGGGAATGCATAAAGTACAGACCGAGTCAAATTCAGTAAAATCCAAAGATTAAAGTTTGTAACCCCGCACACACCCGAAGAGATAAAAACATGAAGGCGAAACAACTGACCTATCTAATGACCCTGGCTTTTGCCACGACCGAATTTGTGAATGCGACGACCTTTACTGGAGGTGATATTTCTGATGCCGGTAATTGGGATGACGGTGCGCCGACAATTGGCAATGCCGGGACGATTGCTGTTGATGGAAATTGGCCTACTACAACGTCAACCATTTCAGGTTGGGACATCACTCAGACTGCCGGGACGATTACGGTAGTCGGCGGAAGAACATATAACAGCGGCGGGATCTACAGTCTTTCTGGCGGTACACTGGATACCTCTGCTGGCAACTTCACTTTCGCGGGAGGTGCGGTCTTCAATCAAAGTGGCGGCACGTTTACCGGAAATAATTTCTTTATCGATAACACCGGTGGCGCTTACAACATAACAGGCGGTACGGCTATTTTTGAGAATTTACAGAACCGCTTCCAAGGTTTGATCAATTTCAATGCCGGTGCAGGCTCAGTTACAACCGACTCTTTCGGCATGACTGGTGGAGTTTCCAGAGTCCTCTTTGCCAGCGGTTCAAAAGCAAGTTTTATCATTGGAGCTGCTCCTACCTTCGGCAACACCGCCAATCATTTCAACTTTGAAGACGGTTCACAGGCCAGCCTAACCATTACGGGTTTCACCGCAACTGATTTTGAGAATCTATGGACTACAGGCAGTCGTCTCCGCTTTGACGGCGGCAACACTGGAACGTTCTCCGAGCATTTCCAAGTCTCCGGTTCCACCCTGACGGTGATCCCCGAGCCCGGAACACTCGCGCTGTTTGGGCTTGCCGGACTGGCCTTGGCAATCAGCCAGCGCCGTCGGCGCAACTAAT
>JAFIGD010000036.1 GCA_020831625.1 Verrucomicrobiota bacterium | reverse complement strand
GCTTTGACGCTGTTAAGTTCGGACTCGAGTTTGGCGCGTGCCTCGGTGAGTTCGGTGGACTGTGATTCCGCGTGGGATTCGAGCTCAGAGAGTTTGGCTTTCAGCGCGTCGCGCTCGGATTGGACGTCCTTCAGATCGGACTCGAGTTTAGCGCGTGCTTCGGTGAGTTCGGCGGACTGTGATTCGGCGTGGGACTCCAGTTCGGCGAGTTTGGCTTGAATTCCGTCCCGTTCGGTTTTGACCGTGTTGAGGTCGGATTCAAGTTTGGCGCGGGCTTCGGAGAGTTCTGCGGATTTGGCTTCTGCGCTGGCTTCGAGTTCGGTCAGTTTGGTCTTGAGGTCTTCCCGCTCGGTTTTGATGCTGTTGAGCGTGCTTTCGAATTTTGCGCGGGCTTCGGAGAGTTCCGCAGATTTGGCTTCCGCGCTGGCTTCCAGATCGTTTAGTTTGGTCTGAAGCTCATCCCGCTCGGATGTCACGCTTTCGAGATCCGCTTCGAGCTGTTCGCGTGCCTGGCCAAGTTCAGTCGCGAGGGTTTCGGCCCGTACTTCCAATTCCGTGACTTTGGTTTTCAGTTCGTCGCGTTCGGATTTAACATTGTTCAAGGACGTTTCGACACTTTCCCGGGAGGAGGTGAGAACCTTTTGCTCCTCCTGAAGGGCAGAAATTTCTTTTTCAAGCGCGAGACGGGCGTCGGCTTCGCTTTGAAGCCGCTCTTCCAGCTCGATTTTGGCATCTGCGTCCCGGAGTTTATCCGCCTTATATTTTGTGAGTTGGGACGCGAGTTCCTTTTCGTGTTTACGGCTGACTTCCAAATCGACCACGTGGCGGTTCAGATCGGAGGACAACTGATCCATTTTCTCCTGGAGGACCTGGCACTGGTGCTGGAGGATTTTCGCCTCTTCCCCGCCGCCGTGTTCGAGGGCTTCGAACTGAGCCAGTTTGTTTTTCGCGGCCTGCAGTTCTTTCGAGACCGTGCGGGATTCCTCTTTAAGGCTGTCGTAGGCCTCTTTGACGGCCAGGCTTTCTTTCCCGGCCCGTTCCAGCTCTTTTTTCTCATCCCGGAGACGTTCCAGGGCGTGCTCACGCTCCTGAAAATCTTTCTCCAGTTTGCGCTGCAGGGCGCTGAGTTCATCAATCCGCTCATGCGCCTCGTCGAGCTTGATTTTCTGATGCTCGTAGCGCTCTTTGATTTCGGCATGGTTCCGTTCAAGGGATTCCGTGGCCTCCATTTTGGTCCGAAGCGTTTCCAGTTCTTTTTCGAGAATTTCCTTCTCTTTCTGTAAACTGACCCATTCCTCGGTGGCGTAGCCGGGGACTTTGGCCTCGTGATCATTGCTGGGAATCTGGGACTCCTCCGGAATCTGTATCTTCGCGTCACAGGCGGGGCAACGGATTTTTTTGCCGGCAGCCTCCGGTTTCACGCTGAGTTTGCGGTTGCAGGACGGGCAACGAAATTTAATCTCGGTTATCATAATGTTTAATTCCGGAATTTTATAATTTCTAAAATTTGAGAAATTCTTTAAGCTTCTTGTATAATCATACCCTAAAAGCTGAGTTTGAAAATAAGGGGGTTGGTGAAAAACGGCGCTGGTAAATCATATATCTGATTAAGCAGTCAACATGCCAATCTGTCTGGATTTAACCTCAGAACGCCTTTATTGCTTGTCTGGCGGCTGTGCAAAAAGGATGGAACACACTTTGTCGGCGTTTGACGCCTGTGACAAGGCTTCGACAATTTCAGGGGTTCTGAACTTCCGGGCGACCTTGGCGAGGGCCTGAAGATGGAGGGCGGGGGAGTCGCCTCTCGGACTCAGCAGACAGACCAGGAGGTGCGGGGTTTTCTCCATATTAAAGAAGGGTTTGTTGCTGTTGCTGTATCCGATCAGCAGCAGGGGGTGCGGCTGTTGGCCGCAATGGGCGTGCAGGAGGATGGTGTCCGGGGCGAGTTCCACCGGATTGAGCCGCGCGGATTCCTGCAGCAGGGGGATCGCGGCAGCCGCCATGCCGGGGACCGTCCGCAGTCCCTCCTCTGTGAGGACCCGAATGCGGTCCGGCGCGGAGAGCGCTTCCGGAAGATTGACGCCGTGCATGGCGGGAAAGGCTTCGGTGGCGGGTATGAACACGGGCGCGGTGGTGTCGTTGGTCTCCGTGCGAAGGGCGGGGTAGGCGACAATCAGGTTGGAACGGGGGAAGCGCTCGGCGATGAGTTCGGGCAGCCGGTCCAGGGTGGGGGTCCAAAGGAGGGTGTTCCGGCGGATTTGCGGGAGGAGAATCAGATCGTCCTCGTGGATGTGGTCGAACATGTCTTTCCGGGTTTCGGCCCAGGTGGTGCTGACGTGGTAGGTGGTGCTGCATCCGGGACCGATTTTCTCCATGCGGGCCTCCAATGCCTCCGCGACATCCTCGGACAGGTAGACATGCAGATCGGCGCCGGCCTGTTTGGCGAGCAGGCG
Organism: Verrucomicrobiota bacterium; assembly: GCA_020831625.1. GTDB lineage: Bacteria > Verrucomicrobiota > Kiritimatiellia > SS1-B-03-39 > UBA6053 > PXAS01. The sequence continues at coordinate 51,204 of JAFIGD010000036.1, read as the reverse complement.
GGTTTCGCGCATGAGTTGGTTCAGGTCGTCCCGCTGGTCCGCAAGCGGCGGGAAGCACAGCCGGAGGGCCCGGGTGATGTTGGGCGGCTGCAGCATCCGGCAAATCATGAGCCGGGAGGGGCAGGTCAGGGTCAGTTTTTCGTTGGTGGAGCCAAAAATGCGGCTGGTGCGGTTGTGATCGCCGCCCCAGCCGGCAATGACGGTGCTGGCGCGGAGTTCGCGGACGGCGCGGGCGATGCCGTCGACGGGATTGAGGTCCACCCGGACCTGCGGTTCGACCTCGATGTCCACCGAGGAGGCGTGGGTCATGCACTGGGCCAGCAGCTTTTCGCCGCGGGACACGGCGTCTTCGGTGTCGGTTTGATCGCGAACAATGGTGAGCGGATACAGGCCGCCGGGCACCGCGGTGTCCCGGATGAGAAAGGCCAGTTCCATCATGCGGGCGGCGGAGACCGGGTTGTGGATGGGGATGAGGAGCCGCTGTTCGGTTTGCCGGGATGAGTGCGCCGGCGCGATGGCTTCCATGGCCATTTTGCGACCGAAGGCATCGGTGACCCAGGAGCCGAGCGGGACGGTGACCATGATCATGGCGATGGAGCCGTTCAGGGCGGCCTCGTCGAGCAGGCCGGCTTCGAAGCCCACCAGGGCGGCGGCGAGGGTGGCGGCGGCCTGAACCACGGTGAGGCCGAACATGACCGCGCGTTCAGGGCGGGAGTAGCCGAAGATCCAGCCGCCGATCCAGGCGGCGATGAATTTCGTGAGAATGACCATGCCCACCATGATGCCGATCACGTGCCAGGTGCGGGGATCGCCAATGAGGACCTTCGGATCCACGAGCATGCCCACGGAAATCAGGAAAAAGGGAATAAACAGGGTGTTCCCCGCGAACACCAGCCGGTTCATCAGCGGGCTGTGTTCGGGAATTTGCCGGTTGAAGGCGGCGCCGGCCAGGAAGGCCCCGATGATGGGCTTCATGCGGGCGTATTGAGAGAAATAGGCGCAGGCACAGACCAGGGCGAGCACAAAGAGAAACTGGGCACCGCCGGATTCGGTGACGTTCTGAAAGAACCAGCGGGCGATGCGCGGAATGAGCTGACTGATGAGCACCACCAGCAGAAACAGGGCGAGGAAAAGTCCGCCCCAGAACACCCAGCCCATTTTTTCACCCTGGGCGGCGTCGACCACCACGGCGAGCACCAGCAGGGCGAGGGTGTCGGTGATGATGGTGGCCCCCACACTGATGGTCACCGGTTCGCTGCGGTGAATGCCCAGCCGGCTGGCGGCGGGATAGGCGAGCAGGGTGTGGGAGGCGAACATACTGGCCATGAGGATGGCGGAGGTCCAGGAGATGCCTCCCAGAATATAATAGACCGCCGCCGCCCCGAGGACCTGGGGAATAATAAAGGTCAAAAAGCCGAAGCTGACACTTTTGCGTTTGGTGCGGGAGAACTGGTAGAGGTCGATTTCGAGACCGGCGAGGAACATGATGTAAATCAGGCCGATTTCGCCGAAGAGGGTGATGGCACTGGTGCGGGTGAGGATATTCAGGCCATGTTCGCCGAGCACGACTCCCGCAAGCAGCAACAGCACCAGATCGGGAATTTTGAGTTTCGCGGCCAGCAGAAAGGACACCAGAATCACGGAGATAATGATGGTGAAAATCAGGACGTAGTCGGTCACGGGGAACATGGTTTCATCCCTAAACCGCAATTCCCGGCGGGACAAGCTATAAACAGGATCGACTCGATCTTATCCTGTTCATTCCCGCATTTCACCCCCGCATTTCACCTGGAAAATTCGGATATTCCCTGTCTTTAAAGGCGAAACCTTAATGTTAGCCTGAAAAATGGGGAAGATCCTGGGAGAAAGTGTGTTGATTCAGATACATTGATGCGTTTGTCTTGGGCCAACAAAGGAGAATACCCCATGTCCCCAGCACTTCTTGATTGTAAAGCACAGGCGTTGAAACTGTCGCCGAGTGACCGGGCCGCGCTTGCGGAACATCTGATCGCCAGCCTGGATGAACTCAGCCTTGAGCAAAATGAGCAGCTTTGGCTGGACGAGGCGGATCGCCGCCACCGGGCCTACAAAAGCGGAAAGGTTTCCGCCCGTTCCGCGGCGGATGTTCTTCGCGATGCCCGGGCTGCGATCCAATGAAGCCGGTTCGATCCAATATACGTCGACGTCTTGTCCACAGATTCCCTTATGCTCTCCTGTATCGGGTTGATCCTGAGGAGATCGTCATCCAGGCGACAATGCATCTGCATCGACGTCCCGACTACTGGGGAGGGAGATAGATCTCTCCATCCCTTCTAAATTGTTTTCCAACCTTGCGCCTCAGCCCCCCCCTCTTTCGCGTCGATCACTTGATCCAGTTCGGTGCTCAGTGGGGTTTTACCCCATGGCGGGCGTGTGGGGGCCGTTGTACTCTGGCATGAAGAATTGAACTGTTTTTCAAACGAAAATCAAGACGGCCCCCCGCCTGACAGACTGACAGCCGGTCCAGGTTGATTCCCGGGTCCGAAACGGAGATAAACCCCATGAAAAAAACCATCATCATCGTCACCGACCTCGGTTTACTCCGGGCCTATCTTAAAACAGATCCTGACAACGGACGTCCGCCGTCGCTGGAACGAATCGAAGAATGGAAACCGGAACGAGCCCGTCAGAAACGGTCCGAGCAGGTGAGTGATCAGGCGGGACGGTTTCCACAGGGCGCCGGCGCGGTGAACATCAGCGGAAACCTCTCGGCGGGGGAAAGCCTTAACACGGAGACGGAACAGGAACGGCGATCCATTGTCGAGCTGGCTGGAAGAATCAATACCCTTCTGGCGGATCCGGCGGTGACCCACTGTTTGCTGGCCGTCAGTGCGCCCATCCACAAGCAGGTGTTGGCCGCATTGGAGCCGGCCGCCCGCGCGAAAATCACCAGCGTGATTGCGTCCAACCTCGCGAAAACCGATCCCGGCAAGCTGCTCGGGTATTTTGAACGGCATGGGACACTTTAAGACGACGCTGCGGTTTCCTGAGGGGAAACCTGGGGAAGGTCCTGGCCGGAATCCCGGCTTGACTTCCGTTCCGCATTCCCCCAACGTTCCCCCATGCTCTATCAAGCCCATCCTCAAGCCATCCCGGTGGGCGGATTCCGGATGATCGACAACGGGGAGGCGGACGATAAAATTATTGCCGTCCTGGAGGGAGATCCCCTGTATGGAAATTACCGGGAGATCCAGGACTGCCCGCCGGCGTTGATCGAGCGACTGCGACACTATTTTCTCACCTACAAACAGGTGCCCGGCGTCACGCCGCCCCAGCCGTGTGAAATTACCCACGTCTACGGACGGGACGAAGCCCTGGATCTGATCCGCCGAAGTTGCGAAGACTACCGGGAGCGTTTTCCGGACATGGCGCCACGCCTTGCGGCCATCTCCAATTCGGGCACAGAAACGGAGGGCGAGACGCGCTCTCCGGCCGACAAGCCGCGCTAAGGGTGTTCATCAAAGTGGAAGCTGCAATGCGTATTCTGGAAACACCCTCTTCAGCTGAGCGGCCCGGTATTTCACCCTTTTCCCCGAAGGTTTACCGCCTCTTTGGCGGCGATTACATGGTCCGCGGCTTTTCCGAGATTCGGAAAACGCCGGACCGCATTTTCCGAACATCGGAAAAATTCCCATATCATAAAATAACAGCCGTATATTGACTTTAACGCTATAATATTGTAATTATGATGCATGAGTTCACCCGATCATTTTTCTTTGTTCCAACTGTCCAGTCCCGGCGAAGTCCGGGAGAATTTGGGGCAATGGCTGCGAAATCTGCGGCAGCGGCAGGAGTGGACGCTGCCCATGTTGGCATCCCGTTCCGGCGTGCCGGTGAGCACCTTGTCGCGGCTGGAGCGCGAAGGGCATGGGAGTGTGGACGCAGTCTTGCGGGTCTTTCAAGCCTTGGGGATCCTGGATGAGGTGGATCGGACCCTGCGGGAACGTCTGCGGCTTTCCACGATTCCCGGGGATCTCGAAGCCCTGGAGAAGGAACCTCCGACCCGTCAGCGGGTGCGCCCGCGCAAACAGAAAGCGGCAACCGCATGAAGCGCCTGGACGTCCGCCTGCGGTTTTCAGCCTTCCACACGCATTGGCTCTTTTTTCGCGGTGCGCCGTTTTGACCGGCCCGCTCCGGGGCGGCGGCTGCATCTGCACTCCGCCGCCGGGCTCCTGCACGCGGACTTCCGCACATCGGGCGAGGAGGCGGAGCTGCTGTTCCGTCTCACCCGGGCCCTCACCCGCGATTACGCGCAAACGCGGGAACTCTTTCGGCGGATCTGCCTGAATGTGCTGGCATCCAACCGGGATGATCACATGAAGAATTTCGCCTTTCTTATGGATGGGGACGGGACGTGGCGTCTGTCGCCCCTCTACGACTTCACCTACAATCCGGGACCGAACGGATGGCACACCCTGTCCATCGCCGGGGAAGGCCGGCACCCCCGTCGGACCCACCTGCTGGAACTGGCCAAACAGGCCGATCTGCGTGAGCGGGATGCCGTGGAGATTCTTGAGCAGGTGCGCGGAGCCGTGGCGGATTTCGGCACCCTGGCAAAAGAGGCCGGAGTGTCCAGCCGAAGCATCCAACGCATGCAGCGAATCTTCAACGAGCTGGATGGGTGAAGGGGGCTTTGCCACAGGAGTGCGCCTTTACAGGAGCGCCGGTCTCCGCACCGGCTTGCGGCGGAAATGCACGGGAGCCCCGATCTCCGCATCGGCTTGCGGTGGAAATGCACGTGCGACGGGAAGACCCCCTTTGCCCCAGCCGGTGCGGAGACCGGCGCTCCCGTGGGAAGACCCCCTTCGCCCCGCCAATGCGGAGATTGGCGCTCCTTTGAGGCCCCCCTTCACCCCAAAAACGAAGCCCAGGCGGCGGCGGTGCTCCAGGGCCAATCTTCGGCGCGGGAGGCCAGACCGGCTTTGACCGGATTCTGGTGTATATAGTCCACGGTTTTGCGGAAATGACGCAGGTTGCGGGTGTAGCGGTCCCAAAACTCCCTTTGCCACAAGGGGCGGGGCAGCGATTGGTGGTCCCTGAGAATTTCTGTGGCACTGCATTTCTTCCATCCGTTCACCACCCCGTCCATTGGCCAATCGGGAAAGGTTTCAAAAAGCACATGCACATGATTGGGCATGATAACCCAGGCGAAGAGGCGGTAACGGATTTCGTGAAAATGCAGCAGGGTGTCCCGCATCTTGACGGCATGGGCGGCTTGACGCAGGGCGCAGCAGCCGTGTCCCGCATCGGACCAAGCCTCGATTTTCTCCGCCAGCTCCCGTTTCGACTCCTCGTCAGGCAGATGCTCCACCTCCCGGCGCATGCGCTCCAGCGCCTTCACGGCCATGGAGTCGGCGAGATGAAGAATTACATGCTGCACCAGTCCCCCGCCCAATTCGTGGGGAAGATACCCGCGCGATGACGTCTCGGGAGTGACGTCCCAATTTCTGAGCAGCGGGGTGCCGACCGTACAGAGGGAGTGTTGCATTCGCATGAAAACGGATGTATTGTTTTAACGCGGTGAGTCAAGCAGGATGATGCAAGCGGGACGTTTTTTCACGGGAGCGCCGATCTCCGCACCGGCTTGCGGCGGAAAGGCACGGGAGCGCCGGTCTCCGCACCGGCTTGCGGCGGAAAGGCACGGGAGCGCCGATCTCCGCATCGGCTTGCGGCGGAAATGCGCGCGCGGCGGGAAGCCCCCCTTTGCCCCAGCCGGTGCGGAGACCGGCGCTCCCGTGGGAAGACCCCCTTTGCCCCAGCCGGTGCGGAGACCGGCGCTCCCGTGGGAAGACCCCCTTCGCCCCGCCAATGCGGAGATTGGCGCTCCTGTCCAATCCCCCGGGCGCCAGCTTGCGCTTCCGCAACTCCTTGTGCAGGGCTCCCAGGGTTTTCGTCAGACTGTCCTCCACCAGCTTCCGTGCTTCTTCCGGCGGGACTCAGGCCCATAATAGGCAAGCATGTGGTCGAGGACTGGTGTGGCGCAGAGAGAGCGCCCCATGTGGGGATACAGGTCGGAGGGGTGGATTTGGGGTATGGGGAGATGTCTTATCATTCAGACTTCAGTTTGACGGGCATCATTGACGAAACGGATCGCAGATTCAAACGACTCGTTCGGGCTGAAGGCCCGCGCCGATATCAGCCCAGTCCGCCATCGGGCTGAAGGCCTGTTGGCGGGCTGGGATATTCGAATCAAAACCAGACGCGGGCTGAAGGTCCGCGCAAATCACCGGGTCAAGAGTTCCCACCCTCCACCTGGCGTCGGGGCTGGTGTCGGGGATGGGGATGGGGGCGATGAATTGTCTGTTGGCCTCGAAATATCCGCCGGATTTTGGCTTGGAAATTCGTTTGAAAAAGAAGTCGGCAGGCGGGGAGTTTAAGACTCCGAGCAGGTGTCATGGTTCAGTTTTCCATTTTCGCGTCCCCTAAGCGCTGATTCATGGTTTTCCAACCATTTTGAACGGGGTCGAGCTAATAACTGTAAACGCCTCGATTCAGGGCGTCGCGAATGGAAGAGATGATCTTGTTGCTGCGAATTGTCGCCGCTGAGTAGCCGTCCACTTCTGTTCGCACGATGGTTTCAGGGTGGTATAGATCGGGCAGATGATCTAACAGGGGCTTGCCGACCAGATGTTGCAACGCGTCATCATACTGCCGCACAACGGAACGATAGGGTTCATCCTCCACATCCAGATAATAGGCCGGATCGGCTCCCACCAAGTGGCGGAACGAGGCCTCGGTGACGATGCCGCTTTCCAAAGTGAATTCCAAATTTACTTGAATCGTTCCCTCGTCCATGAAACCTCCGCGATACGTACCGTCCTCCAAACTTTTTTGCACCCCTTTTGTTTGCCCGGTGCAGGAACTGAGCAATGATCCGATGAAAACCAATACGCTGATATGAATCAAAGATAAATACTTCATGAATTTATCCTAGCCCCCATACCCAGAATTTCCAATGGATTTAGTAGGTTTTCTCAAGCGAATGAAATCGCCGGGTCAAAGGGTGCCGGCATCCAAGCCATACAACCCGGCAACGATCTCATTCATTTCCGCCTCTTTCGCGGTGATCACCTGATCCAGGTCGGTGATTTGGTTGTCGAGGTTTAGGATTTTGGATTTTAGGCCTTGGTCCTGGGTTTGTTTGAGGTTTAACAAATCGTTGAGAAGTTTTTTGCCGTTGTAGGCTTGGGTGACGTTGCGGGGGCGGAGGGTGTGTCGCCACTGGGCGGCGAGGAAGGGGGTGTCGGGTTTGTCGTAGAGGGTGAGGACGGGGCGGTCGTTGATGTGGAGGGTGATTTGGTCTTCGGTGTTGTAGACGCGGAGGGTGGCGCCGGGTTGCAGGAGCACGTCGAGGGTGTCGAGCTGTTCGGCGAGGTTGTCTTCGTGGCGGGCTTTGGACCAGGCTTTGATTTGGGTTTTGTTGAGCCCCTTGGGGAGGTCGGGATGATCGAGGAAGCTGGTTTTGGTGCCGACCTGGGCCCAGATCCAGTTTGCGGCCGGTTTGGGGCGCAGGGGTTCGGTTTGCGGACTGTTCAGGCGGATGTCGAGGGCGTCCACGAGGTCGCGGCGCTGGGTGTGCAGGTCTTGTAGCTCTTTGGCGAGATCCCCTACTTGTTGGCGCTGTTCGGGGCTGGCGTCGGGGATGGGGATTTCTTCAAGAAACTGTTTTTCAATGTCAAAGAAACCATTTGCTTTTGGCCTTGCGACAGTTCTGAAAAACTGTTCAGCCAGTGGCGAATTTAAGATTCCCAGAAAATACCAGAGATCATCAGGATTATTTGGGGTTACGGCGAATACCCTTCTGTCGTCTTGGGTAAACTCACCGTTTGAATCACAGAAAAATCGGAGGCCAGGTGCTGTGCCGGCTACAAGTAGTCTTGGTTCCTTCTGCTTGTCGATATTTTTGGGGTAGTTGTACCCCCACCAAAAATCATCGTTATCCATTTTACGATTTTCACGTTTTCTCAGTTCTTGTTCGTCCTCTTTTAAATAGGCCCATGTTTTGGGGTAGAACCTTGCCATTTCCTGTGCGGGTATAAGGAAAGCTCTGCCAGATTGAACTTTATAGGGTACAAGAATCGCCAGGTGAGGTTTAGGCACAGTGTATCGCTTCGTGTCCGGACCTTTTACCAGTGGATGTAAAAGGTCATCTTCAAGTTCGACGGTTTTGGATGAGTCTTTGATTGTTTTATAGAGTCCCGGAGCAATTTTCTCCAAGTGGTATACATCATTTGAGCTGGTTTGAATCCCCACAAAAATACCATCGGCCACATCACCCAGTCTTACGCCAGATCCACTGAGGGATTCTTTTGCAAATCTTTCCTCACTTGAAGCGATGATCCAGGCCTCATCGTTTTGAAGGTTTGAATACTGGATGCTTTCCGCCTCGCTCCAATGCACATGGCCGATGTTGCCGTCGGGGGCGAAGGCGCAGGCGATGTGGGGGGAGGGTTGGCCGCGGAAGAACTGGAGGGAGGTGTAGGTGGTGGCTTCGTCGAAAACCTGGTGGCTTTTAAAGTCGAGCCAGCGGTCGAGGGCCCCTTTTTCTTTGACGAATTTCCGGAGGGCCTGGCCGTAGTCGTTGACCATCCAGACGTTGGGGGCGATGTAGCCCATGCGACCCTTGGGATGGAGGAGGGTGACGCCTTTTTCGATGAAGGGCAGGTACATGTCCCAGTTTCCGGCGCTGGCGCTGTTGTAATGGTTGGAGATGTATTCGGCGACTTCGGCCTGGGCGCGGCGGAAGTGCTGGAGTTTGATGTAGGGGGGATTGCCGATGACGCAGTCGAAGCCGCCGTGGGAGAAGACTTCGGGGAAGGCACTTTTCCAGTCGAAGGCGTTGACGCGCTCTTTTTCGTCTTCGCTGAAGAGGTCGAGCTGTCGGGTGGCATAGAAGTCGGGATCGACGAGGCTGTTGCCGCAGCGGATGTTGCGGTCGAGGGCGCAGAGGGGTTTGCCGGGGGCGGCGGTGTGCAGCCAGAGGGCAAGTTTGGTGATTTCGACGGACTCGGGGTTGATGTCCACGCCGTAGAGGTTGTGGGAGAGGATGGAGCGGATGAGGGCGTCCTGATCGAAGAGGCCGCGCTGGCCTTCGAGGCGTTCCTGTTCCCCGGCGATCCACTGGTATTCGGTCATGAGGCGGTTGAGGGCCTGGATGAGGAAAGCCCCGGAGCCGCAGGCGGGGTCGACCACGCGGAGGTGTTCGAGGCGGCCGCGGTAGTTGGCGAGGAAGTCGCGGTGAAGTCCGGCGGTTTTGGCGGTGCGGCGTTTGTCTTTCTGGAAGGTGCGGTATTCGGCGATGGCGGTTTCGTCGAGAGGCGGCAGGGCGGGGTAGCCGAGTTCGCTTTTGATGTCGGCGAGGCGGGTGCCGACGGTGTTTTCGACGAGATAGTGGGTGACCCATTCGGGGGTGTAGTAGACGCCGTCGGTTTTGCGTTTGGTGAGTTTGTTGATGGAGGGGCGTTCGTCGGCCTCGGCCTCCATGATTTCGAGTTCGGTGATGGACTGCTCGAAGATGCGTCCGAGGGTGTAGAGGTTGATGACGCGTTCGCCGGAGCCGTCGCGGTGTCCGAAGTTGTAGGCGGCGGAGAAGTAGAGGAGGGTGAGGGGATGGCGGGTGAGGCTGTCGCCGCCGCCCGCGCCCTGCTGTTCGGCGCAGTAGACCTTGGTGGGGATGTGGAGGGATTCGAGTTCGGGATCCTCCTCGAAGAGTCCGCCGTTGAAGCGGTCGATGGGGTGGGGGCCGAATTTGCCGCCGTCGCGCATGGCGCGGAAGAGGCGTTTCATGTGGTCCCAGCAGGCGGAGTCGTCGGCTTCGTAGTATTTGCTGTTGCTCTCCTCGATGAGCATGTCGCGGAGGAGTTCGGGCGGATAGCGGAGGGTGTGGCCCATGTCCTCGCAGAAGAGGATGAAGATGCAGCGGTCGAGAAAGCGCTGGGTAAGGCGGACGAGTTTGCCGCGGGAGCCGGTGTAGCCGGGGTTGGCGGCGCGGATGGTCTGGTAGAGGTGTTCGCGGTAGGCGCGGTATTCGTGGTAGAAGGCTTTTTCGATGGCCTTTTCGCGGGTGACCTGGTCGCGGAGCAGGCTGTCGAGGGCGGCGTCGCCGCGTTTGGCGAGGAGGAGGTCTGGCTGGAAGAGCCGCCAGAAAACAAAGCGGCGGAAGCGGGCGGCCACGGAGTTGCCGAGCAGGGCGGGGACGCGGGGATCGGGGCTGTCGCTGAGGACGAAGCCCTGGTATTGGGCTTTGCCCTTGAGGCGGGAATAGAGGCGGAACTCGCGCATGTCGGTCACCAGTGCCCAGGAGGGGCTGACGAGGGCGTCGCGGTCGCGGGAGGCGTGGGCCTCCTGGAGGTAGTCGAAGGCCTGGTCCACGGGGCTGCGGGCGTTGCCTTTGCGGTTTTGGCGGGCTTCGAGGCCGGAGCGGATGTCTTTGAATTCGCAGAGCACCTGCGGCACGCCGTCGGTGCCGGCGCCGAAATGACCCAGGGCGAGGTCGGCGCGTCCCTGGCCGCCGCTTTGTCCGGCGCGGTCGACCTCGAACTGGGGACGGCAGGTGTAGAGACCTTCGGTGTCCCCGCCCTGGAGGGTGTAGCCCCAGGTTTCGATGAAGAAGCGCTGGGTGAAGGCGGCTTCGGAGGCGGTTTCCTTGAGGACTTCGCGGGCGGCCCAGGCGCGGAGGCGCTGGTGCAGGGCTTCGGCTTCCGGGGAGGCGGTGAAGTCCTCTTATTCGGCGTGCCAGTGGGAGGCGAGGAAAGCGTCGTCCAGAAGCGGGAGGAAGGTCATGGCCCCGTTATGCGCAATCCGGTGGAAAAACCAAGTCCGCAGGCAGGGCAAAATCGCTTTTCCGGGCAAATGCATGGAATGCCACTTTGACGGCGGGGCGGAAAAGGCCAAAGCATGCCAATGGCGCATTTATTTTTTTGACAGGATAACAGGATCCAAAAAAACAGATAAACAGGATTTATGACGTGATCCTGCCAATCCTGTTATTCGGTTCAAAATTCCCGCTCTTCACCTAATAAATTCGAATAATCCCAGTCTTTAAAGGCGAATCCTCAACTTTACCCTGAAAAATGGGGGGAGTCCTGTTGCCATTTCGCCTTGACTCCCGAACCGCTTCAGGGCACCCTTTTAACCATGATCTGCACGCTATCCACCCTAACTCCGTCCTTTCGTGCGCCCGTACGAATCGGGGTTTTCTGTACAACGCCATCGTTATGAGCTGGGAACTGTTTTGGGTGCTGGGGCTGTTGGCCTCAGCCATGTTGATGTTCACGCTTAACCGCCCCCGCATGGATGTGGTGGGGCTGTTGATGATTGCGATTCTGCCTTTCACCGGCACCATCACCATTCAGGAGGCCTTGGCCGGCTTTTCCGATCCCAATGTGGTGCTGATTGCTTTGCTCTTCGTTCTGGGAGACGGCCTGGTCCGAACCGGTGTGGCGCGCCGGATGGGGGATTGGATCTATAAAACGTCCAGCGGCAGCGAAACCAAGTTGTTGATTCTTCTGATGCTGGCCGTGGGGTTTTCCGGTTCTTTTATGAGTTCGACGGCGGTGGTGGCGATTTTTATTCCCGTGGTCCTGCGCATCTGCCAAAGCAACGGCATGGCGCCCGCCAAACTCATGATGCCGCTGAGCATGGCCGGCCTGATTAGCGGCATGATGACCCTGGTGGCCACCGCACCCAATTTGATTGTACAGGGGGAATTGATCCGTCAGGGCGAAAAAGGCTTCAGCCTCTTTTCCGTCACGCCCTTTGGTCTGATCTGTTTGGCGCTGGCCGTGCTCTACATGCTCTGGGCCAAACGATGGCTGCCAGAGGGGCACGATGCCGACGGATCCAAGCGGGAGCGTCCCACGTTCCGTCAATGGATTGAACGATACCAGTTGGACGAGCGGGAGCGGCGGGTCCGCGTGCGGTCCGACTCCATTCTCCTCAAGCAACGACTGGAGGCGTTTGAGTTGCGAGAGTACGGAGCCCACATTTTGGCAATTGAACGTGTTGATGGCCGCCGCCGCAAGCTGGTCCGTCCGTCCCGGGCCACGATGCTGCAAGCGGATGATGTCCTGTTGGTCGATTTACGGGGTGACACGGATATTGAACAGTTCTTAGAGGAAATGGGGCTGGAGGCTCTTCCGCTGGGCGCAACGCACCGCTATTTAATGGATCACACGCAGGATCTCGGCATGATTGAGGCGATCGTCACCGCTGAATCCCGCTTTATTGGCCATACGGTCATACAAGCCAACATCAGACTGGAGACCGGCCTGACGGTGATCGGCCTGCGTCGCGGACAGACCGTTTTTGCGAACGACATGCTCGACGAACCCCTGCGAATAGGCGACACACTGCTCCTGACCGGCTTCTGGGAGGACATCCAAGTCCTGTCACAGGATGGCTCTGACCTCCTTCCCCTGGCCCTGCCCAGGGAACTCTCCGATGTATTGCCCGCCCACGACCGCGCCTTCCATGCGCTGGGAATTCTGGCTTTGGTCATCATCCTGATGTTATCCGGTGTTATTCGCAATGTTCATGCCGTGTTGATTGGCTGCCTGCTGCTCGGGGCCTTTCGCTGCATGGATATGAAAAGTGCCTATCAATCGATCAACTGGAAAACACTGGTACTGATTGTCGGTATGATGCCGTTTTCTCTGGCACTGCAACGGACCGGCGGGGTGGCGCTGGCTGCGGATCTATTGGCAAATTCTTTCGGCGACGGCTCCCCGCGTCTGGTGTTGGGTCTGTTGTTTCTCATCACGGCCGTAATCGGCATGGGAATCTCGAATACGGCGACCGCGATTCTTATGGCCCCCATTGCCCTGTCCGTCGCACAAATCATGGGCCTGTCTCCCTATCCCTTCGCCATGGCCGTCGGCCTGGGGGCTTCCTGCGCATTCATGACGCCAGTGTCTTCGCCCGTCAACACACTGGTCATGGGACCCGGCAATTATCGCTTCATCGATTTTGTGCGCCTCGGTGTCCCTTTTGCCATCCTTGTGCTGATCGTCAGTGTCGTGTTGATCCCGGTATTGCTTCCGTTTTAATGATCACGTCCTTCAAGACTGGAGGCCGGCGAGGATATGCAGGATGTCCTCGGAGGTGTCGGCGTGCTGGAGGCGGGAGGCGGCCTCGCGGTTGCGGAAACACTCGGCGACGGTGGCGAGGGTATGCAGGTGTTGGCTGGCCTCGTATCCGAGGGGGGTGATGAGCGCCAGGAGCACGCGGGGAGGGGATTCGCGCTCGAAAAAGGGATGCTGGATCTGACCGACCCCGGTGAGGAGGATGGGCTTCTTGTGGTTTCCCGCGTGGGCGTGCAGGAGAAGGATCCCTTTGCATACTTCCACGGGATGGTGGCGTGCGGAGGTGAGAAGCTGCTGGTAGCAGTTGGAGATCAATTCCTCCTCGTTCGGCATGCCGCTGCGCAGGAGATGCAGAATCGCGGCCTCAGCGTCGAGGTTGTCGGTCAAGCGGAGGGCATGCGTTTCCGGGAAGTCATTTTGTTCCTGCGGAGGCACCGACAGGACGGTTGATTCCCCCAGGCGGGGGAGGGCCGGGAAGACGACGAGGAAATTGACTTCCGGATATTTGGCGGCGATGAGTTCGGGGATGCGGTCCAGGGTGGGGGTCCAGAGGGTGGAGTTTTTCCGCTCCTGGGGGAGCAGCACGAGGCTGTCTTTGCGGATGTCCTGAAAAAGCTTTACCCGGGAGGCGGACCAGGTGTCGTCGCGCCGCACCGTGAGCGGACATTTGGGGAGTGCTTTGGTCACCGCCTCCTCCAGCTTGTCCGCCGCCGCGCCGTGCAGATAGACGGTCAGTTCCGCGCCCAGTTGTTTGCACAGCCGCTTCGCATCCGAAAACAACAAGTCCACGTCACTGCGGTATTCCGCAAGGGGCGGGCAGGGGAGCAGGATGCGTTTGTCGTTGTTCAGCGGGGTGAGAATGCGACAGAGGAAGAGGCGGGACGGACAGGTTTCCGACAGCTTGCGGTTCACAGAGCCGAAAATGCGGGCATTGGCTGTGTGTTCTCCGCCCCATCCGGTGAGCACAACATCCGCGCGAACATCCTCCGCGGCGCGGGCGATGCCGTCCGCCGGGTTGAGGTCGACGCGGACGTTTGGAAGGATGCGTTCTTCGGTGGTTTCGGTTTGCGCGAGGCACTTGGCCAGCAGTTCCTCCCCTTTGGAGACCGCGTCGCTGGTTTGGTTTTGTTGGCGGACGATGGTGGTGGGGTAGAGGGCTCCCGCGTGGGTGGGACTGCGCAGAAAGAGGCCGAGTTCCATGAGGCGCGCGGCGGAAAAGGGATTGGCCACGGAGATGAGAATTCGTTGTTCTTTGGATTCAGTTTCAGGCTGGGTGAGCTGTTTGAGCGCCATTTTGCGGCCACAGCGTTCAACGAATCCGGCACCGACAAGGACCGTGACCAGAATCATGCCGATGGCGCCGTTGAGGATATCGGAGGTGAGAAGTTCGACGCGAAGGCCCACGAGCACGGCTGCGAGGGTCGCCGCGGCCTGCACGACGCTGAGGCCGAAGACAACACCGGTTTCGTTTCGTGAGTAGGAAAAGAGTTTGCCGCCAATCCAGGCCGCAAGTCCTTTGGTGGCAATGACCAGGCCCACCATGACTCCGATGACTTTCCAGACATCCAGACTTCCCGTCAGGGCCGAGGGGTCGACCAGCATACCCACGGAGATCAAAAAGAAGGGGATGAACAGGGTGTTGCCGGCAAACACCAGGCGGCTCATCAAGGGACTGCGTTCGGGGATGAGCCGGTTAAACGCGGCGCCGGCAAGAAAAGCGCCGATGATGGGTTCCATGCGGGCGTAGTTGGAGAGATATGCGCAGGCGCAGGTGACCGCGAGCACAAACATGAACTGCGAACCGCCGCTTTCGGTGACGTTTTGAAAGAACCAGCGGGCCAGTTTGGGAATGCCCCACCAGCTTGCGATCACCAGAATGGCCATGCCCGCGGCAATGCGCAGCCAGAAAAGGAAATCCATGGGCGTTCCGCCTGCGGAATCGACCACCACCGCCAACACCAACAGGGCCAGCACGTTGGTGATGATGGTGGCGCCCACGGCCACGGTCACCGCTTCACTGCGGTGTATGCCCAGACGGCTGGCGATCGGATAGCTCAGGAGGGTGTGCGACGCGAACATACTGGCCACCAGGATGGAGGCGGGCCAGGAAAGATCGAGGGCATAATACACCCCCAGGGTTCCGAGGACCTGAGGGATCAGGAAGGTGATGAGGCCGAAGCCAATGCTGCGCTTCCGCGTGCGCATAAATTCGTAGAGATCAATTTCCAGACCGGAGAGGAACATGATGTAGACCAGTCCGACTTCACCGAAGAGGGTGATGGCGCTGTTGCGCTGCAAAAGATGCAGGCCGTGAGGTCCCAGGGCCGCTCCGGCGGCCATCAGCAGCACGATGTCGGGGATTTTGATTTTGGGCGACAACAGGGGCGCCGCCAGAATCAGCAGCGAGATGATGGTGAAAATTAAAATGGAATTTGAAATGGGGTCCATGGTTAAGGATGAAACTAAGCCCGCGCCGGGCAAAAGAAAGGCAAAAAGTATCCGATTGGTTTTTTTGACGGGATCACAGGATCATCCGGATTTAATTGTGTTTTTGCTCAGGGCTTGTCTACGGATGTGATTTTGTCTATGTTCAACCCATGAGCCTGAAAACCCTCCTGCTGCTGGCGTTTTGCGGGGTGACGTATTATGTGTTTGGAAAAAGGACAGCGGGTGCGGCTCGGGGGCTATCTGGTCAATGTGCTCCATGAAAACGGAACAACCTGGCGGACATCCACGACCCGGGACGACACCGGGGCGGGGGCGTGTGAGATTGTGCTGGTGACGCGGTTGGAAATTTTGTGAGCCCAATCCCAAACGTTTCCTGAAGGGGCTCGGGGGCTGTCCGCAGAAGGGGCGGTCGATTTATTAGAAAAGAAAAATTTTCAACTGCGGATTCACGGATTTAGTCTTTGGAGGGGGGTAAAATTCGATCCAGCGTCTCTATGAGCTTTTTCGCGGTAAAGGGCTTTGCGAGAAACCGGCTGATCTGCCCCCTGATTTCATGCGTGTAACGCTCATCTTCCACCAGTCCACTCATCGCAATAATGGGGACATGCCGGTCGATTTCGCGTATTCGTTGAATGACCTCGGCGCCGTCCATAACCGGCATCATCATATCCGTGACCACCGCTTTGATTTCCCCCGCATGTTCCTGGAAACGGGCAAGCCCCTCCCTGCCGTTTTTGGCGGTGATCACCTGGAACCCGCGCGTTTCAAGGGTGAGACGGGAAATTCTCCGTATGCTTTCCTCATCGTCAATCAACAGGATCAGCCCCCCGCGAATTCGGGCGTCGGGGCTTGGCTCCTCCGGTATTGTGACCGCTGATTCGCTGGAACCCACCGCCAGAACGGGAAAGTGAAGCGTGAATACCGTGCCTTTGCCCGGTTGGCTGGTGACCTCAATCCGCCCCCGGTGCCTTTCAACCAGGGACAGGGTCGTCGACAGGCCCAGGCCGGTCCCCTGCCCAAGTTTCTTGGTGGTGAAAAAAGGATCGAAGATTTTTTCCCGGAGTTGGGGGGGGATCCCCACTCCGGTATCGATCACCTCGATTTTGAGTTCTCCCGTGTGGTGGTTCGATGCCTCGGCAGTGCTCATTCGAATCAGGAGCCTGCCGCCGTCGGGCATGGCGTCCCGGGCGTTGAGGCACAGGTTGAGGAGGATTTGCTGGATCTGGGTGAAATCCCCCTGAATCAGAGGAATATGAGCGGGCACGTCCGTGTTGAACTCAATATTCCGGGGGAGGGTTTTTTTCAGAATGCGGCTGATTTCCAAAATGAGCTTTTGTGGATCAACCGGTGAAAACTCTCCCTCGGCTCCCCGGGCGTAAGAGAGAACCTGGCGAACAATATCGGCGCCCCGGACCGCGCTCTTTTCAATGGTTTCAAGGATTTGAGCGCGTGAATCGTCCGGTGCATTCTCCCTGAGCAATTCAATCGATATCAAAATGGGGGCGAGAACATTGTTGATTTCATGGGCCATCCCGCCCGCCAGCGTGCCGATTCCCTCCATCCGCTGGGCGCGCTGTACCTGCAGTTCCATCGATTTCCGCTCGGAAATATCCATGTGGGTGCCGTACATGAGAAGCGGCTTTCCGTCCGGGGCACGGGTCACCACACGTCCGCGGCTTTGTATCCAAACCCAGTGACCCTCGCGGTGGCGCATCCGGAATTCGACATTGTAAAGCGTGGTTTCGCCCCTGAGGTTTCGTTCGATTTCGCGCTTGCTGGATTCGAGATCATCGGGGTGGATGAGCGCGACCCAGGAATCAAAGTTCATGGGGCTGATATCCTCAATCTTATACCCGATTTGCTCCGCCCAGATGTGGTTGAACTGGGCTTCCCCTGTTTGCACGTTCCACTCCCAGGTTCCGAACCAACTCCCCTCGATTATGTTTGCCAGCCGTTGGCTTTCGAGCCGCAATTCCCGGGTCCGCTCCTCCACGGTTTGCCTGAGGCGGCGTTTTTGGAAATGGAGAAAAATGAGATAGCTGAGCAGAACGGCCAGTGCGAGTATGGCCAGGGCGGGGTAGAACCAGAGCGGAAGCACGGAGATTTGCTCGGTGGAAATCCATTTCTGCGTGATTCGGCGAAGGTCTTCCGGATCGAGGCCCCGGAGCACTTCGTTGACTTGATCACGGAGACGTTCCGCATCATGGGCGAATCCCGCCTGGAGGTGTTGGCTGTACAACAAGCTGAGCACATGGAAGTCGCCCGGATCGGCGTGGCGGTCGAGCAGGTTGAGGCCAACCGGATAGTCGACCGCAAAGGCGTCGATTTCCTCCCGCACGGCCGCAAGGATCATCGTCTCGTTATTCGGGAAAGTCCGGTAATTTAAATCGGGATGATTTTCCCTCATGAACCGAAGTTCCTGGCTCCCCGCGACCACCCCCACCGGACGGGTGCCCAACGCATTGATTTCAAGCACCATGTTTTGGGTTCGAACGTACATGACCGTCGAAAGCGGAAGCAGATCATTGCTGAAGATCAGAAACTCCGCGCGATCGGGATTGGGGAAGAGACCGCCATGGAGATCCGCGTTTCCCTCGCGCACCTGGACGATGCTTTCGTTCCAGTCGGTCAGGCGAAATTCCACCGGGCGGTCCAGGCGGGTGCCGATTTCCCGCCAGATGTCGATCAGAATTCCGCGCGGTTCCCCCCGGTCATCGGAAAAAGAGAGCGGCGGCCAGGCGTGGTCGAGGGACACGATGAGAGGGGAGGGATCGGCCGGGAGGACGCTCCCCCAGGATAACAAGAGGGCGAACACGATGCTTTGGCATCGTCTGTGGTTCTGGTTCATCACTGCTAATATACTGTTTTTTTACTCATTTACAATCCCCTCGCTTTTCCGAGATTCGGAAAACGTTGGTCTGCATTTTCCGAACATCGGAAAAGCTTTGCGGTCCACAGATGCGGAGGGCATGTCGCGCCTGGGGACAGGCGCTGTTACGTTGAATCGGTCGCGCCTGGGGACAGGCGCTGTTACGTTGAATCGGTCGCGTCTGGGGACTGGCGCTGTTACTTGTTTGATCTTTTTGCCAGCTCCCTGCCGAGGATACCGTCGATGAGGGCATCGGGGGGCGAGGCGGCTGAGGAGGGCACCGGCCGGTCTGGACGCTTTCAGAAGATTTGAAAAGGACTGCGGGGGCGGCTTGGAGGCCATCGTTGTGTTGGATAACTCTTCGCACAGATTTTTGTCGGTATATTACTAATATGGAGTGTGTTCGGAAATATGAAAACCCTAATTGTTGACTTACGCATGGCGTTTGTTACTTTTCTTTTTTCAACCCCAAAAAGTTTATAGTATGTCAATCACATTGAGAGATATCGCCCGGGAAACCGGCTTCAGCGCCACTACGGTGTCTTTAGCTCTGCGCAAGCATCCGAAAATATCAGCGGGCACTCAAGAGACTGTCCAACGTGTCGCCAACGAAATGGGTTATCGACTCAACCCCTATATCTCAATCCTTATGGCCCAAAAGCGGGCCGCCCGACCTGTCCATTATCAAGCCACGCTGGGGTTTTTAACAGCCTGGCCTAAGGAGAACAGTTGGGAGAAAGTCACATTTTGCAGTAAAGTGTATAAGGGAGCCCTTGTCCGCGCAAAGGAACTTGGGTATATGCTCGAACCCTTTTGGATCACGGATCCATCCATTCCGGTGGCTCGCTGGAACCAAATTCTTCAAGCCCGAAATATTGGTGGGCTTATTCTCGCTCCGTTGCCCGCCACAGGCCCTTTTCCGGAGCTGGACTGGGAAAAATTTACTCTGGCCACGGTTGGAAATACGGTGACCATCCCTAAAATATCCAGGGTTACCCCTCATCAGTACCATGGCATGACCACCGCCCTTCGGCACGTTAATGAAAGGGGATACAAGCGCGTGGGAGTGATTCTGCATAAGTGGGTTGACGACAAAGTGGATGAAACGTGGAGTGCCGCTTATCTTGCATGGAGGGAACGCCAACCCAAGTCTTGCCAGATCCCTGTTTTCTGGGCGGATGAGGACGAAAATCTGATTCCGCGCTTGAAGTCATGGCTGAAGCGGTGGCGGCCGGAAGTGGTGGTTGGATACACCGTTGGCAGCGAACTTTTGCAGACCAGCGGGTTTCAAATACCCTTAGATATCGCATTTGTTCATTTAGATAACGAGAGCGCCACTCCAAAAAATGGCACGGGTGTAAACCAACAGGCAGGAAATATCGGCGCGGCAGCTGTGGATTTGGTGGTGGCTCAGATCCATCGAAGTGAGCGGGGTATTCCCACTCTTCCTAAAACCATCATGATTGAGGCAGAATGGGATGAGGGAAATACCCTGCCGAATCTAAAATAAACCGGGTCGGGATGAAACATCTGCGGGTTCGTCACTTATTTCGAGGCATAGGGGTCGGCGGCGTCCCGCAGGCCGTCTCCGACGTAGTTGAAGGCGAGGACGGCGGTGACGATGAACACGACGGGCATCAGGAGCCAGGGGTAGTGGGCGACAGTCTGCATGTGCATGCAGTCCTGAAGCATGACGCCCCAGCTCACCACCGGCGGACGCAGGCCGAGACCGAGGAAACTGAGGGAGGTTTCTCCGAGGATCATGCCGGGCACACTGAGGCTGAGGGAGACAATGATGTGACTGGTGAAGCCGGGGACGAGATGCTTGAACAGAATCCGGCCGTGGCCGGCTCCCAGCAGGCGGGCGGCCACCGCGTATTCCTCCTCGCGCAGGGCCATGATTTTTCCGCGGACCGCGCGGGCCAGTCCGGTCCAGCCGAGGAGGCTGAGCACCACGGTGATGCCGAGATAGATCCCCACCTGCGACCAGTCCGCGGGGAGCAGCGCCCCCAGGGCGATCCAGAGGGGGATCTGGGGGAAGGACTGGAGAATTTCCATAAAGCGCTGGATCAGGTCGTCGGTGAGTCCGCCCACATACCCGGAGATGCCCCCTATGATAATCCCCAGGGTCACCGAGACCAGCACCGCCAGCATGCCGATGGACAGGGAGATGCGGGCGCCGAAGACGAGGCGGCTGAAGAGGTCGCGCCCGTGTTTGTCGGCTCCCAGAAAATAGAAGGCGGGGGCGATTCCCTCCGGATGAACTTCCGCGGCCGGAACAAAGCCCTCTCCGCCCAGACGCGAATGGTCGATCCCGAAGAGGCGCCGTTCCATGGGAATCAGGCCCCAGAACCGGTAGGGCTCTCCCCTGACAAAGAAGGCCAGCGGCACTTTTTCACCCGAGGCCCGGTAGTCCTTCTGCAGGGTGACGGGATCGTGGGCGGGCACAAGGGCGTCGGTGTGTATTCCGTGACGGAGGCTGAATTTCGGAATCTGCGGCGGGGCGAACATATAATCCAAATCACGCCACTGGGGGGCGTGCGGGGCAATAAATTCCGCGAAGGCGGCAATCAGGTAAAACACCACCAGCACAAAGAGGGCGAACACCGCCAGTTTGTGGCGGATAAAGCGTTTGCGGATGAGTTGCCACTGTGACAGCCCTCCGGGCTCGGTTTCCGGCGCGGGGATTCGTGAATCCGCTCCGGTTGATTTGTGTTGCAGGAGGGGGAGGAGCCTTTTCACGCCTTGCCTCCTTTCCCGCCGATTCGGATTCTCGGATCCACCCACATCAGCAGCAGGTCGCTGACGAGGGTGCCGAAGACGGTGAGCAGACTGAGCACCATGAGCATCGACCCGGCCAGGTACATGTTTTGGGCCTGCAGGGCACTGAGCAGGAGGGGGCCGACGGTGGGGAGGCTGAGCACGATCCCGACGATGGCGCCTCCGGACACCAGTTGGGGGAAGATCATGCCGATCCCGGAGATAAAGGGATTCAGGGCGAGCCGCAGGGGGTATTTCAGGATCAGTTTGAAGGGACGCACCCCTTTGGCCCGGGCGGTGGTGACGTAGGGCTTGCCCAGTTCGTCGAGCATGTTAGCCCGCAGCACCCGGATCATGCCGGCGGTGCCGGCGACACCGATGACCACCACCGGAATCCAGATGTGCTGAAGCAAATCAATGAGTTTGGCTTTATCCCAATGCGGCTGCATGGCGTATTCCGGGGAGAACAGTCCGCCGACCGGCAAACCCAGAACCGAGGAGCCGATATACATCATCACCAGGGCCAGGAGCATGGGGGGCACGCACATGCCGATGAATCCGAAGAAGGTGAACACATAATCTCCGATGGAGTATTGTTTCACCGCGGAATAGAGCCCGATGGGAATGGCGACCACCCAGGTGAAGATCAGGGTGAACAGGGAAATAAGCAGGGTGAGCATGATGCGGTCGCCCACCACCTCGTTCACCCGCTGGCCGTCCTCCATGCTGCGGCCGAGATCCCCTTGAATGAGTCCCCGATCCGCTGAGTCGAAGCTGATAAACCAGGGGAGGCCGATCCAGCGCACGTATCGCAGGGCGGCGGATTCCTCCAGATGAAACAACTCCCGGAGTTCTTCCGCCTGTTGAATGGCGGTGGTGTCCCCCTCCATTTCCAGTTGTTGAATCCGGGACGTGATAAAATCTCCGGGCGGCAGTTCAATGATGGTGAACACACACACGGACATGACAAACACGGTGGGAATGAGAATCACGATCCTTCGGGTAATGAAGGGATGCCGCACGATGATCAACACCGCGCCTGCAATCAGAATACCGGTGAAAAGGAAACGAACGATCCCTCCCAGATGATCCCCCGCGGACCGGGTGTCCGTCAGCGTGGCCGACACCTCTTGAAGGGTTCGGCGCGGATCGGGGTCCACCTCGACCATCAGCCGCTGAATGAGACGTTTCGCGCTTTCGGAGTCCGCCGGATTTTCGAAGAAATAGGTTTCCACGCCCGCATTGGCGGGGGTGTTGAAAATATGGCCGGTGATGGCGTTGCGGGGGACATTCTTCAGTCCGCGTTTCACCACCACCAACTGGGGGGTCGGGGTGGCGATATTGATGGACCAGAGGTTTTCCGCGGCGATGTCCAGAATTTTTGAGAAGGCCTGCTGTTGTTCCTCCAGGGTGGCCACCGCCATGGCCTCCCGGAGAAGCAGCATGGAGATGCGCAGGGGATGATCTTCCGGGGGCTCGACCGCCTGGGGCCGGTCTTTGACCCGTTCGGAACCGTCGAGGCCGCCAAAGAGATACCAGAAGGCGAATCCCGGAGCATAGAACGAATGGCCGGCGGTGGGCACGAAGTTCCGGGGCTCGGTCAGGGGAAGAAATTCGCTTTCGCCCGTCCACACCGAGAAGTCATGTTCCAGTGCGTACTGCTTGGTCTGCCAGAGATTGCGGGAAAGGAGTTGGGTGATGACCCGCACCCCGATCGCGCGCCAGTCGTCGATGAGAAATTGGGAGGGACCGATTCCGGTGAATTCGGTGAGATTCAGAAAAAAGGTCATCCGGGTTCCGTCGGGGAAGGTGCGATAGCCTTCCCCGTCCCGTCCGGTCAATCCAATTTCATCCAGCAGTGCGTTAGCGCGAGCCGGGTCGTGCTCAATGAAGGCGTTGGCGAGTCCGGGATGGTGAAAGGGGGATTCGACACCCGGATCCAGTTGGGCGGGTTTAACGATGTTGTCATACTCCGCCCGGATGATGTCCTTGCGGTTTATGGCCAGGGAGAGGGCCTGCCGGAACTCTTTTTTGTTGAGGAATTTATGTTTCCAGGCGGTCTCGGGTTTGTCCCCGTCGACACGGCGGTTGAGGTTGGGGAAAATCACGAAGTTGGAGCGTTCCCCCCTGAACCAGAAATAAACATCGTACTGTCCGGCTTCCCGGTTGCCCATGTAGAGGGTGTGGTCCTCATAACGCAGATGCCGCATTTGCATGGTGATGTCTCCCGCGGAGGCGGTCACCGCCAGCATGTCCTCCGAGCGCAAATCATTGACCACCCTGTCGATATAGGGAAGCTGATTGCCCTGTGCATCCACCACCGGGTAGTAGGGATTGCGCACGAAGGCGTAGGGCGCGGAGGACTGATGCGCGCGCATGATCCAGGGGTCCATCGCCGGCAACTCTGGATTCCGGAAGTCTTTCAGGCGGAAGTAGGCGGTCCGGGCGGAGGGGGCGTTCTGGACCTTCATCATGTGTTCGATTCGCTCCGGGTCACCCTGCTCGGGATGGAAGGGGCGGAGGTAGTGCTCCGGGGCCCAGAAAGACTCCTTGGCCATCACCTCCGGAAACTGGCCGTGGGGAAGCGGGAAACGGAAAATGACCGTATGGTCGTCGATTCTTTCAATGTCGCCCCGCTGGCCCAACACGAGCATTTGACCGGGGTTGCCTTCGAAAAAGAGGATTTCATGCTCCCACCAGTAGAGAATATCCCGGGCGGTGAAGGGGTGACCGTCCGACCAGCGGATGCCCCGCCGGAGGCGGACGGTGTATTCACGCAGGTCGTCGGAGACCTCCCAGCTTTTGGCCAAATGGGGTTTGACGGGATAGCCAAGCGGGGACCAGCGGGCCAGCCGGGCGCCGCCGATGCGCCAGGTCATGACGCTGACATCCCCGTCGGAGTTGGCAATGCGGTACCAGCTTCCGCCATAGTTCCCGATGCCGTCCACTCCGTACATCACCACCGGTTCGGGTCCGATCCGCTCGGGGAGAGGCGGGAGTTTGCCCTGTGCCACCAGTTCGGCGAGGAGCGGGGATTCGCCTTTGGGATACCAGGAGCCTTCCGGTCCCTCGGTATAATCCACGTCCAGATGGAGCACGGGGGGATTCTCCGGATCGAAGGAGGTGTCCCGGGCGGCTTTGGCCTGATCGCGCTCCGCCTGTGAATAACCGGGGAGGGGGGCGTGCAAATCCGGTTGGGCAAGCCATGCCAGGAATCCCAGCATCACGGTCATGCCCGCGGCCGCCAGGAGGATCAGGAGGAGGATCTTTACGATGAGTTTACATACGTTCATAAGCTTTCCGTACGCGGCGGGCATTTCATGCGGGTTCGGCGGTTTCATGCATTTCGGGCGGGCTTTCCACATCGACGATTTCCTCCGCCCGGAAACAGGCTGCCCATTGATCGGGTTCGAGTTGCCGCAGGAGAGGGGGCTTGCCGGGAACATCGCAGAGACCTTTTTTTGCGAAGGGACAGCGGGGATGAAAGCTGCATCCGGCGGGCGGATTGGCCGGATCTGCGGTCTCTCCCGCCACCGCCGGTTTCAGACGGATATCCGGATCGGGAGAGGGCACCGCCGCCAACAGGGCGCGGGTGTAGGGGTGATACGGTTTTGAATAGATGTTGTCGATATCCCCCAGTTCCACCACCCGTCCGCAATACATCACCGCCGCCCGGTCGCAGATATGTTTCACCACACTGAGGTCGTGGGCGATGAAGAGACAGGTGAGGTTCAACTCCTCCTGCAGATCCTCCAGCAGATTGATAACCTGGGCCTGCACCGACACATCCAGGGCGGAGACCGCCTCGTCCGCCACGATCAGCGACGGGTTCATGATCAGCGCCCGGGCGATGCCGATGCGCTGACGCTGTCCGCCGCTGAAGGCGTGCGGATAGCGGGTACGGTGCTCGGGTTTCAGTCCCACCCGCACCAGCGCCTCCACCACCCGATCCCGGAGGCCGCTCCCGCTTGCCAGTTGATGGATCACCAGCGGCTCCCCCACAATATCCCCCACGGTCATGCGGGGATTGAGGGAGGAGAAGGGATCCTGAAAGATCATTTGCATGTTCTGACGCAGCGGCTTTAACGCCTTGGCGGAGAGTTCTGTTAAATTTAATTCTTGGCCCTGGTGGTGAAAAAACACGTCACCCGAGGTGGGGGTGACCGCCCGCAGGATGGCGCGGGCGGCGGTGGTTTTGCCGGAGCCGCTTTCGCCGACAATGCCGAGGGTTTCACCGGGTTGAACATCAAAACTGACGTCATTCACCGCCCGCACCTCGCCGATTTTGCGCCGGATCAGACCCTGACTGTGAATCGGAAAAAATTTGCAGAGGTTCCGCACGGAAAGCAGCGGGGTGGTTTCGTTTTTTTCAAGTTCGGGCGTGTTCATGCCTGGGACTCCTCTTCCTCGGCAATTTCCCGCCAGCGGAAGCAGGCGGCGGCGTGTTGCTCTGTGCGGTAATCCAATTCCGGCGGGCCGCCCACATCGCAAACTCTAGGTTTATGAAAAGGGCAGCGGGGATGAAACGGACAGCCCGATGGGAGCTGACCCGCCGCGGGCACCGAGCCTTTGATCGAACTCAGGCGGTGCTGATCGGTGTTCAGGCCCGGAAGGGAGGCCAGAAGCCCTTTCGTATAAGGGTGTAGGGGATTTTTCAGCACGTCGCGCACGCCGCCCTGTTCCACAATACGACCCATGTACATCACCGCCACATCGTCGGCGGTCTGGGCGACGACGCCCAAATCATGGGTGATCAGCAGCACCCCGGCCCCGGAATCATCACGGACTTTGCGGATCAACTGAAGAATTTGCGCCTGAATGGTGACATCGAGCGCGGTGGTGGGTTCATCCGCGATCAGCAGGCTCGGGTTGCAGACCAGGGCCATGGCGATCATCACCCGCTGGCGCATGCCTCCAGAGAATTCGAAAGGATACTGTTTCAGCCGGGCGGCGGGATTGGGAATGCCCACCTTGGTCAGCATCTCCACCGCCAGCGCCTCGGCTTCGGCTTTGGAGACCTCCTGATGGGTTAAAATCGCTTCGCAGACCTGATTGCCCACCGTGTGCACTGGACTGAGCGCGGTCATGGGCTCCTGAAAAATCATACTGGCTGTCCCGCCGCGCACGTCATACAGAACTTTGGAGTTTTCTTTAAGCCCCAGCACCTCCACCGCCTCCTGGCCATCGGATCCCCGAAGTTCAATGGTGCCGCCGATGATCTTTCCCGGAGGGCGGATGAGGCGGAGAATGGACATGGAGGTGACGCTTTTGCCGCAGCCGCTCTCCCCCACCAGGCCCAGAATCCGCCCCCGGCCGATTTTCAGTGAAACCCCGTCCACGGCGTTGACGTTTCCCGCTTCTGTGCGGAACTGCACTTTCAAATCCCGAATATCAAGGACCGGTGGGCTCGTTATGTTGTGCTTCTGATTTTGCATGGATGTCTTGTTCGGGAATCCGTTCCGGCAGGATTCACTACTCTTCGGTTTCCAAGATGAGCATGGGGGGCGGTAGGAGCGGATGCTCTTTGGATGCCAGGTTCAGATTGCGGTCGTCCCAGCCCTGAAGGATAAGTGTGGCCATGCCGGAGCGGTTGTGGTTGAGGTACCAGGTGAGTTTGGGCGCACTAATGTTCAGAGCCAGCCCTTGGCGACCGGTTTGTAAATTCTGCGTGTATAGATGGTAAACCTGGCCGGAAGCAACACGGTCTTCCAGGCTGTTCGCGAAACCGCCCGGCGCGTTGCGCCAGGTGATATCCCTCTCACTCCAGTCCCCGCCAAGCTGAGTCAACCCTTCCCCGCCTTCCACGCCGGGACGGGGTCCCGCCTCCACCCCGCATTTCAGACCGAAAAGGGAGGCGTTGATGCTTTGACGCTGCGATTTTTGGACCGAGTGGGCGTTCGCGGTATCCACGGGTGGCTTCCCTGCCGTGAGATCCGGGTTAGACCACAGCCACATCCGGTTGCCGGTCGGATCGAAATCGAGCCGCACCACAAACAAATTCATCCCGTCCCGTGAGGGAATATCGGCCTCCCGCCAATTTAGCATCATGGGGCTTCCCCGGCGAAGGCTCACCTCCAGCGCCCCGAAAGAGACCCGGGTTATGCGGGCAGCATTGGTGGATTCCATAAATCCCGCCAGCCAGAGAGTTCCCCGTTCGGCATGCAGTTCTCTTGCGAGCGGCCGGTTCACATCGCCTCGAATTTGAACCAGCTGACCCATGGGTTTCCAGCCGTCCCAGATTGCCCGGCGCTCCAAAATTTGATTGAAAGCGTTGTCCGTCCGCCAGGCTTGCTCAAACCCGATACCGGCTTCCAGCCCGTCCAAATCGGGTTTTCGGTCCCCCCATGGAAATTCCGCAGAAACCAGCAACTTTCTAGCGTTGACCAAATCATCGAAGTCGGCCGCGATCCGGATATCCGCGAAGCGGGACGAGTGGTGATCGGTACTGCTGTGGTGCAGGTGGACACGGTCAACCGCCGGACTTTCGCCGTCGGTGGTGTGAACGCGCAGGGTGGCGTTGCGGATACGGCGTCCCTCCAGAGTGGACAAATCAAAGCGAAGATACACCGCAGTATGATAATTGATATTGGGCGAACCTTTGAAAATCATTTCGGGTTCTTTTCCATAATTCAGTTCGGCGTTACGGTCTTCCAGTCCGGGCTCCGCGCCGGAAACATGCGCATCCGCGCCACGTCCATGAGCCGTGGTGATTTCCATGCGTCCGCTGTCATTGGCCCTGCTGGAAACGGCGGGCGGAATGAGGAAAATTAAAAGTGTGAGAAAGTATTTCATTTTACAATGTATGGATTAATATTTTTTTTAATGACATGGAAGGATTAGGGAAGATGATCTTCTACCTTCACCGTAATTTTGCGGGTGTCTATTGCGCCCAGCTCATCGGTGACCGTGAGCTGGACGACATGTTCACCGGGAGTCGCCGGCGTGAAATTGAGGACTGGCCCGGGAAAATTTTTTCCCAAGGTGTGGACTTCGATGTCTTGTATGAGAGCCCCTTCCCGCCCCGAATAGATGATTTTGGCCATGTCGACAAAGTCGTCATTACCGTCCCGGGGACGAAAGTCCGATGCGAGATGCACCCAGTCGCCATCCTCCATCTCCCGGACCCGAACGCTGTAGGTTTTCGCGGCGGGGTCCACCGACCACCGCAACTGATAGGGAATTCCAGGCGCATAGGAAATATCCTCAAGGGCCCGGTAGCGGTTGCCATCCCGGACTTGAAACCTTCCGTTGTTGGTGTTTACCTGAAATGAGGAAGAGCCCCATTCGAAGCCGGAGCGGTTTGAGGACTGCAACCCCACCAGCATGTCCGTGTTTTCCAGCATTGTGATGGTGAAATATATATCAAATGGGCCGTTGAGCGGTTCCCGGAAGTATATGAGGTCTCCACTGCTTAAGAGGGGTTCATAAAACTCATCCACCCGCCGCTCGCCCGCCAAAAACCAATTGAAGGTCAACTCCCCTCCATCGGGGTCCTCCGAAGCGGACGCGTCCAGGCGCACGGGTGTTCCCGGAGCGACAGGACCTTCCGGGCCGCTGACACTGGCCACCGGAGGGTGATTGACCGGCATGTCCTCCCAAGTGGTAAACAGGGTTGGGTGCACCCAGCCGGTATGGGCGCGGTTGCCGAGCACAGGACGTGACCCCTTGTTCCATTCCATGTACGCCTCATCCCGGTACAGATCTCCCGAGGCTTCAATCAGAGAACGGTAAATATGCCCCTTGAGGTTATCAAAAAAATAATCGAGACCGGCTTTGACCCGGTCCCCGGTGCGGGTGCCGGGTTCGAGGAGATTTTCACCCGTGCTGTTGTGAATGACCACGGCGGCGGTGGTGATGGGGAGCAGGGCATAATAGGTGTACCAGTTTCGTCCTCCTCCACGGGCGAGCTCCTTGGGCATCCGTCCGTCCTCGACAATATGATGGAATAGATCGTTCTTCCAAAGCGCCACGTCGGACTGGAAGATTTCAGGATCCTCCAGGAGGTGGGCGCACAACAGGGAAAGATAATTGCCCCATGCGTTCCAATTGTTATTATAACTGATGGTTTTAATGGCGGTGGCTGGCAGAACGTATTCCCGTATCCAACTTAAAAATGTCTGCCGCGCCTTTTCCGACCAGGCGGGATGGTGATAAAGCAGATCTGCGGCAATCAACAGCCCCCCACCGGACGTGGCCGTGACCAAGGCTGTTTCACGACGTACAAACGGATCGGCGTCCGCCCCCATGTCGCGGTTTTTGTCGGCCCATTCATTTAGGATAGACAGAGCGTGCCGCGCGTAACGCTCGGATCGCTCCTGATCCCCCGGACGCTCGGACCGGGAAAGTAATTGAGAGGCGAGGGCAAGCGAATAAGCAGCCCGCGACTGGCTGGAGAGCCTGTTCCGCTCCCGCTGGTGTCCCTCCGCATCCTGATATCGGGCGGGAACGGAGTATTGAACAGGCGCGGAGGGTTTCTGTGAAAGAAACTCCTCCGCCTCAGCCAAAAGCGCGTCCCAGGCGGCGGTCCAGGGAATCCGTCCGGACCGGGCGCGGGCATGGGCGGCATCCAGATCCGTCGCGGTGTGCAGGGTGCCGGGACGCTGAAACGCGGGTTCCGCCCCCGTTAACAGGGACACGCACGCGGACAGCATTAAGCTGAAAACGCCGACACGGGGAGTTGAGCTTGTAAAGAGGGTTAGTCGCATAAAGATCTCCAGTCGTGGTATCAGTTTTGATCCACTTCGTTCGCATATGTGGCTGGGTTCACCATTTCATAGGTTGCGTTTTTATTGCCGATGCGGATCTCATCAATGTAGATGATTCGCGGAGAGGTTCCGGGCCAGTTGCCCGCGCCTTTGTAGTTTCCGGCTTTAAAATACGGCCCCGAGTCCGGCGCATCATAATTCATGTAGGTGGGCCCCTTGTAATGGATTTTCAGTTCGCCATTGATCCAAAGTTTCAGGAACCCCTTGTCCGGCTCGTGGGTCCAGTTGACCTGCATCACGAAATCATTCCACTCGCCAATGAGGGGCTCTCCAAGTTCAAATCCTTTAAAGTCAATCGTTTCCGGCTCGCTTTGGAATTTGAGCGTCATGTACAACCCGGTTTCCCGTAACAACAAGGCTGTGGGAGAGCGGTTGACTTTGCTCCATTCGGGTTGGGTTCTGTGGTAATCATGAAATTGGGTGAACATATCATAGCGTCCATCCCTGGGATGTCCCTCGGGGAACAAGACACTCCATCCGTACCAGGTTACTTCACCCAAGGGAGGGCGTTTGTATTGATTGACGATCTCGCTGCGCCGGTCCGGCGTGGTCATCGTGGCGCGCATGGAATGGGTTCCGGCGCGTGCCTCCTCGTCGGTTGCGATGACCGATGCGCCTGGCCCCTGCACTTCCGAGAAGGTTCCGGCCAGGGTTCCGTCGTCAAACGTAATCACCTGTGTCAATTCGGCGGCAAGATGAAGATATGGGATTAAGGTTGTTATGCATATAATACGATTCCGGGTTTTCATATGTTTTGTCCTTTATGAGTTTGTTCAAGTAAGAGGGTTTCGGATTCAGAAATGAATGAATATTCCGGGATTCAGTCATACCACAGACTGCATGATTCCGGCAATGTTTGGAAGAGTTTACACGTTATCCTTTGCGTTAAATTTGAGTGTGGAGCATTTATTGTCTTTCATATTGAAAAATCGGGATGATCGATACTTAATGTCCCGGAAGGAACACAGCATCCCTCAGGGACCGTCTCCGTTTTCCATGAGCAGCCTGTATGCACCTTCGCGTTCTGAAACAGTGCGAAGAATTAATTCCTGTCTGCCCGGTACTGGAGACGCCATAATAAAGACCATCATGCGTTGTGTGGGTTGATGCCGCCAGAAGGTTTCACGAATCACCTGCGGCTCTCCGTTCACCACCGCATGTACTCGAATCGGCAGATTCACCCGGTTATTCTCTTTGGGTTTGAGCACCTGGATGTTTCGGGGTTCCATCGGATAGATTTCGCCTTCCATTTCCATAACAATTCGAACCGGAGTGAAATTGAACACCCGATAGGAGCCAAAAGGGAAAAATTCCGGCGTGTCCTCCACCGCAACCGCAGTGTATTCATGATTTTGAGCCTGATTTCCAGAGGCGAAAAGGATCAGTAATGGCTCTTTCATTCCTTTCCGGATTTCCGTTCGGGCTATCGGAACCATCACCTGCTCCCCCTCCACATTCACTCCTCTCATAAAAAAAGAAGCGATTCGGTCCTCACCCAGGGGGTAGGGTTCTGAGCGCCGGTTACTGCGAATATCCAATTCGATAAATTCGTCCCCGTGTTTCAGGAAAAGATTGTGCTCGTGCACAGAAGTGGTCCAGGAAAGCAACCGAACGGTGAATTCCGAGGCGGCGACTGTGGCGGTCAGAAAAACAGCCGGAATGAAAATCAAGGTTCCAAACAGGCGTTGATGATGTGGTGATTTCAATATTCGTCCTCATTCAGGTAGCGAAAGGAAACAATGATGTATCTCCTGCCGAAACGTTCAGGATCGTCCGGTTCCAATGGGTTGGTTGTAGAAGGCCGCACCGGAGTCGGAACCCGCTGCACCACGGCCTCCACTCTCGCCGAGGCGGCAATGTTGCCGCTCCGCACCGTTTCGCCATACCCCCGTATTCTGAAAGTGTCCGAACGGGCGGATAACTGCGGACCGATCATTTTCAGCACGTCACTTTGCAACAATTGGCCCATGGCGGCGGGGGCCCGGCGGCCGGGCTGGTGTTCGGGGAACGAAAAGGATCCGGCGTCCGGCGTAATTTCAGGGAAACGGTTGTTGATGCCGGCGGATTCAATGGCAGCCTGTAAGGGTCCCATTCTTCCGTCCGCATTCGGGGACAAGCGACGGTTCACAAAGTCCGCCAAACTTAAAAACGGCCCTCGTTTTTTGACCTCCTCCACGATCGCTTCAGCCAGGGCAAGCACCTGAGCGTCCGTCAATTCCACGAATCCCTGATAGAGATCCTCCCGGTCGGACAGAGGGGTCTGCATGCGGCTGTAAAAGCTGCCGGCCACCTCCTCCACCATTGCGTTGTTATTCTGCATTCGCAGAATTTCCCGGTCCCGCACTCCGCTTAAAACAGCTCTCCAGGCGGAAACCGAGGTGGAATTCACATTCAAACTCCCTTTCCGCAGCATGTGAGCGGCCGCGAGAAAGGGATCTTTCATATTCTCCAGTGCGGTCGAGTCCGGGGTCGAATCGTTTTGAAAAGGCACGATCCGGGAATTGGCCGGGGGAAGCTGATGATTAAGAAACGCATCCACGGTTTGGTCCAACGTCCACCCGAGGTCATCCCGAATCGTCAGGCTCGACAGAAAACAACGGTCCCACAGGCCCTCATTTAACAGGTAGGAGGAATCCACTGCGCTGAAACGATTCTCATTTGTCAGCAAGCGGTTATAGACATCCCTTTGGTTGATCAGGGGATGCGCGTAGGAATTCCCGATGGCAAAGGCGGGATCGTGATTGAAATGCGCGGTGTCCGCATGGGTGAAATCCGCGAGTGACAGGATCGGAGTTCTCGGGATCTGGAAGATGGGGAGATGCGTCACCCCGCCGCCCGCAGTGATACCCGTTCCCCAATATCCGTTATTTCGTCCCTGTGTAATTTCAATATCCAAGTCGATCTCATTAAAACTGTTGATGGGATAGAGGAAATTTTCCCACTGAAGAGAAGTCCCCTCCAGGTAGCGGGGCATCTGCAGCATCGCCCCGGGATTCACAGAGGTGAAGAGCGCCGTATTCCGGTTGAGGGGTTTTAAACGCATATCCATGACAAAAAAGGGCACCCGTTCATCCAGGGTGTTCCCCAGTTCAGCCCCGGTCAAATAATCCCCGCTCAGGCCGCCCATCACCCGTGATCCGGCATGCGAACCAATGCCCATTTCAATACGCTGCAACGGACCGTCAGTATTGTGGAAACGATTCCACGATGGCGAGGATGCCGTCAAGTTGGAGGGAGTTAAAAATGTATCCACCAGCCAATTATCCTGCAAAGAGATTTCAATCCATATTCGGCCTTCATCGCTAAGCGGGAAAGGTCTCACACTTCCACTCTCACCAAATCGCGGAAAATAAATCCCTGAGTCCTCTTCGTAAAAAGGGCCTGAGGGAATACCCACGAATTCCAAGTCAAAGGATTCGTAACTGATCGGCTCCCCCTGATTGGAAAACACCACTACCTCCCCAGGTTGCATGCGCATCCGGGCGGATGGATTGGTTTGGCCGTCGGCGGTAGCAATGATATTCATGGAAAAAGCGGGGCGGGCACCCTGGTTTGTCATCATTCGCAACCAATGATACATATTATTAATAACCACGGTTTCATCCCCGTTTTCCGGATCCTCCCGCCGTAAACTGAGGGTTTCAAAAGGAAAATTGTTGTGGGCTACTTTGTAACCAGTGAATTCGATCGCCACATCATACGGATTGTAAAGCACGTACACCGAGTTGATGATCAAATTTACCGGACCGTTTCCGGAGCCCGGTGAGGATTCCTGCCGCCCCAGACTGAACACATGCATACGCCGCACCATTAATGGTGCAAGGGATTGACGGGTGATTCGCTGAACGTTGACAGATTGATTTGGGTCGCCCCACGCTCGCAGGTCGTTGAGCTGATTTCGATTACGGCTGTCAAACGACATACCGGTATTTCGACTGTAACCCAACAGAGGCGTTTCACTGACAGGCATACCTTCGAATACATTTGGTGAAAACGGCCGCCCTGTAACAGAAGATGAACCCTCCAGTTGTTTATAAAGTCGATAGTAGTCCCGAAGCAGATTCCAGGTGGGCCCCCGGACTTTCAAGTTGTTTGAATTCCAATCAGCGTCTGCCGGATTGGAAAAGGATTGGGGCTGCGCATCCGCAGAGGAACGTCCCTCCAGTGCGAACACATATCCCAGGGGGGCGTTCTCAGTCCATTCGCCTTGGCGGGCCCGATTGTTCTCCCCGGAATCCAGCAAAGCACTCATGCCTGCGAATTCAGCATCGCTTGCTTCAAAAGCACGGGTTAGATCCATCTGCAGCCCACCTTTTCGGGTGTCGGAAAACACTCCGTGCGACCGCAGCGTCACATCATGAAAATGCTGTCCCATACCTGTTGAAAACCCGGGATCCAGGAGTTTCAGACTCTCCAGACTCGGCAGGGATTCCACCCGGTCCGCGGAATCGATCAGCACTGAACGTCCATTCGATTCCACCGCGAAGGCGGGCACACTTTCAAGTCCCTGCCGCTGCGCCAGCGCCTGAGCCCATTGCCGTTCCCGGGATTCTGTGGAATCCTCATAAGGATCGGCAAGGGACACACTGGCCTTCACCCCCTCATCCAACACCGCATAGGCGAACCGCCCGGATGCCGAAGCTTCTCCGGGAGCGGTGATATCCTGTTTCTCTGCGTAAACCCGGTATTGAGGATTTGGAACGCTCCCCGGTCCCACCACATCAATCACATAGTCAGGATCCAGAGCATTCGTCAGCGCGGAATCCAATAGGTTCTCATTCCTCAACGACACCAGCCAGCCCAGAAAATCGGGATCATGTGCGCGGGAGTCTGGATCCGATTTCCGCCAAACCCCGGTCCAATAAGGGTGCGCCACCCCATCAATGAGAGGTGTAGACGGATTACTGTCAAACAGGGAGGCCGTACCCGTCACCCGCGTGTCCGGTCCCGCCTGTTCCTGAAGCTGCGCGATCGCCAGCTCGATTCCCAGTTTCGCATTTGCCCGGGCCTGTGTTCGCTGCTGATGTAAGGATACGGTGCGCAGTTCCATTCGGACAAACACCACAAACGCCAATGTGATCATCAATAACAAACTAACCACTAACAGTGTCAACAATAACACGCTTCCCTGTTTTTCTCGTTTTTCCATTTGCGAACAAATCGGTTCCGCGGCTTCAATGCTGCTGTTTTTACAAATTCGGGAATCTTGCCGTTTCATGCCAGTATCCTACACGCTTAAACTCAAAATGTATGGATATGAAAGCACATAGTGTGGGTTTACACGTTATCCTTGTTCAACAAGGCAATGGGCCCGGAACCGTGGCTCATTAAGAAGAATGTTCATTCTCTGCCTAAACGGTTGATAGTTCTTCGTCATGTGTTAAGGGCATACTTTGCCGACATGCTTGTATTTCGTTTCGAAACAACATTTGAAAAATCCCCCATGAATTCTTATAACTTTACTTCCCGCAGCATACCTTTAGACGATTCTTGGGATGTGATCGTGGTGGGAGGCGGCCCGTCCGGGAGTACCGCCGCGGCTGCGGCCGCCCGCGAAGGTGCTCGCACCTTGCTTCTGGAGGGAACCGGAGCACTTGGCGGTATGGGCACCAACGCACTCGTCCCTGCCTGGTGTCCATTTTCAGACAAAGAGAAGATCATCTACAGGAGCCTTGCCGAACGTATTTTTCATGCCTCCAAACGATCCACCCCGCATGTCCCTGAAAAACAGATGGACTGGGTGCCGATCAGTCCCGAAGATTTAAAAACCATTTACGAAGACATGGTTTTGGGCGAGGGAGCCAGTATTTTATTCCATACCTCGCTGGCCGCTGTGGAAACACGTGAGGATGGAGATGTGGATACGCTCATCGTGGTGAACAAGAACGGACTTTCCGCCCTGCGGGCCCGGGTCTACATCGACTGCACGGGCGACGCGGACCTGTGTTTCATGGCCGGAGCGGAAACCGTAAAGGGCGACGGAGACAATCGACCCTTGATGGCCGCCACCCATTGTTTCGTTTTGGCCAATGTGGACGAGTATGCCTACCGACATGGTGAAACTCTGCATCCCGCCAACCCTAAAAGCCCGATTTACGACATTCTAAAATCCGGGCATTATCCGTTAATTCCGGATTCCCATCTTTGTTCAAATCTGATTGGCCCCGGTACCGTGGGATTCAACGCGGGGCATGTATATAACTTCGATAACACAGATCCTTGGAGTATCTCTAAAGGTCTACCCGCTGGTCGCAAACTCGCACGCGCCTACCGCGACGCACTGGCGGAATTCGTGCCCGCAGCCTTTGGAAACGCCTTTCTTGTACTCACCGGATCTCTAATGGGCGTTCGGGAAACCCGCAGGGTCATAGGAAAATATGTCCTTACTCTTGACGACTATTTGCATCGCCGAAGCTTTGACGATGAAATATGTCGCAACTGCTACTTTATTGACATTCATCAACTGTCTAAACCTGAGAATAATGATCAATCCTACGAGGAAACCCGGGACAAGTTGAATAAAACAAGCCGCCACTATGGTCCCGGCGAATCACACGGCATCCCCTATCGCTGTTTGACTCCGAACGGATTAAATAATGTTTTAGTGGCCGGGCGCTGTATATCGACCGAACGACTGGTACAGGGGAGCGTTCGGGTTATGCCCACCTGTCTGGCCATGGGGGAAGCCGCCGGACTTGCAGCCGCGTTAGCCTCTTCCGCAAACCGGCCGGACGTTCACGAGGTCGACACCGCTCATTTACGTACCCTCCTGCGAAACTACGGGGCCTACCTGCCGGGAGAATAAATCAAAAGCACGGAATACCCCGACGAACGGACGATTTATCCAGCGAAGTCCTTCAAATGCGAAATCAGATAAAGATACTTCCGGCAGGATAACGTGTAAACCATACTTCGTAAGGATTCTAATGGATTCACGCTCAGTGCGCGTGATAGATTATTTTAGAAGATCATTGGTTTCCAAAATGATCTACGAAGAAACGCCGGAATCCCATCAACATAAAGGAGTCGAAAAATGAAAAAATACTATAATAACCCGTCAAGACACGGTATCGCGGAAAACACCAAGTCTCCGATTCTACACAACATACGAACGCTTATTGTTCCACTCATCCTCCTCGGGGCCTTTGCTCCGGTATTGACACTTCAATCGGCCATGTTGCCTTTTGTCGAGGACTTCAGCGGCACAACCACTGACCTCACGCTGACGAATCAACAAAATTCAAGTTGGTCTCAATCGTCCGGAGCACTTCGCCTTACCGCTACCGATGGTGCCGGTGCCAGCGCATCTTCAGCCAGCACATCCTTTTCCGAACTGGGCGGATCCTCGAACAATGGCTTCACCCTGCAAACCGACTTCACCGTGTCCGGTTCCGTGAACAGCGGCGGTTTTATTTTTGCGGGTTTTATGGTGCTGGGTGACCAGAATGATCACTCATTTTACGGGTATCGGGTTGAGACCCGCTTTGAAACCGGCCTGATGCGTATTCAAAAAATAGGCGGTTCTGGAGATATAACCCATACTCAGCAAACTTTTGGATCATTCACGTTCGGCGAGACCTATACCGCCACCGTTCAGGGCGTGTACGGCAACAATGGGCCGGCTGGGGCTGACTCGCTCGATCTGACATTCACCATCGAAGGTGGAGATCTTGTCACTCCCAGGCAGGTCACGGCCAGTGACAACAGCGGCAGTCTAATGACCGGCAGTCATTTTGGGCTTCGCAACCGGGTTGAGAATACAACAGGAATGGAAGTGGCATTTGACCAATTAACCGTGATCCCTGAGCCTTCATCCGTGGTGCTCGTGCTTACAGGACTGGTCTGCGGAATGGTAATGTTACGTCGGCGTTCCTAACGGAGGCGTTCAAAGGTCAGACCCTGATCAAGGATTAGCGGAGCGTGCATTCTTCTTGCACGTTTCCGATTTTCATCTGTCGGGTCTTTTTGAAGTAATGACTACGAAAGAATTCACGTTAGGTTCATCATGACGCCTTTATGAAAATGAAGCCCAATATTATTGTATTTTTTACTGATCAACAACGCTGGGACACCTTAGGTTTAAATGGAAACACACTTGGACTAACCCCGCATTTCGACCGTTTTGCAAGACAGGGCACTTTTTTAAGGATGCGGTTACTCCACAGCCGCTTTGCGGCCCTGCTCGATCCTGCCTTCAAACCGGTCAGTATGCCACAACCACCGGAGTATATAAAAACGGAAAAGGGCTGAAATGCGATGCACCCAAACTCGCAGAGCTTTTTAGTGCGAACAGTTACCGCACCGGCTACATCGGCAAGTGGCATCTTTCAGAAGGCACAGGACATGCCGCTGTTCCAAAAGAAAATCGTGCAGGTTATCAGGATTGGTTGGGGGCAAATCTCGTTGAATTGATTTCAGGCCCTTACTCAGCCCGTTTGTGGAATGCAGAAGATCAGGAAATCCAACTTGCCGGATATCGTTCTGATGCCCAGACCGATGCGGCTATTCAATATATTCATAAGCGTTCATTAATCCCGTAACAACCTTTCCTCCTGTTTATTTTTTACTTAGAGCCTCATCATCAGAATACAGATGACTCATTTCCTGCGCCACATGGAATGGAAAGTGATTATATGGGGAAATGGCTTCCGCCGGATCTGCAGGCTCTCGGAGGCTCATCTGCCAGAGATTGGGCAGGTTATTGCGCCATGATTAAACGTCTGGATGACGCTCTTGGACGACTGATGGATGCCCTCGAGTCCACCGGTCAGGCCAAGAACACTGTTGTAGCCTTTATTTCCGATCACGGGTGTCATTTCAAAACCAGAAATGCGGAATACAAACGCACTCCTCATGAATCTTCTGTCCGGGTTCCTTTTGCGCTCTGGGGACCACAATGGAACGGAGGCGGAGAACACACATGTCCTGTCTCCTTGGTTGATCTTGTCCCCAGTCTTCTGGACTGTGCAGGAATAAATATTCCGGATTCCATGCAGGGTGTCAGCCTCTTACCGGTCATAACCGGGGACCGCAGTCGGCTGCCGGAGGATAGTTTTATACAGTTTGGTGACGGTTTTCTTCCTCCCGGGAGGGCTTTACGCACGCATCGATGGAAATATGCTGTTGGAGCGGATAACCTTTACCAGGGAAAGGCTCACGCCCAGGTGTATCAGGAACTTTGCCTCTACGATTTACAAACCGACCCTTATGAGTTGAGT
Source organism: Verrucomicrobiota bacterium (assembly GCA_020831625.1). Lineage (GTDB taxonomy): Bacteria > Verrucomicrobiota > Kiritimatiellia > SS1-B-03-39 > UBA6053 > PXAS01. The sequence goes on along the minus strand of JAFIGD010000036.1, from coordinate 12,023 downwards.
AATCTCATCAATTCCCCTATTCATGAAGTCGTTCGTCATGAATTTCGCATTCGACTTAAAGCACGAATGCGGATCATTGGGGAGCCCCCGTGTGAGATTATTCAAGCTGAAACTATTGACGACGGTGGCTTACGCACCGTCGATTACCCTAACACTTAATTTCAGCATCTTTGCCTTTTGTCTAACTCCCGCCCAAGGATGCCGTCGATGAGGATATCGGGGGCGAGGCGGCTGAGGAGGGCGCCGAGGGTGGCGGGGAGGGTGACGTGATAGCGGGGTTTGGGCCGGGGGGCGGTGAGGGCGTGGGCGATTTTGCGGGCCACGGCCTCGGGCGGGAGCGCGAAGGGTTTGGTGCGTCCGGGTTCGTCGCGGAGCTGCAGCTCTTTTTGATAGAGATCGGCAAAGCGCGAGCCGTCGAGGTTTACGTCGGATGCGGTCATGCCGACCGCGTTTTGGCTGAAGCGGGTGACGATGGGGCCGGGTTCGACGAGGCTGACGCGGACGCCGGTGTTGCGGAGTTCGACCCGCTGGGCGTCGGCGAGGGCCTCGACCGCGAATTTGGAGGCGGAGTAGATGCCGAGGAAGGGCAGGGCGACGCGGCCGACGACGCTGGAGATGTGCACGATACGCCCGTGTTTCCGCTCCAGCATCTTCGGCAACACCGCGTTGGTCAGTTCCTGGAGTCCGAAGACATTGGTTTCGAACTGACGGCGCATGGCGTCGCGGGTCAGGTCCTCGAGGGCGCCGGGTTGTCCGTAGCCGGCGTTGTTCACGAGACCGTCGATGCGGTCGCCGACCGCCGAGACGGCGTCGCGGATCGAGTCGGAGGACATGACATCGAGGGCGACGGGCTCGAAGCCCTTGTCGCGCAACATGGCCAGATCCGCCTCTTTGCGGGCGGTGGGGCGGACGGTCCAGCCGAGGCCGCGCATGTGTTCGGCGGCGGCGAGGCCGATGCCGGAGGAGCAGCCGGTGATGAGGACGACGGGTGGATCGGCGGTGTCAGTGCTCATAGTGCTTGATCAAACAAAGGTTCCAGCTCATCAATTTTCGCGGGGCGGCCGCGCTCGTTGAGGCTGACGCCGGTGATGCGTCCGGCGAGCATGAGGGTGTCGTCGGGCTGACGGCGGATTTCCTGCACAAAGGCCCAGCGGATGCGGCCCTCGCGCTCCATGCGGACGCTGACGGTGAAGGTGTCGCCGGGGCGGAGGGACTGTTTGTAGTCGAGTTCGGCGCGCAGCACCACCAGGAAAACGCCTTTGGCGGTGAGGGCGGCGAAATCGATGTTCTGCGCCTTGAGGAACTCGTGCCGGGCGTGTTCGAGGTAGTTCTGGTAGACGGAATTGTTGACGATGCCCTGCAGATCACATTCGTAATCGCGGACCTTCAGTTCGATAGAGTAGGGTGTGGACATATTGAGTGCTTGCGTCAGACCCGGGGGAGGGTGACTTCCTGTTTTTGGTGTTGATATTTGCCCTGGCGGGTGGCGTAGCAGGTGTCGCAGGCCTCGCCTTCGAAGAAAATGAGCTGGACGATGCCCTCGTTGGCGTAAATGCGGCAGTCGGCGTGGGAGGCGTTGCTGATTTCGAGGGTGAGGTGGCCCTCCCATCCGGCTTCGGCGGGGGTGAGGTTGGCAATACAGCCGATGCGGGCGTAGGTGCTTTTGCCGATGCAGAGGACGCTGATGTTGGGGGGGACTTTAAGGTATTCGAGTGCGACGCCGAGTCCATAGGAGTGGGCGGGCAGGATGAAGAACTCGCCGTGGGCGTCTTTCTGGAGTTCGACCTGCTCGAGGTTGGCGGGATTGAACTTTTTGGGGTCGATGACGGTGCCGGGAATGTGGCGGAAGATGCGGAAATCCTCGGGCGAGAGGCGGATGTCGTATCCGAAGCTGCTGAGCCCGAAGGAGAGCACGCGGCGGTCGTCGACCTGAGAGACCAGGGACGGCGAGAAGGGTTTGATCATGCCGGCCTGGGCGGAGGCGGTGATCCAGTTGTCGTTTTTGATCATCGGGAAACACTTTCGTTAAGGGTTCGGGCCAGTTCGGGGGCGAAATAGGTGAGAATCATGTCGGCGCCGGCGCGGCGGATGCAGAGGACGCTTTCGAGCATGGCGGCGGGAAGATCGATCCAGCCTTTTTCGGCGGCGGCGTGGATCATGGCGTATTCGCCGGAGACCTGATAGGCGGCCACGGGGACATGAACTCGCTGTTTGACGGCGTGAACGACGTCGAGGTACATGCCCGCGGGTTTGACCATGACCGCGTCGGCGCCTTCCTGTATGTCCAGTTCGATTTCGCGAAGGGCCTCTTCGCGGTTGGCGGGGTCCATTTGATAGGTTTTTTTGTCGGGCGGACCCTGAAGGGGCGCGGCGTCGAGAGCGCCGCGGAAGGGTCCGTAAAAGCAGGAGGCGTATTTGGCGGAGTAGGCGAGGATGCAGGTGCGGGTGTGTCCGGCGGTGTCGAGGGCGCGGCGGATGACGCCGACGCGGCCGTCCATCATGTCGGAGGGGGCGACCCAGTCGGCCCCGGCTTCAGCATGGAGCACCGCCATGCGGGCCAGGACATCGAGACTGGCATCGTTGTCGATTTGGCCGTCGATCAGGACCCCGTCGTGGCCGTGGGCGGTATAGGGGTCCAGGGCGACATCGGTTTGCACGCAGAGATCCGGCAGGGCGGCCTTGAGCGCGCGGACGGCCCGGGGAACGAGGCCGTCGGGATCGAGGGCGGAGGAGCCGCGGGAATCTTTTTCAGTGCTCTGTCCGAAAAGATTCACGGTGTGGATGCCCAGGGTCATCAGGTCGGCGCAGGTTTCGACCAGACGGTCTGCCGACCAGCGGAACTGGCCCGGGAGGGTTGCGATGGGCTGTTTTTGGCCGGCGCCTCCGCAGAGAAACACGGGATAGATCAGGTTTTCGGCGGAAAGCCGGGTTTCGCGGACCAGTCCCCGGTGGGCGGGGGACTGACGGAGCCTGCGGGGGCGATGGGGTAAAACGTGCTGATTTTCCATGGGTTTCCCCTATCGCAACGGCGCAAAGAGACAAGCGGGAAAATAAAAAGACCGACAAAGTGAAAAAAGGTTGATTTTTACGATGGACAAATCCGGGCGAATTGACATTCGGAGTGTGTGCGTTTATCCAACACACAGAGCCAATCCCAGGAGAATGAAAAATGACACCGTTTTATGATTACATTGATGACGACGACGAAGAGGACTATTATGACGATTGGGGGTTTGATGATGAGGAAGAGGAGGACCTTGACGACGACGAGGACGACGAGGGTTTTGGCCCCTTCCTTGACGAAGAGTATGAGGAGGAGGGCACCGTAAGCGCTCTGGACCTGCTCGACGACCCCGACGAATTTGATCCCGACGATGAGGACGACCGCGAAGAGGCCGATTTCGAGGATATCGAGGATATCGACGAATTGCTGGACTTCGACGAGGAGGCCGAGCGTATTCTTGAAGACGACGACGAGATTCCCCCTGAAGACCTCGACGCCTTCCGTGACGACGACGAGGAAGAGGATGAGGATGACGATGAGTATGATGAGGAATACGACGAGGAGGATGACGAGGATTATGATTACGACGACGATTATGACGACGATGAAGATGACTGATCCCCGCGCCCAACTCCGTTGAACTTGGTTCTCGTACAGAACGCCCTGATCCGGTAGACTGTGCGGGAACTTTTTATTTGAAAGGATTCCCATGCGTGTTTTCAGATTTTGGTTTTTGGCCTGCGGACTCATTCCCCTGATGCTGCCGGGGGCGGATTATGTTCAGTTGCGTGACGGCCGCCGCATTGAAGGGCGCATTGTGGAGGAGCGGCCGGACGCGATTCATATTGAGACGCAGCGGAACGAGTCCGGCACCATCCGTCAGGTGCTGATCATTTCCGCCTCCGAAATCAGCACCTGGTCATCCTCGACTCCGCGCTCGAGAGGAGAGGATTCCGCCGGGGAGGAGGAGACGGCGGAGACGTTCACGGCGCAGTCCGGAACCGCCTATGTGGAGCGGCTGCTGCGTGAGGCGGAGACGATGGTCCTGCAAAAGGACTTCGATATGGCCCTGGACCGGTTCCAGCGGGCGGCGGACAGCGCGGGCGAGGGGCTGGAGCACCTTTCCCTCGACCAGCGGGCGGATTCGCTGGAACTGCGGGCGCATGCGCTTCGTCTGCTGGGCGCGGCTTTGGACGGTAAAATGGATCATTTGGACATGCTGGCCGGCGGCCGCGAGGAACTGCTCCGGGCCGAACAGCGGCGGCTTCGCCGCGAATGGGATGAATTGCAGACGGAAATCCAGCGGGAGCGTCAACGGCGGGAACTCGGCAGCCGATCCTCGGTGGCCGGGCTGGAGGAACGCGAAAAAGAACTGCGGCAACAGATTGATTTGTTGAATGCCCGGGAAACGCAGGCGGCGGATTTTCAGCGCAGCCTTGAAGAGGAGCGGGTCAAAACCGAGGCGCACCGCCGTCTGAACCGTGAACGAGTCCAGCAGGCCACCCGCGCCGCGACCGAGGCCCGGCGTCAGGCCCAGCGGAGACGCTGATGCGAAGGCGAGTTGCCGCCGGACTGATTCCGGGTCTGATTTTGTTGCTTTCCGCGTGCCGGGAAGCGGGGCCGGTTTCGCGGGGGAACGATCCGGTTTTCCGGCCGGAGATTCTGGAGCGTTTGCCGCACGATTCAGGGGCGTTCACGCAGGGGCTTCTGATCGACGGGGAATTCTGGCTGGAGAGCACCGGACAGTACGGACGTTCTGAACTGCGGCAGGTCCGTATGTCCGACGGGGAGGTGGTGCGGCGGGTGGCGCTGTCGCCCCGTCTCTTCGGGGAGGGCCTGGCGTTGTGGCGCGGGCGGCTTTATCAGCTTACCTGGCGGGAGCGCACCGCGATTGTGTATGACCGCGATACCTTTGAGGAAATTGAACGCTTCCGGTATCCCGGGGAGGGATGGGGGTTGACGAACAACGATGAGGTGCTGTTCATGAGCGATGGAAGTGCGGAGATCCGGGTGATCGATCCGGTGACCTTTCGGGAGCTGCGGCGGTTTGAAGTTCGGGGCGCGCGGGGCGCGGTTTCCCAACTCAATGAATTGGAATGGATCGACGGCGAACTGTGGGCCAACATTTTTCAGACCCGCTGGATCGTGCGCTTTTCCCCGGAAGACGGGCGGGTGACCGGCTTTGTGGACCTGCATCATCTGCCTCTGCCGGAGGATGAACACGCCGGTCAGGATGTGCTCAACGGCATCGCGGTGGATCCGGCCACCGGCGATATCTGGGTCACCGGAAAAAACTGGAAAGCCTTATACCGGATCGAACGGCCGGAGTAGGGGGGCGGAGGGGATGGGGTAATGGGGTTATGGGAGAATGGGAAATTGACACTACCCCATCACCCCATCACATCATCACCCCATCACAGCGGGTTCACTGACTTTTCGCTTTGGCTTTTTCGCGCAGGTCCGGATGCAGGACGTCTTCCAGCATGTGGCCGGTGTTGGCCTCGATGCCTTTAATGAGTTTGAGCAGGGCGACCATCATCATGCCCATGCTCGGCAGAACAATCACCGGCCAGCTCAGGGCGGTCATGCGCCCGATTTGGCGGTTGAATTCCTCGGTGCCGGATTCGGCGGTGACAATCCAGGAGGCGAGTCCGTAATTGAGAAACGCGCTGATGACAAAAGAGGCGGCGATCCAGTAGGTGCAGGTGAGCATGACCCCGGCGAAGGCTTTTTGCGTGCCTTTTTCGGCCAGGGATGTTTCGATTTGTTCGACATCGAAAAGCTCCGGGGAGAACAGAATCCGGTGGACGAAGGGCTTTTTGGATTTGGCGGTGGCGAGAATGATCAGGCCGAACAGGAGGGGCACCGCCGCCTCTTTGACGGCGATCCATTGCGAGGGAATGCGGATGAGGCCGATCACGCCGGTGATCAGAATGCTCACAAACCCGATGACGGAAAAGAGGTTCACTTTGTCGCGGCGAATGTAGTCGTAGATGCCGTAGCCGATGGGGAAGGCGAGGGAGAGCACCAGCACGGCGGAGGGCGGAAGCGGAAACCAGTCGGCTCCTTTGGAGAGGAGCACGGAGGGGAGGATGACGTTCAGGGCCAGATTGAGCCAGAGGTTTTCGCGTTTGGGTGGATTCATGTCAGGACTCTTACGGCAAAACCTCTCGGTTCGCAAGGCGGGATATGTCAGGACTTTTTTCGTTTTTTGACAGGCCCAGGCTTGCCAAGGGCGCATTTATTTTTTTGTCTGGATAACCAGCCTTCGCCAGAGGCTACGGCATGGCGCGGCAGGATCGACGTGATCTTATCCTGTTCATCATAAACTGGATGGCTGATTGGTGCCACTGTATTCTCTTTCGGGTTTTTTATATATCCCAACGGGATAAAACCCGTAAGCCAGGGGCAACCCCCCTGGGCTGATTTACATCAAAAATTCCTCATCCTGAAGGGATGAAACTCCTTTGGACCCTAATCCTACAAACAGTGTAACCCCTTCAGGGTTATAGAATACTATATCTTCGTTTTCCAGGGGCGTTGCCCTGACGAGTATACACATCTCAAGAATTCAAGATGCGTATGTATTTTGCCCGGAACGGGCAACTCACCGTAGCCGTGGGTTTCGAGCGCAGCGAGACACCCACGGTGGGAACATAAAAGGAATTACGCATCCTGAAGGGATGCCTCACACAACAGGTTTTGAAAGGGCGGGTCAAGGGACACGGCCTCATACTGAAGACTGTGATGCCGTTGAAATTTAAGGAGAGGCAGTGGGCTGTGGGGCAGGCTTAGGGTGAGACCACGGATGGAAGACCACGGATGTTGAGACGGGCTGTGGGGCAAGGGTGTTTTGAACAGAAAAACGCCAAGAAAAAACAGTATCTTCCCCGCATGCCCCCACGCGTTCCGCGTGGCAAGCTGCCCCAAAGCCTTCGTTTCCTTCCTTACCTTCTGTAAAGTGTTTTTTTCCGGGATCGCTCTTCCGTCGATTAAAATCGGGGTCGAGGGTCAGACGATGCTGGATTTTTTCACCAGGTGCGGGTAGGGTCCGGGGCATGAGTGATGAGAAAACGATTTTGAAGATGTCTCCGTCGGTGCATAAGGCGGTGTGCCGCTGGATATGGCCGGTGGCAATGGTGTTTGCCGCGTTGGGCCTTTTGTTCAGTGAATTGCCGCCTGCGGCCAAAGGACTTGCGGTGCTTTCGTTGGCGGGATGGGGTGTGTTGGGTCAGCGCGCGGGCATGCTCGCGCCGGTGCTGGCGCTTTTATTGATTGCCATGGGCCGCGTGGGGGCGTTTCCGGGTCAGACGGCCTTGTTCGGGGCGATGGTGCTGGGCCAGGCGGGTCTGATCCTGCGGATGACGCGGCCGGGGCCCTGGGAAGCGGTACTGGCGGGTCTGCTGTGGGCCGGAATAGCGTTTTGCCTGCCGGGGCTGGCGCCGTTGGCTATTCTGGGGCTGTTGGCGCTGGCCTCCATGCAGGAGGAGCATGGCCGGGCGCTGGTGTTTACCGGTTGGGGCGCCTTGTCGGCCGGTCTGGTGTTTGTGCTGGTGAAAGATCAGGTGCCGGCGTCGCTGACACGTCCGGTGGAGCCGGAGACCTATGAGGCGATTGTGGCGCTGTTCCGGGAACTGTTTGCAGTGGAGTCGCTTTGGACGGTTATTCCGCTGGTGGGTCTCTTGGATTTCGCGCAGGGGTATCCGCAGGACGGCCGCAGAATCCGCCGGAATTTGCCGGTGATGGGCGGGCTGTTCTGTCTGCTGTTTCTGCCGCCGGAGACCTTGCGGGGCGCGCTGTTCACCCTGGGGCTGCCGATTTCAGGGGTGTTGCTGAGCCGTTGGCTGCTGGTGCTGCCGCCGCTGCGCTCCCTGTGTTCGAGCCGGCTGAAACCCACCTCGAATCCGCTGCCGGACAATGTGTGGCTCACTTCGCTGACAACGCTGCTGGCGGGGGTGTTCCTCTGGGGGGGATGGACGACAGGGCGGGTGTTGTTTCTGTCGGGCGAGCCGGTGACCCCGGTCGAGGCGCGGCTCTTGAGCGGCGGGGGGGGGCACCCGCTGACACTGGCGCTGATGGCGCTTTCGGAGCTGACGGAATCGGCCCCGCTGTTCTGGAACCGTCTGGTGTCCGGATTTTTTCTGGTGGCGGCCGCCGGGATGTTGTTGCGCATTCTCAACCGCACGGTGGGAACGCCGCTGGCGCTGTGCGCGGGTATTTTGTTTCTGAGTGTGCCGGGCCTGGCGATTCGGTTGTCCACCGCCGGCGGCGGCGCGATCGGTCTGTGTTTTTTCCTGAAGGCGTTTTCCTCGCTGAGCAAAGAGAACGCGCAACGGTCCTGGCTTCGGGGCGGAATGTATGCGGGGGTGGCCTTTTGGATGCATCCAGTCTGGCTGTTTCCGTGTTTGGGACTGATCGCGGGGGTTTGGGAGGTGCACCGGATTCGGATCTGGCAGATGCTGTCGGGGTTTGGGATTGCGCTGTGCGCGGGTCTGGCGGTTATGATTGCTGTGCAACCCGCATGGCTGGGAAGCCTGATCCCGGCGGGAATGCCCGCGGAGTCCCGTTTGGAAGGTGTCGGCGCGCTGTTATGGAGCCGGTATTTATTTTTAATGGGCGCATGGGTGCTGATTCTGGCATTGGGCGCGACCCGAAGGGGAACGGGGTGGTGGTGCGTTTGCCTGTCTTTGATTCCGTTTGCCTTTGCGAACAGCTTCGGTACGGACCCGGCGGCGGGGTTTATTCCGCTGACAGTGTTGAGCTGCATGGCGTTTGTGCGGCTGCCGATGATGATGGATGTGCGGCATCCCTCGTCGTATCAGTCGGTGCTGACCTGTCAGTTGCTGCTCTGGCTCCCGGCGCTGCTGGGCCTTCAGGAGATGGTGATTTTTATCCGTCAGGGGATGTGAGGCATGTCGGAACCCCCCGCGACCGCTTTTGACCCCTACTTGTCGATTTCGGCGAGCGCGGGGTGTGGAAAAACCTACACCCTGGCGCACCGGGTGCTGAGGCTGCTGGCGATGGGGGCCCGGCCGGATTCGATCGGGGCTTACACGTTTTCGCGCAAGGCGGCGGGGGAGATTTTTGATGCGATTGTCGAATATTTGCGCAAGGCCGCGGCGGATCCCCGGGCGGCGGAGCGGACCTCCGCCGCGATGGGCCTGTCCCGAAGTCCGGAGGCGTTCATGGGGGATTTGCGGGCCTTGCTTTCGCAGTTGCACCGCTTGCGGATCGGGACCCTGGACTCGCGGATTGCGCAGATGCTTTCGGCTGCGGCGGTGGAACTGCAGTTGCCGCCCGAGTTCGCGCTGCTGGACGGTCAGGGACCCGAGGCGCGCTTCCTGCACGAGCAGACGCTGGACGGTCTGCTGGCTCCGGGGGTGCTTTCAGAGGAGAGCAAGGAGGCGTTTCTGGGGTCGTTTGAACTGACCACCCAGGGACTGGCGGAAAACGCGCTGGACCGGAAACTGCTGGAAATGATTTCGGATCACCGTTCGGTCTTTTTGCTGTTTCCCGAGGCGGAGGCCTGGCGGCATCCCGGGGGAGGCCTGGAGGTGCGGGAGCCTCCCCGGGCGCTGCCGGAGGAGGACCGCAGTCTTCTGGCGGCGCATTTGCGGGAATCGCTGGGAGAAACGGCGCTGCCGGAGTTGTTGAAGCTGATTGACAGCTGTGAAGCGTATACGCCCGGAAAAAGCTGGAGCAAAGACCGGCCAACGGGCGCGCTGGCGGAACGGCTTTTGCAGGCGGAGATCGGAGAGGAAATCCTGTATCGGCGCAAACCCGTGCCCTTGACGGAAGAGCAGCACCGGGGGCTGAAACTGTTGCTGCGGCATCCGTCCGGGGTGGAGTTGGAGCGGGCCTGGATGCAGACCCGGGGGGTGTTCGGGTTGCTGGCGGCGTTCGAGGAGCGGTATATGCGGACAGCCATGGCCCGCGGGGCGGTTTCGTTTGAAGACGCCTGCGCCCTGATCACCGGATTTCATCATCTGCCTCCGGGGGCGCTGGCCTTCCGCATGGACGGCGAGGTGGCGCATTGGCTGCTGGATGAGTTTCAGGACACCAGCACGCTGCAGTGGCGGGCGGTGGAGCCGTTCGTGGATGAGGTGCTTCAGGATGCCGGGGGAGAGCGGAGTTTCTTTTATGTGGGCGATGTAAAACAGGCGATTTATGCCTGGCGCGGTGGAAACGCGGATTTGTTTGACCGGGTGCGGGAGCGGTATGCGGAGAAAATCCGGATGGAGCCGATGGATGTGTCGCAGCGTTCCGCGCCGGCGGTGCTGGAGTTGGTAAACCGGCTGATGGATGCGGTGCCGGAGATGGAGGGGTTTCCGGCGGGGGCGCGCGCGAAATGGAACGCGCAGTTCCGTCCGCATACGGCGGCGGAGCGTCACCTGAACTTGCCGGGAACGGCCCGGGTGGTGGAGCGTCATGATAAAGAGGATGAAGCGGAACTGGCGCTGCTGACGGAGCTGCTGCGGACGCTGGATCCCGGACTGGAGGTGGCGGTGCTGGTGCGGAGCAACCGGCGGGGCGCGGACCTGGCGGACGGATTGCGGCGTGAGGGGTTTTCGGTGGTGCAGGAAGGTCAGAGTGCCTTGCGGAACGACACGGCGGTGGAGGCCGTGCTGGCGGCGCTGACGCTGGCGGCGCATCCCGGCGACCGCTTCGCGGGACGGGTGTTGGAAATGGCCGGTTGGGAGCCCGATCCGCGGGAACTTCTCAGGAGTGTTCATGAACAGGGCGTTGCCCGGACGCTCCAGTCGCTGGTGCGGTCGCTTCCGTTGGAGGAGGACGCGGCGTTTTCGCGGGACCGGCTGCGGAAGCTGGTGGAGGCGGGTCAGGAGTTTGACCGGATGGATCTTCCGTCGATCGACCGGTTTCTGGCGTTTGTGGACCGCACCTACCTGAAGGAGCATGAAGCGCGGGGGGTGATTCGGATCATGACCATTCATCAGAGCAAGGGGCTCGGGTTTGATGTGGTTTTTCTGCCGCTGACCGCCTCGATGTCGTTTGTCAGTGTTGAAACGCACAGTCTGGTGACCTCGGCGGAGGGGCGGGAGCCGGGCTGGGTTTTGCAACTGCCGCAGAAAGAGGTCTGTGAGCAGACCGGCGGGTTGGATGCCGAATTTGAACGCCTGCAGGCCGAGAGCGCGTATGAAAATCTGTGCAATCTGTATGTGGCCCTGACGCGGGCCAAGCAGGGGCTGTTTGTGTTGCTGCCGCCTGCGCCGGCGAAAGGCGGTTCGCTGAATGTGATGCACAACTGGATTCGGCACCGGCTGGAGGGAGGCGCCTCCGGTGGCGCGGCGGGCGATCCGCTTGAGTTCGGAACAACGCTGGCTGCATACGGCGATGTATCGCTTCCCGCGCCGGAGCGCTCCCGTCCGGCGGTGAGGGAACCGCTGCCGATGAGGCTCGCGGCGGGGCGTGCGGTTCTTCCCCGGCTTGAGCCCTCGCGGGCGGATGCGGAAAGCCGGGATTTGGGGCGGACTTTTCACCGGATCGCGGTGGACGGGCGCGCGTTGGGGAGCCGGGTTCACGCGATCCTCGAAAAACTGACCTGGACGGATGAAATATCCCTGGAGGCTTTGCTGGCGGCGTCCGGCGAGCCCGGGGACAGTCCGGCGGCGGGTCATGTGCGCAGAGCGTATGACTTTGAAGCCCTGCGGATGCCGAAGGGGGTGAAGAATCTTTGGCGGGAGCAGCATTTTGAGAGTGTGATGCCGGAGGGGTGGATCACCGGGATTTTTGACCGGGTGGTAATCTTTGAAGACGGAGCCTGGATTCAGGATTACAAGACGAATCTCAGGAGCGGTTCGGATACGGTGGCGCATTACGCCCCGCAAATGGCGCTGTACCGCGGCGTGTTGGCGGACATGCTGGGCTTCGCGCCGGAGAAGATCCGTTGTCAGCTTCTGTTTACCCATACGGGCGATGTGGTGGAGGTGATTTAATGCCGGAGGTGCCGCATCCTGCGGCGGAGGTCCGGGCCAGGATGGCCCGCGTCCGGCTGTTGAAA